>JAFYAW010000010.1 GCA_017540505.1 Bacteroidales bacterium | reverse complement strand
TCAGCGCTGGCGTGACCTGACAGGCAAAGCCAGAAAAAACGTTCGCAGCCCTGTCAGTCCCGCCCAAAAGGTCGCTCTTTTAAAGCCTGTCGTCTGAAAATGTGGGAGTTCTTCAGCAGGTTCGCCATGGCGCGTCTCTACATACGGCATTTTCATGCGCATGTGTATATCCGGAATTTATGTATTTTTGCACCCTATGAAGAAACTCTCACTTACCGCACAAATAGGCATAGCCCTGCTGCTTGCCGTGCTGGCCGGCATATTGCTGCACAACCAAGCCGACTTTGTCAACACATACATCAAACCAATAGGTATTATTTTTCTCAACCTGCTGAAATTCATTGTGGTACCACTGGTACTTTTCTCCATTATGGCGGGAATTCTGTCGATGAATGATATCTCGAAAGTGGGAAAATTAGGGTTCCGTGCGCTGCTCTATTTCATGGGGACGACACTCTTTGCGGTAACCTTGGGACTGGTAGTGCCCAGCCTGCTGAAGGGTTTCCTCCCGCTCATCCGTATTGATACCGGAACAGCAGCTGAGAACATCGAAGTGCCCCATCAGTCGGTGATGGACCAGCTGGTTAATATGTTCCCGAGCAACGTCATCACACCTGTGAGTTCTATGGCGATGATGCAGGTCATTGTGATCGCCCTGTTCTTCGGCATCGCCATGGTCCATGTGGGCGAGAAGGGCGAGATGGCCCGCAAGGTGACTCTCAGCTTCAATGATGTGGTGTGCAAGATTTTAGAATACATCATGGCACTGGCCCCCATCGGCGTGTTCTGTATGCTAACACCCGTGGTGGTTGAGAATGGTCCGGCGGTGTTGGGCTCCTACGCGGCCCTGTTGGGCTTGGCCTATCTCTGCTTTGTCATCCACGCGGGGGTGGTCTATTCCTCGACGGTTGGGCTATTGGGCGGCATTTCGCCCCTGAAGTTCTTCAAGGAGATGCAACCGGCCATGCTGTTCGCCTTTTCCAGCGACTCGTCGGTGGCCACGCTGCCCTACACGATGCAGTGCACCGAGAAAATGGGTGTCAACAAGGATATCGGGCGGTTTGTGCTTTCGTTGGGCGCGACCATCAACATGGACGGGGTGGCTATCTACTTGGGCGTGGCCTCCGTGTTCATGGCCAACTGTTGCGGTATAGACCTCACGATAAGCCAGTACTTGGCCATTGCCTTCGCCTCCACGGTGGCCTCCATCGGTACTCCGGGCATTCCGGGCGGCAGCTTGGCCCTGATGGCGATGGTGTTCGCCTCGGCCAGCATCCCCGTCGAGTGCGTGGCCGTGGCCGCCGGCATCGACCGTATCATCGACATGGGTCGCACCGTCATGTCAGTCACCGGCGACGCGTCCTGCGCCGTTGTGATGCAGCGGATGGTGGGGAAAAAGTTGTGATAGTGAACAGAAGGATTGCTTATGAACATGCTCACTGTCCGACACATCCGCCATTGGTACGAGCCGAAGCTGCCGCACGCTGTCTTCATCAACGGCTATTACGCCGGCATGGTGAAGGACGGCGATCTGCGCATTGAGATCCCGGCGGGCAGCTACAGCCTGAAGGTGCAGTTCGGAGGGCTTATTCCGTTGGGCAAAAGCGGCAAGACCCTCGATTTGTCAGTCTCTTCCACCGCGCAGGTAAAGGTGCCGCAAGAAGGGGATGTCCTCTGCGAGTTCCACGACCGCGAACGGCTGTGGAACATCCTCTTCGACATCGACCTCATCCTTTGGGTCGTTTCGTGGTTCGTTACCCTACCCCCACTCTACAAGATTCTATCCGATGCTTTCTTCGTCATCTGGTTGGTGCGGTTGGTGGTAATCAGGAAGAGGTATTATCGGATAAACATATCGTTTTTGAGATAATGGAGATGACTCGGCAACGGCTTCATGCCAGAGGCATGAGACGCGCCGACAGGCACAATTAACACCATACAAGAGAAGCGTAGTGTGGTGACTTACGGACAAGGACTCGTCAACGGCATCATGCCGGAGGCATGAGACGCGCCGACAGGCGCAATTAACATCATACAAGCGCGATTGCGCGCAGTGTGGTGATAGGCATGTGCGGTCAGAGCAGGCATCTCGGAGAGATGCGACTTGCACTGTGTGCGTTACGCCCCTCCGAGGCTATGCGCCACACGGCCGACAAACAGTTTACGATGATAAGGGATGATTTCGAACGACAAAAAGCAATTAATGAAAATAACCCCTTATCGCAATTTTTCTATTTTTGCGGAAAATTTTAAGACTGACTATGATTGACCAAATTATCGAATACAACAAGACATTCGTGGCGCAGAAGGGCTACGAAAAGTATATCACCGACAAGTATCCCGACAAAAAGTTGGCGGTGCTATCGTGTATGGATACCCGGCTGACGGAACTTCTGCCTGCCGCCCTCGGACTGAAGAACGGCGACGCGAAAATCATCAAGAATGCGGGCGGTTTGGTAATCTCCGCCTTCGACTCCGCCATGCGCAGCCTGATTGTGGCCATCTACGAGTTGGGCGTGCAGGAGATTATGGTGGTGGCCCACTCGCATTGCGGTGCCTGCCACATGAGCTACGACCACTTCCACCATGAGATGATTGCCCGCGGCGTGACGGACGAGACCCTCGACACCATCCGCAAATGCGGCATAAATCTTGACCACTGGTTGGAGGGTTTCAAGGACACCCCGACCTCCGTCCGCAAAACCGTGGAGACCATTCGCACCCACCCGCTCGTACCAAAGGACATCGTGGTAAGAGGGTTTATCATTGATTCGGAAACGGGGGCGTTGGAGGAGATAGGATGATTCGTTCGAGAACGTGGGTTGAATATGATACAACATTTTGGAATTCAGTGTGTTTTATATTTTTATAATATGAAGTGTTTTTCGATGAAATTGACATTTTGTGCTGCCCTGCTCGTCTTCTGGTTGACGGCCTGCAAGAACGGCAATGTTAATGGCCCTAATGTTGGCACTATGCTACAAAGCGACACTATCTCACAAAATGACACTGTCCCCTCTGTTACCTATGACAGTGAGAAAGAAACATTCAAGGAAGTCAAACAATACGATTCCGAAGGCCGAAGAACGGGCTTTTGGACGTATGAGGAGTACGGGTGGATCCACAAGGAGCATTATGTTGATGGGGTGCTGGATGGGCACGCCACATATACGGATGATGAAAGGATCAATCAGATCGAAAGGACTAGAATTGAAATGGATTACTGCAAAGGTGTTGAATGCGGGGAAATGAAAATATTCTTTGAGGGGAAGCTAGGTCTGCACCTTACCAATATCACCAAAGTAGATACGGTGATAGAAGGATTCCGACTCGGTTACCGAGCGTATATCAAGGAGTATCTTAACGATGGAAAAACTGTCCGATTCGAGGGCGTAGGCTATTACGGTGACAATGACTCGCTGCTTGCGGAGGGTTATTGGTGCATCGGCCGCTGGAAAATATACGATGCCAAAAGCAAAACGACGAAGACCGTGACCTTTAAAAAACCGAACTGCGAAATAGAATCGTACGTTTACTCTTTGGGAATTTAGGGACCGGCGAGTAGAGACGCAATGCATTGCGGCTCTACAGCAAGGAGAATACTGATTGCCTTCGTGTCTCTGAAATTATTATTTTTGCCTCCACTGAAAAATTCCAATTATTATGACCGAACTTGAAGCCATCAAAGTCCGCCATTCCGTGCGGCAATACCTCGACAAGCCCATTGAGGCGGAGAAAATCGAGGCCATACAGGCGTGCATCGACCAATGCAACCGCGAGGGCGGCATGCATCTGCAGTTGGTGACCAACGAACCCAAGGCGTTCCGCAAAGGGGTGGACTGGCCTAAATACGGCAAGTTTGGGAATGTGAGCAACTATATTGCCGTGGTGGCACCCAAGGGAAAGATCGGCGACGTGACGGCCGGCTACTACGGTGAAAAGGTGGTGCTGCTTGTGCAAACCCTCGGCCTCAATTCATGCTGGGTCGGCCTGACATTCAAGAAGGTTAAGCAGGCCTATTCCGTGGGAGAGGGTGAAGAGTTGAAAGCCGTCATCTCCATAGGTTATGGGGCCGCGCAAGGCGTACAGCACCCGCAAAAGAAGACCATCGCCAACGTGACGGCGAACAAATCCTCAGTTGCCAGTTTCCCCAACTGGTTCGTGAATGGCGTGGAGGCCGCACTGCTCGCCCCCACGGCCGTCAATCAGCAGAAATTCGAGTTTGTGCTGCACGACGACAACCGTGTGGAGGCTATCGCCAAGTTCTCCCTCATCGGCTACGCGCACCTCGACCTCGGCATCGCGAAGTACCATTTCGAGGTGGGTGCAGAAGAAGGGAGTTTCAAGTGGTTATAGCATCTGGTATCATCCCTTATGGCGGTAGAACTGCAGCAAAATCAAAGAAGACTGCAAGAAATCACAAAAAGTATACGAACCTTATGACAGAGCTAGCCCGCACAACCCTCTTCGGAATCCTAAAACTGATTCCTTTCGCCATCGCCACAGCCATCATTATTTCAATGTGGATAGGCAATGATGTAGGCTTTTTCATTTTTGTTTTCTTTTGGTGGCTTTGGATACCTGCTCTTATTGTCAGCATTGTGTTGTTTTTCGCGAGCATTCGCTGCCGTGACAAATGGCAACTGACCATAGTCCTTTGGGGTGTCGTAAATATATTGCTTTGGGCTGTTTTCTGTATGTTGCCTAATCAAAAGTGCACTCCTGATGTTATGGCAACACACTATAACGGGCATCACACCGAAATGGAAGAGTTTCATCGATACGTTCAATCCGCCATTGCCGATAGCTGTGATGTCACAGTAGAATTCAATGGTAATAAACTTGAGAGATTCTGTGTGAAAGGCCCGGACAAGCGCTATCTGCCATATAGTGGCAAAGAAGCTGGACTGCATAAAGACTCGTTAATGACTATTGCGGGGCTATCCTCCGAGGAATACGATAACATTTGCAAGCAGTTGAAAGATATGGGGTGCATAGGCTTTGATTATTCCCAATCCACCCCCGAACAGCTGAGGATATGGTTCCGACGTGTTGGTTGGGGACTCTATTGTTACACTGTCCTAAACCGTCCGATGACCAATGAAGAGAAAGCGTCAGCGATGAATGGAGTGGTGATCCCATACAACGACCACTGTTATTTCAGTTACCAAGGTGGTGCCGCCGGCCAGGAGACATTTACTGAAAAAGAAAGAGAATATTTCCTGAAGAAACACAAGCCGTGGTAAAGTGTGTTCCCATTATGATGGTGTTAATTGCACTGCGTGCGTGGCGCCTCTCCGAGGCGATGACTGAAATAAAATTGATGATAGTAGAAAGCCTCTTCGTAGTGGTGACTTCACGTAAAAAATGCTTTGTATCAACTTTGGCTTCATGCCAGAGGCATGAGACGCACCGACAGGTGCAATTAACACCATACAAGCGCGATAGCGCGCAGTGTGGTGAGAAGGACAGGCGCAGTGTGGTGACAGGCAAGCGCGGTCAGAGCAGGCATCTCGGAGAGATGCGACAATCAGTCCTGGAGAAAGTACTCCTCCTTGATCTCAACGCCGTTCTCGACAAGGAATTGTCGGTACTCCTCGGAGAATGTCACGTGACGATGGTGCTCCTTCTGCTTGGCGATGTACCCTACGATCATGTCTCTATCGCGCAGATTGTATGAAAAGCCCGCATACTCCTTCGTCCAGCCGTCGAAAAACGGAAAATTAGGGTTGGCCTTGAGCCACTTGCTGGTGGAGACTTTGAGCTCTTGGACAAACGTGGACATCGCCAAGGTCGCGGGCAGAGATACGAAAAGATGCACATGGTCGGGCATACCGCCGATGCGGTAGAGGCGAGCTCCTTTGTTGTTGATGAAACCGTGCATGTAGGAATATAGCTCTCGCTCGTGGTCCTCGACTATGGCTGGAATGCTACAATGTGTGCGAAGGATGATGTGATAGAAAGTCTGTGTGTAACTCATAATTTTGTTTATAGTTATTGTTAAAATTTTGTTTGTGCAACAAAGGAGAACGATGAGATATTCGGATTATTGTGTTGGTCTCATCTCTTCGAGATGTTTTAGCGTGTGCGCACCAGTCCTCACCACATTGCGCGGCGACTCACACCACACTGCGCTCCGCTTGTGAGGTGTTAATTGCACTGCGTGCGTGGCGCCTCTCCGAGGCGATGATTAGGTATAGCGCGTGCGCGTCAGCCATCACCACACTACGCTTCGCTTGTGTGGTGTTAATTGCACTACGTGCGTAGCGCCTCTCCGAGGCTTCAATTTTTGGGGTCGATTATTTTTTCAACGGATCACTTGTGTTGCACGAAAATAAACTTTCCTATTTTGTTATCAACTTCAAGGTGAAATTATTATTTTTGCATCGTTGTTAAAAACAAACCATAATGAAAAAATTATTCTTGATACCCTGTGTGATATTGCTGCTGATAGGCTGCGGCAACAAGGAAAAACAACTATACGAACGTGCGCAGGAACTGTGTCAGTATGTTCCTGACCATAAGCTGCTTCCGGAAGCGGAGAAGTACATGACCCCCGACTTCTATCAGGCATTGGCGGATGCTTTTAAAGCCAAGCCCGACGACCCGATGGATAACGAATGGCTCTACTATTTCGTGACCGGCAACGGCGGCTCAACGTCGGTATATACTATTGATTCGGTGAAAAAACAAGACGACACCCATGCTATCGCATACGTGAGCGTACAGCAAAAATGGGGTGACGGCACGATTTCGGAGGAGGCACCTAAGCAGCACCAAATGGAGATGACCCTCGTGCAGAACCAGTGGCTGATATCCGATTTTGATGGAAAGAAACAGGAGTGCCTGGACTGGGTGGCAGAACTGAATCGGAACCACGCCACCGAGCTGGCTGCGATCAACTGCTATCTGACCAACGAAATAGGCATGAATTACGCGCAAGGCCAAGTGTGCATCCCGTGCGGCACCATTATCGCCACCGACAAGAGCAATCCCGATGACATCCTCGTGTGGGGCGACTTCTGGGTCTTCCATTACAACATCGAAGGAGATATCCTCAAAACCGTGTCTGGCGGCAGCCACCCTGGACTTATGCATGTGCGCAAAAATGGCGACCGCTACGATGTGATCTCTTTTGAACAGACAGAGGACGGTGCGGGCAACCTGCGTAGCGCGAAACGGATTTTCGGAGACCATTTCGAGGATTTCTGGAAGGTGAACTCCGACGAGCAGGTCCGTGAGGCAGAACGCAAGGCCACCACCGCCAAATACGTGCGCGAACACGACCTGCCTGTCACCTGCTATCAGGACTATGGCTGGCCGGCGGTGAAACTTCAATAGGTGAACCATACGGCACCCGCACGGTTTTCACCATTTTATGTATCTTTCCTCTGTTATTCGTAGAGACGCGCCATGGCACGTCTCTACAGACGGCAATTTAATATGCCTGCGTGTTTTCGAAATTTATGTATCTTTGCATTTTTAATAAAAAAACGGAAATTATGGAAGAAACCAAACACATACGTCCCTCGTGGGATGAATATTTCATGGAAATCGCTGATACAGTTAGCAAGCGGGCCACGTGCGACCGCGGGCGCAGTGGCTGCGTGGTGGTGCGCGACCGCCAAATCCTCGTCACCGGATACGTGGGCTCGCCCAAGGGGCTGCCCCATTGCGACGAGGTGGGCCACCAGCTCAAACAGACGGTCCATGAGGACGGCACCGTGACGCAGCATTGCGTACGGACCGTCCATGCCGAGCAAAACGCCATCTGCCAGGCTGCCAAGTTGGGCATCTCGTTAGACGGTGCCACCCTCTACTGCCGCATGACCCCCTGCCGCGTGTGCGCCATGCTCATCATCAACTGCGGCATCAAACGGGTGGTGTGCGCCAACAAATACCACGCCGGAGCCGAGTCCGAGGAGATGTTCAAGGCCGCCGGCGTCCAATTAGAGTTCTTCTCCGACGAAGTGGTGCAGTATAAGAACCAGTAATGGGCCGTTTGCCAATAGCCATTGGCTATTGGCAAATTACTCCAAACTCTAAACTATCAACCCTCAACTATTCACTATTCCCTGATTTTTTGTATCTTTGCGCGTTTTTTAATTTAGGATAATAATGTTTACGGGTATTATTGAAAAAACAGGCAAAATCGTTGATATAAAACAGGATAGGACGAATTTTGACTTTACGCTGGAGGTGGATTTCGCCGACGAGTTGTCCATCGACCAGAGTATGGCCCATGACGGATGCTGCCTGACCATCGTGAAGATAGACAAGGAGAAGAAACAGTATGTGGTGACTGCCATGGAAGAAACCATGCTGAAGACCAACCTCAAAACCTGGAAGGTGGGCGATGAGGTGAACCTGGAACGCAGCATGCGCATGGACGGCCGCTTCGACGGCCACATCGTCCAAGGTCATGTCGATCAGACCGCCGTATGTGAGCGTGTGGTGGACGAGAACGGCAGTTGGCGCTACTATTTCTCGTATGACCCCGAAAAGAACAACTTCACCGTACCCAAAGGCTCCATCTCCGTCAACGGGGTGAGTCTGACGGTGGTGGACTCCGAACGGGGCATGTTCTCCGTGGCCATTATCCCCTACACGCACAAGGTGACCAACTTCCACAACTTCAAACCCGGGACGGTCGTCAATATCGAGTTCGATGTGTTCGGGAAATATGTCCAACGTCTGTTAGAGGAATATTTCAAGCAGCACGAAAAATAAAATCCCAGTCGGAACGTTATTCTGTCTTTATTATTAGATTCTACAAGATTGAAACAGAAAAATAACCTTCTTACTCTTATGTTGATAGGCCTGCTGGCAGCCTTGCTGGTCGGGCTGGCGGCCTGTTCCACATCAAAAAACACGTTCCCCAACCGGGCCTACCATAATGTAACCAACAAGTACAATGTGCTTTGGAATGGCCAGCAGGCCATGAAAAACGCCGAGGCGGAACTTGCCAAGGTGGGCAAGGACAACTACACGACGCGCCTGCCTGTCTATAACTATCCCAGCAAGTCGGACCTCGGTTCGGCACTGCCCTATCTGGACAGGACCATTGAGAAGGCCTCGAAGTCCATCTACAAGCATTCGATGCTGATCCGTGGCAAGGAGTACGTGAAGACTATCGATGACGCCTACCTCATCATGGGCAAGGCCTACTTCTACAAGCAGGACTACACACAGGCGCAGCGCGTGTTCAACTACATCATGCACAACTATCCCAAGTCGAACACGTACAATGAGGCCGCCGTCTTGCTGGCCCGCACTGCCATGCGCCAAGGCTACTACTCCAGTGCCGACGAACAGCTTGAGAACCTGCACTACTTAGCCACTAACAAGAAAAACAACAAGTTCAACGTGTGGTTCAACGCCGCGAAGGCCGAGTATCACCTCTCAGCCCCTGACGGCGACAAGCAGGAGGCCATCGACTTTATCCAGAACACCATTGACGCCCACCCGAAACGCGATTTCAAGACCCGTCTGTACCTGATTTTGGGACAATTATATGAGGAAATGGGACAACAGGCCGAGGCTCAGAAAAACTTCATGAAGGTCATTAAGAAGTCGTCCGTCTATGAACAGATTTTCAGTGCCCAGATGCATCTGGCTTCCAACTACGACGGTAGCGAATCGTCCCGGAATGCCATTATGAAGCAGTTCAAGAAGATGTTGGGCGAACATAAGAATGAGGATTTCAAGGACCAAATCTATTATGCTTGCTCGGAAATCGCCCGCATCGATGAGGACGACTCCCTGCGTGTCAGCTACCTGAAGAAGTCGGTCTCTTCCTCCACGAATAACTACTATCAGAAGACATTCTCCAGCCTCACGCTCGCCGACCTGTTCTTCAGTCAGGACGAGTACCGCTTGGCACAGGCCTACTACGACACGGCCGCCATGAGCATCCCCAAGAATTACCCCGATTATGACAACATACTGAAACGGGCCAATGTGCTGAAGGATCTGGTGGACAAACTGGATGAGATTGACTTGCAGGACAGCTTGCAGCGCATCGCCAAGATGCCGGAGAGCCAGCGCAAGGCGTGGGTGCGGAAAATGATTGCCGACTATACCGAGGCCGAGCGGAAAGCCGCTGCTGAAGAGGCTGAACGTATGCTGGCGTTGCAGAACGCATCCTCCTATACGAACATCAACACCACCTCCTCCAACGGCAAGTGGTATTTCTATAACCAGTCGTTAGTGACTGCCGGCCAACAGGATTTCTACCGCCGATGGGGCAACCGGAAACTGGAAGACCTCTGGTTTGTCAGCAACAAGATGCAGATGTCCTTCGAGGATATGGCCCTGATGAACGATCCGAGCCTCGCCAAAGATTCGGTAGAGTATGACGAGGATGGCAATCCCATCAAGAAGCGGGAAACCGACCCCAAGAAGGAAGAGTACTATCTGCAGGACCTGCCTCTTACCCCTGGAGCGATAGACACCTCCAATGCCATCATCGCCCGCGACCTCTATGAGGTGGGCTTCATCTATCAGGATCTTCTGAACGACATCCCAAGAACCTGTGCCTCGTTCGAATCCCTGCTGAAACGTTTTCCCGAGTCGGAGTACGCGCTCCCTTGCACGTTCCTGCTTTATTCCATCTATTTAAAGCAAAACGACCCGAAATACGAACATTACAAGCAGATACTGCTGACCAAATATCCAGATACTGACTACGCCAAGCTGGTTCAGGATCCCGACTATTACAAGAAACTGGCCAATCAGGAGAAAATCGTTGAAGAAAAATATGCAGAAGTGTACAACGACTACCAGAACCGCCAGTGGAGCAGTGTGGTACAGAAATCGAATGAGGCCCTGTCCCAATGCCAGGATAAGGAGCTGAGGTCGAAATTCGCCTACCTGCGCGCAGTGGCTGCCGGCCAGGTTTACAACGAGGATACGCTCATCGTTGGGCTACGGAACGTAATCAGCCAGTATGGGCAGTATGAAGTGGCCGAGCTGGCACGCATTTACCTCTCCACCTTTGATGCCCAGAAGCTGGCCGCCACAATCCCTACTGTGACGGATTCCACCAAAACTTCGGAAGCACCGGTTATAGAGGCCCCTCGGAGCAATCCGACGAATCCTTTCGTGGTCAAGGATGACGAGATGCACTATGTGGTGCTGCTGGTGAAAACCGCCAACCTGCCCGTACAGGATGTGAAACTCAATCTGACAAATTTCAATAAAACACATTTCGGTTTGCAACGGTTCAACCTCAGCAGTTTCTATATCAACAACACCCAGCAGATGGTCACGGTGGCCAAATTCAACAACAAGGCGGCGGCAGTGGACTATTATAATATTCTGGTGAAAAACGACAAATTCGCCCCCGACATCGCCAATGGCAACATCGAGGTGTACGCCATGTCGGCCACCAACTACACGACATTCTATAACAACAAGGAGGGAAGAGCCTTATACAACGACTTTTTCAAAGAGAATTATCTGAAACAACAATAAAATAGAAATAATAATTGTTACGAACAGAAAAAAAAGATAGTATGAAAGACAACGAAATCAGAGATTTAGGTGCGGTCAACATGATTGCACAAGGAACGCAGGTAGAGGGCAGCGTCGTCACCAACAGCGACTGCCGCATTGACGGACATGTGAAGGGTAATGTGACATCCAAGTCCAAAATCATCATCGGACGCAACGGTCTGGTGGAGGGCAACATCACGTGCAACAGTGTTGAAATCGAGGGTACGGTGAAGGCCGAGACTCTGAATGTGAGCGACCTCATGACACTGAAGTCGTCCGCCAAACTGCTGGGCAACATTGTGGTGGGTAAAATCGCCATCGAACCGGGTGCCGAGTTTTCCGGCAACTGCAAAATGCAGACATCGAAGACGCCCGTCGCACCCCAGCCCGAAAGGAAATAGCACCGATGCCGCAACCGCCCATCAAGAAGGATTCCCCTCTGGCAAAGTATGCCTATTACTCCAATCTCGCCATCGAAATGGGTGTGATTGTGCTGATAGGTGTTTTCGGTGGTGTGAAGTTGGATAAGATGTTGGGAACGCTGCCCTTGCTTACCCTGATTGGCTCCTTAGGCTCGGTTGCGATTGCCATCTATTTGATGATCAAAGGTGTAACCCCTACTAAAAAGAGCAAACATGAGCCAGAAGATACCCATTAAGAAATTCTCGTTCCGCATTCTGGTGTTCTCGGTGGTGGTGGCCGCCCTGACAGTCCTGTTCCAATGGCTATGCCCCGCGTATGCGTCACCAGCACTGCCATTCATCGTACTTTTCTTCCTGATCATCACCCTGTTCTCCCTTTACATCGTGTTGCGCGACAGCAGTGGGAAAGCGGGAAAGCAGTTTGTATCCAACTATATGCTCTCCCGCGTAGTGAAACTCCTCTCCTGCCTCCTGTTTCTGGTGCTGTATATGGTTTTAAACAAGAAAGATGCGTGGCGTTTTGCCATTGCTTTCCTGATTATCTATTTCCTATACGCCATCGTGGAAGTAATAGTGCTGAAAAAAGAGAATGAGGAAATCAGAAAACAAGAAGAAACGAAATGACGTTTTTTATACAATAATATATAATAGTAAAACATGAATACAGCTCGTGAAATAAGACCGAATCTCTGGTATATCGGAGCCTCCGACCGCCGGCTGGCCCTTTTTGAAAACGTCATGCCCGTACCCCGGGGTGTTTCCTACAACTCCTATCTCTATACAGGCCAGCAGACTGCACTGTTGGATACCGCCGACAGCTCCGTCGGTGCGCAATTCCTTGAGAATCTGGACACCACCCTGAACGGTCAGAATCTGGATTATATGGTTATCCATCACGTGGAGCCCGACCATCTGGCCATGATGAAGGAGGTTTTGCTGCGTCATCCGAATGTTAAAATCGTTTGCAGCCAGCAGGCAGCAAAATTTATCGGACAGTTCTTCGACATGGACCTGTCAAGCCAGCTGCAGATTGTAAAAGAGGGCGATACCCTCCAAGTGAACGACCATACACTCCAGTTCGTGTCGGCTGCTATGGTGCATTGGCCGGAGGTACTGGTTTCGTATGACACCTCAGCCAAAATTCTGTTCTCCGCTGACGCCTTCGGCACATTCGGCGCGTTGAACGGCAATTTGTATGCCGATGAACTTGACTTTGACCGCGATTGGCTGGATGATGCCCGCCGTTATTATACAAACATTGTCGGAAAATATGGCATCCAGGTGCAGAATCTTTTGAAAAAAGCCGCTGCGCTGGATATCCAAATGATATGTCCGTTGCACGGTCCCATCTGGAGGGAAAATCTTGAATATTTCATTCATAAACATGACCAGTGGAGCCGCTATGAACCCGAACAGAAGGGTGTTATGGTTGTGTATGGTTCTCCGTATGGCCATACGGAGAATGCCGCCACCTTGTTGGCTAACCATTTGGCCTTGAAAGGTGTACGCAATATTCGGATGTATGATGTCTCCGTGACGCACGTTTCGGATCTGGTGGCGGAAGCGTTCCGCTGCAGCCACATTGTGCTGGCCGCTCCCACCTACAATAACGGACTGTTCCCGCCGATGGAGACCTTCCTGCTGGATCTGCAGGCCCACGCCCTGCAGGGCAGGACATTCGCCTTAGTGGAGAATGGCACGTGGGCCCCGCAGGCAGCCAATGTGATCCGCAAAATCCTGGGCGAAATGAAATCCACCACCCTTTTGGAACCTGTTGTCACACTGAAATCGGCTCTGAAAGAGAATCAGGTGGAGCAATTGCAGGTGCTGGCGGATACAATTTCCCAATCAATTTTGGGGTAGCATATTATCCCATACTATGCATGGCTGTTAAGAATAGACGATAACTAATCAACGATAGATCTATGTATAAAATCATTAAGAAGGAAGAACTCGGACAAGACACCTATCTGCTGGAAGTGGAAGCCCCCAAGATTGCGCAGGCGGCTCTCCCGGGCCAGTTTGTCATAGTGAAGGCGGATGAGAAAGCCGAACGCATCCCGCTGACTATCAGCGATACGGACCTTTTTGACGGTACGATTACGCTCGTGGTGAAGACAATAGGCCACTCCACCCGTAAGATGCTGAATTTCCAGGTGGGCGAGTCTTACCACGACATCGTGGGACCTCTGGGCCGTCCTTCTGCCTTTATCCACAGACCTATCGGCGAGTTGCGCCGCACGCGCTACTGTTTCATCGCCGGCGGCGTGGGCATCGCACCTATCTATCCGTTGGTGAAATGGATGTATGCCCACGGCCTCGACTGTGACGTGATCATCGGTGCCCGCACCAAATCGCTGCTGTTCTACATTGAGAAACTGCGTCCCGTCTCCGACAACCTCTATATTGCCACCGATGACGGTTCCATGGGCGAAAAGGGCACGGTGACGGACGTTTTGTCCCGTTTGGTGGAGAGAGAGGGCCATCGCTACGATGAAATCACAGCCATCGGCCCGATGATTATGATGAAGTTTGTGGCAAAGAAGGCCGCCCAGCTCAATATCCCCTGCATCGTAAGCCTGAATGCCCTGATGGTGGACGGCACGGGCATGTGCGGTGCCTGCCGCGTGACAGTGGGCGGTCAGACCCGCTTCACCTGCGTGGATGGCCCCGAATTTAACGCCTCCCTGATTGATTTCGACGAATGTATGCGCCGTCAGGCCATGTACGACCATATTGATGGCCGAAAGGAGTCGGAGCACCATTGTGAGTGCATGGATGCCGCCGTGGAGCAGGCCCCGCTTTCCATCCCGCCGGCACGTCGCGTGCCCGTGCGTGAGCAGCCTGCAGAAATACGCCGGCACAATTTCGACGAGGTTTGTTTGGGGTATAATGAGGAGGAAGCCATGGCTGAAGCCCGTCGCTGCCTGAATTGCAAAAAGCCCCAGTGCGTGTCGGGATGCCCTGTGCAGATCAACATACCGGCATTCATCCAGCAGGTGGCCGAAGGCCATTTCGCCGAAGCCGCCCGCATCATCAACGAGGATTCCGCCCTGCCCGCCGTATGCGGACGCGTGTGCCCGCAAGAGACGCAATGCGAAGGCAAATGCGTGCTGGGACGCAAGGGCGAACCTATCGCTATTGGGAAACTGGAACGCTTTGTCGGCGACTGGTCCCGACAGAACAACTTCACCCTATCGAAAAATTCGGATGAGAACGGATACAAGGTGGCGGTCATTGGCAGTGGCCCGTCGGGACTTACCTGCGCCAAGGAGCTGCGTATCAAGGGCTATAATGTGACCATCTTCGAGGCACTGCATGAATTCGGCGGCGTGTTAGTATATGGCATACCCTCGTTCCGTCTGCCCAAAGACACCGTGGTGCGTCATGAGGTGGAGAACATCAAGAAATTAGGCGTGCGATTTGAAAGCAACGTGGTGATTGGGCGCACGGTATCCGTGGATGATTTGTTGAACAAATGGGGCTTCGACGCCGTATATCTCGGAACGGGTGCCGGATTCCCCAATTTCATGAATATTGAAGGCGAAAATCTGTGTGGCGTGGTCTCGGCCAACGAGTTCCTGACGCGCAACAACCTGCTGTTCGCCTATAAGAAGGAGCATGAAACGCCCAATTTCGTCGGCAAACGAGTGGCCGTAGTCGGCGGTGGCAATGTGGCCATGGATGCCGCCCGTACAGCCATACGCCTGGGCGCAGACGTGTATGTGGTGTACCGCCGTTCGGAGGCCGAGCTGCCCGCCCGTGCCGAAGAGGTGCATCATGCCAAAGAGGAGGGCGTTGTCTTCCATCTGCTGTGCAATCCGGTGAAAATCCTCGGCAACGAGCAGGGCTGGGTCAACGGCATGGTGTGCACCCGCATGGAACTGGGCGAACCCGATGACTCCGGACGCCGTCGTCCTGTCCCCATTCCCGACTCCGAATTCACCCTCGACGTGGATATGGTGATCATCGCAGTGGGAACGTCTCCAAATCCGCTGATAGCCTCCACCACCGATGGTCTTGACATCAACCGGCACGGCTGTGTCACCGCCGATGACGACGGGCGCACTTCCCGGAAGGGCATCTTTGCCGGTGGCGACATCGTCACTGGGGCGGCCACGGTCATTCTGGCCATGGGCGCAGGCAAGCGGGCCGCCCAGTCCATCGATGAGTTCCTGAAATCATAAGATCATTACCCATTATTCTTTAACACATAAAAAAAGCAGGGCTCAACACCCTGCTTTTTAGCGTATATTCGGATTGTGATTAGTCAAGCTCGGGAAAATCCGGAAGGTCAGCCGAGTCGTTTCTCTTCGGCTCGTTGTTTTCCGGACGGGCGTGCTGACTGTGGTCGTTGTTGCGCGGACCACGCTCGTTGCGATGCGGGTTCGGACGCGGACCGCGGTCGTTGTTGCGGCGAGGAGCGTCACCGTTGCCACGCGGGGCACGGTCGCCACGACCGCCACGGTTTCCGCCTCTCGGCTTGGACTCGGGATCCGTGTAGCCCTCCGGCTTCGGCAGAAGCACCTTGTGGGAAAGTCTGAACTTGCCGGTCTTCTCGTCGATTTCGATGAGTTTGACTTTGATCTTGTCACCCACCTTCAACACATCTTCCACATTGTCGATGCGGCGGTAGGCAATCTCCGTCACATGCAGCAGACCGTCAGTGCCGGGCAGGAACTCGACGAATGCACCAAAGGCGGTGATGGTCTTGACCGTTCCTTCATAAATCTCGCCCACTTCCGGTTTGGTGCAGATGAGTTTGATGCGATCCATGGCGGCGTTGATGTTGTCCAAGTTCGGGGCGGCAATGTCGATAACGCCGAACTCACCCACTTCCTCGATGTTGATGACGGTGTTGGTTTCACGCTGCATCTCTTGGATGATCTTGCCTCCCGGTCCGATGACGGCACCGATGAATTCGCGCGGGATTTGCATTTGGATGATGCGCGGGACGAACGGTTTGTAGTCCTCACGCGGAGCCGGCATGGCCTCTTTGATCTTTCCAAGGATGAACATACGTCCGCGGTGGGCCTGTGCGAGGGCCTCAGCCATCACTTCGGCGGAAAGACCGTGAATCTTGATGTCCATCTGGCAGGCGGTGATACCGTCTTCCGTACCGCAAACCTTGAAGTCCATGTCGCCAAGATGATCCTCATCACCCAAGATGTCGGACAAGATGGCATATTTGTCGGATTTTTCATCGGTAATCAAGCCCATGGCAATACCAGACACGGGCTTTTTGAGCTTCACGCCGCAGTCGAGCAGGGCGAGGGTGCTGGCGCAGACGGTGGCCATGGAAGAACTGCCGTTGGATTCCAGAATGTCGGACACGATACGGACCGTATAGGGGAATGTAGGATCGTCAAAGGGAATCATGGGGGCAACAGCACGCTTGGCCAGGTTGCCGTGACCGATCTCACGACGACCCGTGCTGCCGATACGTTTCACCTCACCTACGCTGTAGGGCGGGAAATTATAGTGCAGCATGAAACGGCTGGAGCCTTCAATCACAGCACCGTCAATGGTCTGCTCGTCCAGCTTTGTACCGAGGGTACAGGAAGCCAAAGCCTGCGTTTCACCACGGGTGAAGATGGCAGAACCGTGAGCGGCGGGCAGGTAGTCGGTCTCGATCCAGATGGGACGGATGGTCTCCAAATCACGACCGTCCAGACGGATGCGCTCGTCCAAAATCATGTTGCGCATGGCGTGGTACTGCACATCGCTGTAGTAGCGTTTCACCATCACCTCTTTCTCGGCGCGCTCCTCTTCCGGAATCGTCTCCATGAAGTCGGCTAAAATCTGGTCGAAAGCCTCGTTGCGGTCCTGCTTGCCCATAAAGGATTTGGCCACGGCATACACTTTGTCGTAGGTCTCCTTCTGGATGCGCTCGCGGATCTCCTCGTCGTTGGTCTCGTGGCAATATTCGCGTTTCGGGTTGGCGGTGGGTACCTTGGCGGCCAGATCCAACTGGGCCTGACACTGCACCTTGATGTTGTCCTTGGCAAAATTGAGGGCGGCAACCATGTCGTCCTCGGAAATCTCCTTCATCTCGCCTTCCACCATCATGATGTTGTCCATGGAAGCGGCCACAATCATGTCGATGTCGGAATTCTCCATCTGCTCCACGGTCGGGTTGACGACGAATTCGCCGTTCACACGGCCCACGCGGACTTCAGAGATGGGACATTCGAAGGGGATGTTGGAAACGGCGATGGCCGAAGAGGCGGCCAGACATGCCAGACAGTCGGGCAGCTGGTTCTTGTCGCCGGAAATCAGCGTCACGATGACCTGCGTCTCAGCGTGGAAGTCCTTGGGGAACAGCGGGCGGATGGCGCGGTCCACGAGGCGGGCGATAAGGATCTCGTACTCGGAAGGACGGGCCTCACGACGGAAGAATCCCCCGGGGATGCGGCCCAAAGCACCGTATTTCTCCTGATATTCCACCTGCAACGGCATGAAGTCGGTACCTTCAACGGCCTCCTTCTTGCAGCATACAGTGGCTAAAATCATGGTGTTGCCCATTTTCACAACGGCGGAACCGTCGGCCTGCTTGGCCAACTTGCCCGTTTCGATGGTCACTTCACGACCATCGGGTAATGTAAAGCTTGTATTTATTCCTAACATAGTGGTTTCAAATTAAATAATAAACAAATCAGCACATCTTCAACATGTGCCATAATTAAAAAAAAGGCAATTGTAAGAAATTGCCCTTTTTTAAAACATTTTCCCAAAACTATTTTCTGAGACCTAACTTCTTGATCAAAGCTCTGTAGCGCTCAATATCCTGCTGTTTGAGGTATTCGAGCATTTTCTTTCTCTTACCGACAAGGTTGATCAGCGCACGCTTGGTGACTTTGTCGCCGCCATTGGCCTTCACATGCTCGGTGAGGTGCTTGATGCGGTGGGTGAACAGGGCAACTTGTGCTTCCGGAGAACCAGTGTCCGTAGCGTTTTTACCGTACTGTTCGAAAATTTCTTTCTTAACTTCAGTTGTCAAATACATAATAAACGTCTAATTTTTAATACTTTTTACTTTTCTTCTTTCGGGCGGCAAAGGTAGCATTTTTTTTAATATGATGGAATCCCAGCTCACAATTATTTTTCATGGGGTTATAGAGGTCGGTGAATGGACGTTTTTTAATCAAAAAAATTTCGTATCTTTGCACTCTTTTGAACAAGTGCGCCTATGACCAAACTCGCCATCGTAATCTTGAACTGGAACGGGAAACGCTATCTGGAACGCTTCCTGCCCACGCTGCTGCGCTATATGCCGGATTATGCCGAACTTGTGGTGGCCGACAACGCCTCCACCGACGATTCCGTGCCCTTCCTCCGCGAACAGTATCCTTCGGTCCGCATCATCGAAAACGG
Organism: Bacteroidales bacterium; assembly: GCA_017540505.1. Taxonomy (GTDB): domain Bacteria; phylum Bacteroidota; class Bacteroidia; order Bacteroidales; family WCHB1-69; genus F23-D06. The sequence continues at coordinate 35,582 of JAFYAW010000010.1, read as the reverse complement.
ACGCAACGAGGGCTTCGCCCGCGGATACAACGTAGCCCTGCAACAGGTGGAAGCCCAGTACTACTGTCTGCTCAACTCCGACATCGAGGTGACGGAGCACTGGGTGGAACCCATTATTGAGATGATGGACGCCAACGACAAAATCGCAGCCGTGCAGCCTAAGTTGCGATCCTTCAACCAGCGGGATTCCTTCGAGTATGCCGGTGCCGCCGGCGGCTTTGTGGACAAATACGGCTACCCCTTCTGCCGGGGGCGCGTGTTCGGAAATGTGGAGGAGGACCACGGACAATACGATTCCGACATCGACGTCTTCTGGGCCACGGGTGCCGCACTCTTCGTCCGCAGCGATGTATATCGCGTCATGGGCGGCCTCGATGACGACTTCTTCGCCCACATGGAGGAAATAGACTTCTGCTGGCGCATCAAGAACGCCGGCTACAAGATAAAATGCTGCCCGCAGTCCGTGGTTTACCACATCGGCGGCGGCACCCTGCCGAAACAGAACTCCTATAAGACGTTCCTCAACTTCCGCAACAACCTGTTCCTGCTCCTCAAGAACCTGCCCGACGAACGCCTAGTCCCCACCTTCGTGGCCCGCTTCTTCCTCGACATCATGGCGGCCGGTTCCTTCCTGCTGCAAGGCCACTTCAAAGATTTCACCGCCGTCTTCAAAGCGATGGCGGCATTTTACAAGAACTACAACTACTGCAAGGCCAAACGCAACACGATGCCCAAACTGGCCTACTCCGACACCTATCAGAAATCCGTCGTTTTCCTGCATTATTTCAAACGCAAGAAGGTTTTCGACGGCGAAAAGTTTGTTTAACCTTAACACATAATATTAGTTGTATGGAATTTTTCGCACAGTTTTACCACTATCTGCTCATCGTGATGTCCATCCTGGGCGTGGTCGTCTTTGTGGTCCTCCAGTTTAAGACAGCCGCGTACGGCATGACATTCAACAGCCGGTGGGGCGTTTCCGTAAGAAGCAATCTCGGATGGTTTATCATGGAATCCCCCGTGTTCTTCACGATGCTGGTGCTCTATTTCATCTCACTGTATTACAACATCCGGCCATTCAATATCGTCACTTGTGTGATGTTCATCTTCTTCGAATTCCACTATTTCCAACGGTCGTTTATCTTCCCCTTACTGATGAAAGGCCAAAGCAAGATGCCCATCTCCATCATCATCATCGGCTTTGTGTTCAACACGTTCAACGCCATCATGCAGGGCGGTTGGCTCTTCTATTTCTCCGCCGTTGACGCATACCCGATTTCCTGGTTCTGGTCGCCTCAATTCATTATCGGCACGATGATCTTCCTCTTCGGCATGGTGGTGAACATCTACGCCGACCGCATCATCCGCAATCTCCGGAAGGATGACATGGACAACAACTACTACCTTCCCAAAGGATGGCCCTTCACGCGCATCAGCTCCGCCAACTATTTCGGCGAAATTCTCGAATGGCTCGGCTTTGCCATCCTCACCTGGTCAATGTCCGGCTTCGTGTTCCTGCTGTGGACATGCGCCAACATCATCCCGCGCTCCAAAGAGGTGTACAGCCGTTATACACAGTTCTTCGGCGAAGAATTCACTTCGTTGAAACGCTACAAGATTTTCCCTTGGATTTATTAGAAGATGAAAAAAAACTTGCTTGTACTTGCCCTGATCTTTTCTCTGGTGGGATGTAATTATTACAATCACCCCACCATCCCCAATGTGGCGGTGGATTTCACAATATATCCCAATGATGTGATGTACTATCGCCTCAACACATACGGCGGATACGAGTATTTCACCGGCGGCGTGAACGGGATTATCGTATATCGCCTGGATGAATGGACATTCTTAGCCTACGACCGGGCCTGCTCGTTCGATTATGAGGAACCGACATCGTGGCTTTATGTGGCTCCGGATGGACTGCGACTGGTGGATTCGCTGTGCGGCTCCACCTTCAACATCCTGGATGGCAACGTCCTTTCCGGCCCGGCCAAATGGCCCGCCCGGATGTACAAAACCCGCTACGACGGGATGAAATTGCGAGTGTTCAATTGATTCGGAAGGATTCCAACACTACATTTCCGGCAGCATGGCACAGATCAGCTGCACCATTTTCGGCTCGGCGGCATTGGCGGCGGCCAGCACCTCTTCGTGCGAAGCATTCATGATCTTACCCACCACACCAAGGTCGGTGATGACCGACAAGGCGAATATCTCCATACCACGGTAATGGGCCACGATGGCTTCCGGCACCGTGGACATGCCCACGGCATCAGCGCCTAAAATATGGTAGGCCCGATACTCGGCAGGGGTCTCGAAACAAGGACCAGAAACACCCAGGTAAACACCCTCCTGCAGATGTATATTCAGCACTTTGGCTTTCTGCCGCGCCAGATGGATGAGCTTGTGGGAATAGACCTCGCTCATGTTAGGGAAACGCTCCCCAAGCGTGTCGTCATTGGGCCCGATGAGTGGATTGGTGCCAAAGAAGTTGATGTGGTCACGGATAATCATGATGTCCCCCTCGGTGAAGGTCGGGTTCATGCCGCCGGCAGCATTCGACAGGATGATGGTCTTGACACCAAGACCGCAGAACACCTGCTGCGGATAGGTTACCGTGTCCATCGAATAGCCTTCATAGTAGTGGAAACGCCCGTTGAGCACCACAACGTCAATACCATTTAACTTTCCGAAAATGAGGGTGCCCTTGTGCCCTTTGACGGTGGAAACCGGGAAATTGGGAATGTCCGTATATGGGATTTCGTCCAAAACATCAATCTGTTTGGTAAGGCCTCCTAAACCAGAGCCTAAAACGATGGCGATTTTCGGCGCATTGGGCTTGCGCTGGTTCAAATATTGGACGGTTTCTTCAATTCTTTTCTTCTGATCTTCTGACATGATGCTCAAGGATGTTAATGAATTCTTGTCGGTCGTTTTCAAACACGAATCCCACTTCAATGGGTAGAATGAAAACAGGGAGCAAAGATACGTTTTTTTTCAAACGCTCTGTTTGCAGCCGCATCCAGTCTTTCTCCGTAGTAAAAAGAACAGGCTGCTCGGCATTTTTTTGGAAAAAGGATTCCCTAATATGATGTATATCGTTTTCGGAATAGTTATGATGATCCGGAAAACGCACATGCTGTATGCGATGGAACTGCTGTCGTAGATGTTCGTAAAGTGGTGAAGGATTGGCGATTCCCGTAAGCAGTACGATATTGGATTCTGGCGTTAGAGTGATATTGCAAGCCTGTTCCGTGACAGGCTCCGGCGTCGCGTACGTGTATCGTGTGAAAAAGAGCGGCTGGTGCGGGGCAAGTCCCAGCTGCTGCCGCCAGAAGTCCCGATCAACGGATGCAGCCTCGTCCGGCACCTTGGTGACCAGCACCAAATCGGCATCGCGCACAGCATCGGGAAACTCACGCAACCGTCCCGCTGGCAAGGGATAGTCTCGGAAGTAGGGACGGGCATATTCGGTCAGGATGATGCGCAGCGACGGGGTAACCGACAAATGCTGGTAGGCGTCGTCCATCACAATAACATCAGTATCAGGCGCATAGGTGAGAAGACGGCAGATTCCCTCCTCGCGGTCCTCGGCCACCGCCAACGGCAATGCCGGGAAACGCTGGTGCAGCAGAAGCGGCTCATCCCCAATCAGATTGGCGTTCAGAGCCGCTGATGGCGTGGTATTGGCCAGAACGTACCCTTTGGATTTCCGTCCGTACCCCCGACTCAACATGGCCACGTGCGCAAATCGGCTCAAGCATCGTGTGATGAAAGAGGCGTGCGGCGTCTTGCCCGTACCTCCGATGGCGATGTTGCCAACGCAAATCACCGGAATCTCCGCCTTGTAGGAACGGATGATACCTTTGTGATAAGCCCATCGGCGCAATCGGGCGATGTTGCCGAAAAGCCATCCCGCCGGCACCAACAGTCGTCGCATCTTGAAAGGCCTACTCATGGTCCAGTTCGGTTGCAACCTCGGCCTGCGCTTTCAACTTGCCCTCCTTACGCTCTTTGGCCAATTCGGCAAGATGGTTCTCGTAGGCTTCGTAACGGTTGATGATCTTGGTGACTAAATGATGACGCACCACATCCTTGGTGTCCATGTAGATGAAATCAATGCCCGGAATGGAACTCAAAATGCGGTCGGCCTGTATCAGTCCCGACTGCTGGTTCTTAGGCAGGTCTATCTGGGTAATATCACCGGTAATGAAGAACTTGGCGTTTTTCCCCATACGGGTGAGAAACATCTTCAACTGCAACGAGGTGGCGTTCTGGGCCTCGTCAAGGATAACGTAGGCGTTGTCCAGCGTGCGCCCGCGCATGAAGGCCAACGGGGCGATTTCTATCACCTTGTCCTCCATGTACGACATGAGCTTCTGCATGGGCATCATATCCCAAAGGGCGTCGTAAAGCGGCTGCAGATACGGGTCAAGCTTGTCGCGCAGGTCCCCGGGGAGAAATCCGAGATTCTCGCCCGCCTCCACCGCGGGACGGGTAAGGATGATGCGTTTGATCTGCTTGTTCTTCAAAGCCCGCACGGCCAAAGCCACGGCCGTATATGTCTTGCCAGTACCCGCCGGCCCGATGATGAAGACCATGTCGTTCTTGGCGGCACTCGCCACCATCTTCTTCTGGTTGGGTGTGATAGCCTTGATGAGCTTGCCCTCCCGCCCATGCACAATAACGTTGCTGTCACCACTGTCAAGGCGGTAAAAACTGTCGTCCTCCAAGGCTGTAATGTTGAGGATATCCGTCTCCGTAAGCCTGCCGAACTCTTCCAAATGTTTCTGCAACAGCTGTATCCGTTCCTCAAAGAGCAACACCTCATGCTCCTCACCCATAACCTTGATCTCGTTGCCTCTGGCAATGATCTTGAGTTTGGTGAAAATGTGCGACAGCAGGTCAATATTAGCATTCTGGCTGCCATAAAGACCCACTACGTTGTCGGGTTCTATAGGGATGATTTTTTCCATATTATTCAATGGTTAAATAATTTAAGGGGTTAATGGGGAAGCCGTTATACCACAATTCGAAATGCAGATGGTAGGTTTTCCCTTCGGAGGAACCGCTGTTGCCGAGTTTGGCGATACCCTCGCCGGCGCGGACACGCGCTCCCGTCTTCTTCATCAGGGCCGCATTACGCTTGTAAATGGAAACCAGATTGCCCGGATGCTGGACGATGATGGTATAGCCGTCGTCTGCCGTGAAACCGGCATAGACTACCACTCCGTCAGCGATGCAGGATACAACACTGTTCTGCACAGAAAGGATGTCAATACCGTAATGCTTGCGCGTGGCATCGAACACTTGTACAACGGATCCGATGGCCGGCGGGTATAAGGACAGATTTGTGATCTTGGCCTGCGCAATGCCCGGAACGTTGTCGCTTCCGCCACCGTCATCCTTCCGAATGCGCCCCAAAATACGTTTTGCCTCCTTTTCAATGGCTTCCGTCTCAGCTATCCGCTTCTTGTCCCGTTCGGTGCTGTGGGTCTGCGGGGAAGAATGGGCATCCTTGTCCATCTCTCCAATCGTGGGCACATCCCCAGCAAACATCTTGGACAAATGCTCGATATATTCCTGATTGTACTGGATGACGCGACTCATTGAGTCCACCCGTGCGGCAGTCTGCTTGTACAACTTGTAATCCTTTTGGGTGGTATAGCCCGGAATGTACATGCGCAAAGGCGTGAGCGCAATGATGACCGTCGTCAACAGGATGAGCACAACAGAAACTAAAATGATAAAGACAGCCATCTTCTGAATGGTGATCTTCTTGATGACAAAACTCTGCTCATGGGTCTCCTCGTTGGAGAAAACCAACCGGTAGCGGGTCTTCCATTCGCTCACAATAACGCTCCAAAACTTCTTAAATTTTTGAAATTTGCCCATCCGAGATTTTTTTATTGGGCGCAAAAATACAAAAAAATGCGCTCTTTGCTTCATCAATTCAAAGATTAGTCAATGTGAAAATAAAAATAATGTGAAATGGTGTTGTTTTAAAAAAAAAATTATCTTTGTCCCCAGTCTTAATTAAAATTAATGTTATGAATGACCAAGACAACAATGTGAGCTTTTTCAGGTTTGAGGACTTGAGGATTTATGCTAAGGCAACAGACTATATAACCTGGCTCTATCAGGAGACAGCAGGTTTCATTTTGGAAGTTGCCGACTGTAAGAATGTTCTGCGGGATTCCTTCCTGAAGTCAGCGCAGAGTATTGCCTTGAATATGGCAGAGGGCTCTTCCCGTAATAAGACCCAATTCCTGTATTATCTCAAAATGGCCAAGAGTTCCGTACGCGAATGCGTCGTCTTCACCGAGATCGCCTACAAGCTGGGCATCTTCTCGGATGATGCCAAAGAGTACTCCCGTAACCAACTGATGGAATTAACCAAAATGGTCGGATCGCTGATAGCTTCCCTACAGAGAAGTGCAAACAGCATGATTCGCGATGAAAAGGAGGACGACTTCGATGATTCGATTTTGTAAAAGATGTTGGCTGCTGGCCGTTTGTCTCTTTTCAGCCTCTTTCGTGACAAACGCCGCCCCTATTGCTCCCGATTCTCTGATTGCTCTATCGAAAAAAGCCTTTCTCCAAAAATTGTACGGACATACGCCTGACACACGGGATGTGTCGGTCCGTTCTGCTTCATTCTATAAAAATGGGGCGGATACAGTTATGCTAATCACGAATTTTAACAAAGGGTTCCTGGTCATGGCCACAGATGATGCCGTCAGCCCGGTGCTGGCCTACTCGCTGGACGAACAGATGGACTTCGACAACATGCCCCCTGCCGCCCTCGACTGGCTGGACCAGTATGCTCGGGAAATAGCCTTCGTACGCAGCAATCCTGAACGTTCCGTCCATCCGGGCTGGAATGCCCTCAAAAACGGCAATGCCATAAAAGGAGACAGTGTCGTTGTTTCACCTCTTCTGACAGCTAAATGGAACCAGACGAAGTACTACAACAAGTATTCTCCAGAGGATGACAATGTTCCGGCGGCGTATGGTCGCAGAACCCCCAACGGATGCGTGGCCGTAGCCATGGCCATGATCATGTATTATTACCGCTACCCCGCTCATGGTACGGGCAACCATACCAATCATACGGATTATGGCGATTTTTATGTGAATTTCGGACAACAGAACTATTGCTACGAGGCAATGGAAGACGTACTCACTGGCCCGAATGACGAAGTGGCCAAGCTGATTTTCCATTGCGCAACATCCGTGGACATGATGTATGGCTCAACAGGATCCGGCGCCTATTCTCACAATGTGCCAGAAGCCATGCAGACCTATTTCGGATACAGCCCTAACGCTTCCATCGTAGGACGTTACAACTATTCCAACTCACAGTGGAAACAAATGCTGAAAACCGAACTGAATAATCGCCGACCGGTTTACTATTCAGGACATGGTGACGAGGGTGGTCATGCTTTCGTATGCGATGGGTATAATGATGACAACCTTTTCCATTTCAATTTTGGCTGGGGCGGATCCTCTAACGGCTATTATTCGTTGAGCTCTTCAGAAAGTTCCTCAGCCGTCGGCGGCTTCTATCACAACCAGCAGATGATTGTCAACTGCTACCCCGGCGATGCTAATTACCCCTATTATTGTACGGATAAAATCGTAAAAGCATCAAAGGGAACCATAGAAGACGGAAGTGGCCCGTCGCATTACCAGAACAACACCCATTGCATGATGGCCATCACAGATGATTATGCGGATTTCATCAGCATCTCCCTGCAAATGATGGATACGGAAGACGGACAGGATACGCTCTCCTTCTGGGACGGACACCCGTCAAACGGACATCTTCTGAAATCCTTTTCCGGTCAGCTGCCATCTCAGTTGAATTACACGTTTCAAACGGATACACTGTATGTTACATTCAACACCAACGGGTCGGAAACCAGACAGGGTTGGCGCTTCTCGTATGAGGTGACAAGTCTTTCCTTTTATTGCAGTTATGAATTGCACAGAACACATCAGGGTACCATCGCAGACGGTAGTGGCTCTTTGAACTATATACCCAACAGTTATTGCATTTGGAGAATCTGGCCCAACCAGGCTCAATACATCATCCTCTCTTTTTCCGAAATGGACATCCACCCCAATGACAATCTTTTCATCTATGATGTTCACTCGCAAAGCAGCAATCTGGTGGCCACCTACTCGGGGAATCAGATTCCGGAACCACTTACGGTGAACACCAACAAGATCATGATGATACTTGAAACCGACAACTATCTGAATGCGGGCGGCTTCACGCTTTCCTGGATTACCGACAGCGTTGTCTCCTCCATACAGGACCCCCAAGGAGGTGATGTTATCATATATCCGAACCCTGTCTCCAATCAGTTGCATGTTTCCATTCCTTCCTTCTCACAGAAGACAGACATTCAGCTGTATGACCTGTCCGGAAAACTTGTCCGTAAGACGATGGCCGCCTCCAGCGCGGATTGCATTATGGATGTTTCCTCCCTTCCTTCAGGTATATATATATTAAAGGTATGTGATGACAAGAACGTTTTCCGCAGAAAGATTGTCGTGGAACGATAATTTTTTTTCAGATGCCTTAAACATCGGATTGCTTTTCTCGTCTTACCTGTCGTTTTCACTAACTTTTAAAATCACATTGTCATGAAAAAGTCAGTTTTGTTAATTAGCCTTTTATGGATGGGCAGTTTGGCCGTTTCTTCCGTAATGGCACAGCCCACATCCAGAGCTTCTGCACCGAGCAGCAAGCCCGCAACCACTGTCAGCAGTCCGGTGGATCGTCAGGTCCGGAAAGGTGACGCGCAGATGAGCAGAGCCAACAGCAGTTACCAAAAGGCACAGACAACACCGAGACCGACTTCTTCAAGCACGGTGAGCAGACCGCCTGCCACGTCGTCAAGTGCTTCATCCAGGACTTCCGCATCGTCGTCCGTGTCCCGTCCGGCTTCCTCTTCCACGGTTGCGCCGGCCTCCCGGAACAGCTCCACGCCTGCGGCAGCACGCCCAGCCTCTTCAAGCAGCTCCTCCACCGTGAGTTCGAGTGCCGCACGCACGAACACGTCATCAACCGTATCTCGTCCGGCCTCCTCAACAACAGCAAAGCCAGCTTCTTCCACGACAGCCAGACCTGCCTCCTCCGAGGTGGCGAGACCTGCCTCTTCTGCGACAAGTCGTCCTACGACATCAGCCAACGTCAGCAATAGAACTGTAGATTCCCGCGTTTCAACTCCGGCAACGGCCACGTCCAGTACGTCAGAGACCAAACGTGGATACACCTCCACGGGTCAGGCCACACCGCAACCGGCATCCTCTCGCTACGAAGGCGGTCGTCCATCCGGTCAGGGAGGTTCTGCACCCGCACCGGATGCCAAGCCGACTCCCGGACACGCTCCGCACTATACTCCCTACGTACACCCGAACCACCACTCTTTCGGTCACCACATGCACGTTCCTCACGGTATCCGTCCCGTTTACTATCACGGTGTCCCCTACTACTTCTACAACAGCGTTTACTGCCGCTACATCAACGGATACTACATCATCTGCCGCCCGCCTGTAGGAGCAGTCATCGCCCACTCAATCTTCCACACCTGGAGCCCTGTGGTGGTGATCTACAACAATGTGACCTATTACTACGATGATGGCACATTTTACACCCCGAGACAGAAAGATTACGTGGTTGTGAACCCTCCGATTGGTGCCCGCGTGGCCGAACTTCCCAGCACTTATGAGGAAATCGTTTTGGACGGATACGTCTATTACAAAGTGGATAATGTTTATTACAAGGAAGTTATAGTGAGCGGGTATATCTGGTACGAAGTGATTTTCGTAAGTTAGAAAAAAAAATTGCTTGAGCGCGCTTGGTATATGAAAAAAAGTATATCTTTGCGCGCTCAAACTTTTGCCCTGTGGTGTAATGGTAGCACAGCAGATTCTGGTTCTGTTTGTATGGGTTCGAGTCCTATCGGGGCAACAAGAAAAATCACGCGGAAAGCGTGATTTTTTTTATTCCCATTGTGAAAAATAGTATCTTTGCGTTCGCATTTTAAAACAAAAACACTATGCTCGTAATTGGAATCGCCGGCGGATCCGGCTCCGGAAAAACATCAGTGGTGAAGAAAATCATCCAAAGCCTGCCCAAAGAGCAGGTCAGCGTGCTTTCCCAGGACGCATATTACAAAGACAATGGTAATCTGCCCCAAGAGGAGAAGGAAAAAATCAACTTCGACCACCCCTCGGCCATTGAGTGGACTCTTTTGGTGGACCATATCGCCAAGCTGAAAGCCGGCATTCCCGTGGAGATGCCCACCTACTCGTATGTCACCTGCGCCCGAGGCAAGGACACCATTCCCGTCAATCCCTGCGACGTGCTGATTGTGGAAGGGATCCTGATTTTCACCGACAAGGCCCTTCGGGATGTTCTTGATTTGAAGGTGTTCGTGGACACGGATGCGGATGAGCGGTTGATTCGTATCATCCAACGGGATGTGAATGAACGCGGACGGGGATTGGACAAGTCCATCGTTCATTACCAACATTTCGTAAAGCCCATGCACGAGCTCTTCATCGAACCGTCCAAACGCTCGGCGGATATCATTATCCCCGTGGGTGCCCAAAATGAGAAGGGAATCGATATTCTGACCTCCAAAATAAAACAGACATTAGGTATTATCTAATGTCTGTTTCCTTATTATGTCTTTTGCTGCTGTTTCTTTGCAGCGGGGAACAACACATTGTTTAATATGAGCCGGTAACCCGCCGAATTGGGAAACAGATCCAGATTGGTGGGCGGATCGTTCACCAAATGCTGGTAGTCCTCGGGATCGTGGCCCGAATAGAATGTCCAGGTGCCCTTCCCATACTCGCCGTGTATATAGCGTGCCTCGTTGAACAATTGCGTCTCTCCCATAATGGTGACGGTGGGCTTGATAAGCTCTTTGCGGAAGGCCGTCGTCTGCCCCATGAAACCTGGGATGACCGTCAAATGGTTCTGGCAGAGCATGGTAGGCACAGGATCCCATTTTGCAGAAAATTCAAACAAAGTGAAATAGTCGCTGGATTTGTTGGTCATGTGCAAGGTTGGGTTGACATCTATATCGGACACCTCATAGACGTATGGGTTCGTCTCTATTTTGAAATTTGTGAAGGCGAAGCAGTTGTCGTAGTTCAGCTTGCTTTGTGCCTGCGGGTCCATGGGGTCGCCGTCGAACATGATGTCGCAGATGTCCACGCCTTCGGCAGCCAGGGCGATATCATAGCTGTCAGGACCAGAGCACATGGCAAAGAGGTAGCCGCCACCTGCCACAAAATCCCGGATGCCCTTGGCTACGGCCAGTTTCATTTGAGAAACCTTGGCGAAACCTAACTGCGCGGCACGCTCCTCATTCTCCTTAACATCATCCTGATACCATTTGGCGTTCCGATAGCTGGCCCAGAATTTCCCGTACTGTCCCGTAAAATCCTCGTGATGCAAATGCAGCCAGTCATATTTGGGCAATTCTCCCTTTATAACTTCCTCATCATAGATGACGGTGTAAGGGATTTCCGCGTAAGTCAGGACCAGCGTGACGGCATCGTCCCAAGGAAGCTTGTTTTTCGGGGAGTAAACGGCGATTTTGGGCTCTTTTGTCAGACGGATTTCGTTCATATTGTTTTCCACAGCCGCAATTTCGCTCAAAATCTGCTGGGCTTGGATGTCTGCAATAATTTGGTATGAGACTCCGCGGATGGAGCACTCGTTTTCAATATCCGAATTGTATTGGCACATGAAACTGCCTCCCCGATAATTGAGCAGCCAACTCATATCCACCTGATGGGAAACGGCATAGTAGGCTATCCCGTATGCTTTTAAATGGTTGGTTTGCCCCATATCCATCGGGATGAGGATGTGGGTACAAAATGCGGATGTTGCACATATTATGATGAAAAAGAGACTGAAAACAAGCCGCTTCATGATAATAGTTTTTGAGGGTGCAAAGGTACGAAAAAACTAACGTAAAAGACAAATATTTTGTATATTTGCGCTCGGTTTCAGGGCCTGTGTTTGGCATGACCGATGGAACCGGAAACTAAAATGTCTAATTATCTACATATCAGAACAGATGAGTAAAGGAACAGCTTTGGTAACGGGTGCCGACGGAGGCATGGGAACGATTCACACCCGCACGCTGGCGAAAGCCGGTTATGATGTCATCATGGCCTGTTACGATGCGGAAATCGCACGTCCCACGTATGATGCAATCCGTGAGGAAACCGGTGCGACCCTCTTTTTGAAACAGGTGGACCTCGGCAATCTTCAGGATATTATCCGCTTCGCCGATGAGGTGAAGAAGGAGTTTTCCTCCTTACAGATTCTATTGAACAACGCCGGTGTGTTGTGCCATCATGCGAAAAACAGCGTGAACGGCATCGAATACACCACAGCGGTCAACTACCTGGGTCACTACACATTAACTCATGCCCTGCTGCCGATTATGGGTCAGGGTACGCGCATTGTGAGCATGGTGTCCATCGCGTATGTCATGGGCAAAATACGGGCGGACTACTTCGAGCCCACGAATGATCGCAAATTCAACCGTTTCACCACGTATGGCAATTCCAAGCGGGCGCTCTACTATTTCACGCTGGATGCCGCCGAAGCCTGGAAGGAGCGGGGCATCTGCATCAACGTGGCGGACCCCGACATCGTGAGCACCGGCATCATCCGACAGGGCAACATCGTGGTGGACAAGCTGTGCGACTGGATCTTCCGTCCGCTCATCAACACGCCCGAGGAAGGGGCAGCCACCATGCTGGCAGCCGCGCTGAACCCGGAATTCGAAGGGGTGACGGGAGCCTATTTCAAAAAAAGCACTGTTAAAAAACCTAAAAAGAAATTTTACAACAACGTACAGGAAAGAACCCTTTTGCGGGAAATGACCCAGAAAGTCTTGCGGAAAAACGGTATAGAATTATGATTGTTCCCGATTATCTGCGGCAAGGCGACACGGTGGCCATTGCGGCTCCGGCGCGGAAAATCTCCCCTGCGGAGATTGCACCTGCCATGCATCTGCTGGAACAGAACGGCTTTAACGTTTTTTATGACGAACGCCTTTTTGCCGAATGCCACCAGTTTGCCGGCGACGAGGCGGTACGCGCAGGCTACATCCAGGAGTTGCTCGATAATCCCGACATCAGGGCCGTGTGGTGCGCCCGTGGCGGCTACGGCTCCGCCCGCATTATCGATAGCCTCGACTTCACCGCCTTCCAAGCCCGTCCCAAATGGATCTGCGGCTACAGCGACGTGACAGTCTTCCATTCCCACATCCAGCAGAACTTCAACATCGCCACCCTTCACGCCACCATGCCCGTCAATGTGCATGAGGAGGCTTTGGATAATGCCGCCAACCGTTCGCTAATAGCCGCCCTGCGCGGCGAGCGTCTGCGCTACGAGCTGCCACAGCACCCGTTGAGCCGTCCCGGCAATTTTGAAGGCATTGTCACCGGCGGCAACCTGTCGATGCTATACTCCCTGCTCGCCTCCCCTTCGGATGTGAACACCGATGGTAAGATTCTCTTTATAGAGGATTTGGACGAATATCTGTACCATATCGACCGGATGATGACCAGTTTGGAGCGTGCCGGCAAGCTGCGCCGGCTGGCGGGATTGCTGGTGGGCCATTTGAGCGATATGCACGACAACACCATCCCCTACGGCAAAACGGCCGAGGAGATTGTAGCCGAACATGCCCGTCATTATGATTTCCCCGTCATCTTCGGTTTCCCTGCCGGTCACGAGGCCGACAACCGGGCCATCCGCATGGGGTGCCCGCTGAAATGCTTGTGCGAAGGCCATTCTATCATCATTGAAAACTAACACATTATGTCAATACACACCATCTTATTGAAATTATGCGGTTTCCGCGTCAGCGGGTTCACTACTGAGGAATTCCATCAGAATCCGGACTTGAAAAAATGCGTGGTCATCATGGCCCCACACACCTCCATCGCCGATTTCTTCATCGGACGGCAGGTGATCAAGTATCTGAAACTGAAGATGGTGATGGCCATGAAGAAAGAGTTTTTCGTGTTCCCGTTCAAGCCTTTCCTCAAGAAGGTAGGGTGTGTGCCGGTGGACCGCCAGCACGCGCTGCATTTTGCGGATTTCGCCGTGGACCTCATCAAAAACCGTGACGAGATTGCCTTCATAATCTGTCCGGAGGGCACGCGCACGTTAGTGCCCAAGTGGAAACGCGGTTTCTACCAGATTGCGGAGAAGGCGGGAGTACCCATCTGCGTGAGCCACATCGACTTCCGGAGCCGCACAGCGGGCATCGGGAAGGTGTTTTACCCGACAGGAGATTATGAAAAAGACCTGGCCGAAATAGAGCAGTACTATTACGGAATGCATGGCAAAAACAAGGGTTGGTTCAACTTAGAGGACAAGGAGCCGTACGCCCATCCGGAATGGCTGAAGCGGGATTAGCGGTTGGCGGTTTGCGATTTGCGGTTTTCGATTGGGATACCCTGAATGGTTGGGGATTCCGCTCAACGCTATTGCGTTTCGCGGAATGGTGCGTGCCCACCAGGCCGAGAATGCGGCGGCACAAGAATTTGGATTTCGGGAAAGACAATCTGCCGCCGCCTGGACGGCAAGTGCGATGTGCACCATTCCGCCGGCGACGATAGAAGCGGCGGAATCTCCCCACGTCCCGATAAGGACGGGAGCTCGGTAGAACAGATGTTCACATACAATACAAATGCCCTAATCGGGGCATTTATGCGTGCGTAGGGCTCAATTCCCACAGATATGCAACGCCTAACGGCGTTAGGGACGGGACGGGCGCGTTCTCTGGCTACAGATATGGATCCCCTAACGGGGATGTTTTGTGAACTGCACCTCAATAGTAGGTGATTTCCCGCTCGCAGACGTTATACTGCACCCTTTTGTGCTTCAGGTCATCCGCATTCTCGAAGGTTTCCACGGCGCGAATCCAGTTCCCATGCTTGTCGTATTCGTAACTGCGCGTCCACCGCGAGGTGAGTTTTAATCCAAGGTATCGATTCGATTCGCCTTTTTTCTTGTGCCGGTAATAAAGCTTTTCCACCACATTTCCGTATTTGTCGTATCTTGTAATTTCCTTGTAGTACGAATCTGAAATGATTTCCTCTATCTGCCTGCCGTCAGCATCATAGCGGTAGGTTATGATGCCTGCCGCCAGCAGATCCCAAAAATCTGTCCCATTCAGATGAAAGTAGTCAGTGGTGTAGCGCATATTGGAGTCCAGTACAGTTCTGCCCGCCAAGACGCCGTCCCTATAAGCGCGGATCACGATGCTGTCACCCATGAAAAAGTATTCGTGGGTGTGCACGACGGTGTCCTCGGCATCGTAAACCGTCGCGCTGATGAGATTTCCAACCTCATCATACTGGTAAGTTCTGTGAAAAGCACCCATGGTGTCTCCCTTCTCATCCAATATCACATTGTAAATCAAGTCGTCGTTTTGGTCATAAACCTGAATGTAACGACGCCAGTATGGGAGATAATCCCTATGCCAACTGCGATGATCCGTCACAAGGTTTCCTTGCTCGTTGAAATATTCCGTATAGCTTTCGCCGTGGAAAAGGGTGGTATCGGTGGCATCGCGGGTGCATTTCTCCACCAGATGCCCCGCCCTGTCGTATTGCTCCGTAACGGTTTCCACTAGTTTTCCCTTGGTAATCTGCTTAGACCGCTTGTTCATCTTCGCCTCATAACGGAACATCCTAACCCTCTGCACAGGACCGTTTAGGGTGGAAGTGGGCCATGCCTGTTCCGGCACCTTCACGGGAGTAGCCGTGGAGGTATCGTGCGGCAAGGTGATCGGTTTGTAATAACTGGTGTCGCACTCGGCGTTGAATATGCTGGCCATGTAGAGTACGAAGGCGAGTAGGAGTAAAAGGAGAGTGAATCCTATGAAGAGCAACAGGTGTGTTGCTTTTATTTTTCTTTTGAAAATGCGGGGCGACATAAAAAGATAGGTTTACAAATATGCAACGCCTGACGGCATTAGAACTGAGAACAAAGAACTGAGAACCGGGAACCGCAAATCGTAAACCGCAAACCGCAAATCGCTTATTTCCCTCCCTTCTGCTCTCTCCGTTTCTTTTCGATGATGGCGTAACTGACCCAATAGGCGATGGTTACCGCCAGAGTAATGCCTATCACGATGGGGAAACGCTCCTTATTCACAACCTCCACATTCTGGATGAACGTGAACGGCAGAAGGCACAAGGCCAGAATCATCAGATAGCGTAAGGTGGCTTTCATAATCTCAACTTGGCTAATTGTTCCTTGATGATGCGGATCTTCTCTTCGGCATCGGATTGTTTCTTGCGCTCGATGTCCACCACGTTCTGCGGGGCGTTGTTCACGAAACGCTCGTTGGAGAGCTTCTTCAGAACGCCCTGCAGGAATCCCTCGGCATACTTCAGGTCGGCTTCCAGCTTCTTGATCTCCTCCTCCGCATTGACGAGACCCGTCAACGGGATGGAGTATTTGATGTTCTGTTCAATGAAGGAGGCCCCGTTCACTTCGGCGGATTCGCCCACATAGAGGATGGAATCCACGTTAGCCAGTTTGCGGATGACGGCATCCAACGCCTCGTTGGCCTGCTGAGCATCGGCGTGAACGTGAAGGGTGAGGGCTTGCTTGTTGGCGATGTTCTTCTCGGAACGCACGCGCCGCACCTGTTCGATGATGTTGCGGGCGTTGGCGAAGGCGTTCAGCAAAGCATTGTCTGTGCCAGCGGATTTCGGCATGGCGGTCAGCATGATGGACTCGCCATCCTGCCGTACACGCAGCTCGTGCCACAGCTCTTCCGTGATGAAGGGCATGAACGGGTGCAAAATTTCCATCAAGGTTTCAAAGAGATCCGTGATTTCGCCAAAGGTCTTGGCATCAATGGGCTGCATATAGGCCGGCTTCACCACTTCGAGGAAGCAGGAGCAGAAGTCGTCCCAGATGAGCTTATAGACAGACATCAGGGCTTCGGAGAGACGGTAGCGGGTGAAGTCCTCCTCCATGCCAGCGACAACCTCGTTGATGCGCTGCCGCATCCATTCCACAGCGGTTTTGGAGTGGACGGGCTGCTCGATGCCGGCATCCACACTCCAACCTTTCACCAGTCGGAAGGCGTTCCAGAGCTTGTTGCTGAAGTTGCGCCCCTGCTCGCAGAGGGCCTCGTCGAACAGCAGGTCGTTGCCCGCTGGCGAGGTCACCAACATGCCGAAACGCACGCCGTCGGCGCCGTATTTCTCCATCAGCATGATAGGGTCCGGGGAATTGCCAAGCGATTTCGACATCTTGCGGTGCAGCTTGTCGCGCACGGTGCCCGTGAAATAGACATCCTTGAAGGGGATGGCACCGCGCCATTCCAAACCGGCCATGATCATACGGGCCACCCAGAAGAAGATGATGTCGGGAGCCGTAATGAGGGCGGAGGTGGGATAATAGTAGTTGATTTCCGGATTGTCGGGATGGCGGATGCCGTCAAACACCGACAACGGCCAGAGCCAGGAGGAGAACCATGTGTCCATCACATCCTCGTCCTGCTTCAGGTCCTCGGCGTTGAGGTTCAGCTCGGGGTACTTCTGGCGGGCGATGGTCAGCGCCTCGTCGGCGTTGTGCGCCACCACATACTCGTGGTTGGGCAAATACCAGGCCGGGATGCGGTGACCCCACCACAGCTGGCGGCTGATGCACCAATCCTTCACGTTCTCCATCCAGTGGGCGTAGGTGTTTTTGAATTTATCCGGGTAGAATTGGATTTCGTTCTTCATCACCACCTCCAACGCCGGTTTGGCCAGCTCACCCATCTTGCAGAACCACTGCATGGAGAGCTTCGGCTCAATAACCTCGTTGGTGCGCTCGGAGAATCCAACCTTGTTGACATAATCCTCGATTTTCACCAGGCTGCCGGCCTCTTCCAACATCGGGATGATAGCTTTACGGGCCTCAAAACGGTCCACACCCACCAAGAATTGGGCGTTTTCGTTCAGGGTACCGTTGTCATTGAAGATGTTGATGGTGTCAAGATGATATTTGATGCCAAGATTGTAGTCGTTGATGTCGTGTGCCGGCGTGATTTTGAGGGCACCGGTACCGAACTCGCGTTCCACATATTCGTCGTAAATGAGCGGGATGGAACGGTTGACGATGGGCACGATAGCGCGTTTGCCCTTGTATTTGGCGTAACGTTCGTCGTCGGGGTGCATACAGATGGCCGTATCGCCGAGGATGGTCTCGGGGCGCGTGGTGGCGATGGTGATGTACTCGCCGGGCTCGCCCTCGATGGCATAGCGCACGTAATAAAGCTTGGATTGCAGCTCTTTATAGACGACCTCCTCATCGGAGACGGCGGTCAGGGCCTTGGGGTCCCAGTTGACCATGCGGACGCCGCGATAGATTTTGCCTTTGTTGTAAAGATCCACAAACACCTCAATGACGGATTCGGAAAGGTCCTCGTCCATGGTGAACTTGGTGCGATCCCAGTCGCAGGAGGCACCCAGCTTGCGCAGCTGTTGCAGGATGATGCCGCCGTGTTTCTCCTTCCATTGCCAGGCGTATTTCAAGAATTCCTCGCGGGTAAGATCCTTTTTGTCAATGCCTTGTTCTTTCAGAAAGTTTACCACTTTGGCTTCAGTGGCGATGGAGGCGTGGTCGGTGCCGGGGACCCACACGGCGTTGAAACCGTTCATGCGGGCGCGGCGGATCAGTACGTCCTGGATGGTGTTGTTGAGCATGTGGCCCATGTGCAGCACGCCGGTGACATTTGGCGGCGGGATGACGATGGTGTAGGCCGGACGATTGTCCGGCTCGGAATGAAACATACGGTGTTCGGTCCAAAATGCATACCATTTGTCCTCCACCACGGTGGGATCGTATTTCGTTGCTAATTCCATGTGTGATAAACTTTATTTTTCTTACTATCAATTTTTTATAAAATAAAAACAGGTGTTTCTCCTATTTTTATCCTCCTGTTTAAAACAAGGTTGCAAAAATAGTAAAAATGTAGCGAAAAATGTATCTTTGCCGCCCACATTTTAAAAACTGAAACATGGAGGATATTCGCAATCTATCGCTTCCCCAATTGGAGGATTTCATCGCATCTGTTTCCGAAAAAAAATTCCGGGCCGGTCAGATTTGGCAATGGCTTTGGCAGCGGGGTGCCGGCAGTTTTGATGAGATGACGAACGTGTCGGTGGCATTGCGCGCGCGTCTGGCGGAGAACTTCACATTCTATCGGGCCAAAATCGCGCAGGAGGCACACAGTCGCGACAAGACTTCCAAGTTCGCCTTCCGCTTATGGGACGGCAAGATGGTGGAAGGCGTGCTGATACCTTCCAACGGGCGCGTCACCGCGTGCGTCTCCTCCCAGGTGGGCTGCCCGCTGCGCTGCTCATTCTGCGCCACCGGCACGATGGGCTTCATCCGCAACCTGCATTACAGCGAGATTGTGGACGAATACGTGCTGATGGACCGTCGCGCCCGCGAGCTGTACGACAACGGCATCACCAACATCGTATTCATGGGCATGGGTGAGCCATTACTCAATTTCGACAACGTGATGACCGCTATCGACAAGCTCACTGACCCGAAAGGGTTCGGACTGTCGCCCACGCGCATCACGCTCTCCACGGCGGGCATCATCAAAGGGATAAAAGCGTTGGCTGACAGAAAGTTCCCCTGCGGGTTGGCTGTGTCGCTGCACAGTGCCGAGCCGGCGGTGCGCGAGGTGCTGATGCCCGTCACGGAACGCAACAACCTGCACGACCTGCAGGCGGCGTTACAATATTATCACCAGAAAACCGGCGACCGCATCACCTTCGAGTACCTGCTGCTTTCCAAGGTGAACGACAGCATGCAGGCCGCCGAGAAACTGGCTCGTTATTGCCGACCTTTCCCTGTGAAAATCAATATTATTGAGTATAATGAAACGGAAGAGGGCCTCTACCACCGTTCCTATCCCAACCAGCGGGAGAGTTTCATCGAATATCTGCAGAAGTGCAACATGATCGTGAACGTGCGCCAGAGCCGTGGCCGCGACATCGATGCCGCCTGCGGACAACTGATAAAAAATCAGAACCGGTAATTCGCGCGAATTTGCTACCTTTGCAGCCCCAAAAAAGTCAACAATAATACACCAATTTATATGGAAAGATTATCAAAAAGAGTTACTACGATGGCCGCGTCGGAAACGCTGGCCATGACCGCGTTGGCACGCGAACTGAAGGAAAAGGGAAAAGATGTCATCAGCCTGAGTATCGGGGAGCCGGACTTCAACACGCCGGAAACCGTAAAGGAATACGCCAAGCAGGCCATTGACGACAATTTCACCCATTATCCGCCAGTTCCGGGTTACGCCGATCTGCTGAAAGCCATCAGCCACAAGTTCAAACGTGACAACAACCTGGATTACGACACGAAGCAGATTGTGGTGTCCACAGGTGGAAAACAATCCATCTATCAGGTCGTTATGGCCTTAGTGAATCCCGGCGACGAGGTCATCATCCCCACCCCATATTGGGTGTCCTATCGCGCCATCGTCGAGATGGCCGAGGGCAAATGCGTGTATATTCCGGCCAAGCTGGAAAACGATTTCAAGATCACACCCGAGCAGTTGGAGGCAGCCATCACGCCCAACACCAAACTGATGATGTTCAGCAGTCCCTCCAACCCTACGGGCATGGTTTACACCAAGGAGGAGTTGCGCGCCATTGCCGAGGTGGTGTCCAAGCATCCGCAGATGATGATCATGTCGGATGAGATTTACGAACACATCAACTTTGTGGGCGGTCACGAGAGTATTGCCCAATTCGATTTTATTAAGGACCAAGTGGTTACTGTCAATGGTGTGGCTAAGGGCTTCGCCATGACAGGCTGGCGTATCGGTTTCATCGGAGCTCCCGTGGATGTGGCCAAAGCCTGCGGCAAGCTGCAGGGTCAGATTACGTCCGCCACGGGTTCTATCTCGCAGCGTGCCGCCTTGTGCGCCATGGAGATGGATCCGAAGACCTCCGAAGACATCATCGGTATGCGCAACACTTTCAAGCAGCGCCGCGATTTAGTGTTCGGCCTCTTGCAGGAGATTCCCGGCTTTGAAGTAAGAATGCCGCAGGGCGCTTTCTATTTCTTCCCCAAGGTCAACACGCTGTACGGCAAGCAGGTGCCTGCCGACTCGGAGTTCGCCAAAGAGTACGGCAAGACCGTCATCGGCGATTCCAAGGATCTGGCCTTCTACCTGCTTTTGGATGCCGGTGTCTCCACCGTGCAGGGCAGCGCCTTTGGCGACAACGACTGTATCCGTCTCTCCTACGCCACTTCAGAGGAGAAGCTCAAGGAGGCCTGTCGCCGCATCAAGGCTGCTGTAGAGGCGTTGAGATAATGAATTTTTTAATATAAACTTTGAAAGAGCGTACCGCAAAAAAGTACGCTCTTTTTTGTATCTTTGCCGCTCCTTTTAATAGAACGGATGCAACAGAACATCTTCGAACGGCTGCGTGACGGATTCCGATCCCTAACTGGGTGGAAAATCATCGATTCGTATATTCTTCGGAAGTTCCTCGGATCGTTGGTTTTTTCCATCCTGCTGCTGATGACCATCATCATCGTGTTCGATGTGTCGGAAAACATCCAACGTTTCATGGGAAAAGGCATTCCCGTAAAGGAGATCATCACCGGCTACTATCTCAACTTCATCCCCTACTTCATCAACCTCTTCATCCCGCTGTTCACCTTTATCAGCGTCATCTGGTTCACCTCCAAGATGTCGTCCCGCAACGAGATCATCTCCATCTTGGGCAACGGGGTCAGCTACAACCGGTTCCTCGTCCCGTACGGGGTGGGTGCCGTCATCATCGTTCTGTTATCCCTGATTCTGTCCAACTTCATCGTACCCCACACCAATGCAAAGCTCAACGAGTTCAAATTCCGGAATTTCGGCAGACAGGCGGTTTCCACCACCATGCTGCATGTGAAAAACTCCGACCGGAGCTATGTGTTTGTGGAACGATGGGACCGCGGTAACGGAGTCGGCTATTATTTCACCTACGAGGAGTTTGAAGGCTCGGCCATCCATAAGAAGATTTCGGCGCAAACCATCCACTTTGATGAAGAGCGTAACCTTTGGGTCATGGAACACTGCACACGTCGCGTTATCGACGATGAGGACAACGAGTATGTCTCCTCCGCACGCAGGATAGACACCGCCCTCAACATCCTGCCCCGGAATTTCGACCAGGATATTTACTTGAGTGAGACCATGTCGTATTCCGAGTTGAAGCGGTTCATCCGGGAGGAGAAACGTAGAGGCTCCAGCTTGGTGGCGCACTATCAGATTGAGCAGAACAAACGTGTCGCCAACCCGTTAGGTATCATCATCATGACCTTTTTGGGATTAAGTATATCCTCGCGCAAAAACCAGCGTGGTGTCGGCGTACACCTATTCATGGGCATGGGACTTGCGTTCACCTTCATCTTCCTGCAGCAGGTTTCCACCGTGTTTTCCGTCTCCGGCGGCCTCCCACCCGTGCTGGGCACCTGGATTCCCAACATCATCTTCTTGTTTATTACACTATTTATGCTAAAAGTAGCACAGAAATAAGATTTTCAAATCTCTTCTGAACGTTTCATTGTTCGGTCGTGCCGCCATATCTGCCAGCTATTGAAGAGATTCTGCCAAATTGCATAGAAGGCTAACGTTACGGATGTCAACGGATTGAGGAATGTGTTGGCCATCCATATTCCCAAGGCGGTATTCTTCTGCCCCAGCAGCTGTCCGCCTGCCACCACATCTCCGTAACGACGACCGAGCCAGCGTCCCACTCCGAAATTCAACACACAGGTTGCCAAGGAAATGACACCTAACCAGAGGATATTATTCAGATTTCCTTTTCCATGTATAAAAATAAAATCGATGGTTTGCCCGATGACAGTCAGCAGGAGAAATGCCCACAGATAGAACGACACATCCTTGAAACGGGCTATTGCATCATTGGCTCTTTTCCACACAAGCTGCAACAGCAACGCCACGAAGAAGGGCAACGCTATTGTTGTTCCTATTTTCTTTAAAATCAACAAGAAGGAAATCCATATACCCATATCCTGATGCACTCCAATCCAGGAGAAACACAAGGGGGTGAATATAGCGGCCATCAGATTGCCGAAGATGGTGTATTCGGTTACGGTGGCGCGGTCCGCCCCCAGCATACAGGAGACCACCACCACAGAGGAAGCCACCGGGCAAAGGACACCCATCATCACACCCTGCGCGAGTAACGTATTGTGTGACAAGGCCATCGTGCCATAATAGCCCGCCACGCTGACAGCCATCTGGAAGAGCATAATCCACACACACAGTGGGGTGAGTTTCAGGGAACGGATGTCAACGGCGGAGAAATTAAGCAAAAGGATTACAAAAATGAAGAACGGCACCGTTGGCGACAGGAGCGCACACCAGCGGTGGAGAGCCAACCCAAGCAGGATTGCTACCGGCAGAACATAACTTCTATATTTTGACATCCGATTCTTATTTTTTGCGGCGGCAAAAGTACGCTTTTTTAGTATCTTTGCAGCCTCACTTTAGAACGCCCTCTTTATGGAAAAAATCATCATTCTGGACTTCGGGTCCCAAACCACGCAACTCATCGGACGAAGAGTGCGGGAACTGGACATGTTCTGCGAAATCGTCCCTTACAACAAATTCCCGCACGACGACTCGGATGTCATCGGTGTGATCCTGAGCGGTTCCCCTTTCAGCGTGTATGATGAGCGGGCTTTTAAGGTGGATTTGAGCAATATCCGCGGACGGCTTCCCATCCTGGGCATCTGCTACGGAGCGCAATTCATGGCGCACACCGGCGGCGGCAAGGTGGAACCCGCCGGCAGTCGCGAGTACGGGCGTGCCAACCTTGCCGCCTTTGACCACGACAATCCTCTATTGCAAGGGTTGGACGACAACACCCAAGTGTGGATGAGCCACGGCGACACCATCACCCAGCTGCCCGACCACTGTCATAAGATCGCCTCCACCGACAAGGTGGAGTTTGCCGCCTACCAGTTTGACAACGAGCAAGTTTGGGGCGTGCAGTTCCATCCGGAGGTCTTCCATACCGTGCAGGGCACACAACTGCTCAAGAATTTTGTGGTGGGCATCTGCGGCGGGCATCAGACTTGGAGTCCCGCCTCCTTCGTGGAAACCACCGTCGCCGAACTCAAGGAGCAGATCGGCAACGACCGCGTGATCCTCGGCCTGAGCGGTGGTGTGGACTCTTCCGTATGCGCCATGCTGCTACACCGCGCCATCGGGCCCAACTTGACCTGCATCTTCGTGGACCATGGTCTGCTGCGCAAAAACGAGTTCCAGAATGTGATGCGCGATTACGAGGGCTTGGGGCTAAACGTCATCGGCGTGGATGCCAGCGAGAAGTTCTTCCAGGAGTTGGCGGGCGTGACCGAACCCGAGCGCAAGCGCAAAATCATCGGGGCTGGCTTCATCGATGTATTCAATGCGGAGGCACAAAAGATCACTGATGCCAAATGGTTAGCGCAAGGCACCATCTATCCCGACCGTATTGAGAGTCTCAGCATCACGGGCATGGTCATCAAGAGCCACCACAACGTGGGCGGCCTGCCCGAGAAGATGCACCTGAAACTGTGCGAGCCGCTGAAATGGCTCTTCAAGGACGAGGTGCGCCGCGTGGGCCGTCAGTTGGGCATGCCCGAACACCTCATCACCCGCCATCCGTTCCCCGGACCGGGATTGGCCGTGCGCATCCTGGGCGACATCACCCGCGAGAAGGTGCGTGTGTTGCAGGAAGCGGACGATATTTTCATCCAAGGTCTGCGCGACTGGAAAGTGCGGCTGTCCGGTGAGGAGGCCCGCAAGGTGCTGGCTGCCGGCGTGCCCGCCAACATGACCAACGGCGAGATTGAGGTCTCTCTCTACGACCAGACCTGGCAGGCCGGCGTGATCCTGCTGCCCATCAAGAGCGTGGGCGTGATGGGCGACGAGCGCACCTACGAACGCGCCGTGGCCCTGCGCGCTGTGACCAGCACCGACGCCATGACCGCCGACTGGGCGCATCTGCCATACGAATTCATGGCCAAGGTCTCCAATGACATCATCAACAAGGTGAAGGGCGTGAACCGCGTCTGCTACGACATCAGCTCCAAACCGCCCGCGACGATCGAGTGGGAGTAAACAATTAGAAATTCAGCGGCTTGCCCTCTTTGTATGGGCATTCCGGTATCTGCCGTTTGACGGCAGCGTAAATCAACAGCCCGACGCCGACAAGGATAATCGGGATGCTGAGGATTTGTCCGTTGTCGAGGGCGTGTCCGACCTCACTGGCCACCTGCACCTCCTTGTAAAATTCGATGATAAAGCGGGCGATGAAGATGATGGTGAGGGTAAGTCCCGAGGTGAGTCCGGCAGGCACTTTGCCTTTGGCGAACTTGAAGTAATAGACCGTAAGGCCCACGAAGAGAAGGAAATAGACGGCAGCCTCATAGAGCTGGGCCGGATGACGGAACGTACCGGCGATACCCGGCCCGCCATAGGTGAAATCGAAGGCCCAAGGAACCGTGGTGATGCTGCCCACAATCTCGTGGTTCATCAGGTTGCCGCAACGCACGAAAGCCGCCGCAATGGGGATGGCGATGGCCAAGCGATCCAGCAGCCAGAACAGGTTGATTTTGTGCTTCCACGTGTAATAGATCACAAACAGGATGATGGCAATCACCGCGCCGTGACTGGCCAACCCTTGGTAGCCCACAAAATGGCCGTCGTGGATGGGCAGAATGATTTCTAACGGATTGATGATGAACTGTTCCGGCTCGTAGAACAGGAAATGTCCCAGACGCAGACCCACAATGGTCCAGATAATAGTCCAGATGGAGATTTTGTCCAGCAGTTTCTGGGATATGTTTTCGGTTTTGAATATTTTCTGCAGGGTGAGATAGGCCAGCAGGAAGCCGCTGGCGAGCAGGATGCCGTACCAGCGCACCTCAAGGGCACCCAAATGGAAGGCAACGGGATTCACTTTCCAAGTTACGGTACACAGGAAATCAACAGGTGTCATAAGCGGTTGTATAAGAACGCCGCAAAGATACTACATTATTTTATAATAAAGATAAGGTTTTTTTCTGCTTGCAAAACAAAGAAAGGCGCATCATTCCGACGCGCCTTTCGTGTTATGATGAAGAATGTTATTCAACTGTTATTGCGTCACGCGCTCCAGCCATTTCACCATACCGAGCATAATGGCCATAGAGAGGAAGCAGACCACGGCGAACACGAGCCAGCAGTATTCGATGGGCCAGGCGTTGTACATCACCGGTCCGAGCCAGATGAGCAGGTTGCCGATGGCGGTAGCACCGAGCCAGAGGCCCTGGCACAAGCCCACCATGTGGCGCGGGGCCACCTTGGAGACGAACGACAATCCCAGCGGGGAGATGAACAACTCGGCCACAGTCAGGAAGAAATAGGTGACGAGCAGCACCCACGGGGCAGCCTTGGAGAGACCAGCAGCAGCCATCTGAGCCAGATCCATAGCGCGGAATTCCGTACCGGAAGGATAGTTGTTAACGATGGAGATGATCATCAGGAAAAGGTATGCGCAACCAGCGATAGCCATACCGATGGCAATCTTGCGAGGCGTGGAAATGGGTTTGCCTCTGCGGGCCAAAGCGGCGAAGATGACCATGATGATAGGAGTAAGCACAATCACGAAGAAAGGATTCAAAGCCTGCCAGATTTCAGGGGCGATCTTCTCCGTATCAACGAAGTCGCGGGCGAACACGGACAGGGACTGGCCGTTCTGGTGGAACGAGAACCAGAAGAAGACGGCGATGCCGAGCACAGCGAACAGAGCATACAGACGCTGTTTGATCTCTTTTGCCATAGCGAGTTTCTCCTCAGCGGTGTATTCCACTACTTGAGCCTGCTCTTTCTTGGCCGGCTGCGGCAGTTTGTACTTGTTTGTCAGGAAGATAACCAGAGAGATGACCATTGCTAACACGGAAGCGATGAAGGAGAAGTGGACACCCTGGTTGAAGACGGTGATGTAGTCGGAGCAGAAAGCGGAAACGTCGGTGAAGTTATAACCGCTTTGGAGCACAGCCTGCATAGTCTCCGTGAATTTCTGGGTCTGCTCACCGTTGGCTAAGAACTGGTGGCAAAGACCGGACATGTCAGCATTATATACCAGATGATGGGCTTTCAGCCACCACTCGCGCAGGAACGGGGCGATGAACGGGGCGAAGAAACCGCCGATGTTGATGAACACGTAGAAGATCTGGAAACCGGAGTCGCGACGGTCTTTGGCTTCTGCAAGAGCCTCAGGACCCTTCTTGGCAGCCTCGGCCTCAAATTCGTCGTACAGTTTGCCGACGATGGCTTGCAGGTTGCCCTTGAACAGACCGTTACCGAAGGCGATGAACAAGAGGGCCATACAGGTGACGATGAGAATCGTCCACCAGCCGCCGCCATTGTCGAGGATAGCCCCTTCGGCGGTCTTGCTGAACAATGGGATAGCCATCACCACATAGCCGATGGCCATAATGATGAGACCCCATTGGATGGTCTTGTTATAGTTCTGCGTCTTGTCGGCGATGATACCGCCCACCAAGCTCAGCACGTAGATGCCGAAATAGAAGACGGAATAGATGACGCCGGCGGTGCCGTCGGGCAGACCGAACTTGGAAACGAGGAAGAGCAGCAGCACGGCGTTCATGATGTAGTAGCCGAAGCGCTCGCCCATGTTGCTCAAAGCGGCGGCAATCAGGCCTTTCGGGTGATGCAGTTTCGCTTCACGCACATAGTAAATCAGAAACGGTATGATGACAATCGTACCGATGATGCAAATTAATAAAGCTGTACTCATAATATTGGAAATTTAAAAAATGACTTATTACAGATACTGTTTGACCTTCTCCACGATAAGTTCTTTGGGGACGAGGCCCACAAGGCTGTCCACCACCTCCCTGTTCTTGACGAAGACCAGCATGGGGATGTTCATCACGCCGAACTGCATGGCGAGGTCGTTGTTCTCGTCCGTGTCACACTTGCCGATGACGGCCTGTCCTTCAAATTCGGCGGCCACCTCCTCGACAACAGGTCCTAAATGACGGCAAGGTCCGCACCACGGGGCCCAGAAGTCGATCACCACCAGCTTGTCACCGTTGATCAGTGATTCAAAATTGCTTGAGTCAATTGCTAATGCCATAATAATATTGGTTTTAAGATTAAAATTTTTAAACCGCAAAAATACAAAAAAATGCTTTTGGCATGGATTCTCTTTTTTTTCTTTCCCAACTGCTTTTTTTGTATATTTGTCCGCTTTTTGTAAAAATTGTAATCAATTAACAATCAAATAAATAAAACTATGCCTCAAATTTCTAAAAAGGGTCAGACAATGCCCTCCTCGCCAATTCGTAAGTTGGTGCCCTTCTCTGATGCCGCCAAATCGCGCGGAATCCACGTCTATCATCTGAACATCGGCCAACCGGACATCGAGACACCGAAGGGTGCCCGTGATGCCGTCAAGAACGCCGACATCCCCGTCATCGCCTATACGCACTCCGCCGGAAACCTCAGCTACCGCAAGAAACTGGTGGAATACTACCACAGCGTGGGCATTGACATCACGCCCGATGAGATCCTCATCACCACGGGTGGCAGCGAAGGCCTCTTGTTCGCCTTCAACAGCTGTATGGATCCCGGCGACGAAATCATCATCCCGGAACCTTTCTACGCCAACTACAACGGCTTTGCCGTGACGTGCGGTGTGGTGGTGAAACCCATCGTCTCCACCATCGATAACGGCTTCGCGCTGCCCTCCATCGAGGAGTTCGAGAAGCTGATCACGCCCAAGACGAAAGCCATCATGGTGTGCAACCCCAACAACCCCACCGGATACCTCTATTCTGAGGAGGAAATCCGCCAGTTAGGCGAGATTGCCAAGAAACACGACCTCTTCCTCTTCGCCGATGAGGTCTATCGTGAGTTCTGCTACGACGGTGTGAAGCATTTCTCCGTTATGGAGCTGGAAGGCCTTGAGCAGAATGTGGTGCTGCTGGATTCCGTGTCCAAGCGCTACAGCGCGTGCGGCGTGCGTACGGGTGCGCTCATCACACACAACAAGGATGTCTATAATACGGCCATGAAATTCGCCCAGGCCCGTCTCTCGCCGCCAACCTACGGCCAGATTCTCGGCGAGGCCGCCGTCAGCACCCCGAAGGAATACTTCGATGCGGTCATCACCGACTATGTGGCCCGCCGCAACACGGTGGTCAACGGTGTGAACGCTATCCCCGGCTGCTACGTGCCAATGCCCAAGGGCGCCTTCTACTGCGTGGCTCGTCTGCCCATCGACAACTCCGACCGTTTCTGCCAGTGGATGCTGGAAGAGTTCAACTACAACGGCGAGACCACGATGATGGCACCGGCTACGGGCTTCTATTCCACGAAAGGCAAAGGTACGGATGAGGTTCGTATCAGCTACTGCCTGAAGGTGGAAGACCTCAAGAAGGCCGTCAAGTGCTTGGAAGAGGCCCTCAAGGTCTATCCGGGCCGCACCAATAAATAGGAATGTTTTCGTGAAAGGTGGAGGATGATATAAAACCTCCGCCTTTCATTTTATCATATAACGTTATGAAACAACATATTGCCGTTTTGATGCTTGTTCTGATGCTGCCGCTGGCACTGTTCGCCCAACGCAGGGGTGTGGCCGACGCACGCACCGATTTCAGCAGCAAGAGCTATATCGACTCCGGAGCCACCATGGTGTGGACGGGTGTGAACATGTCCGGCTATTTGCCGGTCGGCTATTTGCACGAATGGTTCAAACCCAACCTGTCAGTAGGCACCGGCGTGACTGTCAAGACCGCTAGCAATTGGACGTTTGATGTGAATTTCCATTATATGTTCGGCAGCAACCTGCGCGACACCACCGCCGCCTTTCTTGGCGACATGGTGGACGAGCACGGTCGGGTGGTGGACGGCAACGGCCTTACCTCAACGCTCTATTTCGAAGGCCGTTACTGGTCCTTAGGGGCTGGCGTAGGCAAGGTGATACCTGTCAGCCGCTGGCGTAATTCCGGCATCTGGCTCCATTTGGGAATGGGCTATTTCAGCCATAAGATCCGCATCAACGACTACGACAACCAGGTACCACAGCTGGCTGGCGACTACAGAAAGGGCTACGACCACCGCAGTGGCGGCTTCGCCATGAACCAGTTCATCGGCTATCTCTTCATCCAGAAAAACCGGCTGCTCAACTTCTACGGCGGCATCGAATTCTGGGAGATTTGGTCAAAACCCAACCGGAACTATGTCATTAATGAGGGACCGACGGAAAATATGAAATCGAAATTCAGCGGACTCATCGGCCTGAAAATCGGCTGGAACATACCGCTTTATGAGAAAAAGGAGGTGACGACATTCTATTACCGATAATCCATGGCGATGCGCATCCTGATTTCCATAGTGGTTCGCTTATACAGCATGGCTGTTCTTCTGGCCGCCCCATTCAACGGGAAGGCGCGACTGTGGATCAACGGCCGCAAACGCCTGCTCGAACGGATAGCGGACGCTGTGGCCAACGACGACCATCCGGTATGGATTCACAGTGCCTCGTTGGGCGAGTATGAGCAGGCCCGGCCGATTATAGAGAAAATCCGAAAGGAACGTCCTAACACCAAAATCTTAGCAACGTTTTTCTCGCCTTCCGGATATGAGATACGGAAAAACGACCCACTGCCGGACTACGTCTTCTATCTGCCCATAGACACGGTGCGCAACGCCCGCCGCTTCCTTCGCATCGTACGTCCCTCGATGGCCATCTTCGTCAAATATGAGTTTTGGTACAATTATATGATAGAGTTGACGGACAACAGCATACCCTTTTATTATGTGAGTGCCATCTTCCGGCCCAACCAGTATTTCTTCAAACCGTACGGCCGCTGGTTCGTGACCCGTTTGCGTGGAGCATCCCGTATTTTTGTGCAGAATGATGAATCGGCCCAACTGTTAGCGGGGGTTGGCATTCGTCAGGTGGAGGTGTGCGGCGACACCCGTTTCGACCGTGTGGCCGCCATCGCACAGCAGTCCGCACCAGTGGAAATGGCCGAAAACTTCAAAAAGCATTCCAAGCTGATTGTGGCGGGCAGCACGTGGGGACCGGATGAGGCATTGCTAGCCCAGCTGCTCCCGAAACTGAACGGGTACAAGCTGTTAGTGGCTCCGCACGAGATCAGCCGGAAGGAAGAGGTGATGCGTACCTTTTCCGATTTTAAAACCATCGCCTATTCGGAAATACAGAATCAGGAGTTGGGCGAATATGATGTGCTCGTGGTGGATACCATCGGGCTTTTGAATAAATTGTATAAATACAGCACCTTGTCGTATGTGGGTGGAGCCTTCAAAACGGGCTTGCACAATATTTTGGAGGCTGCCGTCTATGGTGTGCCGCTCTTTTTCGGTCCGAAGTACAGCCATTTCAACGAGGCGGTGATGCTGGTCCAGAAGGGCGGAGCCTTCCCAGTAAACAATGCCGGGGAGATGTGGCAGGTGGTGCAGCGGTTTGAAGACAACCCTGAGGCGTATGCGCGGGTGTGCGCCGTGTGCCGCGAATATGTGGCCGCCAACGTCGGCGCGTGTGAACGGATTTACCAACAGATTTTCGAATGCGTATGAAAAAGGCATATCGTTTTTCTTCCGGTGAAATAATCCAAGCCGACCGCAATGAGCTGTCGGCCCTTCTGGAACAATATCGCCAGTACCGCCAGAATTACGTCGAGTTGTTCGGAAGCCTGGAAGATGCGGATTATGTGGCGCGGGGAAACGGATTTTGCGACACCAAATACAGTGAGGATTTTGTGGAAGGGCAGATTGAAAAATACAGCCAACGAATTCGGGAAATGGAGCATTGGCTGGCACAAGATTTGTAGAAACAATATTATTAACTTTAAAAATTGAATAGATGAAAAAAGTAATTGTAACCCTTTTGATTATTGCCGTGGCCGTTGTGCTGATTCTGGCCGCGTTTGTCAAGCCGTACAACAACATGGTCCAGAAGGACGAGGTATGTTCGCAGGCATGGGCCAATGTGGAGAACGTCTATCAGCGCCGTGCGGATCTGATTCCGAACTTAGTGAAGACGGTGCAGGGTGCCGCCCAATATGAGAAGAGCACGCTGGAGGCTGTCATCAATGCCCGTGCGAAGGCCACATCCGTGCAGGTGGACCCGAGTAATCTGACGGAAGAGAACATCGCCAAATTCCAGGCCGCCCAGGACCAGTTGAGCTCCGCGTTGAGCCGCTTGTTGGTCACCATTGAAAAGTATCCGGACCTGAAGGCCAACCAGAATTTTCTGGAGCTGCAGGCGCAGCTGGAAGGCACGGAGAACCGTATCGCCGTGGAACGCAACAAGTTCAATGAGACGGTAAACGACTACAATTCTTATATCCGCAAATTCCCGAACAACATCATCGCCGGACTGTTCAACTTCGACAAGAAGGGCTATTTCAAGGCTGCTGCCGGTGCTGAAAATGCTCCGGAAGTGGAATTTAACTTTGAATAAAGATGCGTAGATTTGCGCTTTGTCTTGTTGGTCTGCTCCTTGTGGCCACCGCGTTCGCGCGTGACCTCAAGGATGTCATCCCGCCCGCCCCCGACCCGCCGCGGTTAGTCAACGACTTTGCCGGCGTGATAAGCTCGGATCAGGTGGAGAGCATGGAGCAGCGCCTCGTGGCTTTCAACGACACCACGACGAACGTCATTTGTGTGGTGACCGTTAAGGACTTGGGGGGCTATTCCGCCGCCGAGTTCGCGTATGAGATCGGCGACAAATGGGGTGTGCGGGCCAAGAACAGCGACAAGCGCAACGGTGTGGTCATACTCATCAAACCCCGGAACGAGACGGACGGGGAGGTTTATATCTCTGTGGGCTATGATCTGGAGGGTGTCCTTCCGGATGTCACCTGCAAGCGCATCATTGAGCGCAAGATGATCCCGGAATTGAAGGAGGGCCGTTACGGCGACGCAGTGGATTCGGCGTTGGCCTACATCCTGCCGTTGGTGGCGGGCGAAATTTCGGAACTGCCCGAAGAGGAGGGTGAGGGTTCGCTTTTCGCCCTGATACTGTTAGTAGCCGTCTTGGCGGTGGTCGTGTTAGTGGTTTTCCTGCTCTCCTCGGTGGATGACGGCTCCGCGGGCAGCACCACGGGCCGAGGCACGTATGTGGGGCCCTATTTCGGCGGAAGGCCGTGGGGCGGCGGCAACACTTGGAGCGGTGGCGGCTTCGGCGGCGGAGGTTTCGGCGGATTTGGCGGCTTCGGTGGCGCAGGAGGCTTTGGCGGCGGCGGTGCCGGCGGCCGGTTCTGATCAACCCCCGCAAAAGACACAGAACAACAGCCGCTTGAAAGTATTCCGCGTTTTACTTGCCATGATGCGGACGCACCTGCAGATCGAACGGCGTTAGCAGTTCATCGTATGTGAAATTGGTATCTATGGTCTCATAGAGACCGTTCTCCGTGCCGTCAACATCATTTACCAGAAGCTGCACCTGGTTGGGATGTTCCACCCCGTCCACAACGGCCCCGAACACGCCCGCACTGTCGGTAGTAACCTCAACTCCCAACTCGGGGATGGTCACGGACAATCCCAAAACAGGTTGGCCTGTCTCCATGTCTATTATGGTACCCAAAATGACAGCATCCTCATTGGGAGGCACCGGATTTTTGGGCATACCATAACACGCCTGGAAGGTGAACATCAGAGCGGTGGCGGAAAACGATCCGAACAGGAAACGGATCAGCCGTTGTTTTTTGTCTTTAATTTTCTGTATCAGTTTCATTGTTGTCTTTTTTCGAGTTTTTGATTTGGTCCGGAGCGTTTGGGGTTTGCTGCTGGCTGTCATCCGCCTTGGGCATATTTTTGTACTCCACGGGGGCGGGGCCATACATCAGGATGTTTTCACCGCCGCCCGGAGGTCCCGAAGGAGGAGCCATCTCTCGGTTGCAGGATGTCAGCACACCCAATGCTGACAGCAAGAACATGATAATCTTTTTCATAGCATAAACGGATTAATGCGGTTGCAAAGATAGCCTTTTTTTTATAATAACGTTTTACTGTTTTCCAACATCTAACGGCCAACGACAGCTCAATTCTTCACACAACGCACGGAACAACCCATAGAAGGAGAGTCAGAAAATCCATAAGTTGACGAATCATCATATTGAAAGGCCCAACCAAACGGTTCCGATTCACCTGAAGAAATTGATGAACTCCAAAAATGACACTCTTCACCTTCATCCTCATATAAATAACCATAAGGATAAAAAATACCCGCCGGAACGGCGGAAAAGCCCGTGGCATTGTTCATATTCGGATTGTTGCCTGGAGTACATTGCTCGTCACAATAAAACCAACCCACATCGGATGCAAGAGCCTTGGCTATGTTACCATAGTAACCGCATCCATATTCGCTTTGCAAAAACAAATAGTAAATCAACTGCAAAATCTCCTCCTCGCTGGGCACATGCCAGCCCGTGGGGCAGATGCCCTGTACACCGCTGGGGTTGGCATCAGAGGCACTGGCACCGTGCATCACCGCCGGCCAGTTGTACAGGTAGCCGCGATAATACAAGGGTATGAAGGAAGTGTCGTTATCGTAATAATATGGGTAGGTTTCACTATAACTTTGGCCTAGAGGAATGGGGGTGCCATCGTCATAATGCGTAGTGCGCAGGTTAAACTGCATCCAGCACTGCTGGCCTATCTTCACCGTGTTATATATGTTGCCGTCGTAGTCGGTGACCACAGGGGCGTCCGAACAGGGAAGGGCATCCCCGGGTGCCGGCAGAGGTGTGGTAAATGGCAACAGGATCATCCCGCCTTCGGTTTGGTATTGTGTCATAGTCTGGCTGGCAATTCCACGGGCATACGCCACATAGCGCATATAGTCGCCCAATTGGAACGGGTGGTAGGAGGAACCCTTGGCGGATTTTGGCCGGGTAGAGGCGTCATAATATGGTGTGGAGGCGTCATAGTCATAGTATGGTGTGGAGGCGTCATAGTCATAGTATGGTGTGGAGGCGTCATAGTATGGCGCCTCTACAATACCGTCGTATTCCACGGCATCCTTGCCACCGTTGCCGGTGTTCAACAATTTTGCGGACAGGGTTTTGCCGTTCACGCGGGCCGTCAGCACGTAGGTGCCCGGCGTGCGCAGCGCCACGCGCAGATTATGGGTGCCTTGCTGTAGAGACGCGATTAATCGCGTCTCTACGACATGTCCGTTCACATCCGCAACCTCCACCTGCACGTCGCCAGGTTCGGGCATCTGCAGATTCACCGTGGTGGTGCCGTTGAAGGGGTTGGGGGTGGTCTGTAGAGACGTTGCGTGCAGAACCTGCTGAAGAACTCCCACATTTTCAGACGACAGGCTTTAAAAGAGCGACCTTTTGGGCGGGACTGACAGGGCTGCGAACGTTTTTTCTGGCTTTGCCTGTCAGGTCACGCCAGCGCTGATACCGTCTCACGAAC
>JAFYAW010000002.1 GCA_017540505.1 Bacteroidales bacterium | reverse complement strand
TGTGTTCGTGAGACGGTATCAGTGCTGGCGTGACCTGACAGGCAAAGCCAGAAAAAACGTTCGCAGCCCTGTCAGTCCCGCCCAAAAGGTCGCTCTTTTAAAGCCTGTCGTCTGAAAATGTGGGAGTTCTTCAGCAGGTTCTGCGCGCAACGTCTCTACAAACGGGCACATCCGCACAAACTCAAATCGACCTATCGCGCTACGCCAACGGTGTCTATTTCATCAAGGTCGTGGCGGATGGGAATGTGATAGGGGTAAAGAAGGTGGTGAAACAATAACACATTACCCCGCTGTGCGGTCCGTGACGCGCACGCCGCTGCGCGTGGGATCGAGGCGGCGTACCTCCACATGCACGGGAATGCGGTCGCGCAACTCCCGCACGTGGCTGATCACGCCAACCCGTTTGCCCTTCTGCGCCTGCAAGCGCTCCAAAAGCGTCATCACCGTGTTCAACTCGTTCTCACTCAAGGTGCCGAACCCCTCGTCGATGAAGAGTGTGTCGATGGAGAGCCCCTGCCGGTTCATGGAGGCGAGAGCCAGCGCCAACGCCAGCGAGACGATGAAGCTCTCGCCCCCGCTGAGCGTATCCACCGGACTGACCATGTCGGGCTGGTACTGGTCGCGCAGGCTGATGGTCAGCGTGCCGGGGATGCACTCCAGCTTGTAACGCTTGTCCAAATCGTGCAGATAGAGGTTGGCACTTCGCAACAGATTCTCTAACAGATAGCTTTGTGCGATGAGGCGGAATCGCATCCCGTCGGAGCCGCCGAAACTTTCGTTGAGGGTGTTCCACTTCTGTGCTGTGGCCTCTAAATGCGCTACCTTCTGCAACAGCCCCTCTTGCCGCACGCGTTCCGCCGCATCATGATTCAGCTGGTTCTCCAATGTTGTGATTTTCTTGGACATATCCTCCAAGGTCTTCAATCCCAGATCCAGCGCTTGGCGAAGGCTTTCTACCGTGTCCGATTCCTCAAAGGGAGGATGCTCCGACCCGTGGTGGCGGTTGTACGCTTCCGTGCAGGTTTCCACGGCACCCTGTGCACGCGCTAACGCCTCACGCCGCTCGCGGCATGTCTGCCGTAAATCCTCGATATTGGCATAACCCCGAAGTTCTATCAGACGCTCCTCCTGGATGGCAGGATGCTGGCTATAAAACTGTTGCAGATTCTCTTCCAATCGGTTAATCTCCTCCTCCGCACTCCTCTTTGCCTCGAACAGTTTGCCGGCATTAACGGCAAACGAGTTCCATAAGTCGTCCAGTTTTTCTGTAATCAGAGTTCCCGCTGGCTCGTCTTCCGTTGTCCAATCCGTCCAAAGTTTAAGGACTTGGTCGCACGAATGATTCATGTTCTTCAGCGAGGTCTCTGCCTGCTGAATGCGGACGTCCAGTTTTCTATGTTCCTCTTGCAACTGCTGGTAAGATTCCGCCTTGTTTTTAAGATTCGCGACAAATCCGGCCGCGTCCTGCTCCCATTGTTCTTGCCATCTGGGAATGGTCATATATTCGGAAACCTCTTGTAGGTTTTTGGCAATCTGTATATTACGTGTTGTGATTTGCTGTTTTCGGTTTTCCAGATTTTGTGTCTGCTCTCGCAGAAGATTAGCTGCTTTTTGTGTTTCCTGCTGTGCTGTGGCCAATTTCTTATGCAACTCGGTCTCCATATCTTTGAAGGAGGAAATGGTCTTCCGCTGGTTGTCCACCTTTTTCTGACGCTCATCCAGTTTTTCCCGCTCATTCTGCAACGTCACCCCCACCGTCTCTATTCCTGTCTTCAACCGCTCAATTATATCTTCCGACAGTTCCGGCACCTCCACGGCAATCTTGCGGCAGCAGTCGCGCACCTTCGCATGGGCGGCCGTCACCTCGGCGGTAGCAGTCGCCTCCTCGCGCTTGAGTTTTTCCAAGGCGATTTGACAATCCTTCAGGATGCTTTCCGAGGCTTTTATTTCGGACTGTTTCTCTATCCAGACTGCCTTTTTTGCATCCAGATCCGCTTGTAAAGGTTCCAGCATCCGGCGGGCCGCGTCATCCGATAGAAGATTGTGGATCACTTGGCCGCACACGGGACACACGTCGCCCGTTTTCAGCTGTGCCCGAATGGCTTGCACCTGGTCGCCGATGGCCAGTTCCGCCGCCCGTATCGCTTCCTGTGATTGCTCGTAGGCGGTTTTGCGTTCGGCTTCCAATGGCTTGGCCGCTTCCAGTTTCTTCGCCTCGGCCTGTCGGGTATTCTCCTTGTCGGCCAAGTTATCTCGGATGGTTTGCGCCTTTTGGAGGGCACTTTCCAGACGGCTGGTCTCCACAAGTGCCGCGTTGAGGTTGGTCTGTTTTTGTTCCACGTTTTGGCGGTCGGTGGCCAAGGTATCCGGGTTCAATGCTACCAAGGCCTGCTCGGCCTGCTGCACAGCATTATGCTGTTGCTCTGTCGATTTTTCCAGTTCCTTCTCCGCTTTTTCGCGGTCGAGAAACTCCTGTTTCAAGGCGGGTTGCAAATCCTGCAGACGCTTGCACTCGCTATCATCGTTTTGGTTTTCAGTCTGATAACGGACCACCTCGTCCAACTTGGCGGTAATGGTCTGGTATTGGGCATACATGGGTTCGTGTTCCGCTTCGCTCTCTATCTGTTTGCGTTTTTCCTCACAATCCCGTTGCTCTTTCTGGAGTGTTTCAGCAAAGTGTGTTTTCGAGCGTGCCAGTTGTGCGAACTGCTTGCGGGCATTAGGCTCCTTTTCCGTCAGA
Source organism: Bacteroidales bacterium (assembly GCA_017540505.1). Lineage (GTDB taxonomy): Bacteria > Bacteroidota > Bacteroidia > Bacteroidales > WCHB1-69 > F23-D06. The sequence continues at coordinate 29,817 of JAFYAW010000002.1, read as the reverse complement.
ATCCGCTGCATCCGCTCTTTCTGCTGGCGCAAGGTGTCATAATCGGCCCGTGCCGTTGCCGAGAGGTCGAAGTCGGCCACCCGCTGTTCGTCGGCTTTGAACTGGGGGGCTTCCACCTGTTCGCGGCAGGTTGCTAACTGTTGTTCTGCCTTCTGTTTGGCGGCCAAGGTCTCCTTCTCTTTTTCCATCCATCGGAATTTCGCCTCTATGGTCTGCTGTTGTAGCTTTGTTTTATCTTTCTTTGCAGTAGTCAGTTCCAGATCTTGTAGTACAGCTTCACGTTCGTCTTTTTCCATCAGGTTGATCGCATCTGCTTTGGCCTTTTCGTCCCGGTAGGTCCGTTCCGCTTCCCCACACATTTTGAAGATAGTCTGCCCGATGATGCTGTACTGTTCCGTACGTGTCATCTTCTCCAGGATTTTGGACTTTTCATCTTCCGAACTCTTCAGGAATTGGGTGAACTGTCCTTGTGCCAGCATGGTGGTGCGGCAGAACTGGTCGAAGTCCATGCCCACGGCGTTCAGCAGCGCAGCCTCCATCTCCTTGCGGTCCACGGGAATGTCGTCCACTGTGAGGCTGCGCTTGGTCGGGTCAAGGGTCATGTTGCGGGTGCGGCGGGCGTGCCATCCCGCAACGTACTCTTTGCCGTCCTCCCCAATGAAGGTGAGTTCCACGGAGGCTTCCGTGGCACCGTGCCGCATCAGGTTGCGCGAGTCCTGTGCCGAGATGGTGTCGCGTCCGTACTCTTTTTTCCGGTTGTTGGCCATGCGCAGGCGGGGGGTTACACCGTAGAGGGCCAGGCATATTGCGTCCAACAGGGTGCTTTTACCGCTTCCGGTGTCGCCGCAGATGAGAAACAGTCGGGCGGTAGAGAGCGGATTCTGGTCGAAATCCAGCTCGGCATCCTCCAACGAGGCGATATTATGAATGTGTATTCTTTTCAGTATCATTTTGAGATTGTTGTGGTTAGTGAATAGTGATCAGTGATTAGTGAATAGTGAATGGTGATAGGCTTTTTTGCAAATTCTCTAAACGCTCAACTCTAAACTCTTAACTATTAATTGCTTGGTTTGACCTCATGATGGCTTCTTTCAGCATCTTCAGCATCTCCTCATCGGGTGGCACGTTGAACTTTTTCCGGAAGAAGTGGGATGCCAGCTCTATCGGGTCAGGCATGTTGTCGGCGTCGAAGGTGTCGGCGATGGGTTCTTCCTCGTCGTCGGACGAGATGGTCGGCAAGACGGTCTTCACACAGCAGTAGCGGGCCTGTTTCCCTTTGATGGTTTGGGTGATACGCTCCACGTAGTTGGGTGGCAGCGGACCGTTCAGCAGTACGTGGAGGCGTATGTAAGCCTGTGTGTCGGCGGGCAGTTCTTCCAATTCGGAGAGTGCCTCCTCGAAAGGGGTTGGTTTGGCGGGCAGAGTGAGCAACGGTCGGGGGTTGCGGATGGGAATCTCCTCGACCACGGGAGCGGCGCCGCGCGCGATGGTCACTAATGACACGCCATGAGTGCCCTGTTCGTCAAACGACACGGCGATGGGCGTGCCGCAGTAGCGGGCCATGGCGGTGCCGCCGGTAAAGGTCTTGGCGTTGTGGATGTGCCCCAAAGCCAGGTAGTCGTAGCCGTTTCCTAACTGTTCCTGGTCCACTGTCTCGATGTTGCCGAGGCTCTCCGCGAAGCTGTGGCTGGCGAAGTTGCCGCCTGTCAGGGAGAGGTGGGCGGTGAGCACCACAGGCAGACCGTCGGGATTGCGGCGGGCGGTCTCGTCCAACAGCAGTTGGAAGAAGGCCTTCTGACGTTCCTCTTTGGTTTGGGCCTCGCCGATTTGCGGGTAGCTGTACTCATACACGTGCGGTACGGCGATGATGAAGCCGGTGGGATGTCCCTCGCAATCTTTGATTTCCACAATGTGCCGGTCCGTATTTATGGAGCCGTCGTCCAGACGTTCCACCTGGCCTATCACCTTCACATTCAAGCGGTCCCAGATCAGAGATTCCACTTCTATGGCGGATTTGCCGTCGTGGTTGCCGGCGGTGATTACGATGCGCATGTCGGGGCAACGGTCACGCAGGGTGAGGAGGGTGTTCACGTAGAGTTGCCGTGCCTCCACGGAGGGCACCACGCGGTCGAACACGTCGCCGCATACGATCAGTGCATCGGGGCGTTCCCGTTCCGCAATGGCGACCAGTTGGTCGAGAAACGAGCGATGCTCATGCGTGCGGTCGTACTCGTACAGCACGTGCCCGAGGTGCCAGTCGGAGGTATGTAGTATTTTCATAACAGAGTAGTTGGGTTAATCGAGAAGACAACGGACTGAATAACCGAGCCGTTTGTACCAGCCAGTGTTGGTCACACACGTATTATCGTAGCGCAGTTGGCGACAACTTGAGAAGGTGCCAGTTCCTCCTGTTGAAGACCAAAAAAACGCGTTTTCGCCCGAGGAGAAAAAACTCGCACCGCCCCAGTTGCCTGCCGGAACTGCGGAAAACCCTGATGCATTATGCCATGGGTAATTTGCATCGCCAGGGGAGTTGGCGATGTTTGAAGTGTTCCAATAGTCTCCTGCCAATCTGCTCGCATGGTCTCCGCGTGTGCCTGTACCAGATACGTCCATCTCGGTTTGCGTAGTCTCCATTATGGTCCACTCTGCATCACTTGGCACGTGCCAGCCAGTAGGGCAGATGCCCTGTACACCACTCGGAACGCTTGCACTGCTGTTTGCCCCATGCATCACTGCAGTCCAAGTATAATGGTAACCTCGAGCTTCTAATGGAATATTGGAACTATTGTAATCATAGTAGAAGGGTACATAATCGTTGAAATTGTCGCCACTGCCGGCAGGAACAGCTGTCCCATCCGCGTAATGTGTGGTACGAAGGTTCTCCCGCATCCAGCATTGATTACCAATCTGCACCGTGTTATATACATTACCATCGTAGTCTGTCACGGTGGCAGCATCCGGACAGGGTCCCTCCGACATGGCAGGAGTCACCAAGATGGTTTCCCCCCTGTCAAAAGCCAATTCCCATTCGGTTATCCAACCGTTGCAAAGGGGTTCACCATCTACCACTTCAATACTCCAAGTGCCGTTTAAAGGACAACCAATCAAGTTGGCGAAAGAATTTTCCGGATGGAATACGTTGGTCATTGACGCCACGTTACTGGAATCCAGGCGATGGTCACTAGTTATATTGCTGCTTACATAAACATAATTGTCAGGATGGTATTGGTAGTTGTTGTTTGTATTGTCCGACCAAACATAGTTCCATGGGGTTCCCATTGGATTGCTGGCGGGATTGCATTTGTTTTCATAATAATTGTTGGAAGTACCGTCAATTCCAAATTGACAGTTGGGATTTACTGTTGGAATCCATCCCCATTCCGATTGTGGAATGGCACTTGTGCATTCCGTGGTTGTCGAACTGCTGAATTTCCGTAAGATTGAGGAAAATTGTCCATTGGGACAAACCAGCGCTATCCATAAATCCCCAACCCACGAATGCTCTATTTTAATCCGCACAAAGCCAATGTCATTAACGCTCTGTATAGTGTCAGAAGGAGAAAAGTCGTTGATGTTCACAGACGACACGTAGGTGCACCCGTTGCCGCAATTCGTTCCATCGGCCAGAAAAGCAGTGTCTGTTTGCGTGAAAGATTGGGATATGCGGAACTGATATTCATTGCCATAAACCGTGCCGTAACGAATTGTGGCATAAGCTCTCAAATAGTACCTTTTTTCAGGGTCCAATCCTGCCAAAATACTGGAAAAGCTGCCCGTATCGCCGTTTTCCACCGAATGGTTGTTTGCCAGGGAGGGATGCGGGAGAGTTCCCCAGCAGAATCCCCGTGCTAACACGGTTTCACTTGTCGTCACTGTCCCATAGCATTGTACTGTCAACGAGCTATTAGAAGTCAGCGTGTCGGTAGTAACGGTCATAAGGCTGGTCGGATCAATGAGGAATAGCAACTGAATATCCTCACTTGTGTACTGTTGCTGCGTCACTGTTTCGCTCGGAAACAGTATGCCGTGACAGGAGAAATAACCCGAGTATTGCATCTCATCTCCCAACTCAAAATCATGGGAGGATGTGCTTTTCAGACACACCTTCACCGCCTTTTCTGAATGGTTGGCCGTCCGAATCCTGTCGGCACTGGCATGGCCTTTGTTGATCATTTTCAGGCTGCGAGTGCCGGATGGGGCAGTCACCGACAGAACATATACTTGCGGAGTTGTCACGGAGATCTCAAAAAAATTGTTTCCACAAACGAGGTTCCCACTATAGGATGCACATTTTTTCCCGTTTACGTCAACTAAGACCATCGTTACCGGCTCGTCTTTGGCAGATGAGATGTTGACCCGTGTCTGCCCATCAAATGGGTTTGGCATCACCTCCATGCCTTCCGCCAATTGGGGATCCTCTATTGAGGTGCCGATCTCCAACGTATATACGGTGTCGGGGAAAAAGATAGTTTCCGACCATCCCCGAGTGATGTTTTTCACGATAACGCTGTCTATCCGCACATAATTGTTGTTCTTGTCAATGCCTGAAAACAGTAAATCTATTGTCTCTTGTGCATGAATTGTCAGTGAAAACAATGCTATTGTGAGAAGAAGGATTCTTTTCATATCGGTATATTATTTAAAGTGACAAAAGTAAAAAAAAACGGAATATCTCTCTATTTCGTTTTTTACCTGTTAGTTGATTTCATTCAGTGTTTATGAATTTGCAGCAAAGATGCTATTTCTATATATAGCGAGGTGGTCAATTTTTTTGACCACCTCTCCAAAACTCAGATTTTTGCAATCGCGAAAAAAAACTGTATTAATCCCCCTCCTCCAGCATGAATAGTTCTTCTACGGTTTTGCCGAAATACTGCGCCATCTTTAGCGCTAGGAGGGTGCTGGGGACGTATTTTCCTAATTCGATGGAGTTCACCGCCTGGCGGGTCACGCCGATCTTTTCCGCCAGTTCGCCTTGAGTGATGTTCACCTCGGCACGTGCTACTTTAATCCTGTTTTTCATAGCGAATGGAACGTTTGTTAAGGTACAGACGAAGGTAAAAACAAATGATGAAGACATAAAGGATAGAGAAGATGTTGATCATCATCACCCACACGAAGGGAAGACCCCATACGAAAATCAGACAAAGCAGTACGATTCCACTGTTGATGTAGAGCGAAAGGATCAATGACTCATACCGAAGTTGTTCGATGAATTCGTCGTCTTCCTTATTGCGGGAGAAACCGATGAAAATGCCGGCCACAATGAGCAAAATGCCGATGAATGTCAGCAGAAGATCGTCGTTTGGACCGAATGAGGAAGAAAGAAAGCTGGAGAACAGATCTCCATTGCCGTTCAGTCGTTCCATCCCGAAAAGCTTTCGGATGTTGTTGAGACTGAAGTCGCATTGCCTTTGGAAGATGGAGTGGAATACAATCAGTACAATGGTGATACCGAATATCCACCAACCAGTTTTTTTGAACTTGCTTGGTAGTAAGAACTTTGTGTTTTTCATAACGTTGTTTTTTAAGGTGAGTAATGATTTTTTGACGCCGCAAAAATACACAATTCTTGACAAAAAGCAAGTATAAATTACAAAAAGTAATGTTTTTAATACGAAGTCAATCTATCTGAGTGTGAATCAATATTTTAAAATTTTATTATTTTGTTATTATTGTGCAGGTAGATAGGTGTGGCTGTAAAAATAAGCGGCGGACGTGTCAGAGTCGCCCGCCGCCGTCATCTGAATGCTATTGCTTGCACTTGAAGATGTTGACGCCCTCTTCCTCGTTGAGTTGGGCTTCCATGGCCTTGCACTCGTCTTTGTTTGAAGTTTCATCTTCGTACACGGGTGCGAGGTGCGCGACGTCCGTTTTTGCGTAACAATGGCAACCGACCTTGTTGCAGGAAGTTGAGATTGCCGCCAGCATTAACACGGCTGATACGATAGCCAATACTTTTTTCATAATTTTTCTGAAGACTTCTTGGTTAAAAATGATGGGGTGTCTGTGATCTTCTTTGCGGAAGTCTGTAACACATAGATATCGGCAGACACTCTTAAAATGGGTTTAAAATGAAAAGGTTATGCCTGCTCCGGTCGGCGTTGGACCGAGCCGGATCTGCATCGCTGTTGTGGGTGACGCATTGAAGCGGTTGACAATCTGGTTGATGCGCACTTTGCTTTTGACCGTCAACACGACGGCGGGCACGATGAATGCGGTGGTGGCGAGGATGCTGCCCGCGCAAAGGAAGATGCCACCCACGGCTCCCCGCCAGAGAATGACCGCGAGATCGTCGCTGTTGAGGAGCTGGTCCTTATACTTTGCCGTCTGGGCAAAGGAGGCGCAAAACTGGTAAATTCCGATGCCGGCGCTCACCACTGCTGCCCCGCCGGCCACATAGAGCGGAATGCTGATGTACTGGTTGCGCTTCGCCTTGCGGTAATTCTCGTATTCGGGCGCGGAGAGCAGCCGTTCCAAATCGCTTTTGTTGAGTCGGTACAGTTCATCGGCTCCCGTGAGGTACAAGCTGCCCTTTTGGCAGTAGAGCTGCCCTACACCACGGTCCTGAAGGAAAATCTCCATCAGCTCCTCCTTGCTCATCCCGGTATAGTCGGGGAGTGTGTCGCGGACATACAGCGTGTCGTAAGTGATTTCTTCCTCGTAGATATAGAGTGTGTCCTGCCGGGTTCGCTCCCCATCCACTTGTGCGGCGGCGTAGAATGCGGCTCCGATGGTAATGCAAATCAGAAGTGTTCTTTTTAACGTGTTCATCATTATGTTGTTGCTATTTTGCAGAATCTTGAATGACAATGATATGCTTGGTTCTCCGAATCTTCTTGACCACCACAGGTTGCGTCGTTTCCGGCATCACGGTCGGATTGTCCGTGGGAATGGTTTCCTCGGGCGTTGCGGGTGCGGAAGAGGGTGGGGTAGTGTGTTTTGCTACGGGGATTTTGTTCTCCGTTTCAAACAGGGCGGCCTCCTCCCAATCGTTCTCGGCGATGCTGTCTGCCGCAGCTATGACGGGTTGCGGTTTTGCAACCTGCGGCGTTGCGGTTGGGTTGTCCTGCAGTGAAGGGAAGAGCAGGATGCCGGCAGCGATGGCTGCGCCGGTGGCGGCGAAGCTGCCGATAAAAGGAAGCCTGTGCGCATACAGCCACAACTTGGGCGAGACTTTTGAGGAGGTGGAAAAAGCCTCTTCCTTCAGCGGTTGCAGTGGCGGGATGGCGAAATCTTTCAGCTGCGAACGACAATAACCGTCGATGGCCGTATCAGGATGAATGAATAATGGCAATAGTATCATAAGCAGATGCTTTTTCTCTTTTGATTTGTTGAACAATATTTTTTGCAGCTCCTTTCGCGCCCGTAGCAGGTGCGATTTGGAGGTGTTCGGAGAGATGTCCAGTAGATCTGCAATCTGCTGGTGAGTGAGCCGTTCGAAGACGTACAGATTCAACACCATGCGGTGATGGTCGGGCAGTTGTGCGATGGCATCCAGTATCTCCTCTTGGGAGAAATCGGCTTTCTGGATGGCAGCCATCATGTCGTCGGGAGATGGCTCATCCTCATCCGGTGTGTCTGTTTCCGTCGCTGCCGCATTGCCCTTCAGTGGGCGTATCCGCTCCTGTTCTCTCAAGTAGAGTAGTGCCTTGTTGGCGGCAATACGCATCATCCACCCCTCGAAGGAGCCGAATCCCCGGAAGGTGTCCGCCTTCTCGATGGCAGTGAGAAAGGCGTCATGTGCGAGATCCTCTGCGGTTGGCCGGTCAAGGACATAGCGGTAGCACACGCCGATCATCTTTTCAATGTTCTTTCTGTACGCTTTGGTCCAGAACGCTTTCATCCCATTTGTCATACTTGCAATTCAGTGTTTTCCGCGGCAAAACTACAAAAATGCCAGTGTTGAACGGAATCCCTCGTAGTTGTTTTTCTTTTTCCCTTTATTTTTTCGTTATACAATTACTCGTTTTACATCCGTGGATGTAACACTATGATGCAAGAATGCGAAATGGTTGCAGTTGGTTGAATTTTTTTTGATGCAGTATTACGAAAATTTCGTTGTATTTGCCGTTAATATTGTGTACCATCATGTTTTAAAAAAATCCTATTTTTGCAGTATAAAAAACAAAAAAGATGAAAAGACATTTGATCTTTTTGACATCATTGCTCTTCGCCCTTTGCACCTGTTCAATTGCATATCCGCAACGCCAGTACTATGTCGGGGTTCCCAACCACGTGGATTATGTCCGGGACTCCGCCCGGATTGCGCTGGACTTGCTGCCATGGAACGCGAATGGACGTCTGCTGGAACGGGAAATGCCGCGTTATCTGGAGCCACTCCAGAAGTTTCTGGATGAACACCCTGGCCACAAATGCAACTTTTTGTTGTATTCCAATGAAAGTAATGAGGAGAAAAATCTACGTTACACTACCTATCAGGGGGAACGGTTATCCGAGTATTTCACATACGTGGACACCCTTTTCGGCCAAAAGTATCTCAACGACATCATCCCCCATAGGCTTCCCAACCCTCTGTTCCGGGTCCTCCAGCCAGACAGTAGTGAAAGAATCTATAAAGCGGACCCCTTTTATCTCAAAGAATGTGTTATTGTAGAACTGATCCAGCAGAAGCCCATCTCCAAATTGGTGCAGGAATCTGTTTTCCATTCCGAACCCATCGACAGTCGTGGATTTGACGTGGCACCCGTGTTTCCCGGCAGGACGGAAGGGCTATACGACTTCCTCTCCGAACGTATGGACTATTCCGTTGTGGGGCAATCGAATGTGGTGGGTGTCGTGCTGGTGGAATTCGACATCGAGCCGGATGGAAGTATCGCCAACGCCGAACTCAAAAGATCACTTTTCCCTGCCCTTGACGAGCAGGCACTTCGCATCGTCAAGGAGATGCCGCGCTGGCAGCCAGCGTTCAAGGATGGCAGTCCCGTCCGTTGTCGCTATTTGATTCCGTTTTATTATGGGATGATGTGACCGCTCATCGGGAGTTTTAATGATGACGATTCTGCAAGGGAAAACATTTTTGATAAAACCGAGATGAATAACGATGCGGTTTTTGATAAAACCGAGACGAATATCCCGCTTTAAACGAACGTAGAGACGCGCCATGGCGCGTCTCTACAGATGAGCGACAGACGGGGTTCGAACCCGCGATTCTCTGGCACGGCCCCTTTGGACAAATTCATTTTGTCAACTTGCTGAATGTTAATAATTTAAGAATTACACTTTTGGTCACTTTTGCATTGTTTTGTCCCGATTCTGTCCCGAAACAAAACAATAAAAATAACTGATTTTTAATCAATTATCGGTATTTTTGATGCGCCCTTTACGATAGAGAAAAAGCGGTGCATTTTTTTGTGGTTTCTCAAAGAACGCAAAATTTTGTAGCAACAAATTTGCGGCAAAAATACGAGTTTTTTTGATTATAAAAGCCTATATGGAAACAAAAAGTGCTCAATCTTTGATGCCCTTGAAATCGAAGCCGGCCTGTTCAACTGCAGCACGAATGTCAGACTCCGAGGCTGTTCCTGTAACGATAAGGGTGTTAGCCGCAGGGGTGGCCTCACAGGAGTCAACACCTTTCACTTTTCCGACCGACTGCTCACAGGCGTTTTTGCAATGATTGCAGTGCATACCCTCAACGGTGTAAACGACCGTATCGGCTGTCTCTTTTTGTTTCTTGAATTTGCTGAAGAATTTCATACTCAATGCTATTATGATGAACAATACTAATAATGACGAACAGATGATTTGAAAAACGCTGGGAGAGACGACCTCCGAGTTGCAGCAGGCACTGTGCATACCGCATTCATCAGACATCCCGATAGCATGAATGTCAAGCGCGTTAATAAGCAGCCCGAAGAGGATGGAAAAGCCCACAATGGTAAGTAGGTAAATCCACGTGAAGCGGCTACCCATCGACTTGCGCACCACGAGGATGGAAGCGATGTTGACCGCAGGACCTGCCATCAGCATCACAAGTGCGGCACCGGGCGAGAGGCCTTTCATCATTAGCGCTGCTGCCACGGGGATGCTGCCGGTGGAGCAGATGTACATCGGCACTGCCACCACGAGGATGACCAGCATCTGTAACAGGGGCTGCTTGCCGAAAGAAAGGAAGAACTCATCGGGAACGGCCACATTGATAAGAGCGGCCACCAAGAGGCCAATGGTCAGCCGAAGACCGATGTCCTGAATCATATCGAAGTAGGCGTACTTAAACACGCGCCAGATGCGGTTGCCGCTTTCCACCTTGCAGGTCGTGTCGGCGATGTAGTCCCCTTCATTGTCTTTCACAAAGCGATTGACCAGAAAACCGCCGCAAACACCGGTGATTAACGCAGCCACAGGGCGCACTATGGCGAACCCGAGACCCATCAGCGAGAAAATGGCCAAGATAGAGTCGATGCCGGTCTGCGGCGTGGCGATAAGAAACGAAGCAACCGCCCCTTTCGACGCGCCCTCGTTTTTAAGCCCAACAGCGGTGGGGATTACGCCGCATGAGCAGAGTGGCAGCGGCACACCCAACAAGGCGGCCCACAAAACAGACAATTTGTTGCTTCGCGATAGATACTTGGCGTAAAACCGTTTCGGCACAAACACATGCAGTACACCTGCGATGAGGAATCCCAATAACAAGTAAGGGCTCATCGCGTTAACCACAGCCAACAGTGCCCAAAGAAAATCGCCTACAGCCATTTATTATTTAGTTCGTTACCCCAAAGATATTCGTCAACCTCTTTTTTGAGCTTGGCTTCAAATCCATCACATTCAGCCGTTCCTCACTTGCCGATGAGTTCATCAAGTAGTTCCTCTTCCGTATAAACCTCTTGTTGTTTTCCATATAAAATCAGTTTTATCCTCGGCTACTTTTTTCAGCTCTTCATTGAACTCTTCCAAAGTCAAGATGGTGAGTTTCGGGAATGGAATCTGCTTGAGGCGATTGAAATGCGTGTCTTCCGTGACAATGTAGTCGGCATTAGACGTGATGGCGCAATCCACGAATTTGTCATCATCTTTGTCCACATCAGCCAGCAAGCGAAACCGATAATATGATTCCCGATAATGAGTTAAAGGATGGCGGGCAATTGCCTCAACAACATTATGGGCGACTTTCGGAGAGGTGTGGATGGATAGAATTTCCTCATATTCTGACAGTATCTCATTGCTCACACAAAGGCGATACTTTCCATCAAGAAAGTCAGACCAAATTCTATGATAAGGACTCTTGGTAGGAAGGGCTTGGATCAAGGCGTTGGTGTCAAGAACCACGTATCGCATACGCTAAACGGTTTTGTAGGGTGTTCTCAAATGTTGGCCACGGAGTTCGTCCAGCTTTTCCTGGTTAAAGGTGCCGTCCTCCCACATTTGGTCAATTTCACGTTGCGCCTTCTCGGCAAAGAAGAGCGAGATGGTTAGCTTCAGCGCATCCAAATCCTCCTGCGAGTTGACATTGGCCGCCGCGTTCATCAGCTCTAACTGCGCCATTTGCGAATATGTCATATTGTTATTCATTCTACATCAACTTAAAATCGACGCAAAGATACTCATTTTTTAGTATAAACGCCCAAAAATCTCGGTCCTCGAACCAATATGCCTGCGGTTCGAAAACAATGATTTTGTAACATACTGAAGTTCTATGTCTTATGTTTCAAAAGGAAACAGTATAAAACGTCATTTTGTCCCGTTTCTGTCCCGATTACGAAAAAAACAGCGATTATCCGGTTGTAAATCGCTGTTTTTTAGTGTTTTGAGCGACAGACGGGGTTCGAACCCGCGACCTGCGGCTTGGGAAGCCGCCGCTCTACCAACTGAGCTACTATCGCATCAATAGTTGAGGGTTTATAGTTGAGAGTTGAGAGATATTGTTTCATAGAAACGTGTTATCTCTAAACTCTCAACTCTATACTCTAAACATTAAATCGTATGTGCAGAATGTCTCCGTCCTGCACCACGTAGTTTTTCCCTTCCACATATAATTTGCCGGCTTCCTTGCATTTGAGCTCGGAGCCGAGCGTTTTCAAATCCTCATATTTGATGACCTCGGCGCGGATGAAGCCGCGTTCCAGGTCACTGTGGATGACGCCCGCGGCCTGTGGCGCCAACATGCCCCGTGTGATGGTCCATGCGCGATTCTCCTTGCCACCGACAGTGAAGAAGGAGATGAGGTCCAGCATCTTGTAGGCCGCACGGATCACCTTGTTCACACCCGGCTCGGTCAAGCCCACGTCCTCCAAGAAGGCCTTGCGGTCCTCCTCGCTCTCCAACTCGGCGATTTCGGATTCAATCTTGGCGGCGATGACCAGCATCTCCCCGCCGTTTTCCTCCACATACTTCGTCACAGCCTCCGAATAGGCGTTGCCACTTACGGCGTCGTCATCGTTCACGTTGCACACAAACAGCACCGGCTTCTCCGTCAGCAGCATCATGTCGGCTACCACGGCATGCTCATCCTCCGTCACTTCCAAGGTGCGCACATTCTGGAAACCCTCCAGATGCTCCTTGTATTTCTTCAAAACCTCGTAGTCGTGCTTGGCCGTCTTGTCCCCAATCTTGGCGGCTTTCTCCACCTTGCTGATCTTGCGCTCGATCTGCTCCAAATCCTTGCATTGCAACTCAAAATCCACAATCTCAATGTCGCGGACGGGGTCCACGGAACCCTCCTCATGAGGCAGGGCCGGATTATCAAAGCAGCGCAACACATGAATCAGCGCATCGCACAGGCGCACGTCGGCAAGGAAGCTGTTACCGATGCCGGCACCCTGGCTGGCACCCTTGGCCAAACCGGGAATGTCCACCAAGTCCAGATTGGCGAACACTAATTTGTCAGCCTTGATGAAGGTGTTGATATGGGTCAAACGCTCGTCGGGCACCTGGCACACGCCGATGTTGGACTTGTTTGTACTGTACGCGAAGTCCGTCACCTCCGCCTTCGTGTTGGAGATGCAGTTGAACATCGTGGTTTTACCCGAGTTCGTCAGTCCTACTATGCCGCATTTGAGGCCCATATTTGGTATGTTTGTTTCGTTTCGTTTTTGTTGCCCCACACTGCGCTTCGCTTTTTGGGGCCGTTCCGTCCCCACACTGCGCTTCGCTTGTGTGGGGTTAATTGCACTTCGTGCGTTTTGCCTCTTCGAGGCTGCTTAATGAGAGACGCAATGCATTGCGTCTCTACAAAATTAGAATCCCAGCACCACGTCCTCCACCCGGTCAATCTCAGGCAGATAGTGCTTGAGGGTCTGCTCCACGCCGTTTTTCAAGGTCATTTTGGCATGGGGACAGGAACCGCAGGCACCCTGCAGCTTCACTTTCACCACATTGTCGGAAGTGAGCTCCACAAATTCAATGTCACCACCATCCTGCTGGAGGTAGGGGCGGATCTGGTCGATGATGGATTTCACTTTCTGTTCGAGTGTCGGACTTTCCATGTGCTTCATTTTTTACGGCTGCAAAGATACGAAATTAATTGGGAAAACCGAGTCCCACTTCATCATTATTTATATTATGTAACAAAAAAATTGGGTGATAGCTACAGATGCCGTTATCTGTTATCTCGCTTATTTCCTCAATAACAAATAGATAAAATAGGGAGCGCCGGCCAAGGCGGTGATGCTTCCCACGGGTAGCTCCGAGGGTGCGGCGATGGTGCGGGCCAGCGTGTCGGCAACCAGCAGGAAGAACGCCCCAAAGAAGATGGAATACACGAACAGCCGGCGGTTGTTGCTGCCGAAGATCAGCCGGCAGATGTGGGGCACAATCAGTCCGATGAAGCCGATGACTCCGCAAAAGGAGACCACCACACCCACCAACAGCGACGAGAGCAGGAGCGTGGCATGAACTGTGCGGGAGGTATTTACTCCCAGACTTTGCGCCGACTCCTCGCCCATCTGTATGATGTTCAGGTCTTTGGCGTAATAAAACAGCACCGTGATGATGGCGGCGGCTACGGGCAGCAGGCAGGCGATTTCTCGCCAGGACACCGCCGCCAGCCCGCCCATCGTCCAAAAGAAAATCTGGTGCATCTCCTTCTGGTTGACGACCATCAGGAGGGTGATGACGGCGGAGATGAAGAAGTTGACGGCGATACCTGTCAGCAGGAGCGTCTGGGTGGAGTTGCGTCCGCGGATGCGGGCCACCCCCATGATGAGCAGAAGGGTGAGCACGGCTGTCATCAGCGCCGGCACGGTGATGCCGAACAGGAAGGCATCCCAGCCTAAGATGATGGCGATGGCGGCACCCAGCGAGGCACCGGAGGAGATGCCTAAGATATAGGGGTCGCAGATGGGATTACGGAAGATGCTTTGGAAGACGCAGCCGCACACGGCTAACGCTGCTCCCGCAATCAGGCTCATGACGATGCGCGGCAAGCGCAACTGCCAGATAACCATGTCGTAATATGCGGGAACCTCTACGGCGGAGGGAAGATGCAGTCGCTGCCGGAAACTGCCCGCCACCATGTCCCACGGGATGGGAATCACTCCGATGAAGATGGCCGCCACGGCACACGCCGTCAGCAGCAGACCTAAAAGGATGGGTAGAACGATATGCCTGCGTTGTGCTTTCATAACTTATTGCGTGATGGCCCCTTCCTTGATGGCCTTCTCGTAGAGCTTGTCCACATACGCATCGATAAACTGTTTCTTGCGCTGGTTGGTCAGCATCATCCGCGCCGACGCCTGCTCCTCTTCGGTCTCACTTACCGACCGTTGGTTTTTATAATCCAGAATCACAAGCAGATAATGGTAGTCGTCCACATCTTTCTCCACATATTTGTTGTTGGGCTTGTTCGGGCTGAAGTCGAAAGGCACGTCGTTCGGCACATCTTGCAGGTAGAGCCAAGTATCCTCTATCAGATACTCGATGGAATCGCCCAGCATGGCAGCCAGTTCCGCTTTTTCGTTCTGGCGGCGACTCTCATCAAACAGGATCGCCTTCACGGGAGCTATCAGGCGGGAGTTGCGCGACAGTTTCACATAGTTCACCTTCACAATCTCCTTGTCCACCGTATATTGCTTGCCAAAGGATTTCACAAAATCCTCCATCTCGTTGTCTGTGATGCCGAACTCGGTGCTGTCGGCCACTAACTTGTCGAAAAAGGCGTTTACTAATAGCTGGTTCCGATATTCGTCCATTTGTCGGCGGAAGTTCTTCTCGTGTGGGGAGAGTCTCTTTTCCGCCTCGTGGATGATGAGCTGTTCTTTGATCCAGCTGTCCACGAAATCGCGTACCAATGACAGGCTGTCGTTGGTGGAGAGGCCCGTCGGCATGCCAGCGCGTATTTCCGACAGATAGAGCTTGTGGTAATAGACCTGCGCCACCACCGGGTCCTTCTCGCGTTTGCAGGCGGAAAGACACAGAAGTGCGGACAGTAGGATGAGGAGTTTTCTCACGTTATTTTTTCAAGATGGACTTAAACACTTGTTCGTCAACCACCACTGGGTATTTGGCTTTCAGTTCTTGCAACCATTTCTGCTCCAGCACATCCTGGTAGCGGTTGATGATGATGGCGCGGATTTCTGAGAGCGGTTTGTATTGGAGGCTGTCGTTGGGCTGGGCCACCGGATACTCGGTCTTCACCGACTCATAGTAGCGTTCGAGGCCGACGCTGTCCTGGATGGCGGCGTTCCAGACTTTCTTGGCGTTGATTTCATACAGGAGCATGCCGTCGTGGAACTCCTTCACCAGCTCGCGGTATTCGGGGTATTTGCTCGTCAGTTGTGTGTTTTCGTATTGCAGCATCTTGTCGCCGACCAGTTTCTGGAATATTTGTTCCAGAAAGTTCTCCACGGGCACGTTGAGTTGTGTGCCTTGGAAGCGTGACACGAAGCGGGCGAATTCCAAGGCGGTGATTTTCTGGTCGGCATACGTGCACATGGGTTTCAGTTTCTCGATGCCTTTCAGGGAGTCGATAGCCACGCGTGTGGACTGGAAATAGGATTCCGGCAGGTTTTTCTTGAAGAACTTCATGGCTGCCGCCTTTCCTTTCTCACTATAGTTGTATTCTTTTTTCAGTTTGTTCAGCAGGGATGCTTTGCTCTTCTGCGAGCGTGCGTCACGGGAAAGCTTGTTCTTCAGCATGAAGCGGGTTTCTTCGTTGACCGTGGAATAGACGATGGAGTCCAGACGCAGAATATGCCAGCCTAAAAGGGAGGCCACCGGTTCGGAGTGTTGGCCGGGTTTCAGTTTGATGGCGGCGGCCACATAGTTGCCGGGGCGGCGGTTCGGGGTGAAGGGATCCATGCGGCCTTGCTTCTCCTTGCTGGCCACATCTTCGGAAAATTGCGTCACCACCTCCTCAAAGGAGTTGGTCTTCAGAGCGGTCTGTATCTCCGCCAATTTGGCCTTTATTTCCGGACGTGCTTCGCCTCTCAGTGCCAGCGAGTCGTTGATGAAAATCTGGGAGATGAATATCTTGGCCATGGCGGGAACCTTGTCGCGCACATAGATCAGGTGGTAACCGAATTGCGTGCGCACCGGCATCGACACCTGTCCCAGCGGTGTGTTGAAGGCACCGGTTTCAAAGGGGTAGATCATCTCCATGACGGAGAAGTAGCCCAGATCGCCCTTGTTCCCGTAGTGGAAACGTTTGGTCTGTGGGTTCACAAAGTCGCGTGCCGACTCATCCTCGGAGTACTTCACGGCAGCCTCGGCGAAGTCCAGACCGTTGAGTATCTCGTTGCGGATCTGGAGGGCCTTGTGATATGCGGCCAGCGTGTCTTTGGGTTGGGCCGTGGGCAGGCAGCGCAGCAGGATGTGAGAGGCTCGGATCTGGTATTTCGAGCGTTCGTATGCCTCGTTCAGCAGCTGGTCGGTAACCTCTGCATCGGTGAGGTACTGCTGGGCCGACTGGTTTTTGTAGGAGGAGAGCTCGCGCTGGAATGCCACGGAGGTGTCCATCCTCAGGGACTCCGCCTCCTGGACTTTCATCCGGTAATTCGCGTACAACTCCAGATATTCGCGCAGGTCCTTCTCGGAGGCCTCGCTGATAAGATTGTTCTTCTGATAGGCACTGACAAACTCGCCCTTGGAGACTTTCTCGTTCCCCACCTTCATCAGAATGTCGCTATTGCTTTGAGCAAACAAGTTTCCCATCGCCATAATGGCGACCAGAGATAATGCTAACCTTCTCATTTTCATATTCAAATAATTTCCGTTTAGAATACGTGTTTAAGGCTGCAAAAATACAAAATCATCCCTAAATGGCAATAGTTATGGGAGAAAAGATTTTCGAGGGTCTCTAGAACTATTTTTTCAGATGCAGGCAGTTGGAGAACTCCCTGAAAAAGTCGTAGTTGAGCTCCTTTGATATTTTGAAGAGCAGCTGTGTGTTGATGTGGTCTTTTGCAAAGATATTATACAGATTCTCACGGGTGCAGGAGAGCTGGTTGGCAAGCCAAGTGACGGTACGGCCCTGTTCTTTGAGCTTTTCCCTGATTCTTTTTCCGATGAAGGGTTCCTTAGTGTTTTCCATAATACTGATGTCTTGTTTTCATAACGAATGAAAAAGGCGTAAACGATTTCGTTAAAACGTACCGGAAGCGAAAGGCTCTGGAAACCTGCGAAACCAGTAGTACGAAACAATCCACGCCTGAAACGTGAACTTTCGCAACATACTCTCGTTTCTAAAATTTTCCAGATTTTATCGCTTCGAGAATAGAGCGGCAGTTCTATTTGGTTACATTTTTCACCATTCTAAAACGGCGCAAAAATACAAAAATAATCACTTGTTTTTTGTGTTCGCGAAAACTTTTTTTGTACATTTGCGCCCGCAAAAAACAGCATAATGGATAACCGCAAGATTCTTGTCATCTACACGGGCGGCACCATCGGAATGATGGTGGATCCCGAGACTCAGGCACTGAAACCGTTCGAATTCGACAACATCCGCCAGCAGCTCCCCATGCTGGACCTGATAGGTGCCGACATCACTTTCCGGGACATGCTTCCGCTAATAGACTCCTCCGACACCAATCCGGATTTCTGGATCCGGCTGGCTGCCATGATTGGCCGCCATTACGATGAATATGACGGCTTTGTGGTGTTGCACGGCACCGACACGATGGCCTACACGGCCTCCGCCTTGAGCTTCCTGCTGGAGAACCTGGCCAAGCCGGTCATCCTTACGGGCTCGCAGCTGCCGCTGGGTGTGATACGCACTGACGGACGGCGCAACATTCTCAACGCCATTGCCATCGCTGCCGAGTATCGGGACAATCGTCCGGTTATCCAGGAGGTGTGCATCTATTTCCAGAACAACCTGTTCCGCGGCAACCGCACCTACAAGGACGATGCTTCGCGTTTCAATGCGTTCATGTCGCCCAACTACCATCATCTGGCTGATGTGAATACCGATATAGAGTTCCATTTCGAGAATATCCATTATGAGGAGGATCCGCAGCCGCTCATCGTTCACGACACTTTGGACGACCATGTGGCATTGGTGAAGCTCTATCCCGGCATCCGTCCCGAATATCTGCGTACGGTCTTTCACACACCCGGCCTTCGGGCGGTGGTGCTGGAGACCTACGGTGTTGGCAACGCGCCCACCAACCCCGAGTTCTCTCGTATCCTGCAGGAGGCGGTGGACAACGGCGTCATCATCCTTAACGTCACCCAGTGCAAGGGCGGCGGACGGGTGGAGATGGACCGGTACCTCACCGGCAAGCGGCTCGCCGACATCGGCATTATCAGCGGCCTTGACATGACCACCGAGGCTGCCATCACCAAACTCATGTATGTCCTCGGGCAGATTCCCGACCAGGCGGAGGCCAAATTCCGGATGCAGGGGTCGCTGCGGGGCGAGATGACCATGGACAGTTGATTTCCGTCTCACAAATATAACGACAGCGAATATGACTTTTTTCACTCTACTGAAGCTTTTAGGTTGCCTGGCCCTTTTGATGTATGGTATGAAAACCATGAGTGAGGCACTGCAGAAGCTGACGGGCGGCGGCTTGCGCCGTGTGCTCGCCACCATGACCACCAACCGTGTCACCGGCATATTCTCCGGCGCGTTGGTCACCACGGCCATCCAGTCCTCCACGGCCACTACGGTGTTGACGGTAAGCTTCGTCAATGCCAGCCTGCTAACCCTCGCACAGGCCATCTCCGTCATCATGGGTGCCAACATCGGTACCACGGTCACGGCGTGGATTATCGCCCTGTTCGGATTCAACTTCCAAGTCAGTGCCCTGGTGTTCCCCCTGTTCGCGGCGGGTATTATGCTGTCCTATTTCAAAAGTCCCGGGTCGAAATCTTTCGGTGAGTTTATTTTCGGATTCTCATTCCTGTTTCTTGGCATCGCCACACTCAGAGAGAACGCCATCGCTATGGATTTGTCGCACAATACGACGGTCATGGGCTTCTTTGAATCGTGCCGGAGCCTGGGCTTCCTCTCCTATCTCATATTCCTGATTTTGGGTGGCATTCTGACGATGTGCGTGCAGTCGTCCGTGGCCATCATGGCCATCACCATGATCTTATGCTCCACTGGCGTGGCCGACATCTATCAGGGTATCGCGCTGGTGCTGGGTGAGAATATCGGTACCACCATCACCTCGAATATCGTGGCCTTGAATGCCAATACCAACGCCCGCCGGGCCGCATTGTCGCACCTGATCTTCAACTTGTTTGGTGTATGCTGGATTCTCATTGTGTTCCGCCCGTTCATCAGCCTGGTGTGCAATATGGTGGGTTTCGACCCCACCGCCGACCTCTCTCAGGATCCGGAAGCCATGTCCCGCATCAATTATGCCCTGTGTGCCTTCCATACCGCCTTCAACACATGCAACGTGCTGATTCTGGTCTGGTTCATCCCTACATTTGAGAAAATCGTCTGCCATTTGATTAAAGGCAAGGATGAGGATGAGGATATGCGTCTGCGCTTCATCAGCGGCGGCCTCATGTCCACGGCGGAGCTTTCCCTGCTGGAGGCCCGCAAGGAGATTAACCACTTCGCGGTTCGTGCTCACCGCATGTTTGGATTTATTCCCCAATTGCTCGAACTCAAAAACAATGATGAGTTTGTGAAGCTCTATACCCGTATTGAGAAATACGAGGGCATCAGCGACAATATGGAGGTGGAGATTGCCAATTATCTGAACAAGGTGTCCGAGGGCCGTTTGAGTCCTGAAAGTAAAACGCAGATACGCTGTATGTTGCGTGAGATTTCCGAGATCGAGAGCATCTGCGACAGCTGCTATAACATGGGCAGGGCCATTAACCGCAAGAATAGTCTGCGCGAGGTGTTCACGGAGGATCAGGTGGCGCATCTCAAGCATATCTGGAATCTTTGCGACGATGCCCTCACGCAAATGGAACTGGTGCTGAACGATGCCGACAACAAGGTGGACCCGCGTATTTCACTCAATATTGAGAATGAAATCAACCATTACCGCACCCAGTTGAAAGAGATCAACTTGACGGATGTCAATGAAAAGAAATACGACTATCAGACGGGTGTGACCTACATGGATATCGTGGGTGACAGCGAGAAACTGGGCGACTATGCCATCAATGTGGTGGAGGCTCACACGCAGACGAAACTGACCACATAGAAAAGTTTTTCTTCTGAGACACATACGGTGCGTCCCTATATTTAACCTTTCAACATTAAAAACCGTACAAACCTTTAACCGAATGTCACCCATCGTTGTGGAGATTTGCTGTGGCTCGATCCAATCGGCCGCCAATGCACGCGCTGCCGGCGCGACCCGTATAGAACTGTGCCAGAATCTGAATCAGGGCGGTACCACCCCCTCGTATGCGACTATCCGCCAGTGTGTGGAAGATCTGCATCTGGATGTCTTTGTGCTGGTGCGCCCTCGACCGGGCGATTTTGTCTATAATCGGCTGGAAATCGACAATATGCTTCGCGATGTGCAGGTGTGCAAGGAGTGCGGTGCGGCAGGTGTCGTGGTCGGCTTCCTGCATCCCGATGGGCGCGTGGACAAGGCGATGACCCGCCGATTCGTGGAAATAGCGGCCCCGCTGCCGGTGACCTTCCACAGGGCTTTCGACCGCTGCCCGGATTGGAGGCAGGCTTTGGAGGATGTGATTGACTGCGGCTGCCGGCGCATCCTGACCTCCGGCTGTCAGCCTACGGCGGCGGAGGGACGCGATACGCTGAGGTCGATCGTGGACCTTGCCAGCGAGCGTATCACCATCCTGATGGGGGGTGGCGTACGTTCCGATAATGTGCGTAGTCTGCTGGAACACACGGGTGTGCATGAGGTGCACGGCTCCTGCAAGAGGCTCATGCCGAACGGATGTGAGGAGACCGATAGCGCGGAGGTGACCCGCCTGTTGGAGGTCTGCCGACAGGGATGGAATTGGAATAATATGGTATAATATGGAGACAATGGATACTCAAACAAGAACGAAAACCATCACACGCGTCACGATTGTCGGGGGTGTGTGCAATCTGATGCTGCTGTTGTTGAAATTTGTGGCGGGCATTGTGGGCCGAAGCGGTGCCATGATTGCCGACGCCATCCATTCGCTATCGGATTTCGTGACTGATGCCGTCGTGTTGCTCTTTGTTCGGATTTCGTCCAAGCCCAGCGATGAATCCCACGATTACGGACATGGTAAGTTTGAGACGCTCTCCACGGGCATCATCGCCATTGTCCTGTTTGCGGTGGCGGCGGGGATTCTGGTGAAAAGTGCCACGGCCATTGCGGCTATCACCCATGGTGAGGTGATTCCCCGTCCGGGACTGATAGCCCTTGTGGCCGCCGCCGTTTCCATCGTGGTGAAGGAGGGCCTTTTCTGGTACACCTCCCTGCATGGGAAACGCCTTAACAGTATGGTGCTGTTAGCCAATGCCTGGCACCACCGTTCGGATGCGCTCTCCTCTGTGGCCACGCTTTTGGGTGTCGGATTCGCGTACTTTTTAGGTGAAAAATGGACCATCATGGATCCGATTGCGGCCATCGTGGTGGGTGCCATGATTCTGAAAGTCTCTTTTAATCTGTTCATTCCGGCCATCAATGAGCTGTTGGAGTGCTCGTTGTCGAAAGAAACGGAGGACAGGATTCTGCAAATCATCACGGAAGATTCTGCTGTTCAGGACCCGCACAATCTGAAAACCCGCAAGGTGGGGAGCCGTATGGCCATTGAGGTCCACATCCGGTTGGATGCGGCTATGACGGTGGCCGAGTCGCACGATATTACGGTGGGGATTGAGAATCGGTTGAAACAGGAATATGGTCCGGAGACGATGATTATTGTGCATGTGGAGCCGCAGAAGTAGCGGCTTCGCCGAGGGCGGCGGTTCCGAGGATGGCGGCCTCGTTGAGGTTCAGTTCGGAGAAGCGCAATTGTACCCTGTTTTTATATAGGAAAAGCAGATTTTCCTCAAAATAGTGTTTCAGGGGTTTCATCAGAGCCTCGCCGGCGCGTGTGGGTCCGCCCATCAGGAAGATGGCTTCCGGGGCTGAGAATGCCACAGCATTGGCTAAGGCGATGCCCAACCAGTAGGCGGTGGTGTCGTAGGCGGCAAGGGCGATGGGGTCGCCGGTGAGGGCGGCCTCGCCGACCATCTGGCAGGTGAGGGCTTGTGTTGCCTCGGCGGTCAGGGGCTGCTGCACGCGGGCGGCGGCGTCCATATAGTTCTGGCAGATGCCGCGGGCGGAGGCGTACATCTCAATGCAGCCTTTGCGTCCACATCCGCACAGGCGGCCTTCGGGTTGCACGATGGCGTGTCCGAGTTCGCCGGCGGTGCCGGTGCTGCCGTGCAGGATCTGCCGGTTGATGACAATGCCGCTGCCGATACCCGTGCCCATCGTGAGCATGATGAAGTGGCGCAGGTTCTTGGCCCCGCCGTAGATCATCTCCCCGAAGGCAGCGGCGTTGGCGTCGTTGTCTAAAGCCACCGGCACATGAAAGCGTTCGCCCAGCACCTCCCGGAAGGGAATGCTCTCCTTGATGTTGAGGTTGGGCGTGTCGGCCTCGATGCTGCCGGTCTGCGGGTTTCCGTTGGGTGCTCCGATGCCGATGCTGCGGATGCTGGGCAGCTCCTGTTCCGCCATCAGTTGTTGGATAGTCTCCCCGATGGCGCGCATGTAGTCGGCGGCGGTGTGGTATTCGGTGGTGGGAAGCCGGCGGCGGCGCACTACCTGACCGGAACCGCTCACCAGCCCGATGTCGGTGTTGGTGCCGCCGATGTCAATGCCGATGGAATAGTGGTTCATAAGGGGTTATCGTTTGATGTTCTGTTTGTTGAGGGCGGCACGGTAGCGTGCGGCGTTACGGGCGTGCTCGGCGGCACTGGCCGTGAAGTTGTGGTAGCCGGAGAAGTCCTCCTTGGCACACATGTAGAGGTAGTTGTGGTGCCGGTAGTGGAGCACCGAGTCCATGGTGGAGGCCTCCGGAATGCGGATGGGTCCAGGGGGCAGGCCCTTGTATTTGTAGGTGTTGTAGGGCGATTCCACCTGGAGGTCGCTGTTGAGAATGCGTTGGCGGGCGAAGTCATGGATGGCGTATTTCACGGTGGGGTCCGACTGCAGCAGCATCCCTTTCCGGAGACGGTTGATGTAGAGGCCGGCGATGACGGCTTTCTCGGAGGGACGGAAATTCTCCTCCTCCACGATGGAGGCCAGCGTGGCCACCTCCACGGGTGTCAGCCCGATGGAGTCGGCCAGGGCCCTGCGGCGTTCGTTCCAGAAGTGCTTCGTGTAGCTGTATAGTTTGTCGATGAACTCTTCGGGGGTCACATCGTAGAATATCTCGTAGGTGTTGGGGATGAAGAGGGTGGGGGCAGTGGCCGGGGTCACGTTGTATTTTTGGAGGAAGTCCGGGTCGAGCAGCAGGGCTGCGAGTTCTTTGGGCTCAAAGAAGAAGCGATTGCCCACATGGTCCACAAACTGGCGCATGGTGCGGATGTTGTTGAAGGAGAACTTCACGGGGTAGTGCTGGCCTGCGCGGAGCATGCGTACCAGATCATAGTTGCGCATCCGCGGGGTGATGTTGTATTTCCCGCAGCGCATGGTCTTGAAGCGCATGATCTTGACGGCCAGACCGAAAGTGCTCTCATTCTTGAGAATCTCTTGATTGTCGAAGGCGTCCATCACGTCGGCCAGCGTGGCGTTGCGCGGCACGCTCACGGTGATGTCCTTCGTGTTCTGGGTGTTGGGTGCGAAGAGGATGTAGTAGGCGGCGGCCACGCCTCCCGCGCCGAGCAGGAACAGGATGATGCCGAGGATAATCAGCGTTTTCTTCATGTGAATCAACGATAAAGACGGTTTTTAATGATAAATGTAATTCCGAATTTTTCGGGGTGCAAAGGTATTCTTTTTTTCGTATCTCGTGGGAGCATAGGGACGATTGGCGATTAGCCAATGTGTTGGAAAAGAATAGGTGCTGTGATTATTATACTGGATGTGTATACTTGCATCGCGGATAATTGCTGCAGCCATAGAAATTCCCATATTGTCCACTCCGTAACACAAGTTTTCCGCCGCAGCGAGGACAGTAACCATTGCTAACAGCAACATAGCTTTTATAGATTTGCCCCCGAACATTGTGGACATGCTGTTTCCGGGAATCCTTGGAGGTATTATTGGCCTCCTGCAAGGTGTTGAATGTGTGCTGAACTTGTTCGGCGGACATGCGTTTTTGCGAATAGGATTGGATCACTCTGTTAATTTGATTCCAATAGACCACATTGTCTAAGTATCGGTTTTTTAATGTGGCTCGTCTGGAAAATGCCACAATGGAAATGAACATATCGGAGGGCAAATCTTTCAAAATGCGGCGGAGTGCTCTTACATGGCCTTGGTTTTGCTGGATAGGATTATACAACTGATATTTCTTGCCATAGATGTTTTGGGTCCAATATTCGCTGTTGGCCCCACCATATATCCAGCCCGAATAATTCTTGGTCTCAATAACAAAGATGCCATATTCCGACACCACCACATGGTCAATCTGGGAAGTGTGCCCATTGGCATGGTGGATAAGCAAATCATTCATAATTTGGTATTTGTCGCGTGGCAACCTCGATAGGATCCCGGCAACACGTTTCTCGCCCATTTCGCCTTTGGATGGAAGAAGCCGAAGCAGGGCAACAAAAACGGCGACAAAGGCTATTATGAGGAGGATATGGAGATTCATGGCAGGATATTATGCAGTAAAATGCAATTCAATCTTTTGTGAAGAGTAAGTAAAAACATCCAGACATTACGGCAGCATCATCTTTGAACCGTATGGAAAATCTCCGTCGGAATCTCCTCTCCAACTGTTTACTCTAAATTCTTTGTTTGAATACACCGTGACATTATAGTATGTATGTGTTGCATTCCCGGTATATTTTTCTTTAAAATCAATGATTACATCCACGGTCCCATCCGATTTTGGCAACGAACGGATATTGGTGTATTTGAGGTCAGGCACATACATTTTGAGGCAATACTGGATAGCCTCCACAGCCACTTCTTCATTGTTCTTTTGTGCCGTTTTAACGGTCCCCCTGTTGTCGCTGTTTGTCCTTTGTGAAGCTGGCTGTTTGGATTTTTCCTGCTTGGAATAGGATGGCTTTGTCGCGACAACGGAATCAGTTTCATACGACGAGGGCAGGCCGTTCATCTCTTGCAAGGCAGCCACCTCTTGTTGCAACTGGTTTATCTGCTCTTGCAGTTCGCGTTTAGAAGGAACCTTAAAAAGATAGAAGTAGAGAAGTATAAAAGCAACAAGTGCGGAAATGAAAATGATTGTTTTTTTCATTGTGAGGGGTTTTGGTTAAAATGTGCAAATGCGAAAATCTAATGGGAAGCAATTTTTACAAATCATCCATCGCCGCACTGTGCACCTTCTCAGAATTGGCCTTATCGTAATAGGAAAGGCGGACGCAAGCGGTACCATATTCTGTTCCAGCCATAATGGTCAACTCAATATCACCCAATTCAGTGGTGAAAGTAGTGTACCACACGTATTCGTCATCTTCCAAAGCGTACATAACAAGACTATTGTCGTAATTTCCAGTATAATTTTTGAACCTTTCTTGCGAGTCCGATGGCGTGCCGTACTTTTCGGTGAGCATTGCTTTGAGGTGTTCATAATCGCCAAGCACTGCCGACCAAGTGTCTTTGTTGGGGAAGAGGACGGCAATACGGCTGACCACATCGAGGTTCTTCAGGGTGGATACACCAACTGTACAGCCTTTGTATCCAGCGAAATCGCCTGACAGAATAGAAACGCCATCTTGGGTGCCTTCGTAATGGAATCCGGCTTTCACCATGGCATTGGTGTATTCTTGCAACGTGCCGTTGATGGGCACACCTTTGAAGGAGAGGTGTTGTTGGGCGAAGATGGTGCCTGCGAAGAGAATGCAGACGAGGAGGATGAGGTGTTTTTTCATAATGGATTGTGTTATGGTTCTTGGGTTTTTGTCAGTTGTTTATTGTATGAAAAACAAGTAGTTGTCATAAATTCGTTTTTGGCGCTTTACCGGTTCAGCATTTTAATCTTGTATTGCACATGGACACGGAGGTCGTCGCCCCCAAGAATCTCGATGTCATCATAGAGGCCGAGAATGAAGCGTGTCACCCCTTCAAAGCGGCATACATCTGTTTCTAAAAGGAAATAGCCGCCTTCCGCCTCTTTCAGGAATGAAGTGGAAAGAGGGTATTCTTCTTGCAGCAGGCTGGCGGCACGCACGGAAAGGCGGAGCCGCACCGGGAAACGCTGTGTGCCGTGCATGCGGAAAACGTCCACAAAGCCGGTCTTGTGAAGATTCTCGTTTTGCCAGGATGCCTCTAAGATGTTCACTTTCTGGATTCTGGAGATTTTGAATGTCTTCACCATGTGCGAATCCAGCTCATAGCACCAAACCTGGTCGTGGTCGGGTGTGAACGCGTACGGCTCCACCAGTCTGTCGGTGGTGGTGTTGCTGTGGCCCGAGCGGTAGCCCACCAGGACGGTCTGTTTGCGTTCGGCGATGGCGGTGGCCAGATCGCGGATGGTTTGCCGGAGCCGCTTGCCTATCCCTAGGTCGCTGATGACCTTATAGTCGTATAGTGCGTAGAGTTTCTTTTTCAGCGATTCTTTCGATTTGGTGTCGGGGTCGATGGAGTCGATGGCGTATCGGAGGATGGTTTCCTCCTCTTCGGAAAAATGGAGCAGTTCGCTGAGTTGCCGTGACATCTTGTTGGTGGAGGTCTCGATGCGATAGACGTTGTATTCGTTGCGTTTCACGGCGAAACCCGCCTCGCGGAAGGTGTCAAGGTAGCGGAAGAACGTTCGCTCGCTGAAGCCGAAATGGCGGCACACGTCCGTCTTGTTCATGTATCGGTTGTTCGCGAGCAGCATCAGGAGCTGCAGTTCCCGTACGATTCTCGGTTGGTCCATGACAGATGTTTTTTCGACGGGCAAAAGTACAATATTCCACTGACAGATTTTGTCAGTGGAATGTTTTTTTATGCTGACACCATGTGTCGGTGACAAAGACGTTATTTGCATCGTTAAAATATCGGATGTATAACATAATAATTGAATTATGGCATCCATGATGGTCTTGTCTCCTTGTGGAGGTGTCATGTTGTAAGCCCGGCACTTGACCTTCAAGGGCGTGCCTCTTATCGGCACATGGAAGGAGGTTGGGCGGGTGGGGGCGTGGGTGTCACACCCCAGCGGGGTATGGGCGAAACGGGAAGCAGACCGTTACAGGTCGTCCATGACCGCGTTGCGAACCTTCTCAGAGTTTGCCTTGTCGTAGTATGAAAGGCGAACGCAACCAGTATCGTATTTTGTGTCAGCTATTATAGACAGTTCAATCTCACCTAATTCAGTGACAAAAGATGTGTACCACACGTGTTCTCCGTCTTTCAATGCATGCATGATAAGACCGTTGTGATTATCTCCAACATAACCAGTAAACATCTCCTTTGAATCCGATGGTGTACCATATTTTTCGGTAAGAATCGTTTTAAGGTGCTCATAATCGATTAACACTGCTGATCAAGTCTCTTTGTCAGGAAAAAGCACAGCGATATGACAAACCACATCGCAGTTTTTCAGAGTAGAAACACCAACTATATAGTTCTTAAACCCAGCAAAATCACCAGAGAGAATAGACATACTCCGTCTTGTGTTCTTTCATAATGGAACCCGACTTTCACCATAGCGTCGGTGTACTCTTTTAGTGTTCCATTGATGGGCACACCCTTGAAGGAGAGGTGTTGTTGGGCGAAAACGGTACCTGCAAAGAGAAGGCAAGCGAGGAGGAGAGGGTGGCTTTTATAAGAATTGTGGTTTTGTAAATCAAAGGGCAAAATTAGAAAAATAGGGATAGGTTGTTCTCCTACAACCTTATTATTTCCCATATTTAATCTCATCTTCCGCCGCTATTGGCAGTTCACCTTCTTGTATCGGGTACAATTTCACTATGTGGGATTTTGAGCAGTCCTCATCTCTCTCCACCCGATTCTTCTTGAAATTCTCCGCCTGCTCGAAGATGGCCTTGAAAACCTCGTCGCGGGTGGCAGGCGGATAGCCGTGCTTGGAGAGCGTGAGGATAATCTGCACCTTCAACTGCGCCTTGATGTCGGCACGCTTGTCCCAGTCGATAAATTGGGAACTGTCATCTACCTTTTCCTTGACGGCTTGCGCAATCTCAATATACTGCTCTTCGGTGTATTGGTCCAGAAATCCATACTTTTCGGCCACAGACTTCAGAATGTCGTAGAAAGCCTTCACTTCAATATCCGGAATGCCTTCCGGCAAAACGCTGTCTTTCTTGATTTCTTCGAACAAATCGGCCAGCTGTTTGGCGACTTCGGTCACGATCTCGTCGGCCAACACGATATCATCGGAACGGTCGTTGTAGATGTCGATGATTTCGTTCAGACGCTCAGTGAAGCTGATAGCCTTCACCTTGTTTACCTTTTTCACACTGTCAATCACACGCTTGAGAAGCTGTTCCATCAGCTTGACTTTCGTGTTCTTGTAAGGCAGGTTTTTCAACTTGTCCATATACTGTGATGCCAGCAAGTCAATCTGCTTGGCATCGTTGAGCTGCAGGTTGTTGATGGCCACCACCTCTTCCGAAATCAAGGCCTCGTTGACCAACTTCAACACATGGCGGTTCATCTGCGTGGCATCGGGCGACACACCCGTGGTGGTCTTGAATATGATGGAACGAACAGCCGTGAAAAAATGCACATCGTCAATCTCCTCCTTTGTGATTCGTTCGTCATTATTGCACATATTGTAAGCCGACTTCATGATAAGGGTGTGCTTCATAAAGCGCTTCTCGGTCTCTTCGGTTTGCTGGATGTATTCGGCAGACATCTGCAGGGCATTCAATTGTTCCAACGGCGTACCCATAAAGAACCTGCTGTACTCAAAACCCGTAAACATACGTCTAAGCAGATCCAACTCGTCTTTGAACAGCTTCACGGCATTGTCGATGGTTTCCACCGGTGTCTCGTTCTGTCCGCCATTGGCATATTTTTTCATCGCCTGGTTGAACTTTTTCTTGATGCCTAAATAATCGACAATCAAACCTTTATCCTTGCCCGGATAGTTTCTGTTGACGCGACTGATGGTCTGTATCAGCGTATGCATTTGCAACGGCTTGAAACAGTACATGGTATCCAAACACGGCACATCGAACCCCGTAATCCACATATCCACCACGATGGCAATCTTGAAGTTCGACTTTTCCTCTTTGAATTGCAAATCGAGTTTCTTGCGCTCTTCGTCGGTGCCCAACAGCTTGTACAGTTCAGGATCGTCATCTTTCTGACGGATGCAGACCAACTTGATTTTCTCGATGGGCTTGATCTTTTCCGCTTCTTC
>JAFYAW010000051.1 GCA_017540505.1 Bacteroidales bacterium | reverse complement strand
GATTGGGCAGTGCCCGACAGTCGAATACGAAGCCGCCACCGTTTCCGGAGGGGTCCATCGGCAGCGCGCGGCGGAACGAGAAGCTCATCACCTGCACCGTCAGCCCGTCGGAGGGGCGGTAGGGTTTCACGAAATCCGAAGCGATAACCGCCCGCAGCGCACGGGTCAGTTCCGGCAGCTGGATGGGCATGTCTATCGTATCGAGCAATCCTTCTAAATTGCGCGCTGCATACGGCACACTCTGCAGAAAATGGGACTTCCGCTCAAAATAGCCCCGATAACCATATGTGCCCATCGCCTGCAAGATGCGAATCAGCACAAAACCTTGGAAATAAGACAGAAATTCCTCCCTGTTGACTTTGATGTGCTGCGACAGCGCCTCCAAATAGACCTCCAACAGGTGTGTTCGGACGGCGGGTGGCATGTCTGCCTTGCCGTCGTATAGCAAAGAGGCGAGGTCGTATTGCAACGCACCTTTTCTACCTCCTTGATAATCAATAAAGAAAACCTGGTCGTCGCGCACCATGATGTTTCGCGACTGGAAATCGCGATACAGGAAATAGTCGCTGTCCGCTGTCAGCAGATAGTCCATGAGGCGGTTGTAATCGTCCTCTAAAAGCTGCTCATTGAATGGCACATTGACCAGTTTCAGAAAGTAGTATTTGAAATAGTTCAAATCCCACTGCATGGATTGGCGGTCGAAGGCGGCACGCGGATAGGCCACGGAGAAATCAAAGCCCTCCTTGCCGGAGAGTTGCAGCTTCGGCAGCGTACGCACCACCTGCTCATAGCAGGCCAGTACCTTTGGCGAGAAAGAGCCGTCCTCCAAGCGTTCGGCGCACAGCAGATCGTACAGCGTCTGCCTGCCGCAATCCTCCTGCAGGTAATGCTGTTGGTCGGGGGCAATTACATACAACTGAGGCACAGGCAATTGCTGTCGGGTGAAAAATTCCGTATAGGAGAAGAATGCCTTGTTCTCGGCAATGTCGTCGTTGAAAGCGCCGATCAGCGTGCGCTCGTCCGCAAGCGTCAGGCGGTAGTAGCGGCGGTGCGACCCCGACAGGGGCAGTTGTTCGCAGGAAACGACATCCTGGTTGGCGTATTCTTTGGCCATCCGGCTCAAGAGGATGGGGGAGTCAATGGTTTTGGACATAGTATGAATGGTTTGCAGCCGCAAAGATACGACTTTTTTGTATGCAAGGTGAATGATGTGAGAGGTAAGACGTTAGACGTGAGGTTTTAAATGGGAGAGGATACCTATCGGTTTGTCTTTACGGAGAAACTCTTGTTCAACAGGATTTTGCCGATGCCCACCAGATAGCCCCATCCGTAACTGACATGGATGACGGGGAAAACCGCCATCAGGATGGGGACGATTTTCGGGTTCCGGGTGGATTTCAGACTGAAAAGGAGGTCGGCAATCAGGTAGAGTGCAAGAACAATCAGGTAAATGGCGAGAAATATGGGGTGCAGACAGGCTAAGATGCCGCCGATGAGCAGCCCGAGCACAAAGCCCGGCGGGAAGAATTGCCGCAGGGTGGCGGGCTTGCCCAGTTTTTTGTTTACCAATGGTTTGAAAAGACCATACTGGTAAAACATCTTGCTCACTTTGCCTATCGTGTCGCGGGCGTAGTAATTGATGACAACGGAGGGTATCAGGTATATTTTCCCGCCGTCGCGGATGATCCTGCCGTTGAATTCATCGTCCTGGTTGCGCACAAGGTCCTCGTCGAACATGCCGATTTTCTCGAAAATCGTTTTGCGGAAGCAGCCGAAGGGTACCGTGTCCACGGGCATCTCGCGTTGTGCACCAATGCGGAAGTAGGAGTTGCCCATGCCAAAAGGTGAACTCAACGCGAAGGCGATGGCCTGGCATACTGGTGTGTCGTTGACAGGCAGGGTGCGGCACACGCCGCCCACATTGTCCGCCCCGAGCGCGTTGAGCCGCTCGGTCAAGATAGAGAAGTAGTTGTTCGGGTACTCCGCGTGCGCGTCTAAGCGGATGATGATGTCGCCCTTGGCCACTCGGATGCCGATGTTCAGCGCCACCGGCACAATCTTGTCAGGATTGTCCAAAAGATGGATGAAGGGATGCTGCTCCGAATACGCCCGAACCAGCTCCCGCGTGCGGTCGGTGCTCATGCCGTCCACGAAGAGCACTTCCATGTCCTCTTTGGGAAAGTCTTGAAGCAGAATGGATTCAATACATTTTTCAATGTATTTTTCTTCATTGTAAATGGGACAGATGATGGAAATCATACGGATTAGGCTTTTGTCAGGATGTCTTGATATATGTTTTGATAGGTGCGGGCGATGGATGCCCACTGGAAAGTTTGGAACCGTTCCTCGGGCAGAGTCTGGTACTCTTCCGGATGGGTGAGGAGTTTGTGCAGAGCCTCCTGGATGGATTCGGTGGAGTTGGGATTGACATTTTCTCCCACCGTTTCTTCAAAAAGTCCGTCAATGCCTTCGTTTTTCGTGTAAAGCACAGACAATCCCTGGGAAAGGGCTTCCACATACACCAGTCCGAAGGTCTCATGGATGGAGGGCATGGCGAAGAGGCTGTTGGCTTTGTAGATTTCCTGAAGTTTGGTTTTGTCAAAGATTTGTCCGTGGTAGGTGAAAGTGTCGGCGTGGGCATTCACAAGATTCAAAACCTGCTGTTCGCGCTCGCCGGTGCCACCCACCAGATTCAGTCGAATGTCGGGGATGTTGTTTTTGAGTTGCAAAACGGCATCCATAAGCCGCAGTACATTTTTATTGCTGTCAAAATTGCCAACAAAGAGGACGGAATGGTTTTTACCATGCTGCTGCGGATCGGGATTCAGGGCTGATAACCAATAGTCGTTCAGTCCGTTGGGGATGACGAGGCTTTTGTCGCGGAGCTGGGAGCGCATTCCAACGAGGGTGAAATGGTTGGTCAGGCGTTGTTGCAGCATCGGGGTGATGAAGACCACCTTTTCCGCCTCGCGGATGACGGCGCGGTGCACCCACCACAGGTGCGGCATGTATTTGAGGAAGGCGTTGAGGTCGCTGTTACGCACTGCCACGATGTAGGGAATTCCATAATGCCGCTTG
>JAFYAW010000009.1 GCA_017540505.1 Bacteroidales bacterium | reverse complement strand
TCAGCGCTGGCGTGACCTGACAGGCAAAGCCAGAAAAAACGTTCGCAGCCCTGTCAGTCCCGCCCAAAAGGTCGCTCTTTTAAAGCCTGTCGTCTGAAAATGTGGGAGTTC
This sequence comes from Bacteroidales bacterium, assembly GCA_017540505.1. GTDB lineage: Bacteria > Bacteroidota > Bacteroidia > Bacteroidales > WCHB1-69 > F23-D06. The sequence goes on along the minus strand of JAFYAW010000009.1, from coordinate 32,426 downwards.
TTCAGCAGGTTCGCCATGGCGCGTCTCTACGAATAACATTAGGAACGACACAAAAAAAAGAGACGCGCTCTGCGTCTCTTTCTGACAGTCGGGGTGAGAAGACTCGAACTTCCGGCCTCTACGTCCCGAACGTAGCGCGCTACCAACTGCGCTACACCCCGCCGTGATTTGAGGCCGCAAAAATACATTTTTTTTATTATGTCGGCACCTATCCGATTTAAATTATTTTTTTTACTTTTGCAACAAGTTACTCTTATTGGGTTTCTATGCATATTTGTTTGATAATTAATAACATAAAAAATATTAGTATGAAAAAAATCACTGACAACACATTCTGGGGCAAGCTGACGCTGATTCTGAACGTCCTTTTATTGGTGTTCTTCATCCTTTCCATGATCTTCCTGATGCGGTTTGACAAGACCAATAAGGCGGTTGTCTATGAGCGTGCCGCCTACGACAAGACCTACGAGAATTTCATCATGGCCCAGCATCCGCTGAAGCAGGACAGTGCCGAGGTGGCCTACTACCAATACAAACTCGACACCCTCAAGCTGAAGACGGCTGCCACCCGCGACGAGAAGAAGACCTTGGCCGACGCTATCGAGGTGACCAAGAACACCCTTTCCGAAAAGCAGAAACTCATGGACACCCATCTGGACGAGTTGGCTAAGAGCGAGGCCACATACGCTCCCGCCAAAACCCATTGGGACGAGATCAACGCCGCCAACGACAAGACACGCTCCGCCTTCATCGTGATGTGCGTCATCACCCTAATCGTCTTTTTAGCCAAGATTTTCGTCTTCGCCCATTACAACTACAAAAACTCCAAGAACCTGCACGCCATCGCCGACTACATGAAAGTGGGTATGCCGTCATGGCTCGCCTACGTGTCCTGGATCATCCCGCTGTACAATCTCTTCAAACCCCTCTCCTTCTTCAAAGAGATTTGGGAAGAAACCGACTATATCCTGGAAGACAAAGGCATCGTCACCTACACCGCTGAACAGAAAGACACGATGGTGGACAACAGCGGCCTGCATATCGCCATCTGGTGGATTTTACTGCTGTGCAGCACATGGCTGATGAGTTTCGTCCTGTACAAGACCTTCTTCACCGTGGGCCCGCTCTTCCTGAAAGCCAGCCACGGCTTCATCGCCATCATCGCCATTGTCATTCTTCTGCTCTGCATTGTGGAGGAAGCCTACCTTATCCTTTCCTACAACAAGAAGAACAAAATGCTGGTGGACAACGCCGACAAATTCTAAGCAGATCATCCGGGACCTTCATCCGGTCCCTCTTTCTGAATAATCCTATCCCCTACGGTGCATTCCATGCACCGTTTTTTTGTGCAGTATTGTCCCAACAGCTCGATCACCGCCTGCGAGTCCAACGCGCTCCCACGGGGTATGGGCGTGCCCTCGCACACACGCGTAAGCCTGTTGTCCTCAAACGGCAAACGGTCCCAGACCATCATGACAGATTCCAATTTTTCATCAACCCCAAAGAATTTATAATGGGCAAACAGGAACGGGACCACCGTGTTGATGAGCAACGAGTCGGCCGTGGATGCGCCCAAGGCAACCCCATGCGGCTCCGTCTCGCGGCCGAAATGATAGTGCGTGCGCCAGTAGCTGTCTGCCGATACCGCAAAACACCGCCGCAACGCTTCCAAATCGGAGGTGTGCAACAGCATGTCCAACAGATCCTTGTTGCGGATGAGCAAGGCTGCCAACTGTGCTATCCGCAGGCAGGGGAAATTGGAGGGGCGCAGCCGCAGCAGATTCCAACGCTCCTCCCCGATGGGCTGGAGGTTGTATTTGTAGCGCAAATAATCGTATTCGTACTTCAGCTTGGAGTAATAGGTGTCGCCCAAGGGATTCCCCAACATGCCCGCCTGCCCGAACAGGAGCGCGTTCGCCTGCAGGGCGGAGTCCAAATGGCGCGACAGAATACGATACGGCAGGCTTCGGGCCAGCAGCTCAAACGCGTCGCCGTTGGTCTTGAATCCGAAGCTCACCGCCAGAAGTCGGTACAGGGCCTCATACCAGTCGCCCTGACACTGACGCACCGTGTCAAGCACCCATTCCTGCTTGCGAAGCAGCCGTTCCATGGCCATCGTGGAGACGAAGGCCTGCAGTGTCAGCGGGTCGCAGGCTGCGATCTTCGAGCGGCAGGCTAACAGTTCCGGCGACCCGAGCAGCTCGTCACAACGGCGGAAGATCTCCTCCGGCACCAATCCTCGCAAAACCAACGTGGGATAGCATTCGTTGGGCTGCCGTTCCACCTCCGCATCATGCTCATACACCACATGCAGAATCACCGAGCGGTACTTGGCATCCTCCTGATGCCGGTGCCGGTACCAGTCGGAGCTGCGGAGATGGATCTCCACATCGCCCGCCCACGTGATGTTCCCAATCCGGATTACCGCCTGCCGGAAATCAGGCCCGGCATCGCTGTTGAGATAGCCGGGAAACACTATCCTCAATGGTTCTCCCGATGTTGTCCGCACACCCTCGTCCCTGAACAACCGATTCCGCCACACATACTGCAAAAACACCTCCTTCATATCTCCTTGTTTTTTCAGAAGCAAAGATACATTTTTATTTTATATTTTGCAATAATAAAACATAATTTTCGTTATAAAATTACAATATGTTTAATTATAGCATATTAAACGAAAATATAAGTGTATCAATAAATTAAAAATTAACAATTAATAGTTAAAAATGGAGACCGAGAAGAAGAGAACAGGAAACACAGGCGAGGAAATTGCCGCCGATTACATGGTTTCGCAGGGCTATCGGATACTGGAGCGCAACTGGCGGGTGGGACATTTGGAGGTGGATCTGATTGCCGAAAACGATCGGTGGTTGGTGATTGCGGAGGTGAAGACGCGCAAGAACACGCTCTTTGGCGAGCCGGAGGATTTCGTCACGTTGCAGAAGCAGCGGAATCTGATTCGGGCGGCAGCAGCCTACATACGGCGCACGCAGCATGTGAAGGAGGTGCGCTTCGACATCATCTCCGTGGTGTTGCAACAGGGCATGCAGGGGGTGAAGCACATCGAGGATGCCTTCAAGCCCCGATGGTGAAAAAAATAGCGGATGCGCATTCACGCATCCGCTATAACAGGGAAAACCTATAAGCCGGGTTCTGTGTTCGGTTGTCATTTATCTAGGACCTGCGTCACCGCAGGCCTCCATCAACCTACCCTCCGAGTCGGACGAGCAGCCCTCAAGCCTCGGTTTATTTGGTCTTTCAACCCATAAGGTTTACCATCGCCGGCATCACTGACGGCGTCGTGAGCTCTTACCTCGCGTTTTCACCCTTACCCTTTCGGGCGGTATCTTTTCTGTGGCACTGTCTGTCATTCCGAGAATGCCTTCCCGTTAGGAAGTATGGTGCTCTGTGTTGCCCGGACTTTCCTCCCCCACATGACTGTGGCAGCGACAACCCGGTTTTCCCTATAGGGTTTAGTAATTCAGCATCACCGGCATGATCAGCATCAGAAGATCCTCATTCTCATCGAATTGTTCCATCGGGAGAATCAGGGCCGCACGGTTGGGCTTGGACATCTCGATGCGGATCTGGTCGCCATCCATGTTCTCCAGCATTTCACGCAGGAATCTGGAGTTGAAGCCGATATCCATCTTCTCGCCAGCATATTCGCCGCTGATGACCTCAACCGCCTTGTTGGAGAAGTCCATATCCTCCGCCGTGATATTGGTGGCCTCCTGCGACAGGGAGACGCGGATCTGGAACGTGGACTGGTTGGAATAGATGCCGACACGGCGGATGGACTTCAGGAAGTCCTCGCGCGAAACGACAAGATTATTCGGATTCTCTTTCGGGATGACCTTCTCATAATCCGGATATTTGCCCTCTTTCAGGGAAGAGTACAGCACCAGATTGTCGAACGAGAAGCGGATATGGTTCTGTTCCTTGGAATACTCCACATGTACGTTCTCATCGAGACCGGTGAGGATATTTTTCAGATGGGCGATCGGTTTTTTCGGCAGGATGAACGAGGTGGGATCATCGGATTTCACCTTCGTATTGCGATAGCGGACCAGTTTGTGCGCATCGGTGGAGACGAAGGTGATGCCCTCGCCGGAGAGCTCACACAGCACACCCATCATGGTGGGACGCAGCTCGTCGGTGCCGGTAGCGAAGAGTGTTTTGCTGATAGCCCGTTGGAGGATGGAGGCCTCGATATCGAAGAAGCTGGGGTTGGTCATCTCCTTGATTTGCGGATACTCGTTGCCGTCGAAGCAGGGGGCGTCATACTCGCCGTTGGCGGCGGTGAACTTGAAGATGTTCTTCTCCTCGTCGATGGCGAAGACCAGCGGGGTTTCCGGGATGAGCTTCAACGTTTCCAAGAGGGTTTTGGCGGGCACAGCCACAGCACCCTCGCCCTCCACGTTCTCCAATTCTATTTCCGCCGTCATCGTGGAATCCAAATCCGAGGCCGTCAGCTTCAGCTTGTCATCCTTGATGGTTAACAGGAAATTGCCTAAAATGGCCATCGAGCTGTTGGAACTCATTACGCCACTGATGGCACTCAGATTACGATACAGGACATCACGGGATACAATAAATTTCATGCTATTTCATTTTAAAATTCAGACGGCAAAGATAAGTTTTTTTTTTATATGCCGCTGCAAAATTTTGACATCAACAGACGAAACGGAAATATGTTTTTTTTGTATCTTTGCGCCCTATTTAAATACCACCTACTATGGTCATAGAAGAACTCAAGCAATCGGAAGCCCTGTTGGAGGGCCATTTCCTTCTCTCCTCCGGTCGTCACAGCGACCGTTACTGCCAGTGTGCCAAACTGCTGCAATATCCGGACCGCGCCGAGCGCGTCATCGCCGTCATCACCGAGCAGGTGAAGGACCTGCCCATCGACATGGTGGTGGGCCCGGCCATGGGCGGCATCATCGTAGCCTACGAACTGGGCCGCCAGCTTGGCGTGCCCGCCATTTTCACGGAACGGGTGGACAATCAGATGACCCTGCGCCGCGGCTTTGAGGTGAAACCCGGACAGAAGCTGCTCATCACGGAAGACGTGGTGACCACCGGCAAGTCCTCGTTGGAGACCATCGAGGTGCTGCGCGCCTTCGGGGCCGAAGTGATCGGCGTGGCCTGTCTGGCCGACCGCAGCGCCGGCGACTTCCCCTACCCTATCTACAGCGCCACCAAGCTGAACATCCAAAGCTGGGAGGCGGACCAGTGCCCGCTCTGCCAGAAAGGCATCCCCTTCGTGAAGCCCGGCAGCCGGAAATTCTAATCCCATCGTTCCACAATCCGATTTCTCACAATGAAAAATCCAAGATTAGCCCAACGATACGCCAAAGCACTGTTCGACTTCGCCCTGGAGCGCAACGAGCTGGAGGAGGTGTCCAAGGATCTTAATAACATACGTTCTCTGCTGCGGGATAACCGCGAGCTGCTCAGCGTCCTGAACAGCCCCGTCATCACCCCCGCCAAGAAACATGCCGTCTTCGCCGCCATCTTCCAGGGGAATGTCCACGAGACGACCTTCCTGTTCTTAGACACCATCATCCGGAAGAAACGCGAACCGGCCTTAGCCACCATCTGCGACGAGTTCCAGACCCTTTACAACCAGCATCACCGCATCAAGAGCGTGACGCTGACCACCGCACAACCGTTAGATGCCCAGCTGCTGGAGCAGATCCGCACCATGCTGGCCGAACAGACCGGCTATACAATTGAAATCAACGAGGTGGTCCAGCCCGACCTCATCGGCGGCATCATCGTCAAAATGGACGACTACTATTTCGACGCGTCGGTGCTTGCACGCATCAACAAGCTGAAACAGGAGTTCGCCCACAACGTTTATCAAGTGAATTTTTAACATTTATTATTATATAGGATATGGCAGAAATAAAGCCCTCTGAAGTAACATCCATCCTGCGTCAACAACTGCAGAATCTCAATCTGAAGACTGATTTGGAAGAAACCGGCACTGTCCTGCTGGTGGGCGACGGCATCGCTCGCGTATATGGACTGCAGAACGTCCGTTCCGGGGAATTGCTCACCTTTGAGACCCAATCCGGCGGGGAGACCGTCACCGGTATCGCTTTGAACCTCGAAGAAGACAATGTGGGTGCCGTGCTCTTGGGCGACTCCAAGAGCTTGAACGAAGGAGACTTGTGCAAGCGCACGGGACGCATCGCATCCATCAAAGTGGGCGAAGGCCTGCTGGGCCGCGTCATCAACACCTTAGGTGAGCCCATCGACGGCAAAGGGCCCATTGAGGGGACCCTCTACGAGATGCCCATCGAGCGCAAGGCCCCGGGCGTCATCTTCCGCCAGCCCGTCAAAGAGCCGCTGCAGACCGGCTTGAAAGCCGTGGATGCCATGATCCCCATCGGGCGCGGCCAACGCGAGCTCATCATCGGCGACCGCCAGACCGGCAAGACAGCCATCGCGGTGGACACCATCATCAACCAGAAAGAATTTTACGAGCAGGGGAATCCTGTCTATTGTATATACGTGGCTGTAGGACAGAAGGGTTCGTCCGTAGCCGCCTTGGTGAAGACCCTGACGGAGAAGGGTGCCATGCCCTACACCATCGTGGTCACCGCCACGGCCTCCGATGCCGCGGCCATGCAGTTCTACGCCCCCTTCGCGGGTGCCGCCATCGGCGAATATTTCCGTGACACCGGACGCAACGCCCTCATCATCTACGATGACCTATCCAAGCAAGCTGTCGCCTACCGCGAGGTCTCGCTGCTGCTGCGTCGTCCGCCCGGACGTGAGGCCTACCCCGGCGACGTCTTCTACCTCCACTCCCGTCTTCTGGAAAGAGCCGCCAAGATCATCGAATCGGATGAGATTGCCGCACAGATGAACGATCTGCCCGAAGCCTTGAAGCCCCTTGTGAAGGGCGGCGGTTCTCTGACCGCACTCCCCATCATCGAGACACAGGCCGGCGACGTGTCCGCCTACATTCCCACTAACGTGATCTCCATCACCGACGGCCAGATATTCTTGGAGACCTCCCTGTTCAACGCCGGCGTGCGCCCGGCCATCAACGTCGGTATCTCCGTGTCGCGTGTGGGTGGCAACGCCCAGATCAAGTCCATGAAGAAAGTGGCCGGCACCCTGAAACTCGACCAGGCGCAGTTCCGCGAGATGGAATCCTTCGCCAAATTCGGTTCGGATGTGGATGCCGCCACCCAGTACGTCCTCGACAAGGGTATCCGTAACGTGGAAATCCTGAAGCAACCCCAATACACGCCCTACAAGGTGGAAGAGCAGATTGCCATCATCTTCTGCGGTTCGCGCGGACTGCTCCAGAATATCCCCGTCCAGAACATCCGCAACTTCGAGACGGAATTCATCCATTTCATGCACGAACAACATCAGGACGTCCTGGACACCTTGCGGTCCGGCAAGATTGACGACGAGGTCATGCAGCAGCTCCAACAGGCATGTCACGAAGTGTCTAAAAACTACGAAGTAAGATAGTCATGGGCAATCTCAAGGAAATACGAACCCGCATCAGCTCCATCGAGTCCACGCAGAAGATCACCAGCTCCATGAAGCTGGTGTCGGCGGCCAAGCTCCGGAGGGCCCAGACGGCCATACAGTACCTGCGCCCCTATTCCGAGAAGCTGAACGACATCCTGCACAACCTGTCCGTGTCCGCCGAATCCATGGAGGAGATGCCATTGGTGGAGAAACGCGAGCCTCGCAACATCATCATCGTGGCCATCACCTCCAACAAAGGCTTATGCGGCGCCTTCAACGCCAACATCGTGAAGGCCGTGCATCATTTAGTGGAGGACCAATACGCCGCGCAACATAAAGAGGGTCGTGTGCAGCTGATCTGCCTTGGGAAGAAAGGCCGTGAACAACTCAGCAAGACCTATCCCATCCTGTTGTCCAATGAGGAGATCATCGACAATCCGGATTTTTCCGCCCTGTCATCCATCGGCACAATGCTCACCGAACGTTTCCTCAAGCATGAGGTGGACAAGATTGATATCGTCTATAACCAGTTCCTCAACGCGGCCACGCAGCGGGTGACGGTCGAGCCGTTCCTGCCCATCGCCAGCAGCGAGGAGGAAACCTCTTCCGCCAAGCACGACTACATCATCGAGCCCTCGCCGGAGGAGCTGCTCACCGAGCTTATCCCAAAGATTCTGAAAACCCAGCTTTACAAGACACTCTGTGATTCCGTTGCCTCGGAGCACGGTGCCCGCATGATCTCCATGACCAAGGCCACCGACAACGCCACGGAAATCCTGCGCGACCTGCGACTCAAGTACAACAACGCCCGCCAGTCCTCCATCACCAACGAACTGATTGAAATCGTCAGCGGCGCGGAGGCGTTGAAAGGATAAAGGGAGACTAACCGTCAGCCGACTTTTAATTGTCCATTTGTCCCAGTCTGGAAAAGCCCTTCCAGATGGTGGCCATGTCCAAGCGGATACTATAATCGCGAGTGTATAGCGTTTCCGCTAACTCCAGCATATCGTCCGAGAACGTGCACTCCGGAAAGGCATCCTCCGGGTGGAGAACGCCAGGCTTCAACCGGGCGGCAGCCGGATTTCGACTTCCTGCATGGCAGCCCACCCAACTTTTCTTACCTGCAAGGACCGTAAAGATATTTTTTATAAAACCTTGTTTATCTTTTACAAACCAAATATCCGCCCACACAAACAATAGCAGCAACAAAGCCACAATCACATCCAACAGGCGCTTGCTGCGGAGGTTCTGCTTCTGGACGATGGTCTGGACTGGAATCGTATAGAAATCTGCCGTGGAGAAAATCGAGTTGCTGCCGATAACGGAGCGGCTGTCCTCCGGGGCAATCCTGTATTCCACCTGAAACTCCTGCAGACGGCCCATCCAATCGATAATCTGGTCGGAGGGGACATCCTTAGCGCAGAAAATCACCTCGTTAAGGCGGTAGAGGCGGATCAGGTCCGGCAGCTGGTCCACACGCCCGATATGGGCCTGCGAGGGCTCGTCGGCGGGAGATGTCAGCACCGCACCCGTGAACTCACTGTTCTCGCCCATCATCCGCACCATCGAAAGTACGCGCTCCACCTCCTCGGGGCCACCCACCACCGCCACGCGGCGCAAGCCCTGATGGTCGAAATAGCGCGCGCCCAAGGGCAGCCGGCGAAGCACATAACGGATCAGGTTGATAACCATCACCGACCACATGGCCCCGAAGAGCACCACAGCTCTCGAATAACGCATCGTCTCCGGCAACAATGCATAAACCAACAAGATAGCCACCGTTCCAGCAAAGATGCCCTTATTCACATTCTGCATCTTGATGGGTTTGCGATAGCCCTGGCACAGCGCCACCGACACAAGCCACACCAGCACGTAGGCGGGTATCACCGCGTAGAAATAGTAGGCGGGATAGGCACTGTGGCGCTGTGCCAGCACGTTGCTCTGCCAATAGAAAGCCAACAGCAACATGCCCGCATATACCGCCACGAAGTCCAAGAAGGGCAACAGCAGTTTGCTGGCAATCCGCTTCAAGGCCGCCAACGCCGCCCGGAACCATATCGCACAATCAATCAAGAAATTAAACAGTTTCGCATTCTTCTGGGAAAAATGCTTGCGGGCGAATATCTGCATCGCCTTATAAAAGACATACACATAATTCAGACTTCCCGTCTTGGTGCTTTCGCCCTTATAATGGATAATCCGGGTTTCCGGAAAATAATAGTTCTTATAACCTCCTTGTAAAATCCTGTATGACAAATCTATATCCTCGCCATACATAAAATAATCCTCATCTAACAGTCCCACCTTGTCGAGCACGCTGCGGCGCAGCATCATGAAAGCACCCGACAACACCTCTACGGAATGGATTTCATCGTTGCTGAGGTAGGTCAGGTGGTACGTGCCGAACCGCCGCGATTTGGGGAACAGTTTCGACAAGCCGAAGAGTTTGTAGAACGCCACTGCCGGGAACGGGATTCCGCGTTTGGACTCGGGCAGGAACTCGCCCTTGCCGTTCACCATCTTCACCCCTAGCCCACCGGCATCCGGCGTTTCATCCATAAAACGGATACATTTCACAAACGTGTCCTCCTCCACCAGCGTGTCGGGATTGAGCAGAAGCACATACTCGCCCGTAGCCAGACGGATAGCTTGGTTGTTGGCACGAGCAAAACCAACATTCTCCTCATTGGCAATGACATGCACTTGCGGAAAACGGGAGGCCAGCATCTCTAACGAGTTGTCGGCGGAGTGGTTGTCCACCACAAAAACCTCGCCCTCCACATCCTTCAGGGCCTTGAACACCGAGTTCAAAGCCTGTTCCAGGAAACATGAGACGTTGTAATTGACAATGACGATGCTGAGTTTCATACGCTACGGTTAGAAATAGGCCAGCACAGTCTTCTTCGACACCACCCTGTCGCCCTTGGATACAGCCACCTGCGCGTCAAGAGGGAGGAAGACATCCACCCGGGAGCCGAATTTGATCATCCCGACCTCATCGCCCTGTTTGACGACATCGCCCACCTCAGGGTAGCTGATGATACGACGCGCGATGAAGCCGGCAATCTGGCGGAACAGGACCTTCTCCTGCTCGTTGCGGGCCACCACGATGGTGTTGTGCTCGTTGTCCACCGACGACTTGGGCAGCTTGGCCAGCACATATTTTCCAGGATGATAGGCGGTGTATTCGATGGTGCCGTCAATCGGGTAGCTGTTCACATGCACATTGTTGATGGACATGAAGATGGAAATCTTGATGCGCTCGTCCTTGAAATACTCGTACTCGAAGGCCGGCCCGACCGAGAGGATGGTGCCGTCCGCCGGAGCAAGCACCCCGTTGTCCACCTTGTTGACAATACGGTACGGGACGCGGAAAAAACGCACAATCAGCGCACCCAGAACAATCATCACGGCATAGAACACCACGTTCACCCACCACAGGTTGGCGAGGAACAGTACGTAGCAGATGGTTGCCAGGATTATCGTCAGCAGACTGACGATGATGATCATTCTTCCGGCCTGATGCAGTTTCATGAGGGATGGCTACTTGGCGTACAGGATATACGTTCTGATGGGAATGTAATTTTCAGAAGATATGGTGATGAACTGCCGCGGGTAGCGTTTGTCGTTGAGGAAATGCTCCCCTTCATATTTATATGTATAGGACACCTGGCGGGTAACGATGCCGTCGGTGCGCACGATTTCCTCCTCCGTGGCCTTGTTGTTGACATAATATCCGGCGAATCCCGCATAGGCGTATGTCAAGCCGTAGAAGGGGTTGTAGGTCGTGGTGTCGTACGTGAAGGTGCGCGTCACCTCCTGACGGAGATCAGGGAATCTTTGCACGATGGAGGCGATATTCTTGTATTCCTTCTCTTTCTTTCCGGGATAATATTTGATATCCATGCTACAGTGGAGGGTAAGGCCCTTCGCACCGCTCTCCTCAACCATCTTGCAGATACGCTCGGCATTGCCCATATAGGAATTGTAGAGTTTGCTCTTATACATTATATAATAACGGTCGAAGAAGGACTTGTCATAAGTCTCCTCCACATGCTTGATGCGGGCGGTCTCCTCATCGCGGGTGAACTCCGCCTCCTGACGTACCGTATCATCCATGGAATAGGTCATCTTCTTGATAAGGCCGTCATCATCGTAGGTCATATCGATGGCCTCAGTATATTTGTCGCCCACATGGACCACTCTGGCTACCGTTTTATCCTTGTTATAGGTGAAGTCGTATGTCTCCACGGAATCGATGGTGATGTTCGTCAGCATGCCTTTCTTGTCATACTGGTAAACCTCAGCCGGATCGCCCACTTCGCTGCGGTACCAGATCTTGCTGATTTTGCATTTGGGGTTATAGACTTCCACATTGGGCTGGCAGGACGAGAGGGTTGCCAGCAGTGCAGCAGCACATACAAGGAGAAAGAAACATCTCTTCATAGTATTCACTTTTTAATAATCGGTGGCAAAAATACAAAAAAAAATTCTATATTTGCAGCCGTTTCTTTGTGAAATTCACACAATTAATATTTTAATACAAATCACTATGGTAGAAAAAATTACTACAAGTCAGCAAGCTATTGACATGGAAGCCAGATATGGCGCCCACAACTATCATCCGCTGGATGTCGTCATATCGCGCGGCCAAGGTCCGTTCGTATGGGACGTGGAAGGCAAGAAATACTACGATTTCCTCTCCGCCTATTCCGCCGTCAACCAGGGTCACTGCCACCCCAAGATCATCGCCGCCATGATGGACCAGTGCCAGAAGGTTTGCCTGACCTCCCGCGCATTCTACAACGATTGTCTGGGACCTTACGAGAAATACGTCACGGAGACGTTCGGGTACGACAAGGTGCTGCCCATGAACTCCGGTGCCGAGGCTGACGAGACCGCCTTGAAGCTCGCCCGCCGCTGGGGCTACGACAAGAAAGGCATCCCCGAGAACCAGGCCAAGATCATCGTCTGCGAAGGCAACTTCCACGGACGTACCATCACCATCATCTCCCTCTCCATCGATCCTGAAGCATACGGAGGCTTCGGTCCCTTCACCCCGGGCTTCATCAAGATCCCGTACAACGATGTGGACGCGCTGGCCAAGGCCCTCGAGGATCCCATGGTCTGCGGTTTCCTCGTGGAACCCATCCAAGGTGAGGCCGGTGTCTATGTGCCGGACGATGGTTATCTGAAGAAATGCTACGACCTCTGCAAGGCCCACAACGTGCTGTTCATGGCCGACGAGGTGCAGACGGGTATCGCCCGTACGGGCAAGATGCTGGCCTGCGACCACGAAGGCGTGCGTCCTGACATCCTGATCCTGGGCAAGGCCCTCTCCGGCGGCACCATGCCGGTGTCTGCTGTGCTGGCCGATGACGACATCATGCTCAACATCAAGCCGGGTGAGCACGGTTCCACCTTCGGTGGCAACCCCATCGCCTGCCGCGTGGGCATCGCCGCCCTCGAAGTGGTGAAGGAAGAGAAACTCGCCGAACGCGCCGAATACCTCGGCAAAATCTTCCGCGATGAGATGAACAAGGTGAACAGCCCGATGATCAAACAGATCCGCGGCAAGGGCCTCCTCAACGCCATCATCATCCAACCCACCAACGGCAAAGAGGCTTGGGACGTGTGCGTGAAGATGAAAGAGCTGGGCGTGCTCGCCAAACCGACCCACCAGCACATCATCCGCTTCGCTCCCCCGTTGGTCATCACCGAAGAGGAACTCCGCGACGCCATCGCCAAAATCACGGAGGCTATCCTTTCCTTCGAATAAACCTACCATTTCCCATAATGAAAAAAGACGGAGCAGAAATGCTTCGTCTTTTTTTTATTTTTATGTTCGTAGAGACGCGATTCATCGCGTCTCAAAAAGAGGAAAATAATGCCGTGACGCGGTCCGGATTAGCATCATATGTAACGTATTAGAACACCGAAGGTTTCGCAATATTTTTCGCGGATAATACCTTCTGGAGTTCCCTGCGTTGTGTACCCGTCAGATTGCCATCAGACAACGCCCATTCACAATATTGCCGCACCAACGGAAACTGCTTACAATTGCTGTGCAACGACCATCTCAACGCTTCGTAAATCATTTCGTTGAGGGCTTCTTGCTTTTTCTGGTCGGAAACATGGTACCAATTCTTCCAATTGACTTTTTTCATGCTTCCGCGATATTTCACATAGTCCAATGTCTTAATCAGCTTCAACACGGGTTCGTAACTTCCCGATGCCAGGAATTTTCCCCATAACACGTCCAATTGTATGGGGGTAACAATAACTCCAGACTTCTCCGGATAAAGAGTCTCTTGAAGCAGATCTAATATCAATTGTACCTCTTCCCCTACCGATTGGGTGAAATCCTCGCGTCCGATGCCAAGATAATACATGAGTAAGTCCAAATAGTTCTGAATATCTTCGCTTTGCTTATCGTAACATTCCGAAAGTTGCGGATATAGGAATTGATTATGCTGGAATATCTCAAGCATTAGCCCTAACAGTGGTATGAGCGCTGTTTCGTCATCACCATACTTTGGACAAATATATAGGTAGGCGGCCAATGCCTTTTCTGGTTGGGGACACCGATGATAATTGTTTACCCAATCCATAAGCCGTTCTTCATCCGTGAACGTGAAATGGTCGTATGCAGGCAATTCCACGAGTTCCACCTTCGATTCCAACATCTTGGATGTATGGGACACCCTGTCCGTAATGAGCATCTTGATACCATAGGATCCCAGGGGGTCTTTATTCTCGAATGTTACACTTAAGAAAGTGCTGCTCATCTGGAAACGGCCATCCATGTAGCCGGCATAGCCATCCATAAAGGGTTGCTCTTTCACAGAATAGTATTCGCTCCCGTCTGGCCGGAACACTTCCACGGACAGGACCACATCAGCACAACCTTTCGTGTCAAGCCTATAATCGCCAACTATGGCGGATAGATAGATTGTTTGACCTCTGAAAACCGTGTCACTATTGGGAATCATAGGCATAGAAGCAGCAGGAGTGCAAGCCCATTTTTCCCTTATGGAATAATCAATAGTTTGAACAAGAATACCGTCAATGGCAAAGCAGCGGGCCATAGCCACAAGCAACAACATTGCAAAGCTGAATCTTTTCATATCCAAACCTGCTTATGTTTTCGACAATCCTTCCCAAAAACGCATTATTCCGCCGTTCCCGCTTTCGTCTCCGGTTTCCGTGACGGTTTTCTGCGCTTCCGCTTGGCGGGTTGCTCCGCTGTGGGTGTCGGTTCCGTCACCTCGGCACTCTCAGGGCTGTCCACCGCCTCCAACTCTTTGGCTTTGGACTTCTCCTCGCGGGATTTCTTACCCTCCTTGGGCATCTCCACATGGCGCACATATACGTCACGCTGCGGGAACGGGATTTCTATATGGTTTTTATTCAATGTGTTATAAACAACCTCCTTGACTTTGGCTATCACAGCGGCTTTCTCTTCCACCAATACCCAGAAAACGACGAACAGGTCAACACTACTGTCGCCGAAGTCGTTGAACACCACGGAGAATCCCTGTTTGGTGTCCACCACATGTTTGCCGGCCTTGTTCTTGACGATGAGCGATTGCAGGCTGTCCACCAGCATCTTGCGCACCCGCTCCACATTGACGCCGTATGCCACGCCCACGGGCACCTTCACGAGCACGTATCCGTGGTTGCGTGTCAGGTTCTTGAAGTTCTTGCTGAAGAGTGTCGCGTTCTGGAAAGCAATCACACTGCCGTCAAGTGTCACCACTTGCGTGCTCTGGTAGTTGATGCTTTCAACTTTGCCCTGCACGCCATCGCACTCGATATAGTCGCCTACCCGCAAACGTCCGGCCATCAGCGAGACGCCATAGACGAAATTCTCCAACAGGTCTTTCATAGCAAAACCAAGACCGGTAGCCAAGCCGGCCATCACAATGGAGATGCCGCTGCTGGAAACCTTCAAGATCATCAGCGCGGAGATGACGTAGCTGCCCCACACCAAGATGCTGATGACGTTGTTGACCAGCGTAGCATTGCCCGGCCCGTGAAGGTCGGATTTGCGGCGCTTGCGGAGCATCTGATAGAAGGCTTTGATTGCATAGTTCAAATAGCGGAACAGGAAATACAGCTCCAGAATCAGACAGAGCTTGTACAAGGAGACTTCAATGACGCCGGGCTTGTTCAAGAAGACGAAGGTGAAGATTTTGCGGCACACGGCGGACATCTCGAAAATGCCGGTAGCCCAATAGACGCTGGCCGGCACAGACAGTACGGCCAATATGGGCAAAAGGGCCTTGAACAGGAAATCGTAGAACCAAGTCTGGGCAATGTATTCGCCCTTGACCATCTGAGGCCGGATCTTCTTGAAATACTTATCTATCTCTGTATCATTTTGCAACTCCACCCCTTTCTCCCGGGCAATCTTGCGTGTCAGACGACGTGATTCGTACATCTTGGCCAGATCATAGAAGCAGGTGATGCTCTGGATGGCAGCCAATTGAATGGCCCACCAAAGCATGATTTGCACCGCCAGCAGCACAAAGCCGAACCAGGAAGCCACACAAGCCACCACCATCGCCACAAACGACACCAATGTGTAAATCATGTCGCTGTCGGGCAACTTCTCGATTTTGCGCTTCATCACGAGGAACTGCCAGATGGTGAAGACCAGCAGGATAGGCGGATAAATGAGGTTCACCACATTGTTGGGAATCAAGATGATGCGGAAGACTACCACGATGAAGGCCATGAGGATGAACGGCGTATAGGAACGAACACCAGCCCGTATCTGACGGTCACTCAATCGGATAAGAAGCGACACCAGGATAACCTCCACCAACCAGGAGAAGAAGATCATCAGGCTGATGGCCATCAGCACAAAATTCTGATGCACGAAGAATTTCGCGATGGAGATGGAGATGGCAAAGATGGCCACGCCGCACGCGAGCATGACAAACAGGCGTTTATTGTTTTCCTTGAAATAGCGGCGCCACTTCTTCGGCAGCACCCAGCGCATGATGACATAACTCAACAGGCTGGCAAACAGGATGTAAAAGAGCATGAAGATGGTAATGGAGTAGATGACAGGGCCGCGCCATTCTGACTTCCGGCTGAAAGGCTTGTACTTGTCGTCCACATCCTTCTTGGCCAGAATATAGTACATCCGGAGGCGTTTGAGGGTCTGGAAATAGTTGCCGCTGCCGTTCACGAAAATGCTCTTCTGGATTTTCTCGTACCGCGACATGGCGTAGGCGTTGAGCTGTTCCACACGCTTAGTCACACGCTCGTAATGCTCCTGGTCGCGCTCCACATTCTCCAGCATGGTGATGTAGTTGTCGCGCAGGGCAGTGGCGTACTCCACGCACGCCTCGCGGTCGTCAAGCCCCTGCTGGTCCAGGATGAAGAGGTTCTTGGCCGCCGTGTCAAGCACCGTTTTGGGCAGCATCTGCCGGATGGAGTCGGGCAGCTTCGCCAACTCCCCGTTTGGCAGCATCCTGGGCGGCAAGGCTTGCAGGGCCTTGATAAGTGCGTCATACCGTTCAATCTCGGATTTGATACGCTCTTTCATCTTGTTGTACGGCATGTGGCGTGTTTTCATGCTACGGTACTGTTCCGTGGCTGCCTGACACGCGTAGGCCATATCAAAGGTGAAATCGGAATTCTGCGAGTAGAGCATCAGCGCTATCTGATTACTGTTCTGCATCATACGAATGAGGGCAGCATGCTGTTCCCCGTTACGCTTCTCAAAGCGGGCCATCATGGCTTGCTGTTGGTTGTAGGAGCGTTGTAGCTCCGCACGCAACACGCCCAATGTTTGGGGCAAGTCTTTTTCCTTCAAAACCGCTTGCGCCTGGAATGTAGTTAACAGACATAGCAGCAAAAATGCGAATATCTTTTTCATATTATCTATATGTTTCAAAATTTGTGATTTACGGCGGCAAAAATACGAAAAATAGTTTAGAGTTGAGCGTGTAGAGTTTAGTGATGATCGTGGACAATGTGTTTTTAAACAAAACCGCCGCAAAGGTTACGAAAAACCCTTGCAGCGGAATACAATCTTGTTTTTCAATAAGCGATAATCAAACCTGTTTACCCATCTCAAATGCCTCTTGCAACTTAGCGTTGCCTTCAATCTCTTTCGGACCGCCAACGCCACCGCAGAAAAGGTGGCATTTGAGCGCGGATTTCTCATAGCATTCAATCCAGCCCATCAGACCACTTTCGGTGCGCTTTGGGGTGAAATCCTCGTTCTCGGCCGCCGTGGTCAGCAGATAGACATCGCGGAATTTGTAATCCTTGGGGTACATGGCGTTCATACGGTCGATGAGGGTCTTCATCTGGCCGCTCATCTCGTAGTAATAGATGGGGGTGGCCCAACAGACGACATCGGCGTTCAGCACGTTCTCCATAATGGCGGGCACATCGTCCTTGATGACGCAAGCACCCGTCTTCTGGCAGGAGAGACACCCAATGCAGAACTTGATTTCCTTGCCTCGCAGCGAGATGAATTCCACTTTGTTGCCAGCGGCTTTCGCCCCTTCGGCAAACTGCTCCGCCAGCATGTTGCTGTTCGAACCAGGACGGAGGCTGGTGGATATAACGACTACTTTCTTCATTTCAGGTTCTCCTTGTAGAAATTTTCAATATAATCAAACGGAATGTAATTTCCTTCACCTCCGTCGTAGAGGTCGCAGTGGGTGGCATTCGGGACAATGTATAATTGCTTGTTGCCGCGAGTAACAATGAACGGCTCGGCAAGAGGTTTGTTCAGCGGTTGCAAATTCGCGTCCTGTCCCTGCAAATCAACCTTTGCGCCCGTCATGTTCTCGTAGGCAGTGATGCCGAAATAGCGACTGTGGGCTTTCTCTCCGTGTAGAATCAGCACGGCATTGTCTATCTCGTTGGTGAACTTGAGGAAACCGGCATTGAGCCACGACAGGATGGAGGTCTTGTTCCAACCCTCGTTGCTGTTGAGACTGCGTTTGTGGTAGCCACGCGAGGTCTTGTAGTATGCGTAATACTGCTGGACGAACCACGGTGCATCGGTCGAGTCTTCCACCACACCCCCTGCACGTTCGTACGAGCCGTTGCGATAGTCGGTGAGACGTTGTTCGGCCATCGCTTTGCGCATCGCATCGCGCGCCTCCTTGCTGTCGCCGTCATCGTGGTAGCCGTTCTGCGACACGCGGCTCATATCATACATCGTTGTTGCCACGGTGGCTTTGATGCGCGGGTCGAGAGCGGCGGCGTTAAGGGCTATGCCACCCCAACCGCACACGCCGAGGATGCCGATGCGGTCGGCATCCACATTCTCCTGCAAGGAGAGGAAATCGACGGCAGCACTGAAGTCTTCCGTGTTGATGTCGGGCGACGACACATAGCGCGGTTCACCGCCGCTTTCACCAGTATATGAAGGGTCGAAGGCGATAGTGATAAAGCCGCGTTCAGCTAACGTTTGAGCATACAATCCGCTCGATTGTTCTTTTACGGCACCGAAGGGACCTGAGACGGCGATGGCCGGCAGCTTGCCCTCAGCGTTCTTGGGTGTGTACAAATCGGCCGCCAGCGTGATGCCGAAGCGGTTCTTGAAGGTTACCTTTTTGTGGTCAACTTTGTCACTCTTGGGGAACACCTTGTCCCACTCCTGTGTCAATGTCAGTTCCTGATTCATATTGTCCTGTGTTTGTTCTTGATTTTTGTTACCGCAGGCGGCAAGCATCAATACCGCTACTGCCAATAATGCTGCTTTTCTCATTGCTATTTTAGTTTATTGTAAATCTCATCCGTCACCGGCTCCAGCCACTCGTTAGAAGCTCCTTCCTGCTGCACATCTTTATGGTACGTCAGATGCTGCATCCAACTGTCTTTGGCGGCACCATGCCAATGCTTCACGCCTTCGGGGATTTCAATCACCATGCCGGGTTTCAGTTCCACCGGCTCCTTGCCCCATTCCTGATACCACCCGCGACCTGCAACGCAGATCAGTACCTGTACCTGCTTGTGGTGGATATGCCAGTTGTTGCGACAGCGAGGCTCGAAGGTGACATTAACCAAGCCACCATCCATCGGGGCTAGGTAGCTGTTGCCGATGAAATACTGGGCATAGCCCGTGTTGGGTTCGCCCTTCGGCCATGGGCTGTCCAATGATTCAAATGTCTGTGCTTGTATTGTTGCCATCGTCAAAAGTGCTACTAATAGTATTACGATTCTCCTCATAATCTTATCCATAATTCTCAATCAAATACTTCACAAACTGCGGGTCGCCGAAATTGATGAAGCCTGCGTCCTGTTGGTTTAGGGTGGCTATCTGCGCCATATCGTCGTCACTCAAAGTGAAGTCGAAAATGTCAAAGTTCTGCGCCATGCGCTCTTTGTGAGTGCTCTTGGGGATGGCTACGATGCCACGCTGAGTAAGCCAGCGGAGGGCGACCTGTGCGGCAGTCTTACCATACTTCGCTCCGATGCCAGCCAGCACCTCGCTCTTCACGATACCTTCAGCGCCCTGTCCGCCCAGCGGTCCCCAAGCCATCATCTTCGTGCCGAACTCTGCGTGAATCGACTCGATTCCCTTCTGCTGCGCAAGGGCGTTGCACTGCAACTGGTTCACCATCGGCTTCAGCTCCACGTAGTGTGCAAAGTCGAAGAAGCGGCCCGCCTGGAAGTTGCTCACGCCGATAGCCCGCACCTTGCCCTCACGATAAGCTTTCTCCATTGACCGCCACGTGCCGAACACGTCGCCGTAGGCCTGATGGATCAGCAACAGGTCGATGTACTCCGTCTGCAACTTGCGCAGGCTCTCGTCGATGCTCTTGTAGGCTTTCTCCTCGCCAGCATTCGAAATCCACACCTTTGTCACGAGGAACAGGTCTTCACGCCTGATTCCGCTCTTACGCCAGGCATTGCCCACGGCCTCCTCATTCCGATACGCCTGCGCAGTATCGATGAGCCTGTAGCCTACACTCAGCGCATCCGTCACACAACGTTCGCATTCATCAGGGCTTACGAGGAACACCCCGTAACCCAGCAACGGCATCTCCACTCCGTTTGATAATCTGATATGTTCCATAATCATATTGCTTTTAATAACCTAATCCTTGTAGCCACTTCTCTACCTTCGCTCTTCCCGTTCGCACCTCGTGGCCATAGATGCTCCAGCCTTTCTGGACGTTGGCCTTGGGGAAAGCTTTGCGCACGTCGCTCTCGCAACTGGCAAGGCCGCTGCCCTCGTGGGTGGTGAAGGGGATCACGGTTTTGCCATCGAGGTTAATGTCCTTGAACAGCGTGAACATCACCTGCGGATAGGTTCCCCACCAGACGGGACCGCCGATGAAGACGGTGTTATACTGCGAGAGGTCGGGAGCCGAACCCTCGTAGGGCGGCAACTCACCGTTCTTTGCCTCCTTTTTGGCCAGTTCAATCAGCGGGTTGTAAGCCATACCGTCGTACTTGTGGGTGACGATTTCGTACTGCGCCGCACCGGTGATTTCCGTGATGTAGTCGGCCACAATTTTAGTGTTTCCGACCTCGATGTTCCCCACGGCGTAGTTGTCGCCCGCGTGGGAGAAGAAGATGACGATGGATTTGCTCATATTCGTATTGTTTTGATTATTAGATTCTTGTTTGTTGTCTTGTAGAGACGTTTCATGAAACGTCTCTACGTTGTTGTTTTGTCCGTTGCAGCCTGCCATAATCAGTACGAGGGCTGCTGTGATGATGGTTTTTGCGCTCATAGTTTATTGCTCTTTAGTGGGAATATTCTTGATAAACTTCGCAGGATTGCCGCCCACGATAGTATTTGGAGCCACATCTTTGGTGACAACGGCACCAGCGGCTACCACGGCGTTCTCGCCCACAGTAACACCCGGCAAGATGGTGGCGCCTGCCCCGATCCAAGCGTTTTTGCCGATGTGGACGGGCTTGCAGATAAGTAGCATCCGGTCGTGGAGGTCGTGGTTGTTGCTGATGAGCTGTGCGTTGGCGGCGACCATCGCTCCCTCCTCAAGGATGATGCCACCGCGGGCCATCATCAGGCAGTTGTTCATGATTTTCACACCGCGGCCCAGCTTCACGCGGTCGAAACAGACACCCGTGAGTCCGGGCATCACGAAGCCGCCGTCGGCAAACACATCATGGCCGAACAGCTCTTCGGCGAGGGCGTTGTACTCGTCGGTATAGGGCATCGTGTGGTTGAGTTTGAACAAGGTCTGCGCCTGACGCATCCCTTCCGCCAATTCCTCGGGCGTGCTTTGTCTCGGGTCAACGATAATTTCTTGCATAACGTATTGGTTTTCTTTATTTTATAATATCCTTACTGTCCTTGCCAATTTGACGAGGCAAAAATACAGTGTTTCTTATTATAAAAGTTTCACAAAAAACATCAAAACTTTCACAAATTGCAGAAAAAAAATTGTACTTTTGCGCTATGAAACCCGACTTCCTCTATTCCACCGATTTCCTCGCGATGAACGCGCCGGAACTGAGCCACACCTGCATGCACCTGCTGTGCACGGCGGGGGAAGGCAGTTTTGTATTCAACGAAAAATGCTACCACATCGTGAAAAACGACCTTGTGGTGATGCCGAACCCCACGCGGGCGAAGAACCTCGCGGCGGCACCGGGGATGCAAGTCGAGTGGTTCGCCGCCGACAACAAGTACCTCGGGGGACTGCTGCCGTCGAACAACTACAGCATCGGGGGCAGCATCTCGCTCAACCACGACCCTGTCATCAAGCTCACCGACAGGCAGGCGGACATTCTCCTCGCAGACTTCCACCGCCTCCGTGACCGCATGGACGACCGCGACCTGCTGTTCTACCGTGAGCTGATGGGCAGCCTCTGCCTGACGATGATGTACGACATCTTCGAGCCGCACGCGCAGCGCGACTCCACTGACCCTCACAGCGACCGCACGGCCTATATTGTCAAGCAGCTGATGGATTTGCTCTCCACGGGAATCAGCCGCACCGAGCGCGAGGTGAGCTACTACGCTGAGCGACTGCACGTGTCGCCGAAGTACCTCTCCGCCACGGTCAAGCGCGTCACCGGCCACAGCGTCAGCAGCTTCATCGACCGCCACACGGTGCCCATCCTGAAGAAATATCTCAACGACGAACGGCTCTCACTCACGCAGATTGCCGACCGCATGAACTTCACCTCTCTCTCCTATTTCAGCCGCTACTGCACCAAGCACCTCGACCAGTCACCCAGCGAATACAGGAGAAGCTTGCAGCCGAGGGGATGAAAAGCCGATTTTATTGGAGCAAACGGCCGTAAATGTCCTTGTCCAAATTTTTGAATACATTGAAAACCACATGCTTGACGCTGCAATCAGGATGTGCGTTCAGGTAGTCTTTGATGGTTCGCACGGCGATTTCAGCGGCCAGCTGGTTCGGGAAGCGGAACTCGCCCGTGGAGATGCAGCAGAAGGCAATGCTTTCAAGATGGTTCTCATCGGCCAGCTGCATAATGGAGCGATAGCACGAGGCCAACTGCTCCTTTTGCATTGGTGTCGGAATACCCGTCGGGACTATCGGGCCGACCGTGTGGATGACGTGTTTGCAAGGAAGGTTGTACGCTTTCGTGATTTTGGCAGTCCCCGTGGGTTCCAAATGTCCTTGTTGCTGCATCAGTCGGTGACACTCCTCACGCAGCTGCACGCCCGCCGCCGAATGGATGGCGTTGTCGATGCACCCATGCAACGGATGGAAACAGCCCAACATCTGCGCATTGGCGGCATTCACGATGGCATCGACGCGGAGACGGGTGATGTCGCCCTGCCACAACAACAATTGTTTTCCTGTAGAGACGTGCCATGGCGCGTCTCTACCAACGTCCATAATATCAACCAATTCCACAATTCCTTTTTCCTGTAATTGCGCCTGCAATTCCTCGTCCTGCAAACGCAAAAATTCCTCGCTGACGGGTTGCGGTTCACGCATGTTGCGCAAGGCACGGAAAAGATCGTGCTTTCCCTGTTCGGTCGTGGGGATTTCCATTTCGGAATATTGCGGATTTTCGTTTATCAAATATTGTATCAAACAATCCAAACGGTTCATAATCAATGTTTTTTATTTTGTTGGGACGAATGTGGTAGGGGCGAATAATTATTCGCCCCTACGGGCAATCAATGTTTCCAACACCTCCCCTATATCCCCGTCAATCACAATCGACCTGTCCTTGATCTGGTCCACGGTGAACGCCTCGCCGAGGTTGATGGTGGCGTAGATGGCATTCGGGTTTTGCATCGTCCATTGGATGAACGGGATTTTGAAAACGATGGGGGTGTTCCCGCCGCTGCCCAAATCCAGAAACAATATTTTGCCGTTCGGTAGAGACGTGCCATGGCGCGTCTCTACGTTCAAATACCGCCTGATGAAATCCTCATACCGTTTCGATGCCGCGTGCCAGCCTTCGTCCTCCACGAAGGTTTCGTCCGACCGCAGGTTCATCGCCATCGGACCGCCACACACGGGGCATTTCGGTACCAATTCCGACGGAATCCGCATATCCATTTGTTTCGCAATCATCCGTTTCACCAATTCCTCGTTGTCGTAGGTCTTTGGGTGACAAGGTTTTGCGCATTGGAACAGACCGTAGTCACCTTGCGTGTAGAACAGCCGCTTTTTGTCAAAACCCGCTTTTTGGAACTGGTGATCGACATTGGTGGTGATGACGAAATGGTCCTTGTCTTTCAGCAGTTTGAGCAGGTTGTCATAGACGGGCTTCGGGGCGGGCACATAGCGGTTGTAGTAGATATGGCGGCTCCAGTAGGCCCACTTCTCCTCCTCGGTGGGAAACGGATAGAAGCCCGCTGAGTACATGTCGGTGAAGCCATATTGGCGGATGAAGTCGGCAAAGTGCTGCTGGAAACGCTCGCCGGAGTAGGTGAACCCCGCTGCGGTTGACAGTCCCGCACCCGCACCGACGACCACGGCATCGGCTTCGCGCAAGGCTTTATGTAGTTTTTCTATTTCCGTCATGATTCCTTGTTTGAAAGTGCAAAAATACTATATTTACCGAAAAACGGGCAGACTTTTTCGCTGGAGCCCGCCCGTTTTGCATTATGTTGTTGAAGATTGTCTCCGCGACGGGATATTATTTGGGGAAGTTGTACTTGCCGTTCTGGTGTTTCCACTCACTTTCGGGGGCGATGGTCTCCATCACGTCCCAATGCTCGGCAATCTTGCCGTTCTCGATGCGGAAGAGGTCGTAATAGGAGGTGGGCTGTCCAGCAAAGGCACCTTCACTGACCGCCAGGATAAAGTTGCCACAACCAAGAATTTTGTGGATGGTGAAGTACTCCAACTTGATGCCCTGCTCGGCCATCGCGGCAAGGGCTGCTCCGAGACCGTCCAAACCGTCGGCAATGCTGACGTTGTGCTGGATGTAGTTGTTGCCGTCGTAGTAGTTAGGCAAGTTTTCGGGATGCTGACCCATCAACACGTCCTGCACAAAGTTGCGGACAATGGCTTTGTTGGCATCGGTCTTGTCGAAGTCCTTCATCTCGGTGGTGCCGTCGAAGGGGGTGTGGCCGCTGGGATTCGGTTTGCCGTCGTAGGGCATCAGGTTGTCCCAGTGTTCCACGATAAGGCCGTCTTCAAAGCGGAATATGTCGAAACCCGCCTTGGGGCCGAAGAAGTTGTAGTCGGTCTGGCAGACCACATAGTCACCGTCCTCGAAAGCGCGGACGGTGTTCACCTTCGCTGCTTCAGGGTAGTTGACGAGTCCAGCGAGGGCGCGGCCAAAGCCGTCCAATCCGTCCTCGACACCGAGGTTGTGCTGTTTGTAGTTCTCGGCGTTGACGTAGGCGATGGGCTCGCTCGCACCGGTCTCGATGGATTTCAGAAGGGCCACTGCCTTCTCCTTGTTGCTGATGTTGTTCATTTCTTGTTGCTTTTTGTTGCCGCCGCAAGCGCACAGCATAACGGCGACAAGGGTGAATACTAACGTTTTTTGCATCGTTCTGATGTTTTAATTTGACGATGCAAAAATGCGAAGTATTCAGAAGGTGACCAAGGAATTAAGCGGCAGGAAATGTCACTTTTCGGGACAGTTTTGCCGTTGGCGAAATTGAAGCGGCGTCACCCCCTCCGCTTTCGCGAATGCACGAACAAAATAGGAGGATGTGTCGAATTTGAGCTTCTCGGCGATGTCGGCGATGGGCAGCGAAGTATATCGCAGCAGGCGTTTGGCCTCCTCAACGCGACGGTTCTGGATGTATTGCTTGGTGGACTTTCCGAGACTTTGTCTCACAAGGCGGTTCAAATAATTCGATGTGACGCACAGTTTGTCGGCATAGAACTCTACCCCGATTTCTGAGAGAAAATGCTCGTCCACCAGCTGGCGGAAACGAGCCACACGGTCGGTTCCGGTCACCGTGTTGCCCTCCACAGGAGCCGCCTTCTGCAGTAGCATCAGCACTTGGTAGAGCATGGCGCGGAGCAGGTGATGGTTTTTCTTTCCCGCGCTGTGCAATTCGATGAGGATGGAGTCGTAAAGCCCGACAATGTTGTTATAGAGGGGCTCGTCCAGCATCAGGTAGGGGGAAGTGCGCTGTGATGACAGGTAGGCGATTCCGTCGAGGAAATGCGGGTCGGAGAAGAACGAGAGCAGGAAATCCCGTTCGAAGATCAGTTCCAAAGAGGTCAGACCTCGGTCATCGGTGATGGTGCAGACATCTCCCGGACGCGCACAGGCCACCATGCCCTTGCGGGCTACCGCCGGCACGCCGTCCACCTCCACATCGCCCTCGCCTCCAGTGGTGAGCATCAGTCCGTAAAACGACTGCCTCATCACTTCGGCAAACGTCTTGCTGTTGCGGATGGTGTCGAGTGTGACGACATCCACCAGCAGCTCGTCGCCGTATTTGCGCTTGTGGAATTTTATGACGGGAATAGAGTCGGCCATAGACTGATTTTAATTTGCAAAAATAGTCATTTTTAGTAAATGGAAAACAAAAACGCCGCAAAGGTCACGGAGACCCTTGCGGTGGTAATAGTCACACACTGTAATTTTCGTCTATTGCCTTTGATGCAGCCCGCACTCCCGATGCTCCGGCGACTCCCACCACCAGCGACCGGCGCGGATGTCCTCGCCGGGTTTCACCGCCCGCGTACACGGCTCGCAACCGATACTCGGATAACCCTTGTCGTAAAGCGTGTTATAAGGCACATGGTTGGTCTTGATGTACTCCCACACCTGTTTTTCCGTCCAGTCAATCAGTGGGTTGATTTTCAATACATGATGATTCTCATCCCATTCGATTTTCTTCATGTCGGCGCGGGTCACGGACTGCTCGCGGCGCAACCCACAAATCCAGGCATCCAGCGTCTGGAACGCACGACCTAACGGCTCCAACTTGCGCACCTGACAGCAAGCGTGCCGTTTCTCGATGCTTTCGTAGAAAGGGTTGATGCCCTCGTTGCGCACAAACCGCTGCAAACTCTCCGTCTGCGGACAGAAAATCTCCATCTTTATGCTGTAGTGCAGGTTGGTCTTGTCAATCAACTGGTATGTCTCCGGGAAAAGCCGCCCCGTGTCTAACGTGAAAATCCTCGCTTTTGGGTTGATTTTCAACAAGATGTCTGTCAAAGTCTGATCCTCAATGCTCAAACTGGACGACAATGCAATCCTGTCACCAAACTCATCCAAAAAATACCGCAACACCTTCTCTGGTGTGGCATCTTTGAAACGTTTATTAAATTCATCAATATTATCCAAGACATTCATCATTCTTAATTTTTAATTCTTAATTCATAATTGAACCATTCCGGCTCCCACCGTCTCAAAGCTATCAGGATCAATGAAAATGACTGATCCGGTGGTGCGGTTGTCGGCATAGTTGTCCACCACCAACGGGTTGGCGCACTTTACCGTGATGGCGGCGATGTCGTTCATCTTCAGCGATGAAACGTTTTCGATCTTCTCCAACGTGTTGATATCCAACCTGTAGTCAACGCTTTGTGCCATTCCGATGGTCTCCTGCACGGCGGTTCGGATAAGGTAACGTTTGCGCAGCTGCAACTCCGCTTCATTGAACCAGCAACAGTGCATCTTGAGCACTTGCGTGACAGTCGGTTGCGGCCCTTCGGTGCCTACGAGCATGTCGCCGCGACTGATGTCAATGTCGTCCTCTAGCAGCACTGAGACGGAATCTGGTGTATGAGCTGTATCCAGTTCCTTGTCAGTCTGCATGATGGCCTTCACAGTGCTTTCCAATCCAGAGGGCAGCACACGCACACGGTCGCCTTTGTGCAACACCCCGCCCGACATTCGTCCCGCGTAGGCACGATAGTCTGGGAATTTGTCGGAGATGGGCCGGATGACGTACTGCACGGGGAAACGGAAAGGTTGGCTGTCGTAGCCCATCTTATGTTCGATGGAGACATCCTCTAACCACTGCATCAGCGGCCCGCCCGAAAACCACGGCATATTGGCCGATTTCTCCACCACGTTGTCGCCGTACTTGGCCGAGATGGGGATAAAATGCAAGGTGGCGCGGATGCCCAATTTACAGGCCATCTCCTCGTAGTTTGCGCGTATTTCCGCAAAGACCTGTTTGGAAAAATCCACCAAGTCCATCTTGTTGACACACACGGTGATATAAGGGATGCCGAGCAGCGAGGCGATACAGGAGTGGCGCACGGTCTGCTCCACCACTCCATTTCGGGCATCAATGAGGATGATGGCGAGGTCGGCGGTTGAAGCGCCCGTCACCATATTGCGGGTGTATTGGATGTGACCGGGGGTGTCGGCGATGATAAACTTGCGCTTCGGGGTGGCGAAGTAGCGGTAGGCCACATCTATGGTGATGCCTTGCTCGCGTTCGGCGCGCAGTCCGTCGGTGAGCAGCGCAAGGTTCACCTCCTCGTTGCCACGGTTGCGGGAGGCCTGCTCCACCGCCTCCAACTGGTCCTCAAATATCGACTTACTATCATATAAAAGCCTACCTATCAGCGTGCTTTTACCGTCGTCCACGCTGCCCGCCGTCGTAAAGCGCAGCAGCTCCATATCTAAATATCCTGACATAATCGTTGTTTTTTGTGATTTGTTGGTTCATCCCCACATTGCGCTCCGCTTGTGTGTGGTTACTTGCTTTACTACCGAGCTCTTGCCCCTATCGGGGCTGCTTAAGGAATTATTCATAATTCATAATTCTGCATTCTACATTTAGAAATATCCTTCCTTTTTCCGGTCCTCCATCGCTGTTTCGCTGCGTTTGTCGTCGGCGCGGCCGCCGCGTTCGGTAACACGGGTGGCAGCGATTTCGCGGATGATGTCCTCCAGGTCGTTGGCTTCGGAGATGGTGAGCCCGGTGCAGGTGATGTCGCCGATGGTGCGACAGCGCACACGGCGGGTGACCACCTCCTCTGTGGGCTTCAGCGTCATGCACGGTTCGGCGGCCAGCCATTGCCCATCGCGGAGAAAGCAGCGACGTTCATGGGTGAAGTAGAGCGACGGCAGCGGGATGTTCTCCTGGTAGATGTACTGCCAGACATCCATTTCCGTCCAGTTGCTGATGGGGAACACGCGGAAATGCTCGCCCATGTTCTTGCGCCCGTTGAAGATGTTCCACAATTCCGGACGCTGGTTCTTTGGGTTCCACTGGCCGAACTCGTCGCGGTGGGAGAAGAAACGCTCTTTGGCACGGGCCTTTTCCTCATCGCGCCGCGCCCCACCAATGCAGGCATCGAACTTGTATTCCTCAATGGTGTCTAACAACGTGGTGGTCTGCAGGCGGTTACGACTGGCATTGTACCCCTTTTCCTCTTTCACACGTCCTTTGTCTATGCTCTCCTGTACGGAACCTACAACCAGCTGTGCCCCTAACTTTTCCACGAGCGCATCGCGGTAGTCGAGGGTCTCCTGAAAGTTGTGCCCCGTGTCGATGTGCAGCAACGGGAATGGTATCTTGGCGGGATAGAACGCCTTGTATGCCAGATAGGTGACCACAATGGAATCCTTGCCGCCGGAAAATAGGATGGCGGGCTTCTCAAACTGCGCCGCCACCTCCCGCAGGACGTAGATGGACTCCGATTCCAATTCTTTTAGATGGGTTAATTTGTACATTTATTTGGTTTAAGGTTTAGGGTTTAAGATAATAGAGATTATCTAGTCGTAGAGACGCAAAATTTTGCGTTTCTACACATTGCATTTCCGCTAGCTGAAGGCACCAGCGAGGTATTTTTGGGTTAGTTCCTCTTTGGGATTGTGAAAAACCTGTTCGGCGGAACCTTGTTCGATGATTTCGCCGAGGTACATGAAGACTACGTGGTCGGCGATGCGGAGGGCCTGTCTTAGGGTATGGGTGACCATGATGATGGAATACTGTTCCTTAAGCGACACGAAGAGGTCTTCCACGGTTTTGGCGGAGATGGGGTCGAGGGCGCTCGTGGCTTCATCAGCGAGGATGTAGTCGGGCTCCACTGCCAATGATCGCGCCAGACAGAGCCGCTGCTGCTGTCCGATGGAAAGCCGCGCCGCTGGGGTGCGGATACGTCCTCGAATTTCGTCATACAGTCCCACAGCTTTAAGGTTTTTCTGCACCTGATAGACCAGCTGGCGGCGCTTGTTGAACATCTTGTTGATGCGACAGCCGTAGGCCACATTGTCGAAAATGGACATGGGCAGCGGACACGGACGCTGGCTCACCAACCCAATCTTGCGGCGCAAATCGGTGACATCGGCATCGCTGCTGAGGATATCCTGTCCGTTCACGAGCACTTTGCCCTCTAACTTCACCCCTTCCGTGGTATCTATCAGGCGGTTGAGCGTGCGCAACAGGGTGGATTTCCCGCAGCCTGACGGCCCGATGATGCAGGTGATCTGCTTTTCCGGCAATGTGACATTCACATTCTTCAAAATGTGATTGCCTTTGATATGGACGTTTAATTCTTTGACCTCTATCATTGTATCTATTTTTTTTACCGAGCTCTTGCCCCTATCGGGGCTGCTCAAGGAAATAGTTTTTTAGATTTTATTTTTTGAGAAACGATTGGTAATGAATCGGCCGGAGATACTGAGAATCAGGACGATGACGGTAAGGACGAGGGCGGCGGCATAAGCGCGATCCACGACCTCAGGGATAGGGCTTTGGAGTTGGAAGAAGACGGCGAGGGGCAATGTAGCAGCGGGCTGCGACAAGGATGTCGGGATGCTGTCGGTGTAGCCGGCGGTGAACATCACGCTGGCAGCGTCACCGATGGCGCGACCGATGGAGAGCAGGGTGGCGGTGGCGATGCCGGGCGCAATTTGGCGGAGCACCACCCGCAAGGTCTCCCAGCGCGTGGCCCCGAGCGAAAAACTGGCATCCAAAATGTCGCCGGGAAAGTTGCGCGTGGCCTCGTCCATCGTGCGGATGAAGATGGGGATAATGAGCAGTGTGATGACGATAATTCCACCCAACAGCGATGTTCGTAATCCGAAATAGATCATGATGGTGAAGCCGAAGGCCCCATAGACGATGGAAGGCACCCCGAACAGCACATCGAAAGCCATCCGGGCGGTGTATGCCAGCTTAGAATCCCTCTTCAGATACACATTGAGGAAGAAGACCACAGGAATGGAGATAATCAGCCCCAATACTGTGGAGGCCCCCACAATGTAAAGCGACCCGACGATGGCGTTCAGGAAACCGCCCTCCTTCCCGATGTAAAAGCCTCCGCCTGGCAGCTTGCTAATCATGTCCCAACTCATGGCCTTCATCCCTTTGGAGAAAACTGTCCAGATGACACTGATGACAAAGCCGAACACAATGAGCATCGCTATCCACATGAAGGCTTTGGCGATGGATTCCCGTAGTTTCTTTATTGTTGATACTTTCATTTTGATATTGAGACTTGAAATTTGGAACTATTACGTCCTCCGTTAACTTCCGAGTCGTTTCTCTAACCGGTAGAGTACGATGCGGGAGATGAGGTTGAAGACGAGGACGACGAAGAAAAGGATGAGGGCGGCGAACATAAGGGCGGCCTCGTACATGGGCATGGAGAGCATTTCGCCGTAATTGTTGGCGATGAGGGCGGGAATCGGGTAACAGGGGTCGAGGAAGTTGTTCGGAATACCGATGACGCATCCGCAGACCATCAGCACCGCAATAGTCTCGCCCATGGCGCGCGAAATGGCCAGCACTGTGGCGGCGATGATGCCCGGATAGGTCCGTCGGAAGAGCACTTTCTTAGTGGTCTGCCAACGCGTCGCGCCCAAGGCCAATGAACACTCGCGCAACTCCATGGAGACGGAGGAGAAAACTTCGATGAACAGGCTTACCAGCAGCGGTATCACCATAACCCCCAGCACGATACCGGCAGCCAAGACGGTGTAGCCCGTTGAGAAATCCATAAAATACGGCGCCACGTGCTTTGAAATCCAAGGCACAATGACCAGCACACCCCATACACCATAAATGACAGAAGGGAGAGCGGCCAGTATATCCAAGGCTGGGAAAACGAATTTCTTAACATAGGATTTGGCATATTCGGTGAGGAAAACCGCTGTGAGCAGCGAGATGGGCAGCGCAATGAGGATGGCGACAAATGTCACCCACAGCGTACTTGCGATGAAAGGCAGGAAGCCAAACTCCCCCTTCATGGGCCGCCATTCCGAAGAGGTCAGCAGCTTCCATAGCGAGCGCTCCTCCAACACCGGTGCCGATTTCAGATATAGCCCCACGAACATCACCACCACCATGAGGATGGAGATGAGGGTGAGGGCAAACATGACAGCTTGCGCGGTTTTGTCTTTGATAATGCGTGTTTTCTGCATATTGTCGGTTTTGTAGAGACGTGCCATGACGAACCTGCTGAAGAACTCCCACATTTTCAGACGACAGGCTTTAAAAGAGCGACCTTTTGGGCGGGACTGACAGGGCTGCGAACGTTTTTTCTGGCTTTGCCTGTCAGGTCACGCCAGCGCTGATACCGTCTCACGAACAC
>JAFYAW010000050.1 GCA_017540505.1 Bacteroidales bacterium | reverse complement strand
CGGCCTGCGAATCATTCACCTGGCACGGGCACACCTACACCTCCTCGGGTACCTACACACACGCATACACCAACGCCGACGGTTGCGCCAGTGTGGATACGCTGAAGCTGACAGTGAACTACGGCACACACAACGTGGAAACGGAGACTGCCTGCGAATCATTCACATGGCACGGGCACACCTACACTTCCTCGGGCACCTACACGCACGCATACTCCAACAGCAACGGTTGCGCCAGTGTGGATACGCTGAAGCTGACGGTCCACTACGGCACGCATAATGTGATCACGGAGACCGCCTGCGAGAGCTTCATCTGGCACGGGCACACCTATACCTCCTCGGGTACCTACACACACGCATACACCAACGCCGACGGTTGTGCCAGTGTGGATACGTTGAAACTGACAGTAAACCACGGAATCCACAATGTAATTACCGAGACCGCCTGCGAAAGCTTCACCTGGCACGGGCACACCTATACCTCCTCGGGTACCTACACACACGCATACTCCAACAGCAACGGTTGCGCCAGTGTGGATACGCTCAAACTGACGGTCCACTACGGCACGCACAATGTGGTGACGGAGACCGCCTGCGAGAGCTTCATCTGGCATGGGCAGACCTATACCACCTCGGGCACCTACACGCACGCATACACCAACGCTGACGGTTGCGCCAGCGTGGATACCCTGAAGCTGACGGTCAACTACTCTGCAACCCATGACGAACACCTCACCCTTTGCGACAACGAGCTCCCCTACCACTACGTCAACGGACAGATTGACACCACCTTTGACACTGGCACTCCCTCGCTCTCAACTCTAAACTTTAACTTCTCCACTATCCACGGCTGCGACAGCACGGTGACGCTCCACCTCATCATCCATCCAACGGCTTTCACCATGGCAGAGGACAGCATCTACGTTACCCAGCTCCCCTATCAATGGCACGGACTTGTCATCGCCGAAAACGGAATCTATTATGACACACTGCAAACCATTCACGGATGCGACAGTATCTGCCAACTCACACTCAGCATTTATGGTACAGGCATTGATAATCCGGCAAGCACCTCTTTACAAGTTTATCCCAATCCAGCATCGTCCCACATTAACATAAAAGGACTGAATCTGATGGAAATGTCGCTGTTTGATGTGCGCGGCGCGCTGTTACGGGTATATCCGGCCAATGACACGGAATCCCTGTCTCTTCCGCTATCCGACTATGCCGATGGGATCTACATCCTTCGTATCCGATTCAGAGATGGCACCACAACATCAAGACGCATTGTCATAAAACGATAATACAAGCCTCATAAATATGACGTATTCGCCACGCAGACTGGAAGTTTCTCCGTCGGTGCCGCTCGCGTGGAGTGCCTTTACGCCCCCGAATGGCGCGCACGAAGCACAAGCGAAAAAGTCAGAATCCAATATTAAGCATTGAGCTTACCGACCGCTTTCTGCCGTCTGTATGGCCTGCCGTATGGTGGCTTTCAGCTCCGGATCGTAGGCATACACGTTGGCCTTTTTAAGGTATTCCAAGGCCTTGTCCATTTTTTTCTGCTGCAAGAAACCCAAACCCAACCCACTCAACAGTCGGGCATTGTTGGGGAAGAGGCTCACAATATCCTGCTCGTACTTCAATAGAGGAGTCCAGTCGTCGAGCTGCTTCAACACATAGCAGTAATCATCCCAAACGACGAACACGGTGTTGTCGCGCGAGAGTGCCTGCTCGAAGTAGGGCATGGATTCCCTGTATTTCTTCTGCACCACGTTGAGGCTGGCCTTGTAGGCGTAGCCCAGTGCCATGTCAGGGTGCGCCTGCATGAGGGCATCCGCCAGCTGCTCAGCCTGCCGGATATCCTCCTGTTTCTTATTCTTCACTGCTTCGCTCACAAACGAGTGCATCGGAGCCGTCTTCTTCACGATATCGGCCGAGCTGTTGCGGAAGAAGGGCAGCAGACACTCGAACTGTTTCTGCCGGTTGCCCTGCTGCTCCCAGTAGTTCGCCATCGCCACACACACATCCGCATCGTCGGCACGCAGTTCCATAGCCTTCTCATAATACGACAGTGCCTGTGGCATCATATTGTTGCTCTGACATATACGGCCAGCCTTCACATAATTTCCCACATCATGCGGAAACAGTTTTATCAGCTTGTCGTATTCGCCCACAGCCTCTTTCACTTTGTTCATATAAAGCCATAACTGCACCTTGGCTTGAGTGATTTCGTCATTATGACCGATGATATCCTCCATTCTTGAGTAAGTGGAAATCACCTTCTCCGGCTTCTGCATGTTCAGATAACATTCCGAAAGGGCGTAAAGGTAATACTCGTTGTTATTCTTCTCCTTGCAGATGGTTTCCCACAACTTGGCGGCGGCGGCATATTCGCCCTTCTGCATATAGATGTCCGCCAGATCAATTTTATACCAGATATTCTTCTTATCCAATTTAACAGCCTGCAAAAGAGCCTGTTCAGCATCATGGTACGATTTCTGGTCGGCGTATATTTTCCCCATCATATAATAGGAGGCATCGTGGTTGGGATTGTCCAGGATGATACCCTGAAACACCTTCATGGCCTCATTGGGGCGACCGGAGTAATAGGCTTTGAGGCCGTCAGTGTAGGTGGCCGAAATCTTGCGGGCCATTATCGATGACGGGTCCATGGCAGCCGTGTTACGCGTCTTCTTCGTCTGGGCGGAAGCACCCGACAGCAGCAACGAGACCATCAGCAGCAGGAAGATTCTTTTCATCATGTTTCTAACAGCTTATTTACGACCACTATGACCGAATCCGCCGGCACCGCGCTCCGTGTCAGAGAGTGCCTCCTTGGATTCTACTGGCTGGAAAACAACCTTGCAGAAGCGGGAGATTACCATCTGGGCGATGCGCTCGCCGTGGCAGATCTCAAAGGGTTCCTGCGAGAGGTTCACCAACAGCACCTTGACCTCCCCGCGGTAGTCGGGGTCGATGGTGCCGGGCGAGTTGAGTACCGTGATACCATGTTTGAAAGCCAAGCCGCTACGCGGACGGATCTGCGCCTCGCAATCGGCGGGCAACTCCATATACAGGCCCGTGGGCACGAGCACGCGGCAGCCGGGCTGCAACAGGATGCTCTCCTCTAAATTGGCACGCAAGTCCACACCCGCCGCCTGCTCGGACGCATACGCCGGAAGCTCGTTGCCGGATTCATTATAGATTCTGCAAATACAGTCGTTCATAGATTCAAAATTTTGAAGTTGCAAAAGTACGTATTTTTCTAATATTGGCCGTCAACTATTAATTATTCACTTTATTCTCACCTCTATTTTTATATCTTTGCACCATAAAAACATTTCCCGTGCACAATCCCCCAAATAAAAACATAAAACACTTATTAATAAAACATTACAAAGCAGCGTTGAAAGGACTGCTCCTTGTATTCTGGTTCTGTTCCATACAGGCATCGGCGCAGGACATCTCCGGCTATTGGGAGGGCATACTGCGCATCACCCAACACGACTCCCTGACCATCGGCATGATGATAGAGCAACAGGGCGATTCGCTGTCAGTGGTGATGGACAGTCCCGACCAGTACTATATGGACATCGCCACCACGGCACGCGACTGGCACGACAGCGTGCTGAATTGGAAAGTTGCCGACATCGGAGCCTCGTTCAAGGGCAAGCTATCTGCTGACGGTCAGCATATTACAGGCACATTTCAGCAGGGTGGAAAACTGCCGTTGACCTTTGAACGCGGACACGAGCGGCGCGTCATCCGCCGTCCGCAGACACCACAGCCCCCTTATCCTTACACGGAAGAGGATATCCGCATCCGAGAGAAAGGCGGGCGGTACTCGCTCATCAACGGCACGCTCACACTGCCCGCCGGCACGCCCAGAGCCCTTATCATCCTGCTGTCGGGCTCGGGCTGGCAGGACCGTGACGAAACTATCTTTGGGCACAAGCCCTTCCACGTCATCGCCGACCACCTCACCCGCCAAGGGTACGCCGTATTCCGCTACGACGACTATCCCCACGCTGTATTCGCCAAGTCCACCACCTTCGATTTCGCCGACGGTGTAACCATGATTATCGACTCTTTTGCCCATCGTAAGGAGATGGACACCTTGCCCATCGGCCTGCTCGGCCACAGCGAGGGCAGCTTGATCGCCGAGATCGTGGCCGCCCGCGACCCGCGCGTGAGCTTCGTCATCACACTGGGCGGCGTGGCGCAGAAATGCACCGATGTGCTGCTCTACCAGTTGCGCGCCATCAGCACCGCCGACAGCACATTGACACCCGACGAAATAGACAACTCCGTGGAACTATCCGCCCGCCTGTACCAGGCACTGCTCAAAGCCAAAAACGAGAAACAGGCGGCCGACATTCTCAACCACACGTGGGAACAGATTTCCGATCAGCTGACGCCCGAAGAGCGGGAACGGTACGGTTTCACCCCACAACGCAAAGCCGCTGTCATCCAGCAGCTTGTATCCCCCTGGTTTTTCACCTTCCTTCATCTTGATCCCAAACCGTACATCAAAAAGATGCGATGCCCCGTTTTAGCCATCGGTGGGGAAAAGGATTTGCAGGTGGATGCCGTTGCCAACAACGCATTGTTTTCCAAGTATCTGAAAAAAAATCCGAAACATCAGTTTACAGTCATTCCAAACGCCAACCACCTGCTTCAGACCTGCACCACTGGCAGCCCGAACGAGTATGGCCAAATTGAGGAGACCATAAAGCCTGATGTGTTGGACATCATCTTCCGCTGGTTAGAATACAGATTTTAAACATTCACCCTATTGCATAGTCTGCCTGCTTTCCGTTTTTTTCAAAATCATAACCATTATGAAAAAAGTCCTCGTCCTCACCCTTGCGTTGCTGGCCATCTGCGCCAATCTGCACGCCCAGAAAGAGTTCAGCGCCAAAATCAATCACGCCACCGTCTATTTGCAGGGTGCCGCGCTGACGCACACCGCCACCGCATCCCTGAAAAGCGGCAGCTACGATGTCATCATCAACGGATTAAGTCCCGACATCGAGGTCAACAGCCTGAAAGTGACGGCCAACGGGGTTCTCATCTCCGCCTCCGAGTTCTCTAACGACTTCATCACCCCCAAGGAGGAGAGTGCCCGCATCAAGAAGCTGCAGGATTCCTTAGAGCTGTACAAACGGCAGTTGCAGGAGGCCAAAGACGAGCTGACGATGCACAACCATCTTCTGAAGATGCTCACCGACGGGACGCTCAACAACATGCAGCAGAAGGAGGGCACCGTTTCCATCGCGGATATCAACGCCAACATGGAACTGTACAAATCGAAGGCGGGGGCCTTGCAGCGCAGCATTGACCAGGACAACCGCAACGTGGCCAAGCTGCAGGAGACCGTGAAGCGTGTGCAGAAGCAATTAGACCAGGACATGACGCAGGACAAGCAGCGCACCGGCGTGCTCCGGCTTTCGGTGAGCGTGCCACAAACCATCAACACAGAATTCAGCATCACCTATTTCACCAATTTAGCATCGTGGGTGCCTTGTTACGATATCAACATCGCCTCCATGGACAAGCCCGTTGTGATGAAATCCAAAGCCCAGGTAATGCAGGTCACCGGCCTTGACTGGAACAACGTCAAGCTGACGCTCTCCAACGCCACCCCCAATCGCACCAAGGAGGCTCCCGTATTCAAAACCTGGTTTGTGGACTTCTACACTCCCCGACACCATGCCCAAATAATTGATGGAATGCAGGTGCGCAGTAACAGTGTTTCTTACTCTGAAAAATCCGCCAAATTGGCCTCCTTAGAGGGAGTGTCAGCCAAAGACGGGCAGATGACAAGCGCAAGTGGCGCACGCACCCCGCTGCTCATGGACGACTATGTCGATGTGGACATGCAGGAGGTGCACGTGAACTACAACATCGCCGTACCTTACGACATTCCCGGCAACGGCAAGGAGCAGCTCATCGACCTGAAGAGCTACGACATCAAAGCGGAATACAAATACTACAGCGTGCCGAAGCTGTCGGACGAGACCTACCTCATCGCCACTTTGTCGGATTACGAGCAGTACAACCTGCTGCCCGGGTTCGCCACGGTGACCTTTGACAACACTTTCGTAGGCAAGACGATGCTGCGTCCCAACGCCACGGAAAAGAACATCTCGCTCACACTGACCACCGATCCGAGAATCACTGTCAAGCGAGAGAAACAAAGTAATTTCTGCAGCACGAAGCACGTGGGCAGCAGCACCACGGTCACCCAATCCTACCTGATCACCGTGAAGAACAACCAGACCAAGACGGCCAAGCTGACCCTCAAGGAGCAATATCCCATCTCCAACAACAAGGACATTGAGGTCAAAGTGGTGGAGGTGAGTCCGGAAGCCACCTACAACAAGACCGACATCGGTGTACTCACGTGGGATGTGGAACTGAAAGCTGGCGAAACGCGCACCTTTGTCGTCACCTACAGTGTGAAGTATCCGAAGGATAGGAATGTTGTTTTGTAAGAGTTTAGAGTTTAGAGTTAGCGATTGGTCTCTGGTCTTGGAATTTGGGATGGATTTTTAAGATATATAAATACGGCCTTTTAATAAAAAAGATTATCTTTGCATTTCAATTTCATTATTTGAATACAAGCCCTTTTAAAACTACAAAAAAATGAAGAAACTGTTTATTTTAATGGCAGCTGCGTGCTGTCTGACGTTCACCGCCTGTAACAACAACAAGCAGGCCGAGCAACCGAAAGAATGTCCCGAGATGCAGGCTAAGGACCATCCTTGCTGCAAGGACATGACCCCGGAACAGAAAGCCGAGATGGAAGCCTGCAAGAAGGCTGCTGAAGACTGGAAGAACTGGGAGAACATCACCGAGGAGCGTCGCGTGGAGCTGCTCAACGACCGCAAGGCCAAATACGATGAAATGCAGGCCATGAAGAAGGCCCAAGAGGAAAAGCAAGCCAAATTCGAGGCTGCCATGAACAATTGGGACAACCTGACCACGGCTGAAAAGAAAGCTGCTTTTGACGAGATGGGCTGCTGTGGCGGCTGCAAGAAGGGCGAAGGCCCTGGATGCTGCAAGGGTGGCAAGCCCGGCGGTCCTGAATGTGGCCCTCACCACGGTCCCAAAGGTCCCTGCCCGAAAGACGGCAAATGCCCCAAAGGCAACCACTAAAATCCGATACGATTGCACGAGCAATCCCATTGGAAAAGAGAAACGCACCGAAGTTGAACTTCGGTGCGTTTTGTTTTCGGACAAGACAATTCACCTGCGGGGGTTGGTGATACAGTCCTCTCCCCTACCGCACACTAACTCGAACCGGATCCGAGATCTGGGAACGCTTGCCCTTTCCGAGGAACATCTGAATGGTGTATTCCACCTTCTGCCCTGACTTTATGTTGCAGTCCGAGAAGGTGGTTTCGCCCCGATGGAAGCTGCCGCACGCGTACGCAGGCGCATCATCCACCGATTTATAGACAACCCCATAATAATCGTTTTTGGAATCATACTCATACGAAAACTCCAACTCGGCACAGGTCCTGTTCTTATTGAGCGAGGCCTTTAGGCTGAGCGGTATCTGGATGACAGACGCACCACGGAAACGCACAGTGGTCTGGCCTGTTTTGCCGGAAGAGAGACGACTGTTGTCGAACACCTCTATACAATAATTATAATTAGTGGCGGAGGGTTCGGGATAGTCAGTGAGCATAATAGCACTGCCCGGGATCAGCTCGTCAGGCGTGATGATGCGGATGACCTTCCACTGTTTCTCGTTGCTTTTCTTGCGATAGACGACGTAGGCAATCACGTCGTTGGAGATGCTCTGCAGCCACGTGAAGGTCACCGACTCGTCGGTCTGCGTGTAGTCCTTGAGTACGGCCACACCCGGCGGCACGATGTCGGGCACCGGTATGGCAAGCGTATCCGAAGGCTTGGAGAAGTTATGGCTGTTGTCTTCGGCCACCACATAATAGAAGATGTACTTGGTAAGGGTGTGCAGCGAAAGCGTGTCCCAGAAATGGTTTTCACTGTTACGGCGGCCCGTCTTCTGGATGAAGTCGTGGTCAGGCTGGTTGGCGAAATAGACACGGTAGCCCAGAATGTCCTTCTCCGGATTTTCGGTCCACTGCAGATAGACCACGCCGGCGGTATCCACCACACCAGCCAATCCCTTAGGGGCGGAGGGAGCCACATCATCCTCTATGTTGTTAATCTGCGACAAGGAATAAGAGACATTGCCGCTGTTGTCGGTGGCGAAAATACGATAGTAGCCACGTCCACGGTCGTGGCCGTTCTTGTCGGTCCACGTGCGGGTCTTGGGCGGCAGCAGTTCGGTAATCTTGTCCCACGGCCCCGCGGGGTCATCGGAGAATGTCACCACAAAGCCCTTGAGGTCGTCATCCTGCTTGTCCACCGTCCATTCCAGCTTGCAGATATTGTTGTTTTCCGGAACAATAAACTGCAGCACTGGCACCGTGGGTGGGATAAGGTCCGCCATCTCGAAGGGATCCGATTTGCGCTCGGGCGCATAGTCACCGAAAGCGTCGAAAGCCTTCAGGCGATAGACATATTTCTTGTTGAGTGCCATCGAATCGACATAGCCGACATTCTGCTCTAACAATTCACCAATCTCCTGTCCCAGCACCTCGTAGGTTTCGTTGTCGGGTTCATAGCCGAAGATGGGGGCATCGTTCACGGCAGTCCAATGCCTGCCGTTGTCATCGCTGCGTTCCAGATAATAGCCGGAGAGTTTGTTCTTGCTCCAGTAAACGAATGCAGTATAAGGGGAATTCTGATAGAAGTTGATGGTGGGAATCACCTCATCGTATTTGCGTTCAAAAGGCTTACACTCCACATCCATCACTCTTTTCGGCATGGGGGCAATATCCTCCGGAATGAGACATTCGAGGACATAGGTATATAGCTCCCCTTTCTTCACCGTTTTATCCACGAAGCGGAGGCCAAGGGCATCGGCGGCATCGGTATGGCCTTCCGCCGCCGTGTAGGCCATTGCCTGCCGCTGGCTCTGCTCCTGGTCGCGGCGGAAGATGTAATTCTCCATCCCCTCCGACTCTTTGGGATTGAAGTAAGATTGGCCATATAGGGCCTGCGCCGCCACGCCCACATACACGTGCGAAGTGTCGTACTTGGCCTTCATCTCCTCCAAGGTCAGCGGTTTGATGGGTTTCGGGTTCAGCTTCATCTCGATGGAGCTGTCGG
Organism: Bacteroidales bacterium; assembly: GCA_017540505.1. Taxonomy (GTDB): domain Bacteria; phylum Bacteroidota; class Bacteroidia; order Bacteroidales; family WCHB1-69; genus F23-D06. The sequence continues at coordinate 15,660 of JAFYAW010000050.1, read as the reverse complement.
CAGGGTTGGCAGCCAGTTCCGCATCGGTCTTGAGGCGGTAGATGTTCCAGCCGTAGTGGTTGGCCAGCATCCACACGCCGGCATTCTGAGGAGCCCAACGCAGCACAATGCTGTCGCCGTAGCTGCGCGCCACCAGCACATAGTTGTAGAGTGTCTGCGACGGAGCGTCATTCTCATCCGGAGTGCCAGCGTCCTCCTGCGCGAAAGCCGGCACCGCCAGCACCATCATCCATCCGAAAATAATCCAAAGGAGAAATCTATTATTCTTTTTCATCATATCTCTTTTTTACTGTTCTAAACGGTTTTCATTCATATTCTAATCGCCATACGTGTCATACGAACGGAAGTTGTTCAGCTTGTTGTACGCTCCTGTCAACCGTTTGTAAATTCCATCGCTGAACTTAAGTTCACTCGGGATGGTGTATTCCAACGGTCGTCCGGAAGTGTCAAGAATCTTGTTGGGGTAGAACACCTTGGTGGACTGCACCGAACTTCTCTTCACAGCCTGTGCAATGCTCATCAGCTTAGCGGCGAAATCCGGGCCCTGCGAGCTGAGGAAGTAGAGCTTGACTCTCATGGTGAACGGTTTCCTGACCGGATTATACATACCATAATAGGTGCCGTCAACGGGCTTGTACCAGCTGCCAAGCATCGATGACTGGGATGAATAGCAATTGTGTTTCTTACCGTTGTAATCCTGATCACACGTCAAATCATAGTACTTCGTGTTCTCATTGTAGAAATAGAAATCCCGGTCAAAACCGTTCTTTGCGACATTCGTACTCTGTCCATTCGAACTCCACCAGTATTTGGCCCAATATCTGTCCTGCAGCTGCAGATAGGCAATCGGCATATATTCCTGATCCGCATTAATGATTTTGTAATACTCTCCTGTCGAAGCCCTGTAGCTCGTGTTCGGCTCCATATCCTGCAACACCCGCATATAGTGCACCACGCGGTAGATCATCGGCATATCGAACGGGAAATTGCTGTAGGTCATATAGGCATTGCGGTAACTTTCACTGTAATAGAGATTGAAAAGCGAACGTTTGCCACCCCAGTCCCGCTTATTCAGCGACTGGGCGTGCATCTGGTTCTCATACATGAATGTAGAGAACATGTCAAGGTCCTTGGCGATGGCCTCTGTGGCAAAGTCCTTGATTTTCCATCCCCAGGAATACTTTCCATCGTCGCACTTGAGCATTGGCGATTGATTTGCGTATGCCACATCGAAAAACTTTTCATCTAAGGGTTTACGCACCTGTGAACCGTAACCATAGCCATGATCGAAGTCCAGAATACAAGGCACATCCACCGTGGTGGGATGATAGTTGCTGGCCGTGCACTGGGTAAAGTCCGTGCCGCCCATGATACGACGGTCAACCCGCGGGAATTTAACGCTGTTATTGAGATAAAAACCGCCTTTCAGGATGTTACGCAAATCGGTGGCATGTCCGCCGGAGGCATAGGTGTCGTTGGCGTCATACTTGAGTTTCCCATCCTTCACCCGGCATTTGAACACCGTCAGCAATTCCGTCTTCTTGAAATCGCTTTCCATATCCACAAAACGCTGGAAGTATTCTCTATGCAGATTCACCAATTCGCCATACTTGCGGTCCAGCACCAGATAGCATACCGGTGGCATCTCACAATTGGTGTGGTAGAAGGAGACATCCTCCGGGTTGTACGGGAGGAACAGCCAGGCGTACCAGTCGAATACCCCGGGATGATAATCGCGGTTTTCACCATAAAGATACACACATTTCTTTTCTGTCCAGTAATCCACTCTCGCCGTACTCAACTCATCGGCCAGATCCTTCTGGTAAATAGAGGCAGCACCCGCCCCATACACTCTGGACGTGAGTCTCTTCTCAAGCGTGGAACCCGATGCGTGCCAAGTCCACTTGTATATCTGCTTGCCGATGCCGGCACTGATCTTGTAACCCTCCTTCAGCATGGTGCGGATATAGGTCATGGAATCCTTACCCACATCCTGCTTGTTCTCATATATCTCATCCAGCATCTCATCCTGGATATTGAGTTTGTTGTTGCCAGACAAGGTGAGGAGCGTACCCGCATTGGAAAATGAAGCAACCGTTGCCGCAGTAGAAGCCACTCTTTTCCCAGAGATCGTGGTGGTACCGCTGTTGCTGGCAGCTTGCACGCCACGGCCCGCCAACGACAAAGAACCGCTTGAAGAGGTCGTTTGCAACGTGCGCTTGCCCAACGATGAAGAGACCGACGACGAGCCGGTGGAAAGTATCGTATAGCCCGTCGAGCTGCTCTGTGCCACCAGCATACCGGAGGTGTTGGCGACCTTGCCGCTGGACGAGGAGGTGCTCACGCCCGTTATCGTAGAGCCGGTGGCGTATGCGACACCACCGCTGGAGCTGGACGTGAATGCCGATGAGCCGACAAGGCCTGTAATGGTGCCAGAAGCCACGTAGGTGCCACCGACACTGGAAGCGGACCCTCCGACAAACATGCCGCCGGAGCTGGAGCTTCCTCCATAGCTGCCGCCGGCCACAAAAGCTCCGCCAGAGGAGAGAGAACCACCCTTGCCGGTTTTCCGGTTATGGGCCGCCTCGGCCTCCTGATAGGTCTGGTCGGTGATGCGGCTGCTGTATTCCGACTGCTTGCGGGTGATTTCCGCCGCCTGCTGGGCAGCGGCCATGGCGTTATCGTAGGCACTCTTGTCCACCAGAAGGAACTTCAGCATGTGAGGCCCCTTGCCGGTTTCCTGACTGTACTCCTTCTTGGGCAACTTCACCTGCACGTATGGCACTGTTGTATTGGGATAGTATGTATAAGAGCATTCTGCAATCTCACCCTCCTCCAATCCGTTTTTCAACAGATAGATTTTAAGCTGCTTGCCTTGCGACTCCAGCTTCTGCTTGTCGAACAGGTTGTCATATTTGGTGAACAGATACAGGTTGCAGTACGGGGTGCCGTCGTTGGAATGCACATACTCCAAGGTGGGGAAGTTAGGTTCCCCGTTGTACGGCCATGAGAAGACCACGCCGTCGTTCAGGTCCTCACCCAACGAACGTGTCTGGAAGTAGAGGGTCGTGTCCTTCTTGAAGGGCTTCACAATCGTTTTCTTCGTTTTCTCATCATAGAAAGTGGGATCATACCATGAACAATAGGATGTGCTGTATGAGGTTGTCGGAGCACCCGTGCTAATGTTATAATACACATCCTTATTCTTGTCGTTCGTCACCCGGAGCAGATCCTTAGTGCCTTGCAAGGACTTGCGGTATTCGAAGCCACGGGCCTGGAGCGTGAGTTTCTGCATACTACCCTGCTCAAATCCGCCAGCCTCTGTTTCAAACAGATACACATTGTCATCGCTATTGCTCGGCGAGAACCGCAGTCTGCCGTTGCCGGTGGCATTCACGAACTGCGATCCCGATTTGGAGGCTATCCTACAGTTGTTCTGGATAAGCACAAAGCGGAACTTGCGGGCGTTTTTGCCATCCTGGTCGCACAGCAGCACATCGCGATCCCACGGCATGTTGGAGACGATGGTGCCAATCTGTAGCGGCGACTGAAGATTATTCTTATTATTGGCATTCTTCTCGCTATCGTAGCCAGGAGTCACGTTCTCAAAAAGCTTCACATTAGCCAACGGGTCGCCGGCACCGGGCACGCACACGTCACCCAGTTTGAAGTCGCAGGAGGTGCTGAACTTGAGCAGACCGTTGAGCAGGTTCACCTTGAAACGGAGCATACCGTAACAGTACGACGGATTAGGGCCGCCGCCCTGCAGCAGGGCACCCACACCAGCCTTAAAGAGCGAGAACTTGCCCTTCCAGAAACCGAGGTTGAGTTTGAGTCCCACATCGCCCTGCAATGCGGCATATATGCGCCCGAGGGCGTAGAAGTCGTGCTTGCCAATCTGTTCGTGGCCGGGACAGCCCACGCCGTTCACATTCAACAATGCCACATCAAAGCCAAGATCAGTAGTCACATCAATATAGAGGAAGAAATCCAGATTCACATCGGCATGGAAAGTCGAGCCCAAACAGAACCCGCCACCCTTGTCAATCTTCAGCCAGTCGTCACTCGCGATCTTACGGCTATTCTTCACCTGAGTGGAGTTGGCATCCAATTTCTTGTTACCATTCGACAGACCGAAGAAGTCCTGCAATTCCTTGCTCAACGGGGGCATCTCATACGCGAAAGCATTGCCCGTTTGCATATAGAAGGTGAAATCGGCACTGGCAGAGCAAACCACCATATTCAAGGTGGTGGAAAGTTGCACACGTTCCTCATACTTGGGCTTGCCGATGGCGAAATACCAGTCGGTGGTACCTTTCTTGTGCCCCTCATAGGATTTCCGGTAATGTTTCAATTCAAAATCAATAGGGACCAACACATCCGTATTGAAAGAGAACGAGCCGGAAGAGCCAGAGGATGCGTTGGCGGCCTGGTTGCGTTCCTTCTCCCCATGCGAGGAAATGCCAGTCGGATCAGCCCCCTGGCCATTCTCGTCACCCACCAGCTTCGTCAGTTCATTGTCAATATTGCTGCTAGTAACCAACGACGTACCCGCATGGATGGCAGCAGTCATCTGACTGCCCAACACGGTGGAGCTCATGCCATCCAGGAGCTTAGACAAGCTGATACTGGCCTTCACCGCTATGGAAAGACGGAAATAGTCGTATTTGTCGATGGTCTCATAACCCATAATGGCCTTGGCCCTGAGCAGAGGGCTCTTGTTGTTGGAACCGTCGCCCGGTATGGCATCCTCGTTCATATTGGTCAGCACGTATGCATTCGCATCAATGAAAAGGCCCGAGAAATGCTTGTTCACAATACGCAACGACACCAGACCGTCGGCATTCAGCGTGTTTTTCGCGCCAGTGAGAATCAGGCTGATACCCGCATTGGCCACCCAACAGTCACGTTTCGGCTCAAAATCCATACCGGAAGAGAGCATCTTGTCCTGATTCTCGTTCTCCGCCGCCTTGGCCAGCAAGTTCTTGGCACTGAAGCGGGCATCCGACAGACTGTACTTGGATTTCATGTTATAGGCGAAACCGCCGGAGAAGCCCGTGATGCTGACCGGACCTATCGGGATGCCCGGGAACTTGCAAGCTCCGTCAAAATACCACCAGGAGTAGTTACCTTGGTTGTCCTTCTCCTTGCCGAAGCCGGCCCCCATCGTAAGCGTCACCTCATTCATCACCGTGATGGACAGATTGCCGCCAAAACCCGTGACATCCTTGCCGGAAGTGCCAGAATGCTTGAAGTCGAGCTCACCGCTCATCTTGAACACCTCAAAGTCGATATTATCCAATTTGATCTTGTCAAGCTGGGCATCCACTTTCTTGATGTGGAATTTGTTCTTGGGCTCCGTGATTCCATAAAGGGTAAAGCCGGTGGTGGCCCCAAGGTCGGTACCCTCGGTGGCGAACTTCATCTGGCCCACCACCTGAACACCAATCTTCAAATCTTCGCCAATAGATTCGGCAATCGGCTCTATCTTCTTCAAGCTGAAGGTGAAACCGCAGAAAGAGACCGAACCCGCACCATCCGTCTTCTGGACGTAGTCTTCCTCCTCAATGGAGCCGCCAATATACTTCTGCGGCGAGGCGAACGCCCATTCGCCCACATCAAACTGGAACCCATCGGCTGAAGCGGTACCTGCTTTGGGATTGGCCAGGTTGTAGTTGCGCATACCCATACGCTCGAACTTGACGAGACTGAAATCGGAAGGCAGACCAAGTTTGCTGGTCTTCAACGTGATATAGCCGTTGAGCGTCAGATCGATCCGTGTGTTCGATTCCTTGTATATCTTCTTGATTCTGAAATAGGAGGATTCCTTTTTGAAAAGAACGGAGGCAAGCCAGATATCCATATCCAGCGTATCCTTCCGAGGCTGCACGTTGAACATCAGGCTGTCGGCTCCGATGGAACAGTCATAGAGGAACCCACCCTTGAACAACGGAACGCCAAAACCGCCCTTGATGATTCCTTCCTTATACTGGCTCTTGGTGAACCGCAAATAGACAGTGTCCAGGGAGAACGTCCATCCCCACCCTTCTTTGGTGCTGGCATTCAGAATATCGCGAGCGAAGAAGTCTGCTGTGAATCCGAATTTATCGATTATCAGTCCCTTAGCACCGAAGTTGATACGGCTGCCCGGATAGCTGTAGTGCACCGAATCCACGACAGTGTTGTTGAGACCATATTTGTAAACCACCATGGAATCCTTGGGTTTCTCCTCATCGGTGAACGTATTACTGATTTCATCCGAAAGGAAAACGGTGAGTTCGTCCCAGTAGAAGCCCTTCCACTCCTTCGTGGCTTTTGTCAGCTTCTTCTTTTCCTCCTCCTTCATTTCCGGAGGCGGCGGAGTGCCGAACACATATTCGTATGTGAGCGACACCTCCTTGGGTGTCTCCTTCTCCGAGTGGTCATAGAAGATGCCCTTGCCCGTCGGGTAGAAGGTGAAACGCTCGGCACCCACCACAGCAAAGGGGTCCATGCTAACCTTCGCCACCCATTCACTCCAGCTTTTGAACTTAACGATCAGGCTTGCCTGCACCGTCTTGCCCTTGCGCGGTGTACCGTCCTTCTCAATACCAATCAGGTCGTTATTGTCAAAGTCCATTTGAATCTCCGCCGTAACGTGGTTCAGCTTGCCGGAGTCGATGGAGATGACCGTTCCGTCTTTCGGATCGGCGAAATTGGAGGAGGCCTTGAAGCGCATCTTGTAGCCGTCCTTTATATCAAACTCATAGTTGCGTCCCATGAAGAGGTCGATATGCTGGTCCGACTTGCCGAGCAGTCCCTGCTGGTCCATACAGATGTTGTTGGCCAGGAACGGCACATAGGCATCGTCATCCTGCGCGGCGAAGATGGCCCAAATATTCATCAACGCCGTCACTGGCGAGAAGTACATGTTGTTGATGGCAAAGATGACGTTCTCTGAGCCGGTAATCTCCTTGTCGGTGACGCTCAACGGGAAGGTCATCACCTCGGTGGCCATGTTCTCGCCCACGATGGGACCGAGCAAGCCGCCATATTTCTTGGAGTACTTCTCCCCGTATTTTTCAAATTTGTCGTAATACCCTTTGATAGTCTCATTCTCACCCAATTGCGACACTATGTTATTAATATCGTCATTCGTCCACTTTTCCATTTCGAGGTCATTCTTCAATGCCTCAAAATAGGTGGAGCTGTCGGTGGCGATACTGATGGCGGAGCCATTGACAATCTCATAGTTCTTGTTAATCTGGATGGAGTCGAACTGAACTTTCAGCCGCACGTCCACACCCAACGGATGCCAGATCACATAGCCGTTGCCGTTGTAAGCCTTCTTGGCCGTGTCATAAACAGCCTGCTGCACCACTAACGGGAACTCGCCCATCTTGAGCTTGACACGATGCTGCGCCAAGCTGTCCGCCTTGGGGGTGATAAGGTCCTTGCTGAGGTCCTTGAGTGCCTGTGGCGAACATTTGATCTTGTTGTTAAGGTCGGCTTGGAACGCCGGTGGCTCCACGAGCTTGAAGGCGGCAATATGCGACTGGCCCTTATGGAGCATCTGGTAATGATTGGAGGTGTCGGTGAGCTGCTTGATGTGCGCCTCCAGCACCGCCACGTACTGCCCGCCCGTTTTCAGGCTGTCAAACAACGCCGTGTCAATATACGTGGTGGCCGCGATGTGCTCCTTGAAGAAGAGCGTGTCCTTCACCTGCTCCGGTTTCTTGCCCTTGGGCAGCTTGGCCACCCGCAGGCTGTAATAAACCGAATCGCCATAGTTCACGCCGCCAGCCGCCTTCCATCGGAAGCTGAAATCCTTGCGTTTGGCCACTTCCGGCAGATCCCAACTGTTGTCATCCAGATCCTTTTCCGTCAAATCCACGGGATAGGTGAACTGCGGTGGGGTCACCTTGTCCATAGTGCCGCTATCCACGCCCCAGGCGAACACCACATCCGAATAGAGATCCGAGGAGGCGAACGCCACCGAGGTCACCACACTATCGCGGTCCTTGGGGATGTTGTGGATGTATTCGGTGATGGTATAGGTGGTCTTTTTCTGGTAAGAATAGTATGTCTCGGCCTTCAGATGCAGCACATACTTGTAGCCCTCTTCCATCACATCGGTCCAGCCGTCGGTGGGCACTCCCATCAGCTGGCAGCCTTTCGGGCTGAAACTGTGGGGAGACTGCACCGTAACAGACGCCGTTTTCAAAGGAAGTCCGATCATGGCATTGCTGACGGCACCTCCATTGTATTCATATAATTCAGTAGTATAAACAACCTTGATGACGGAATCGCCGCACACAGGCATCCATTGCGCTCCTATCGTGTCGGACACAGGCACTTGATAATAGGGAGAATCGCCGGCATCCACATCCGTGACATACGGGAAGGTGCTGCCGGCATGTGCCATGGGGGCTTGTGATATGCCGGAGGATTTCAACTTGTCCATCAAGGGCTTGTCCTGTCCGGGATTCACGAAGTAGGGGTTCTGAATCTGCTCCAGCACCTGTTCGTGGTTGTCGCTGACCACGCTCTTCAAATGGGATGATGTGTTTTCCGCCTGCACAATAGGCTCGTTTTCGCCCCACACAAACGTGATAATCTGGCTCTTGCCTCCGTTGCTGAGCTGCACTTCGGTCATCAGCGTTTTCTTCAGCACTGCCTGCACCTGCGCGGCATATACATGGCCCGGTATCAGCCGGAACTGACGGTTGGCCACCGTATCGTGGATGTAAACAGTCTTGGATTTGTTGTTGTAGGTGCACAATGTCCCGTTCCGGTCGATAGCCTCCTGGACATTCTGGTTGGCCTGCACCTCCACAATTTTCAAGATATAATCAAAATCATTCACAGCCAAACAGTTGGATATCACACCCGTCCAGTTGAAAATCAGCTGGCGCGAGAGCGGAATCCGCATATAGACATCACTCTGACGATTGTCGGAGGTGATACCCCCCAACCGTCTCGGACCATCAAGTGCTGGAGTCCCGTCCAAGGGCAACGGCTTGCGCCCAACCGTGCTGGTGGGAAGCTCCGGACGGACTGGGTTCAGCAGGTTGTTCGTGGGATTGCTGTTGTTGAGGTTGCTTGCGCTGAGGCCGTTCACCGGCGTGGTAAACTCAGGTGCCGAACCAGTGTAGCAGATGGAAAAGGTGATACACGTCTGCTCGCCCACCTGCGTGGGATTCGGGGTGGGCTTTCCTGTCCACAGGTAGGGCGTGATGCAGAACCGGTACTGGCCCTCCGGCAGCACCAGCAAGTCACTGGCCAGATTGTTCAGGTCGTAGTTGGTCTCATAGGCCGAGGCGTTGAGATGCCCGATCATCTGGTCGAAAATCGGCCGGTTAATCAGCACCGGCGTCATTCCCACCATCAGACCTTGAGATGGCTGGATCTCCTTCTTGGTCCGCACATAGTAGTTCTGGTTCGTGGCTGTGAAGTCTGCCGTCAGCTCTATGGTGAAGAACACCTCCATCGGGGTCCCCGACGTGTTGAACATCTGGATGGTGAAATACTTCGCCGGGTCGTCCATATAGCTCAATCCTGTAGAAGGGAAAAAGCTCACTTTGGGCGTAATGGTGGTCACAATCTGGTTTTGCGACCACACCAGCTGACTCACAAGCAGAAGGGTTAGAAACGATAACAGCTTTTTCATTTTATATCAATATTTATTTTTCCAATATAATTATAACCATTTATCAATCAGCCAAATCCTTATTAATTTGGGGTTCTTCAGCTTTCTGTATTTTACGGTTGGCCCGGTCAATACGATCCTGCGCACGCTCCATCTTGGTCTTCTTCTTGATGATGCGGGCGGCGAAGGAATAGGAATAGGAGAAAGTGAAACGGACATCCAAGTCGGTATGTACGCGCTGCCCGATGCGCTCCAGATTACTGAAGTTGCTCAACGAGAAATACAGCGAAGCCGTGTGCTTCTTGTAATTGAAATTACTGCCAAGGCTGTTGCTCAGCGAGAAATCGTTGTTCACGCCCTCGTCCTTCTGGATGTTATACGCCACGTAGCCGTTGTAGTTGAGATTCCAGTTCAATTTCTCCTTCTGTATGATGCGGTAATTGAGATTGACGCTCAAACCATGGGAGTTGTAATGCGAGTATTGCGACGACGACATGGAAAAGTCGTATCCGGCACCGACACCAAGACGGATGGCAGTCAAATCGATATTGTAGTTGGCCCCAATGGTCATGGTCTGCACATTGGCGCCGTTCTTATTCAACGGATTCAGGTTTTTGTTTTGAACAAAATTAAAATTAAGTCCAATGGAATGGCCATTTGTCCGCTCAAAGGAGAACGAGGGTGAAACGGAGATCGTATGCACGATAGAATTGATTCTCAACGAATCGACAACATGATATGTGCCATCATACTGGTCCTGTTTGATACCACTGTACATCAAACCCAGGCCGAAAAGATTGCCGATCATGCTGTTCCAGTTCATCGAATAGGTGGCCACCTGGTTGGTGTACATCTGCTTCTTGTCCATATTGTCGCGCTGCACGTAGCCCACCAGACCGAGATTGGATTTACCCTTAAACATGATGAAATTCAGCACCGTACCGAGGCTGTGTGCGTTTTGGTTGAAGTTCTGGGCACCAAGCGACACATAGTCGGGCTGGATGAAACGATAGGTGACGCTGCCGTTAAAGCATTTGAACATGAGGTTGACGGCGGCATCGCCGGCAAAGCGCAACTTGAAGGAGTTGCCCGGCGTGAAGAGCCAGTTGATGTAACGCTCGTACTTCTGGTACTCTTCTAAACGGATGGAGTCGCGCAGGTCGGGATTGTAGAGGCTCGCGCCCACATTGGCGGAGAAGGCGAACCAGCGCCGGATGGCGAAGCGTCCTGACAGGCCGATGGCCACGTTATCCTGCGCGGCAATGGTGTCGCGCCACTCCAGTGGCAGGCTCTTGATTCTGTCCTTGGCCTTGAAGATGCTGAAATCGATGAAGTTGCGCTCATTACCGACTCCCACCTTAAAGCCACCCGCCAAGCGCATATACTGCGGTAGCATGGACTCGGGCACGTTGAGACCCAAGAGCGAATCGGCCAGCTGCTGGATGGCACTGCGATCGTCATAGCCACGAGGCTTGTTGGTTCGCTGCAACATGCCCCCGAACACGCCCATACGGAACAGCTTGCCCTGATACTCCGTGCCAAGCCCCACAAACGAAAGTCCCGAATAGGTGTAGTTGGAGAAGTGCATGCTGCTGCTGCCGATATGGAACTTCCAGTTGCGCCACGTGGGCATGAAGCCCAGATGCAGCGTGGGCAGCTGCGGATAGGAAAACGAAGTGGTGTTGTTCGCAAAATAAAAGGCAAACGGCAACTGGAAACTGTAAAACGAAAGGTTCAGGCTGGCATAGATATTGGACGAAAACGGCGTGCAGGCCGGCATGTTCGAATTGTATGACACGCCCAAGCTGGCACCCACACTGCCACTGATGGCGAAAGGATCAGCCGACTTGATATCGTTAATACGGCTCCGGATGCCCTGACCGTAAAGCGGCGGCATCAAGGAAGCCAGACAAACAAACAAGACTATGAATAGGGTAAATTTATGTTTCAAAAGCGTCGGATTTAGTTGATATTCAATTAAAAAGATATAAATGTCTGGTACCTAATCCACCATATACGAATTAAGCCCTTGCAAAAATAAGAAAATGCCAGCGATTCATAAACACTTTACCATACTCAAATTCCAATTTTTATCAACAATTGTTCATAACCATGGAACTATGCTGAACGAACCCCTAACTCCTTAACTTCTTAACTCTAAACCATAATCTCTCAACTCTAAACTAACAAAAAAGCCCAGCTTCCGCCAGGCTTTTTTTTGATAGGAATGACGACGATGATTAGTCGCCCAGTGTGGCCACCATAACGGCCTTGATGGTGTGCATACGGTTCTCAGCTTCGTCGAAGACGATGGAGTTCTCAGACTCGAACACGTCTTCCGTAACCTCGATGCCGTCCAGACCGAACTGTTTGTTCACATCGCGGCCCACCTGGGTCTCCAGGTTGTGGTATGCCGGCAGACAGTGCATGAACTTGCATTTCGGGTTGCCGGTGAGTTTCATCGTCTCCTTGTTCACCTGATAGGGCTTGAGCAGCTTGATACGCTCTTCCCAAACCTCAACGGGCTCACCCATGGACACCCAAACGTCGGTATAGAGGAAATCGCAGCCCTTCACGCCCTTCTTCACATCATCGGTCACCGTCACGGTAGCGCCGGTTTCCTTGGCAATCTCCTTGCATTTCTTGATGAGTTCCTTGTCCGGCTGGAGGGCCTTCGGAGCCACGATGCGCACATCCATACCCATCTTGGCACCACCTACCATCAGAGAGTTACCCATATTGTAACGGGCATCGCCGAGGTAAGCGTAGGTCACCTGGTTGAGGGGTTTGTCCACATGCTCACTCATCGTCAGGAAGTCAGCCAGCACCTGGGTGGGATGGAACTCATTGGTAAGACCGTTCCAGACGGGAACACCGGCAAATTTGGCCAGATCTTCCACGGTGGTCTGCTTGAAACCGCGGTATTCGATGCCGTCGAACATGCGTCCGAGCACGCGGGCGGTGTCAGCCATGGATTCCTTAATACCGATCTGGGAACCGGAAGGTCCCAGGTAGGTGACATGCGCACCCTGGTCGTAAGCGGCCACCTCGAAGGCGCAGCGCGTACGGGTAGAGGTCTTTTCGAAAATCAAGGCAATATTCTTGCCTTTCAGTCTGGGTTGCTCGGTGCCCGCATATTTGGCGCGCTTGAGGTCGCGTGCGAGGTCCAACATGTATTGAATTTCCTTCGGAGTGAAATCCAACAGTTTCAAGAAGTTTCTGTTTCTCAAATTGAAAGCCATAAATGATTCGGTTAAAAGTTGTTAATTATTAAATGAATACTATTCTCTAATGTGGGCGGCAAAGATACAAATAATTTGGCAATATGCAAAAGAACCGTTCTGTTTCCCCACCCTGTCATCTCCATTTATTCCAACTCCCGCAGCGACACCGCAAAACCGCCACATGGAGCCATGTGCAGCTTCAACACACTCTTCGCGGTGACCTTTTTCTTCGTAATGGTGTAAGCCTGCGGATTGTATTTCAGTGAATTGTTATCGGGAAGGCCGCATGCGTCAGGGGCATCCGCATAGATGGTGGCCTCATATTTCACACCAGGTTTCAGAAAATCCAGTTTCACGGCCACATCGCGGGCATTCTCATCGGTGATACCTCCGACGTACCATACATCGCGCGGGGTTTGTAGAGACGTTGCGTGCAACGTCTCTACGGTGTCGGGAATCGCATACACAAACCGTGTCGCATTGGAAATCACGCCCTTTTTCCCATCTGGCAATTCACCGACGCCTTCCGCCGCCTTGTTTAGCGAGGAAATCTTCGGATGCCGCGCCGTCACAATGTATGCGCCAGGCTCGGCCATGATATAGATTGAAGTGTCCCAATCCACCGCCACATCCTTAATAAACTGGAAGGCATCCATATAGGGTTCATAATGCTCGGGAAAGTCTGCAGCCATTTGCAAAGGCGAATAAAAGGTGACATAGAGGCCCAATTGGTTGCATATTGTAATCTTCATAAGCTCCTTGCTCCAGGGGGCGTTCTTGCTCATGTCGGGTTCAAAGATACCGGGGGTATAGTCCATCGGGCCGCCTTGCAGTCGCGTGAAAGGCAGGATGGTGGCGTGGCCGGGATGGATGCGGCCCCGGAACTCGGTGCCCATAGCACTCTCGTTGCCAATCATGTTGGGCCAAGTGCGACACAATCCCGTCGGACGCACCGCCTCGTGGGCGTTGACCATAATATGGTGCTTGGCGGCCTCCACGATGGCGTAATGGTAGTGGTTGTTGATGGGCTGGCTGTAGTGGCCTTCGGCGAAGGGGATGATGGTGCCCACATAGCCACTCTTTACCGCATCGTAACCGTACTGATTCATCAGATTATACGCTTTTTCCATCCAACGTTCGTAATTCACGGTGGAGGCGGAACTTTCGTGGTGCATGATCAGCCGGATGCCCTTCTCGTGGGCATATTTGTTCAATCCGGGCAAGTCAAAATCGGGATATGGCGTCAGGAAGTCGAATACGAACTCCTTCTGTTTGCCGTACCAGTCCTCCCATCCGACATTCCAACCTTCGACAAGAATCGCATCGAAGCCGTTGGCGGCCGCAAAGTCGATGTAGCGGCGCACATTTTCGGTATTGGCAGCGTGTCGGCCGTGCGGTTTCGCTTTCGAATAATCAGTCTCGCCAAGCCGCACCGACGGATAGTCATTGGTATAGCTCCAAGTGTTTTTGTCAGAGATCATCTCCCACCAAACGCCCATGTATTTCACGGGGTGAATCCACGACACATCCTCCAGGACGCAGGGTTCGTTGAGATTGAGAATCAGACGCGAGGCGAGCACATCGGTGGCCTTCTCGCAGACCATCACCGTACGCCAGGGCGTGTGACAGGGTGCCTGCATACGGCCTTTGTAACCCGCCGCATCAGGGCTAAGCCAAGCGCGGAACGTATATGCTTTTGGCTTTGGGCTATCAGATGTTGGCTTTTGGTGAGAAAATACAGACATCGTATCCCAAGGGTTGATTGACAAGTCATCCATGAATTCGAGATGCATGGTCGGGTAATCAAGCGTGGCAGCTTCGTGGATGTTGATGTAGAGGCCGTCATCGGTTTTCATCTGCAAAGCCGTTTGTACGCCTGTTGGGGAGAATGCCGTCCACGGCCAACCTCCGTCCTTATGGCTTGCATCCCACAAGTGTCGGATTTCCGACAACCGCGACTCCGTGTAGTTGTACTCCTGCGTGTCCAAGTCGCCGGGAATCCACCAGGCGGTGTGGTCGCCGGCCATGGCAAACTCGGTCAGTTCCTCCTTGAACCAGAAGCATACGAGGGCGTTCTCCATCGGGAACTCGTAGCGAAAGCCGAGGCCGTCGTTATAGAGGCGGAAACGAATCTTCATCACCGTAGCTTTCTTCTTGGTAGAATGGTCCATACTCTGTACGGAACCGATGGGCTGTTCAAGGGTCACTATCAGTTCGTTGTAATGATTACGGATATGTGCTTCCTCACCCCATACGGGCTCCCATGTCTCGTCGAAGGTACTGTAGTCCTTGTCTTTGAGGACAAACGCGTGCGCCAAGTCATCGCGCCATTCGAGCGTAAAGCCCATTCGTGATGGCAACACCACGGGCTTGCCGTTGCGGTCAAGCGAGTACTGCGGCACACCACCTACCACAGCGAACTTGAGTTCCAGTTGGCGGTCAGGACTCTGCAGCGTCAATGCATCTGCCGGCATGGCGGGAGCCTGCGGGTTATGCTGGGCGAATGAGGGCAATGCCAAGAATGTCACAAGTATCCAGAAAATAATGCCGATTTTATTCATAGTAAAAAGATTTTCCGTCTGCAAAAATAGCATTTTTCAGGGGATTTTAATGAGAACCGCATTGCGGGTTGGCTATTGGGAATTGGGATTTGGGATTTGGGATTTGGTGTTAATGCCTGAATAAGGTTGACCGTTTGTCCCATTCTTCTTATTTGATTCACTTGATTTAATTCTCTATTTTTTTGCAGTTTTTTTTTAATTGCAGAGTTTGATGTGACGGCCCCGGGGGACTGGTATATCAGACACT
>JAFYAW010000008.1 GCA_017540505.1 Bacteroidales bacterium | reverse complement strand
GCTGTATGCTAACGAGACTGGTTGGACGGGCAATGTGGCTTACACATGGGAGAATGGTTCTCATGCAAGCAGCATTGACGTTACCCCGGCTGTTACGACTACCTATATGGTTACCAGTACGGTTACCTCCACTTCTGGTACTTGCCAGAGAGTTGACAGCATCACGGTTATCGTGACTCCGCTGCCTGACACTGTCCACTTGACCGCTACTGCTCCGACCACGATTTGTCAGAATGGTCAGGTTACGATCCACGCTGATGGCAACGCCGCTGGTTACATCTGGTACCAGAATGGTGTTGAGATCACTGGTGAGAACCAGGCTGACCTGACAGTCAACTTCCCGGACTATGGCACGTACAACTTCGCCGCTAAGGCTGTCAACGCTGAGGGTTGTGTATCTGCAGTTGCTTCCGATCCTCTTACCGTGACAGTGACCAAGGCTCCGACCACGGTTACGATCAGTGGTGACAATATCATTTGCGAAAATGATGTCACGACGCTGACAGCTTACTCCGATGTGACAGGTACGTTCACATGGAGTAATGGTACGGTTGGTGCTACGAATGTGGTGAACGCCGGTACTTACACGGTGACGATGAGAACGGCTGAAGGTTGTGAAATGACCTCCGCTCCGTTCACCGTCCAGGCTCTTGGTACTGACCTCTTCGTTACGGCTAGCGAAACCTCCATCTGTAGAGGTGAACATACCACATTGTATGCTAACCAGAATGGTTGGTCTGGTAATGTGTCCTACGCTTGGAATGATCCTACTAATAGCACTTCTACCACGGTTGACGTTCAACCGGATTCCACAACGACCTACACGGTGACCGCTACGGTGACCTCTACGAACGGCAATGCCGGTTCTTGTACGGCTATTGGTACAGTTACAATTATTGTGAACCAGCTTCCTGACCAGGTTGTTGTGTCTCCTTCCGCCACCACGGTTTGCGAAGGCGAACAAGTGACCTTCAGAGCTAATGGCAATGCTATGGCTTACATTTGGTACGAAAATGGTGTTGAGATTCCGGGTGAGAACCAGGCTACTCTGACAGTGAACTTCCCGACGGAAGGCGCTTACACCTACGCTGCCAAGGCTATCAATGTTGAGGGTTGTATCTCTGCTATTGCTTCCACGCCTGTTACGGTTACGGTTAATGCCGCTCCGGATGCTGTGGTTGTCAGCGGTCAGACGACAATCTGCAACGGTGGTCACACCACGCTGTATGCTAACGTTACTCCGAACACCGCCACGGCTACCTATCAGTGGTTCAAGGATGGTGTTGCAATTACGGGTGCCAATGGTTACTTCTTGACGGTTGATGCCGCCGGTTCCTATAAGGTTGAAGCTACCACGAATGGATGTACGACAGTTTCTGACGCTGTGGTTGTCACAGTTGAGGATACTCCGCAAATCCAGCTCACCGCTACGGAGAGCACCATCTGCCTCGGTGGCAGCACGGTGATCACAGCTGAACCTACCGGTTGGAACGTCTATAACGTCAACCACAACTGGAACAACGGTTTCCAAGGCACAGCCTACACCTTCGTTCCTACCACGGCTGGTACGTTCACCTTCTCTGACACTGCTTCTCAGGCCATCTCCGGTTGCGCTGCAGTTGGCACAATCACTATCACGGTGAATCCTGCTCCTGCTACTCCGATGCTGACCATCAACAACAGTGTTGTCTGCGAAGGCGGTCGTGTGGTTGTTACCGACACCACCACTCGTACATTGACGGGTACTCCTGTTTACACATGGTTCAGAAATAATGTTGAAATCCCGGGTGAGACCTTTGCTACCCTGGTTGATTATCCTGCCGTTGTGGGTGGTGATGCTACCACGTACACCTATACTGCTATTGTGACTTATCCGGCTTCTGGCTGCGTTTCCGCTGTCTCTGCCGCTGCTACGGTCACAGTAAATCCTGAACCGAACGTTGTTGTCAACATGGCTGGCAACGCAGTTAACGGTATGATCTGCGAAGGTGGTACTGTTACCTTCACGGCTGCTGTGATGCCTGCTAACGGTACTTATCAGTATCAGTGGTTGCTGAACAACGTTGTTATCCCGGGTGAGACCAATCCGACGCTTACGGTTTCTCCGAATGCTAATGATAACGCTTACAACTACAGCGTGATTGTGACTTCTGCTCCTGGTTGTTTCACTGAGCAGCATGCTGCACCGCTGACAGTTGTCCCGAATCCTATCCTTACGATTGCCGATGCTAACGGTAGCAATGACATCTCTGTCTGCGAAGGTGGCTCCGCTACGTTCTACGCTACGGTTGAGAATGGTGTTGCCGGTATGGCTGGTTATACCATCGCTTGGTACAACACAGAAAGCACCACTCCGCTTGGCTTCGGTCCTTCTTACACGGCTATCGATACCGTTGGTACTTACTCTTACTACGCTGTTGTCACTTCTCCTTACGGATGTATGTCACAATCCAACCACTATATCACGTATCGTGTGGTTGCTGATCCGGTTGTCACGATCGACTACGAACAGGGTGCTGATACGATTATCTGCGCTGGTGGTACGACGACGTTGACCGCTTATGTGACGGGTGGCATCGGTGCTACGAGCTATCAATGGTACAATGGCAACAGAGCTATTGCCGGTGCTACGGGTCAAACCTACACGATTGATCCTGTGAACGACAATGTGGCTCTCGGTTACCATGTCGTGGTTACGCAAGAGGGTGTTGATTGTCAATCCACCTCTGCTAACTTCAATGTCAACGTTGCTGCTCCTTACAATGTCACGATTGCTAACGCTGCTGGTGTTGTGAGCGGTTACTACTCCACCTGTCCTGGTGGTACGGTGACGCTGGTTGCCAACATCCCGAACGTTGTTCCTGGCGATGTTCCGACCTATCAGTGGTACTATGGAAATGGTCAGCCGATCTACGGTGCTACCTCTTCCACCTTCACCACGCCGACGCTGTCATTGAATGATAGAATTGATTACTACCTCGTCGTGAACAGCACCATCTCTGGTTGCTCCTTCACCACGAACTCCATCACTGTTGAAGTGCTGCCCGCTCCTGAGGTTGAGATTAGAGGTGCTCATACGGTATGTGAAAACAGCCTTGGCCTGCTCAATCTGAACGCTTACGTGACGGGTGGTGTACCGGGTGCCGCTTACACCTACACATGGCAAGTGAGAAATGGTAGCAACGTCATCACGTATCCTGCCACCACTTCTCCTACGTTCACTCCGAACCTGCCGGCTAACGACGCTGCTTCCATCTACACGATTACGGTTACGATCGACCGTACGGACAACACGGGTTGCACGGCCGTTTCCGCTCCGTTCGAGCTCAACGTCATCGCGGCTCCTTCTGTGACACTGACCGCTTCCGATGCTACGGTTTGCGCTGGTGGTAATGTTACCTTCACCGCTACTGTGCCGAATGGTGTTGTCTATGACTACACTTGGACGATCAATGGAACTCTTCAGCAGAATGTTAACGCCAATACGATTACGGTTCCGGCTACAGGTTCCTCTATGACGGCTTCTGTTACGGTGTCCCAGTCTGGTGCAAGCGCCGCTTGTAGCGCTACAGCTACTCTCGCTGTTCCTGTACAAGTTGTGGCTGTTCCTACCGTGACCATCGCTGCTAACCACACTCAAATGTGTGCCGGCGACGGTGCCAACGCTATCATTAGCGTGGCTTCCGTGACGGGTGGTATTCCGGGTGCTAACTACACTTATGAATGGACTGAGAACGGCAACGCTCTGACAAGCGCTGTTGGTAGCCAGATCACTCGTAACTTCGCTGCTCCTGGCGTTTACACGTATCAACTTGTACTTAACGGTAACTTGGGCTGCTCTTCTGCTGCATCCGCTCCTGTTACTATTGAGGTTGCTGCCCAGCCGACGGTTACCCTCACTTCTCTTAGCGGCCTTAACATCTGCGAAGGTGGTGATGTTGACCTCACAGCTACGGTGACCAACTTCGGTAGCAATATCGGTGGCGTTCAGAACAGCACGGTCTATGGCAATATGAGCTTCAACTGGTTGCGTAATGGTGTTACCACGCAATTCACGCCGGTTGTCACAACGGCAAGCCAGAGCCTCAACCAGACCCTGAACACTGTTGACAACTACACCTACACGGTGGTTGTCACGCCGACGGGTTACAACTGTCAGCCTGCTACTTCTAACGATGTTATGATTAGCGTGGTGAACGATCCTACTTGGACCGATGTCCATGTCTATACTGCTGATATCTGTCTGGGCGACGCTCTCCGTCTTGAAGCCAATATCACGGGCGGTGTTGTGGATGCTTCTGACAATTCACAGGGTCAAATCGTTTGGACGTATGTTATGAGCGATGGTACGACTGGTACGGTTCCTGGCATCGGTGGTATTGTCCAAGAGTTCACGCCTTCTGCTGCTGGTTCCTACACGTTCATCCCGACGTGGGTGGGCAATATCGGAAGCGGTTGCCAGTTGACGAACTCCGCTTCAGTACAACAGCCTGTTACGGTTCACGAATTGCCGACGGCTGCCTTCACCAATGCTGACAACCAGATTGTTTGCGGCAACGTCTCCGGTTCCTCCGTTATGCTTGAGATTACCTTCACGGGTACTGCTCCTTACACCTTCGACATCGTCAACATGACGACCGGTGAGGTGTTACCGTACCACTTGTCTTCCTCCAATGTTTACACATTCTATGTATCTCCTGAAGCTACTTCAATCTATAGAATCGAGAACTTGATGGATGGCAACGCTTGCGGTAATGCTCAACTCGGCTTCGGCGCTCAGACGACTGTCGTGGTTAACGATATTGATTTCGAACAAACGATGTTCATCTCTGGTTGTGACAATCCGGGTGAAGTCACCTTCACATTCAACGTGGTCTCTGGCGATCCTTCCGCTCTGGCCGTGTTGACGTACGCTCATGATCCTGCGAACCCGCTGTATGCTACGATCAACAACAACTCTGTCACCTTCTCCGCTCCGACAACACCGGGCGACTATCCTGCTGTCCTGACAGTCCAGGGTTGCGACTATGATGTTGTGGTGAGAGTTCTGGTTGACGAATATGATCTTGGCGGCAAGTTCATGGATCAAAGATGGGACAATGTTGCTGTCATCAACAACAATCCTAACACGAACGGTGGCTATACCTTCACATCCTTCCAGTGGTATCACAATGGTGAACTCATTCCGGGTGCTGTATATTCCAACTACGAAGACAAGGACGGTCTGAACGGCTGGTACTCTGTCGAAGTTAGTGGTAAGGATTCAAGCGGCAATGCTGTTACCTTCATGACTTGCGAAGTGTACTTCTCCTCCGCTTCCCATATCAAGGTTTATCCGGTTCCTGCTAATGTTCTCCAAGAAGTCACTATCGAACTTGATTTGACCACTGAAGAACTTCAGGGTGCTGTTCTCGACATCTATGATGTGACAGGCAAGTTGATTAACCATATCACGGAACTCAATCCTGTTACGAAGGTTGCCGGATTCAAAGCACAAGGTACTTACTTCGGACGTATCCTTACAGGTACAAATGAAATCAAGACTGTTAAATTCGTTATCGTAAAATAAATGAAGCCTTAGGATAGTGGCTTCGGCCACTATCCTTAAGTTTCTAATCATAAATCGAAAAAAAAAATAGAATATATTATGAAAAAGAATTTATTAGTAATCAGTCTTATTTTCGCGATGTGTTGTACCGCTTACGCTCAAGAGGTGCAAACTGAAAATAACAACGACAACGAAACCGTTAAGTCGGAAAACGTTGAAACTTCCACCTTCTGTCCTCATCATATCAACATTCACTTTGGTGAGGCGTTTACCAACAACATCTATAAGAGAGTGGGTATTACCCAATACTATTCCTTGAGCTCTATGCTGGATGTTGATTATGCATATTTCTTCAATGAGCATTGGGGACTTGGTCTGGGTGTCGGCATCAATCGTATTGGTGCTAAGGCCTCCATTTCCAAATCCGGTGTCATTCCAGACTATAATGTGAAGAATGATGCGGAATTCACGGAATATACTTGGGCAGATGCCACGTATGATCTCTATTATGACGCCAGAGGCCTTCGTGAAAAAGAGGTCGTTTGGGCTGTTGAAGTTCCTTTGAAAGCCCATTTCGACTGGAGATTCGATGGTCGTAATGGTATCTATGCCGCTCTCGGTGTTCAGGGCTATTTCCCGATTAAGGGTTTCAACAAATACAAAGGCGAAGGTACAATCACCACTGCCGGTTATGAGGAACTCTACAATCAGTCCTATTTCCAGCACTATGAGAATGGTGAACTGAAAATGGATGACCATTTCGGCGATGCCTCCTATACGGGTAACGGCAAGAAGGTTAAAATGAGATGTTCTGTTGACATTCTCGGTGATTTCGGTGGTGTTTTCGCCATCAGCAGAATCGCTGACTTCTACCTTGGTGCATACGCAAAATACGGTTTCCTCGATATCCTTCCGAAGAACAAAACCACGCTCATCGCCCAACAGGATGGCCAAATGACCTTCATGGGTACGCTTGGTTCTGATATTTTGGATCTTGAGAAACAAAACCGCATTGACAATGGTGTTAAGGTTAGAAAAGGTTTCAACAAATGGAATCTTCTCCAGGTTGGTTTGAAGGCAGGTTTCCATATCAAAGCTTGTGCTACGCCGGCTGAAAAGTCCAAAAAGCAGCTTGAAAAGGAAATTCTGGAAGAACTCAAGAAGAAATCCAACGAACCTATCATTATCAAACAAGATCCTCAGTACATCTACATTGTTCCTATTTGCGATCAGTTGGATAATGATGACGATAACCTCACTCCGGAAGACAAGGAAGATATCAAGGCTTTGAGCTCCGCCTTGTCTAACACAAAGATCTTATTCGATTTGGATAAAGATATCCCGAAGATTAATGATTACAATGATAACATTAATAAGACAGTTGCAATCTTGAAGAAGAACAGCTCCCTCAAACTGATTGTTGAAGGTTACACCTGCGACCTCGGTACAGAGGAACACAACCGTGATTTGGCTCAAAGACGTGCCAACAAGGTGAGAGATCTCTTCATCCAGAAGGGTGTTGATCCTAACCAGATTGAGACTGCCTCCTACACGACCAACGATCCTCAGAACAGACAGAACATTCAGGATCCGAGCCGTGAGGAACATCGTGCTGCTATCTTTAGAATCGTCAAAAGATAATTATTACTATTCTCGTTCAGAAAGGGGCTGTCATTGACAGTCCCTTTTTTTGTTTTTGTGTTAAACTTTTATATCTTTGCAGACTTTATCATGTTTCGTCGATTTTCACATATTATTCTGATACAGCTCCTGTTGCTGTTGTGTACTACGCTTTTCGCGCGGGTGCCCACGGATTCGTTGACGGTGGATAGGGTAGAGTTTGTCAAAAACTGCGGCCAGTGGCAAAATCCAAGCCTGTTTTCGGCTCAGATGCGCGGCGCGGCTGTATTCGCCGAACAGAATGCGCTACTCTTTGCTATGATTAGCCCGGAAGATTTGAATCGTTTTCATGAGGCCAAACACGAGCGTGCTGCTACTCAGGTCCATTCTGTGATGTCGTTTCGTGCTGCTGCCTACAGTATGTCCTTTGTTGGCGCGAATCCTTACACCAAGGTTGAAGGAGAGAAACCCTATTCTTTTCATCATAATTATTTTCTTGGGAAAAATCCGGATACATGGTCCTCAAATGTGCCAGTGTATGCTTCATTGCATTATCATGAGCTATATCAGGGTGTTGACTTATTCTTATATCAAACGGAAGAGCATTTGAAATATGAGTTTGTGGTTGCTCCTAACACGGATCCGAATGCAATTCGTGTCCAGTATGATGGGCTTAAATCGATTTCATTGGCTGGTGATATGCTGATGCTGCAGACGTATGTGTCGCGTATTTATGAGGCCGCGCCGATTGCTTATCAGATACGTCCTTCCGGAGATACTCTGAAAGTGCCGTGCCGATATTCGTTGAATGGGAAAGAGGTGTCGTTTGTGTTGGGGAAATATGATCCGGCTTTGCCGCTCATCATCGACCCTACCTTGATATTTTCGCATTATTCGGGTTCTACGGCGGATAATTGGGGCTATACGGCCACGTATGATTATGCGGGATGCCTGTATGGCGGTGGAATCGCTTTCGGGATAGGGTATCCTACCACGGTAGGGGCGTATCAGATGAACTATTACGCTGGTAACGGAACGGGGCTGACGGACGTTGCCATCACTAAATTTGATGCCACAGGCGATACAATCCGGTATGCTACTTATCTGGGAGGATCCAATACGGATATTCCGCACAGCCTGTATGTTAATGATCTGGGAGAACTTTATGTGCTCGGCACTACCGGATCGAGTGATTTCCCTGTGAATGCGTATGACACAGTTTTCCATGGTGGTCCGTCGGTAACCTTATCCACGACCCTCAAATTTTCCAATGGCTCCGATATGTTCATTTCCAAATTCAGTGCGGACGGATCGCAGCTATTGGCTTCCACCTTTATGGGCGGCTCGATGAACGACGGGTTGAATACAGCTCCTATTTTGCGGAAAAATTATGCCGATGATAACCGGGGTGAAATCGTGATGGACGCGAACAGCAATGTATATGTGGTGTCCTCTACATACTCGGCTGATTTTCCAGTCACAGAGATGGCTTTCGACACCACCTATTCGGGCGGACAGGATGTCTGTTTGTTTATGATGAATCAGGACTTGTCGCAATTGATTTGGAGTTCCTTTTTTGGCGGAGCGAGCAATGAGGCTGGTTATAGTCTGGCGTTGGGCTCCGACAATAGCGTATATTGCTGTGGAGGAACTACGTCATCGGAACTGTCCACCAATCCTGGAGCATTCCAACAAGCCTATGCGGGGAATGCGGACGGTTTTATTATCCATGTGTCGGCCAATGGCAGTCAGCTTATGCAGTGCAGCTATTTGGGAAAAACGGGCTATGATCAGGCGTATCTGGTGAAAGTTGACAGGAATGATTGTCCGTATTTGTTCGGGCAGACGGATGCCTCTGGATACAGTTGGATATATAATGCACAGTATCACAAGCCGAATGGCGGTCAGTTCCTGACCAAGATGTCGCCGTCATTGGATACCATCGTGTGGTCCACCGCTTTCGGGTCGGGACGTGGCGGACCGGACATCTCGCCCACCGCCTTGATGGTTGATTTTTGCAATGGCGTGTATATGTCGGGGTGGGGGGATGCTTCACATTCGATTAACAATTTTGGCGGCACTACGGGGATGGATCTCACGGCAGATGCGTATCAAAACAATACGGATGGCAGTGATTTCTATTTGATTTGCATCAGCGATGACGCATCACGTTTGGTGTATGCCACATTTTTCGGAGGTATATCCAGTGGTGGGATTTACAATAATGCTCACGAGCATGTAGATGGCGGCACCAGCCGTTTTGACCGTAAAGGATGCATTTATCAGGCCGTATGTGCCGGTTGTGGCGGCAACAGCCTTTTCCCGGTATATCCGCCCAATTCTGACACTTATTATAATTATTATAACACAAATCATAGTGGAAACTGTAATTTGGGTGTAATCAAGATGGATTTCAACCTGCCGGCCGTGGTGGCCGATTTCATGATGCCCGGAACATTGTGTGCGCCCGATACATTGGTTCTCATGAACACATCGCAGTCCATCAGTTCGCAAACATATTATTACTGGGATTTTGGGGATGGAACGACATCGACAGCGAAAAACCCTCAGCATTACTACACACAATCCGGCTATTATACGGTAACACTGATTGTGCAGGATACGGGCAGCTGTAATTTCGCTGACACATTGGCGAAAAATCTGCTGGTGTTGTCCAACACCTCGACTGTTCTGCCAACGCTACCTTTGTGCAAGGGCGATTTCATTCAGATTGGTTTGCCGCCGTCAAGCAATGTGACGTATATCTGGTTGCCGGACAGCACCTTGAGCCATTTGACCATCTCCAATCCGATTGCCCGTCCGACGGTTACTACGGATTATACCTTGTATGCCTCTTCGGGTGTGTGCGCTGACACGCTGCGCCAGCGGGTGGAGGTCTCCTCTCTGACGGTCACGCCGTGTGCTGACACATTGATTTGTTTTGGGGATACTGCGATACTCTCAATTTTGACGGATAATGTTCCCCAGCAGGTGGAATGGTCGTCGGTGTACGATTTTTCGAATGTTTTTGCCACAGGCACTATGCAGTTGAAGGTCTCGCCAGCGGCTACCACCACCTATTATGTGCGGGTGACGTATAATGCCTGCGTGGTGGTCAAGGCGATTGTGGTGACGGTCAAGAAGGTGGATATGGTGGCGGAAGACTACTCGGTTTGTTTTGAGCCGGGCGTGCAGCTTTCGGTGACGCATAATGCCGGGGATCCCTGCCAGTATGCGTGGGCTTTAGGTGACGGCTCCGTTTACACGGGGGCAACTCCATACGTGACCCCATCGGCTGCAACTATGTATTATGTTACGGTGACCAGTGCGGAAGGCTGTATGGCCACAGATTCCGGACGTGTCCGTATGCGGAGCGGCACGTTTGAATCTCCTTTTGATGCCTGGTGCGACAGATGTACCATTATGACAGAGGCAAGCACCATCCTTTATGTAACCGACTACGGGCCGGATTATCAATACCAATGGACTCCGGAAGAGGACTTGGGCTCTCCAGACCAGCCGGTCACAACGGCGCATCCCCATACAACCACCTTGTTTACTGTGATTGTGACAGACACCTTTAATTGTAGCAAGACCGACACTGTCACCATCACGGTTATTCCGCTGATTTGCGATCATCCGTATGTGTTTATCCCCAATGCATTTTCTCCTAATCAGGATGAATTGAATGATGTATTGTACGTGCAAAGCGAAATCCTGAAGGATTTTTATTTCGCCATATACAGCCGATGGGGGCAGAAAGTGTTCGAGACGACCCGTGCAGAGGTGGGGTGGGATGGCACATTCAATGGAAAGCCTTGTCAGAACGGTGTTTACGACTATTATTTCAAAGGGACCTGTGTTGACGGGCAAGAAAAGGAATTGACAGGAAATATTATGCTGGTCAGATGATTTTTTATACTTTTGCCACGATTTTTTCAAGAGTATAAATGACATCGGAAGTATTTAATAATCAAGAGAAAAAGTCGTTATGGAAGGTTTGGCGGATGTTAAAGGTTCGTACGAAAATCTTCCAAATTCTGACTTTTATGTTTGCCTTGGCCGGTTTGGCCATTATTGGTGCCTGGGGAGTGTATAAACTCGGCTTGACCAACAACAGGGGCGGAGTGGATGAGAACAACCGTTATCTTGCTGATTATCAAAAGGAAAAAAGCTTGACGGATTCTTCCAAGATTTTTGATGACAATATGAAAAGCTATCTGCAACTGGTGGCTTTAAGTCGTTTTTATCCCACGAATGCTCATCTGATTATGGATGCGGCCCAATATAATGAGCGTGCAGATGGCATTAGCCGCATGTTGTATGCTGCGGATATGTATTTGCAAGAAGGAGATACTGCAGCAAAGTACCAGGAGTTGGTTAGGAATCTGAACGGGGATTATAACAAATATGACGGTATGTCTGTTCAGAATAATCTGATTCCGTGGATGAATGAGCCGGCATGGCCCGCGTTAAAGGTTGCTATTGTGAAAGATAAGGATGTTATTGAGGAGGCCGCCCGTCTTACCGGTGTGGAGCCTCGTCTGATAGTGGGTTGTCTGGTAGGTGAGCAGATCCGTCTTTTCAACTCCCGGCGGGAGGTGTACAAGCAGTATCTGGGTCCGGTGAAGGTTCTTTCCGTACAATCGCAATTCTCTTTCGGGGTGAATGGCATCAAGGATTTTACGGCCCAGCAGGTGGAACGCAACTTGAAGGACTCTGCTAGCGTGTTTTACATGGGCAAAGAGTATGAACATGTGCTGGATTTCAACACCGCTGATCATCAGGGCGAACGCTATAGACGATTGACGGATTACCATAACCACCTCTATTCCTACATTTACACGGGATGTATTCTGCATCAGACGATGATGCAGTGGAAGCGTGCCGGTTATGATATCTCGGACCGTCCGGATATTCTGTTCACTCTGTTCAATTTGGGATTCCAGGCCTCCAAACCGGGACCCAGTCCCAGATGTGGAGGCTCACGTATAGAAGTTAATGGGCGGGTTTACACCTTTGGTGTCATCGGAAACGACTTCTACTTTTCCGGTGAGTTGGCAAAAGAATTCCCGTTGCACGAGCATCTTTTTGCCAATGAATAGGGTGGAGCTGCTGATTCCGGCCAAAAATCTCGAAACGGGGAAAATAGCCATTGACCATGGGGCTGACGCTTTGTATATGGGTGCTTCCGGCTTTGGGGCACGACAGGCGGCGGGCAATTCGATAGCTGATGTGGAACAGATGGTCCGTTATGCCCACCTGTATGGTTCCAAGGTCTATGTTACGGTAAACACGCTTCTTTTTGATGATGAGTTGGAAGCCGTCCGCACCTTGATCCGCCAGTTGTATGAGGCGGGTGTGGATGCGCTGATTATTCAGGATTTGGGCATCTTGAAACTGGACATTTCCCCCATCCGTCTTCATGCCAGCACACAGTGCCACAATGTGTCGTGGGAGCGGGTGCGCTTTATGGAACAGTTGGGATTCAGACGGGCAGTCCTCGCCCGCGAGCTGGACTTGGAGGCCATCCGCAGCATCCGTAGCCATACGCAGATAGAGTTGGAGGCCTTTGTACACGGAGCCTTGTGTGTGTCGTATAGCGGTCAGTGCTATATGAGCCAGATGGTGACAGGACGAAGCGGGAACCGTGGGGCGTGTGCCCAGTTATGCCGAACACGTTTCAGCCTGAAGGACAAGGCCGGTCACACGTTTCTGTGCGACAAACATCTGCTGTCGTTGCATGATATGAACCGCTCGGACTATCTGAAGGCCATGCTGAATGCCGGAGTGACCTCTTTCAAGGTGGAGGGCCGTCTGAAAGATTCCTCATACGTAAAAAATATCACCGCTTACTACCGACAGCGGTTGGATGAAATTTTGCAGGGACGGGAAGATTATGCTAAGATGGGCAGCGGACAAACCCGTTTTTTCTTCATGCCGGATCCGCAAAAGACCTTTAATCGGGGTTTTACAACCTATTTTATAGAGGGGAAACGGGAACCGATGGCTTCTTTTGATACGCCGAAGGCCATGGGCGAATTTGTCGGCAGGCTGCGGCAGGATGCGCGTGGGCGAATGCTCTATCAGGGGCCGGAGACCATTGCCAAGCAGGACGGCCTCTGTTTCATCAATGCAAAGGGTGAATTGGAGGGCTTTTTAGTGAACTCGGTGGAAGGGGAACGCATTGTTCC
This sequence comes from Bacteroidales bacterium, assembly GCA_017540505.1. Taxonomy (GTDB): domain Bacteria; phylum Bacteroidota; class Bacteroidia; order Bacteroidales; family WCHB1-69; genus F23-D06. Next base: position 17,617 of record JAFYAW010000008.1, on the reverse strand, counting down.
GAACCGTCCGGTGACGCTGTCAGGTCCGGTGGATTTGTATCGGAATGTGGATTCCACCTTTGAGAAATTATTGGCCGGCAAGACGGCAGAACGGAAAATTACTGTGGATATGCTTTTGCGTGAAACAGATAAGGGATTCCAGTTGTACATAAAAGATGAAGATGGTTGTGAGGCTACGGCGGATTTGGAGGTTGAAAAGGTGCCGGCACAGAAGCCGGAAATGGCGGACCAGCAGATACGGACAGCACTTTCAAAACTGGGGAATACCCCGTTCCGTTTGCGAAATCTGACAATGGATGCCACAGGCTATTTTGTGCAAACGTCGCATATCAATCGGTTACGGGTTGAAGGCGTGGAAAAGCTAATCGCTGCGCGATTGGACTATTTCAAGGCGATGGACGTGGAGCGAGAAATTAAACCGGAGATCTGCTTTGAGGAGGCTGATTATAAACGTAATATCACCAATTCGTTGCATGAGGAGGTGTATGCTGACTTTGGAGCCACCCGTTTTGAGTATGGATTGGACAAGACCATGGATTTCAAAGGTAAGGAATTGATGGTATGCAAGTACTGCCTCCGATATGAACTCGGACAGTGTCTCAAACAGCATTCCGACAATAAGGCGATCTGGTATTTGCAGAACGAACAGCATCGCTTCCGCTTGGAGTTCGATTGCGGAAGATGTGTGATGAAGGTGATAGCGGAGTAGGGGTTATTCCACGGAGACAGACTTGGCCAGGTTGCGCGGACGGTCCACGTTGCATCCACGGATGAGTGCCACATGGTAGGCCAGCAGCTGCAACGGCACGGTGGCCACCAGCGGGGTCAGCAGCTCCTCGGTGCGGGGGATCTCGATACAGAATTTGGACATGTTTTTCACGGTGGTGTCGCCTTCGGTGACCACGGAAATAATGGTGCCTTTGCGGGCGATGACTTCCTGCACGTTGCTGACAATCTTGTCGTAGGTCTCCTGCTCGGTGGCCACGACGATGACGGGCATGTGCTCATCAATGAGGGCGATGGGGCCGTGCTTCATCTCGGCGGCGGGGTAGCCTTCCGCGTGGATATAAGATATCTCCTTCAGTTTCAGGGCCCCTTCCAGCGCGACGGGATAGTTGACACCGCGGCCCAAGAAAATGGCATTGGGACGGGTGGCCACGAATTGGGCGATTTTCTGGATGTCCTGCTCTTTTTTGAGGATCATGCTGATTTTTTCAGGGATGGACTCCAGATCGTTGATGAGTCGATGATACTGGGATTGGGAGATGGTGCCTTTCTTGTGGGCGAGGCTGAGGGCCATGAGGGTGAGCACGGTGACCTGGGCGGTGAAGGCCTTCGTGGAGGCCACGCCGATTTCGGGCCCGGCATGGGTGTAGGAGCCGGCCATGGTCTCGCGGGCCAGCGTCGAGCCGACCACGTTGCAGATGCCGATGACGGTGGCTCCGTGCTGTTTGGCCAGTTCAACGGCGGCGAGGGTGTCGGCTGTCTCGCCGGATTGTGAGATGGCGATCAGAACGTCGTCTTCGCGGATGATGGGGTTGCGGTAGCGGAACTCGGAGGCGTATTCCACCTCTACGGGGATGCGCACAAGGCTTTCGAAGAGATGCTCGGCCACTAGGCCCGCGTGCCACGATGTACCGCAGGCCGCAATGATGAACCGCTTGGCATTCATCATCTTATGCTCATATTCGATGATGCCGCCCAAAGAGACGACATCTTTTTTCAAGTTTATACGTCCACGCATGCTGTCGGTGATGGCTTTAGGCTGCTCGTAGATCTCCTTCAGCATGTAGGTGTCAAAGCCGCCCTTTTCCAGCTGGTCGAGGCTCATTTCCAGCTTCTGGAAATAGGGTCTCTTGCGCAGATGCTCCTCATCGTTGATGTTGCGGATGGCAAGTGCTTTCTTCGGGTTCACGACGGCCACATCGCCGTCTTCCAGATAGACGACCTTCTTGGTGTATTCCACAATGGGTGCACCGTCGGAGCCGATGAAGTATTCGTTTTTGCCCACGCCGATGAGCAGAGGGCTTCCTTTTTTGGCTACGATGAGTTCGTCGGGATTGTCCACGGAGAGGATGGCTAGGGCGTAGGTTCCCTCCACACGTGTCAGGGCCAGCATGACTGCCTCGGACAAGGGCAGTTTCTCCTGGGTCTGCACATCCTTGATGAGGTGGACCAGCACTTCCGTGTCGGTAGCGCTCTTGAAGGTGTAGCCCCGGTGTTGGAGCTCCTTCTTGAGGCTGACGTAGTTTTCGACGATGCCATTGTGGATCAATGCGATGGAACCGTCTTCGGAGAGGTGGGGGTGTGCGTTCTCCTCGCTGGGTTCGCCGTGGGTGGCCCAGCGGGTATGTGCGATGCCCACATGGGCCTGCGTGTTGCGCGTGGAGCAGAAGTCGTCCAGATCGTCCACCTTGCCGCGTTTCTTATACAACGTTATTTTGCCTTCCTGCATGAGGGCTACGCCGGCACTGTCGTACCCGCGGTATTCCAACCGGCGTAATCCGTTTATTAGAATAGGGTAGGCTTCTTTACTTCCTGAATAAGCTACAATTCCGCACATGTTGTTGTTGATTTAGGTTTTGGTTTGATAAAATGGCGGATGCCGGAGGGCATCTGTTAATAGGTTGTATAAGACAGCTCCAGTCGGAGACGTTTGTCGTCGGTGAGTCCTGTGCCGCCTATGATGAGGCGGTTGGCCCGCACCCCGGCCCCTTTGACCACCAGGTTCAGCGAGTTTGTAAGGTCGCTGTTGCCCATAATCTGGCCTTGGATGTATTCGGTGATACGGAAGCGGTATTCGTGCTTGTCGGCATCGTAAGTGCCTCCAAAATAGGTGGCTCCCATGTAATATTCATCATCCGGCAGGTAGGCGATACCACCGTCCGACTTACGGATGCCCTGCAGGGAAAGACCGTTGGGCTGGATGAGGTATGTTTCGTTGGGAGAGACATTGCTGATGATCAGCTCGGCCCGGTTGACGACCACCTGGTTGTTGAGATGTTGGAAGGCCTCATGGAGATAGGGGAATGTGATTTTGGTCTTCACGCCGCCGGAGGCCTGTATGAACAGCTTGTTGCGCCCGACGGACTGCTGGCCGAGGAGGACTTCTTGCGTGAAGTCAGCGTCTTGGGATGCGTTGTAGTCGTGGGTGATATTCGTATATCGCGTGCAACCGGATTTGCACGGGAAGGTGTATTTGGAGGCGGTTCCGCCGTTGTGGTAGTATAACGTAATGCCGGTCAGGGAACTGGTCATGTTGGAGATCAGGATGTAGCCAGTGCTACCAGTGTGGGAGACGGCGGAGATGCGGAAGCCTTTGAAAAAGGATTCGAAGTTGGCGACGTTGGTCATCTGCGACTGGTTGTTCAGAAGATATTGTCCGAAAGCCTGGGATAGGCGGATGCGAAGATGCGGACTGAAGGAGCCGGTGTCCACCACCACGGAAGTGTGGGGCTGGATGGTGTAGCCGGTGAGGCTGTAGTTGAGTGGGGTAGGGTCGTAGGCGGTGGTGCTGCTGCTGTTGTAACGGGAATTGCTGGACAGCTCTTCTGTAAGTTGGTAAACACGGATGCCCACACGGGAGCTGGTGTCACCGTAGTAGTTGGAGATCTGAAGGGTGAGGACCACCGAATCGAGGACGGGTGAGGAACCGAAGTTGAGTGACGAGCCGCTGAGGGTGAACTGGGCACAGGTGGAGGCGGTGCTGTTGCCGAACACGGGGTCGTGCAGCTGCCCGATCATATTGGCCGACAGGTTCGTGGTGTTGATGGTGTCTTCCAGCAGGGAATAGGCCTCCACGGTGCAGGTGTCGGTAAAATCGGTGCCCAACAATCCGTTCGTAAGGCCCCAGCCGATAGGGGTCACTTCATTCGTGCAGGCATAGAAAAGGCAGAGAATGAGGGAGAAAATAGCGACGAAGGGAATCCGTTTCATGCGTGTTAGTCCTGTTCGGAATTCATTAGCAGTTCATCATAAAATTCATCGTACAGATCAACATAGTTGTCGTCTTCGGGGTGTTCCAAGACGGGTTTGCCGGATGCTTCCACGTAGGTGACCAGTTTCTTCTTCGTGTCGGGTGTGATGGCTATCGCGTCCGAATGGTCGATGGCGGCCTGGATGATCTGGTCGTAGCCCGGATTCTTGAAATGCTTCAGGTATTCGGCAGGAATGTTCGTCTGTTTGAGTTTCTTGCTGAAAGAGGAGGAGAACTTCTCCGGGAAGGAGTCGGGAAGGATGGAATAGACGATCTTGCAGGCCTGCAGCAGCGGGTCATCCTTATAGACGGTGCGGATGAACAGAGGCACCAAGGCGGAGATCCAGCCGTGGCAGTGGATGATGTCGGGCTCCCAGCCTAATTTGCGGACCGTCTCCATCACGCCTTTGGCGTAGAAGATGGCCCGGGAGTCGTTGTCCGGATAGAAATTGCCGTCCGCATCGTAATATTGGGTTTTGCGTTTGAAATAATCTTCACTGTCGATGAAGTAGATCTGCATACGCACATTCTGCAAGGAGGCCACCTTGATGATCAGAGGATGGTCCGTGTCTTCTATGATGATGTTCTGGCCTGAGAGGCGTATCACCTCGTGCAGCATGTGCCGGTGCTCATTGACACAGCCGAATTTGGGCATGAACGTGCGGATTTCGTTCTCGCGCTCCTGGATGCCCTGCGGCAGATACCGGCAGATGTTGGATATATAACCTTCGGGAAAATACGGGAAGATCTCGGGGGTGATGAATAAAACTTTCTTATGTGCCATAAATATATTCTTTGGGTACATTTTAAGGGTGCGCAAAGGTACGATTTTTTTTTGACATAAAAAAATTTTTTTGAAAAGAGGTTTCAGATTAAAAAAAGTGTATTTTTGCCGCCGCAAAAAAGCCCAGGTGGTGGAATTGGTAGACACGCTACTTTGAGGGGGTAGTGGGAGGACTCCCGTGCAAGTTCGACTCTTGTCCTGGGCACTGCAAAAAAGAAACCCGCGAATTGTCGTCTGACATCGCGGGTTTCTCTTTTTCTGTTGTCCGCAGTGGCGCATCCGGACGATGCGCGTTGCCTTAGAATTTCACCATTTTCTTCACAGCTTGCCCGTCGGGGGTGGAAATGTTGACGAAGTAGGCCCCGTTGGGAAGACCCGACACGTCCATGGAACCGCTGTAGGTGCCGCTCATGACCAGGTGGCCGGCGATGTCGAAAATCTGTATGTCGGCAGTCTCAATACCCGAAAGGGTGAGCCTATCGCGCACTGGGTTGGGACGGATGCTGATGTCAGAGACCGTATGTCCGGAGATGCCGGTTGTGTGTGGCGTGAACCGATATACCGTGTTGGCGGCCGGCAGGCTCGACAAGCCACTGTATAATAATTCCGTGGATGTGGTGTCTGTCAAAGCAAGACATTCGAAGGAGGGGTTGTCGGGGTCGCCGTATAGGGCGGCCGCATTCCCTGTTTCGTAGTCAATGTCCACAACACCGAACAAGGGCTGTATGCCTTCGTCACTAAGCATAGCCCAGTCATCGCTGCTGACGTAAGACGGTCCATAGCGGAATTCAATGATGTTCCCGTTTTCGTAGAGCCATACTTGCATGTTCAGGAAACATGAGTCGAAAACATCATAGATGGATACATTGTTCCATTCCAGTTTGAATATCCGATTGCCCGCGGAACCCTCCAGCTTGTAGGAGAGATTCGAACAGGAGCCGGGATCACCGTCATAGCGGATGCCTTTCCCGATCTTGCCGTTGTGTGCCACGTCGGAAGTGTCATCCCCTTCTCCATAACAGCGGTCAATCAAATCCGAATATAAGGGTGTCAGCATAAGATAAACGGTGGATTTGTCGAAAAATTCTTCGCTCATATTGGTAAATCCGCACCCCATCAAATTAAAATACAGTTCGTTAAAGGTGAGTCCGAAAATGTCGAAATTCATCCCTAAAGAGACAAGGTATTCCGGATCGTCCCATTGCAAACCCTCGTTGAGGGAGGTGGCTCCCGTCAGGTCCTGATAAGGCTCCGTAAGCTTCTGGAACTGGTATGAAACAGGGGCTTGCGCCTGCAAAGCGAATGTAAGGCAGGCAAGTAAGAGTAATGTAATTGCTTTTTTCATAGTGAAATATGTTTTATTGTTAATAGTGATTTCCAATTTGCAAAGGTATAGAAATTTCATCTATTAAAAGGATGCAAAAAAAACGAAAGGTGACAGTTTGATGGACATCTATTTCCCTGAAAAAATGTGTGTGTATTTTGTACACAAAAAACTGTATCTTTGCGGGTCAAAAAAATCAGACATGATAGAGATAAAAGAGGTTGTCGGAAAAAAGGAGATTCGGGCGTTCCTTGATTTCCCCGACAGGCTATATAAAGACTGTCCGCACTATGTGCCCCCGCTTCGGAACGGGGAGCTGAAAATTATGACAGAACATCCGGCCTTGGCGTTCTGCGAGGCCAAGTATTGGCTGGCTCTCCGCGACGGCGAGGTGGTGGGACGAGTGGGTGGCGTTATCAACCGCAGATGCAACGAACTGAAAGGACAGAATCGCGTCCGCTTCGGCTGGTTTGATGTGGTGGAAGACCTCTCGGTGGCCAAGGCGCTGTTAGATACGGTGGAGCAGTGGGGTAGGGCACAGGGCATGACCGAAATCTCCGGTCCGTCACGTTTCTCGAATATGGAGAAGCAGGCCATGCTCATTGAGGGCTTCGACTTCACCCCTTCTATCGCTTCAGATTACAACTATCCGTATTATCCGCAATTTATGGATGCCCTCGGTTTTGAAAAGGAGGTGGACTACATCCAATATAAGGTTCCGGTGAAGGAGATTCCGGATCGGATTAAGCAGCTTTCATCCTTGCTTTCGGAAAAATATCATGTGCATTTGCGAAAATTCCCGCATAAGGAGGATCTGAAACGGTCGGGCAAGGAGTTCTTCCATGCGCTGAACCGCAGTTATGCTGACCTGTATAATTTCATCCCCCTGACGGAGGAGGAAATTGACTGGGCGGTGGATGAGAATTTCCAGGTGGCCAGCGTGGACTTTTCCTCGATGTTGGAGGACGAGGAGGGTCGGTTGGTGGGTTTTGCTTTCTGTCTGCCCTCTTTGAGTGAGGCCTACCGGAAGGCGAAGGGCCGTCTTTTCCCGTTCGGTTGGATGCACATCCTGCATGCCCTCCGCCACAACCAATATGTGGACATGTATCTTACGGGTGTCCTGCCCGAATATCATAACAGTGGCATTCATGTGATCTACCACCAACAGCTGCATGAGGCCTTCCTGAAGGCCGGGTTCACGTACGCTTTCTCGTCCCAGCAGTTGGAAAATAATACAGCGGCCCGCATCTGGCCCAAATATGGCGGTCAGTTAGTAGCCCGGCGCAGATGCTATAAGAAAACAATCGGATGATGCAGGAGAATCCTTTGGAATACGCGTTGGTTACGGGCGGCAGTCGCGGACTGGGGCGTGCCCTCGCCGAGGAACTGGCCCGCAGGGGCGTGCCTACATTATTAGTGGGCACAAACGAGACTGTCCTACGTGTGTGCGAGGAGATTGCAGACACCTATCATGTTCCGTCTGTGGGTTTTGTCGCCGACTTGACCCGCAGGGAGGATGTACGGACCTTGGCGGAAACCGTCAACGGGGACTATGAGCTTTGTATGCTCATCAACAATGCCGGGGTTGGTGGATCGCTGCGGTTTGAGGATGCTTCGGAGGAGTATATTGACAACATATTGCAGTTGAACGTTTGTTGCACGGCGTTGCTCACCCGTCTGTTGCTGCCGAATCTTATGCGCCGTGAGCGCGGGTATATCCTCAACATCGGCAGCATGGCGGCCTGCACCCCGACGGCCTTTAAGACCGTCTATCCGGCCAGCAAGAGCTTTGTGAGGGCGTTCTCCATTGGCCTGCGGGAAGAGCTGAGGTCCACGTCTGTGACGGTGAGCGTGGCCTTGCCGGGAGCCATCGCCACCAATGCGGAGGTGAGCGAGAGAATCCGCCGTCAGGGCTTCTGGGGCCGAGCTACGTTGAAGTCGCCGGCGGCCATCGCGCGCCGCTGCGTGGACGGGATGCTGAAGGGCCGCCGGCAGGTCATCCTAACCCCGCTGGCCTATCTGCTCTGCAAGATCGTGCCCGAGTGCGTGCGCGTGCCGCTGCTCTCCCGGATCGTGCGCCGCGAGGTGGGGGGTAGCCGTTAGCTATTAGCCATGAGCTGTTGGCTGTTGGGATTTTGGGAATTGGATTTTGGATTTACTAACACTAATTTCTTAATTATCAACAAAATATAGCACATGCCAATTCCCCTTCTTGGAAGAAGGGGTGCCCGAAGGGCGGGGTAGTTGTCAGGAGATTCCGCTTCAACGCTGCCGCGTTTCGCGGAATGGTGCGTTGCCGCTACGACAGGAATGCGGCGGCACAGGAATTCAGGTATAGGGAAAGGCTGTCTGCCGCCGCATGGCCAGCGAAGGCCGTGTGCACCATTCCGCCAGCGGCGTCAGGAGCGGCGGAATCTCCCTCGTCCCGACAGGGACGAAAAATCGGTGGAATCCTTTGCAACGGGTTTTGCATCTCGCAGACGAATCAGGGCAGACACGCGCCTGCCAATAGATGCACCATTGTGCAATGTCTCGAAGAGACATCATCTTATTAACCCCACATAAGCGAGCGTAGCGAGCGCAATGTGGGGAGCTGGGCGGCGCGCACACACCATCGCGGCGCGGCAGGTGCATGCCACGAAGAAAAGATGTGCCCGCCGCGAAAAGAGGGAGAGCGCGGTGGAAAACTGGAACATGTTGTTCCTTAATCGCGGAGACAACGGACGGATAATGCCGCCTGATTAGAAGTATAAAAAAAACCAGTAAATTCGTCCTCATAATATAAATGAAAGTCATAAAGATCTTCATCATCATCTTCATAAAGAAGATCATGAAGTGAAGATGATGACCAATAAAATGCGTAAGTGCCAAAGCCATTATAATCATGAACTTCATTACGATATACATAACAGCCTGCAGGTACTGCGCTAAACCCAGTTGTATTATTTGTGCTTTGTTGAAATCCAGGGCTCCCCACACATTTAGATAACCGCCATACCCCTTTATCAGATGACAATGCCTTAGGAAGAGTTATACTGTCATGTACATATATCAGGTTTGCTCTCACATACTGTTCCAATTGTTCCCATTCTGCTCTTGATGGGACGTGCCAACCATTAGGACAAATGCCTTGGACACCACTCGGATTAGCATCACTATAAGACTGTCCGTTCAGAACCGCTTTCAGACTATACAGGTATCCATACGTTTCCACTGAATATTCATTGTTATCAGGATAGTATCTTTCAATATCATGAGTGTTGTTGTTGGAGTGAAGTGGTATTTCTGTGCCATCCGCATAATGTGTGGTTTTAAGATTGGAGGCCATCCATACTTGGTCGCCAATGCGCACGGCATCGTATTTGTTGCCGTCTTTATCTTTTACGGCGTTACGGATGACTGTGGCGGTAGAAGGGTAATCGTGGCTATTTCCATTGTTTTCATTGGGGTCTTTACATGCCACGAGCAAAAAAATTGCAGTTACCAACAAGCAGATTTTTTTCATTTGATAAAAATTTAAGATTCCCTTCCCGGTTCCAACGAGGGTGTATATACAAAAGAAGCGTGGCACCGGAATACCATTTCTTTAAGTGAAGGTCGTGAGAAAACCTTGTAGGAAGATATGGCAAACAGTCCACGCTGTAACGCGAACCGTCACGCACTCTTGCCTACGAAAATTTCTCACGTTTTCACTTACAAGAGAATAGCATAACGCTTCTATAAAACAACTGCTTCGCGCTATGGCGGAAACAGTGTTGCAAAAATAGCAAAAAATCAAATAAGGGAAATTAGAAAAGGTGATAACAAATTTTTATTTTCACATTCCGTTCACACATAATCATTTATATCGCGGATTGATCGTTCCTGTGCTGATTTTCACCCCTTGTTTTCTCATACCAACCGTTTCGCGGCGGTTTCATATCGTTTTTCGTGGCACGCGTGTGCTGCGCCGCGAGGGTGTGCGCGGACCCTATTCCTACCCACCCCGGCAGACCGAAGGCCTGCCGGGTGCAGAGGACGGTGGCTGTTTGAGGTTGGCGGTTGAATTTTGGATCTTGGCCGTTTACATTTGACCTTGAACATTGCCTTTAACCCCGTTACATCCACTAATTAACACGAAGTAACTAACATTCACTACCCAACACAAAGCCAACAGCTGAAGACCAATGACCACACCCCGAATCTCTCCTAATTCCTCATTGTACATGCGTCCGTTTGAGATTTTTGTATATTTGCACTCCTTTACCATTTGGGAGGTGAAAATTCTAAACTATTGTGTTTAAATAAATTGAAATGATATGTATGCTATCAAGAACCACCCTATTTTAGATATCCCGGAAGACGATATCGTTTCATTCGAGTATAAAGGCCAGCAGGTGAAGGCCCAAAAGGGTTACACCATCGCGGCAGCATTGCACCAGGCCGGATTCCCCATCCATAGCCACAGTCTCAAAGGACGTGAGCGTAGCATGGACTGCGGCATCGGCAAATGCGGTGCCTGCGAAATGCTCGTCGATGGAGAGGTGAAGCGCATCTGCATCACCAAGGTCGATGGCGTGAAGAAAGTGGAGGAGATCGCCCACAACTACATCCCGACGGCGTCGGGCGAAGGCAATACCCAAGCCCCCAAGATTTACAAGACCGAAGTGGTAATCATCGGTGCCGGCCCGGCGGGACTGGCGTGCCGCGAGGAATTGAACAAACTGAAAATCCCCAACATCGTCATCGACAACAACGACCGCATCGGCGGGCAGTTCACCATGCAGACCCACCAGTTCTTCTTCTTCGAGAAAGAACAGAAATATGGCGGCATGCGTGGCTTCGACATCGCCAAGACATTAGCTGGCGACGACCACTCCGGCATTATGCTCAACAGTACCGTATGGGATATTTTAGAGGGTAAGCGTGTGGCTGTCAAGAATATGGAAGACAAGAGCGTTTTCTATGTGGATGCCAACTACTTGGTGGTGGCTACGGGTGCCTTCCCGTTTATGCCCACCTTCGAAAACGACGACCTGCCGGGTGTCTATACGGCGGCCGTGGTGCAGAAGATGATGAACCTGCAGCATACGCTTCTCGGCAAACGCATCCTCACCATCGGTGCGGGCAATATCGGCTATCTTACCTCGTATCAGGCTATGCAGGCGGGTGCGCAGGTGGTGGCCATCGTGGAGGCCATGGACCATGAAGGCGGCTTCCCCGTGCAGGCCAACCGCGTGCGTCGTCTCGGCATTCCCATCATCACCTCCCACACCCTGCTCAAAGCCATCCCCAACGAGGACCACACCGGTGTGGTGGGCGCTGTGATTGCCGAGTGCAAGAACTTCAAACCTGTTCCCGGCACCGAGCAGATTATCAGGGATATAGATTTGATCAATATTTGTACGGGATTGAAACCCGACAATCTCATTTTAGAAAAAGGAAAGGTCACGTTCGGCCTCAACACCTTTGGTGTGGGCGATGCCACTCGCGTGGGCGAGGGTACCTGTGCTGTGCTTCGCGGCAAGCAAGCTGCCATGGAAATCGCCCAGCAGATGGGTGTGCGTTTCAATTACGATGACTATCTGGCTGTCACCAAGGATTATGCCGATTCGCAGCAGCATCCGGTGCGCGTGTTGGACAAGCCCAATCGTCCCACGGGCGAGCGTCTGCAGAAGCCGTTCGTCATGGCCGACTGTCTGTACGGTTTCGCATGCAATCCGTGCTCCTTTGCCTGTCCGCAGGGTGCTATCACCAAGATTGCCACCAACAGCGTGCCGCAAATCGACTACGACAAGTGCATCGGCTGTATGAAGTGCGTGAATCATTGCCCCGGTTTGGCACTGTTCGGCTATAATGTGCCTAAGAACTGGCTCTTCCTGCCGTTCGAGTACGATGCGGAGGAGAATGCTGAGGTCTATCTCGTGAATGACAATGGCGAGAAGATGGGCGAGGGCGTGATTGAGAAGATCACGAAAGGGGCCAACAAGACCAATGTGGCCCGCGTGAAGTCGCTGACGCTTTCCGGCGAGGCTCTCTTGGAGGTGACGGGCTTTGTGTTGAAAGAGAGATACCCGAACCCGATTCATTGGGAGAAGGCGGATGGTTCCGAGCACGCGCCCGCATACGTCTGCCATTGCGACGATGTGAATATTGAAACCATCTTGGAAGCCGTCAAGGGCAAGAAGATCATCTCTGTGGACGAGCTGAAGCACATCACGCGCATTGGTATGGGACCGTGCCGTGGCAAGCGTTGCATCCCGCGTGTGAAGCTGTTGCTGGCCGGTCATGGGGTTGAGGTTGTGGGCGACGCCACCCCGCGCGGTCCGCTCTCCTCGCAGCTCAACATCGGCGAACTCTGCCCGAGCGACAAGCCGGCGGAGTTTGTGACCAACGTCAACGGCAAGCCCACCCGGAAGGTGGAGTGCGACGTGTTTGTGGCCGGTGGCGGCATCACGGGCAGCGGTCTGTTCCGCTATTTTGCCGAGGCCGGCAAGAAGGTGGTGCTCTGCAACGCCGAAAGAGGCTCCTCCTGGCGTTGCATCGGTGGCGGCAGACCGAGCTTCTCCGTGCCGGAAATCGCCGACATCGCCGAACACAACCGCGTGATTTTCGAAGAGATCCAGAAGGTGACCAATATCAACTACAAACCCACACGCTATGTGGGCTTTGCCCACGACGAGGCCAACTACAAGGCTTTGGAGAAATCATTGGAGTGGAGTGACGGTTATATGGTTGACAAAAAAGATTTTGTGAAAGAGGTGTCCCCGTATTTCAACCCGAATCTGAACACCTATCAGGCCGCTTGCATCACGAATGCCTGTTGGCAGGCCACGCCCGGACCCACCATCAACTATATCCGCAATATCGCCATCGAAAAGGGTGGGGTGCTGTTGGAGGATACTCGGTTGGTGGAGGTTCAGAAGACGGCAAAAGGCTTCATGGCGTTGGTGTTCACCCACGACAAGGAGTATGTGGAGTACCATTGCGAGCATTTTGTCAACTCGTTAGGACCGAGTGCCAACAAGTTCGCCGAGCAGTTGGGCATGTATCTCGGTCTGTACCCGATCAAGCACCAGGCGTTCATCACGCACCGGTTGCCGATGTTGGGTAAGGATGGCGACTCGTTGGACATGCTCATCGACCGTCGTAAGTACAAAGGATTCTCTGCCGTGTATGGCCAGCAGTTTGCCGAAACGGGCCAGATTATCGGGTGCGCGTCGCCCGCAACGGAGCAGTTGCAGGCCGGCAAGGAGCTGAAATACAACACGCAGGACTTCCTGCAGGTGTGTGCGGAGATGTTCATTGACTGGATTCCGCAGTTGAAGAACGTCAGTTTCCAGGCCACCTGGGCGGGCTACTACACCGAGCCGCGCTACATCGTGGATCCGGAGCATGGTCTGTTGGTAGGTATGCGCGGCCACGGCTTCATGCTGGGCCAGTACCTCGCGAAGATCTATGTGGACAAGTACCTCGGCAAGGAGGCTCCGTCCTACATGTCGCGTCTGGCCATCAGCGGCGACGGCCTCAGCGAGAACGCGTTCCAGTAGGAATATATCACCAATCACCCATATTCAGGTGTTTGGCATTTACGGAAAATTTGTGGACGTTGTAGAGACGTTGCGCGCAACGTCTCTACAGACAGGCACGGGTGCATCCGCACAAACCCCAAATCGACCTATCACGCTACGCCAATGGTGTCTATTTCATCAAGGCCGTAACGGATGGGAATGTAGTGGCGGTTAGGAAGGTGGTGAAACAGTAGAATATGAGATAATGAAAAAAAATCGGTCCTTTGGGCCGACTTTTTTTGTGTGTATATATAAAATATGTATTTTTGCCGCATTAATCAATAAGATAAAACAATGAATGTAGAGACAATGAAAGACAAAATCAAAGCCAATGTTTTGGAAATGAATCCAAACGCAGAGGTTTGGCTTTACGGATCTCGCGCAAGGGGAACCGCGCGAGGGGATTCGGATTGGGATGTCCTTGTCCTTACCCCCGATGACAGATTGTCTGTACAGGAAGAGGGGCGCTTCATTGATCATATTTGCGAACTGATGGTGGCGACAGGCCAAGTTATCCAACTTTTTGCATACGGCAAATCGGATTGGCACAAACGTCACAGCATTACGCCATTTTATCACAGTGTCCAACGAGAAGCCATAAGACTATGAACGATCACGAAGAAGACTGGACTGCTTTTGTACGTTATCGTTTGGAAAAAACAGAAGAGACATACATAGCCGCGCAGATTTTGTATGAGGCTGCACAATGGAATTCTGTTGTTAACAGGCTGTACTACGCATGCTTTTACGTTGCATCCGCTATTCTATTGCATCGGCATATAAGCGCAAAATCACACGCTGGAATCATCGGACAGTTTTCCGAAAATGTTGTCAGAACAGGAGACGTAGCATAGACGACTTCCGAGTATATTCAAAGCTCCTCAACTGGCGCACAAAAGGCGATTATAGTGACCTTTATGATTTCAGCAAAGAGGACATTGATATGGTTATGCTTCCGGCACGGCATTTCATTGATCAAGTGAAAGAATTGATTGATTTGCCGTAGAGAGTGTCTTATATGATTATTTTTCACAAAAAATACTTAACCCCATTTTTTCACCAAACCCCAAAGATTATAGAAGAATAAAACCAACAATTTAACATATTGACAAACAGAGATATTATATGCAAAAAAAATTATTCTTTATTGCTGTTGCCCTGATGGGTATGACGACAATTTTCGGCCAAACGCCAAATTATCAGGGAATCATTTACGTAACGTCAACAGGCGCAGGCACGCATTCCGGCGACAGTTGGGCCAACGCCACCTCCTCTATTGCGGATGCGCAGGCCATAGCACAAGCGCACAACGCCGTGGTTTGGGTGGCAGCGGGAACCTATTACGGCGACACAACTGCCACTGCCGAAAACGCCTTCACAATGGTGGAGGGTGTGAATGTTTATGGCGGTTTTGTTGGTAATGAACCTGCAAATTATGATTTGTCGCTGCGTGACTTTGTAACCAATGAAA
Source organism: Bacteroidales bacterium (assembly GCA_017540505.1). Classification (GTDB taxonomy): domain Bacteria; phylum Bacteroidota; class Bacteroidia; order Bacteroidales; family WCHB1-69; genus F23-D06. Next base: position 2,512 of record JAFYAW010000008.1, on the reverse strand, counting down.
CTATCTTGGATGGAGACTCTTCTCGAAGAGTATTGTACCAGTCGTCAAATTTTAGTGATACCACCATTTGGGATGGGTTTACGATAAGAAACGGATATACAACAGGAAATGGCGGTGGGGCATATCTATACAAGAATGTTATTCTAAATCATTGCAACATCTGTAACAACGATGCGGCTGGCCATGGAGGTGGAGCATATTTATACCGAATTGTTGTTCTAAAAAATTGCAGTATCCATAACAACAAGGCTGCTGGCGATGGTGGAGGTGTTTACGACGCTTATTATGGCAGCAGTTATTATTGTGCCATCCTCAATTGCAGGATAACTAAAAATATTGCTTTAAATGATGGTGGCGGTATGTTTTTGAATTATAATACTTTTGTTAACAACTGCATTGTATCCAATAACACGGCAGTACGGTATGGAGGAGGGATTTGCACTGAATCTGCTTGTACAATTAACAATACAACCATTGTACGTAACCGTGCAATATATGGAGGAGGAGTGAATTTCAATTCTTCTTATCCTTACTTAACTAATTGCATCGTCTGGGGAAATGAAAATAACTACGGAGATTCCTACAATACGAGAGCCCAATGTTCTTATACAGCCATAGAGGGAGGAGGTCCCGGTTCTGGAAATATTACGCTTATGAATCTTGAACCATACAAACCGCTCTTCGTTAACCCTTCACTGATAGCTGGTGCCTCCGACACCACCTCTAATGTGGATTGGCATCTCCAACAAGGCTCCATCTGCATTAATAGAGGAAATAACGCATTGGTAAATGACAGTTTGGATATAGAAGGGACAACAAGAATAAAACGGGGAACTGTTGATATGGGATGTTATGAATCAAACTATGAGCAATTGATTATTCCTGAAAAAAGAATCATATATGTAACCCCCATGGGAGCAGGAGATTATTCCGGTGATAGCTGGGCAAATGCCATGGCTTCAATAGATCACGCACAAGAGATAGCTCAAAACCATAATGCTGTGGTTTGGGTGGCGATGGGTACATATTTCGGGGATACTCTGTCAAATAAGCCTATAGCTATGAAAGGTGTTAATGTGTTTGGTGGCTTTGTTGGTAATGAGCCCGAGGACTATAATCTCTTATTGCGTGATTTTGAATCAAATGCTACAATTTTGGATGGACAGAATGTTCAACGTGGACTGACTCAACATAATCCTTCCGATATTCAATTCTGGTGGGATGGATTTACTATCCAAAATGGTTACACACTGGGTAACGGAGGCGGCGTGTTTTTAGCTGAAGGAGGTTCACTCAACAATTGTATTATTCGTAATAATTTTGCAGGCGCTGGTGGAGGTGTTTTGGTTAACAATTATAGTTCGCTATCCAACTGTAAAATTCACCACAACACAGCTGACTATGGAGGTGGAGTACAAGGATGGAACAATTACACTATTTCTAATTGCTTGATTTACAACAATACAGCTTTAGGAGAAAGAGGTGGAGGTGGCATATATCTCACGTATAATAATAATGGTTCAGTTGTTGCAAACAACACTGTCGTATGCAATTATGCTGTTCGGAGGGGTGGACTAAACACTTATCTTAATGGAATTGGTGATAATCAAGCAATGTTGATTAATAATATTTTTTGGGCAAATGAGGATGAAGATACATTAAATGATAATTTTATTTTCAGTTATTCCCATTTTTCCGCCATAGAAAGCTCTTATGTCGGAGATGTCGGAGATAATATAATATTGGATAGGGTCAATCAACCTCTTTTCGTCAACCCTTCCCTTACTGTTGGCGCGGGCGATTCCACCGGAAATGTGGATTGGCATCTGCTGCCCAATGCCGTTTGTATTAATCAAGGGAATAACAATTATGTCACCGATTCTACAGACCTTGATGGCTTCCCACGAATTGGTTGCAATGTTGTGGATATGGGCTGCTACGAGTTCTACCGTGTGAATCACGTATATCAAACAGTGCCCACAAGCTATACATGGCATGGTAATACCTATATCGAGAGTGGTGACTATCCTTGGCTGGGCCTGCTTTCCACCTATTGCGACAGTCTGGAAGTGCTGCATCTGACCGTCGGTAATGTCGGCGTTGATAATCCCAGCACCATTCAAGAAGGAACGATGAGGCTCTATCCGAATCCTACAACGGGTGTCGTAAATGTACAATTAACAATGAATAATGAACATTTGGGGAATGCAAAAATTCAGGTGTTTGACATTTACGGCAAATTGGTAGGCGTTGTAGAGACGTTGCGCGCAGAGTTCACTGAAAAAGTCCCCCTCCCTCCCCAAAAAATAAACATCATTTAGCAATAACATCTGCGGTCTATCTTTCAAACACCGCAGATGTTTTTTGTTGATTTTTTTATCAAAGCACTTGGTTAATTAACTGATTTTTAGTATCTTTGCAGCATAATTCAAAAACAGGAAGATATGCTCAAGGAACAATTGGAGATCAAATTCAGTGCCTTTTCGGAACTTTATGACATGCTGATTCCGGC
>JAFYAW010000049.1 GCA_017540505.1 Bacteroidales bacterium | reverse complement strand
GGGCTCGTCGTGAGCCTCGCCTTCGTCATCCTAATCGGCAGTTACGTGACGCAAAATCTGGCCGTCGTGAATGAGAATCCCGCCCATGACCGCATTTACGGCCTCGGTAACACGTTACACTTGGGGCTGTCTGTTTGGGATAAAGAGTCTCTGGAAACCAATATTCCTGAAATTGAGTTGATCAGCAGAATCACGGGGAAGGATGGCGAATTGGTTTGTCAAAGTAAGACCTATCCTGCCAACATCAAGTTCGTTGACCAGGACTTTTTCAATCTTTTTCCGTATTACACGTTTGTGGAAGGAAGCAGTAACGGATTTGACAAATCCAACAACGCCATTATCAGCGAGACGATGGCCAGACAGTTTGAGGACCAAGGGAACTTATTGGGTAAAACCATCATCATCGATGAAAAACCATACATCATTTGCGGCATCATAAAAGATGTCCAAAATTCTCTGATTCAGTATTTTGACGTGTTGCTTCCTTTTGATGACAAAAGCTATGAGGGGCAAAAGCCTTTCCATATCATCCAAGGTGTGCTCACCCTCTTTCAGAGAATGGAGAACACGGATGAGGAGGCTTTCAAAAACAAGGTGCTTGACCTCTGCAATCAGAATTATAGTTCTTGGGGTGAAGAGTGGTTAAAAGGGCTTGTGGTGTACAATTATAAGGAGATATTCTTCAATTCCTATTCCCATTCGAATGGAAGTATTCACACGGGGAACCTCACCAACATCCGGATCCTTACGGCCATCGTTATCCTTCTTTTGCTGTCGGCTGTCATCAACTACATCAACCTCAGCATGGCTTTGGTGGGAAAACGTGCCAAGGAGATGGCCACCCGCCGGCTTTTGGGAGCACAGAAACTGTCCGTCATGGGCAAACTTATTGCCGAATCTGTGTTGTTCACAGCAGTATGTTTCGGTTTTGCCTTTTTGTTGGCTTACGCTCTGGTGCCCACGATGAATCGGCTGTTAGTCAGCAATACCCCTGATGCCGACATCCAGCTACGGCTGTTGATGACGCCTGCATACATAGTGGCGTATGTGAGTGGTGTCCTGCTACTGGGAGCGCTTTCGGGCTGGTTGCCAGCTTTGTTCGCCTCCCGTTATGCCCCGATTGAGGTGGTTCGCGGCGCGTTCCGCCAATACAACAAAATGTGGTTCAACAAGATATTCATCGTTTTTCAGAGCGTGCTTTCGTTTGTGCTGATCGCCTTGGCTATCGTGATGGAGGTGCAGATGCGGCACATGGTTAACCGCCCTATTCATCTTCAGACAAAAGATCTTTTTGTGATTGATGAACTTTATCCTCCAAGAGCGTATTTGCCCGTTGTAGAAGAACTCAGGTCGTTGCCATGTGTTGAGGAAGTCGGTATCGGACAAGGTTATCCTGGGAAAATCAACTATAGCTTTGGCATTCCGACTATGGAAGACGATTCAAAAAGCGAGATAAAAATGGTAACGGTTCTGTGCGATTCAATCTATTTCCAGTTGTTGGGGTTTGAGGTGGTTGAAGATTTCGGCCATCCCAAAGCCAATTCGCTATGGTTAGGAGAGCATGTTTTGATTGAAAGCGGTATTTCCGACACTTCCACTTCGTTTTTGAACAATATAGCTGCATATTTCAGCAACTATTATTTCATGAACGTGGATTATATTGGCGGTGTTGTGCATGATTTCCCGGTTAAAACGGCTGCCTGTGCCGACCGCGACTATAATTTAAATGGTGGAGTTTATGTGTTTGATACAGAGAAGTTTGGTTATGGGGTCGGCTTGCTCGTCAAGACCACGGGCGACCATGCGGAAGCTGAAAGGCAGATTATGAACCACTACAACCAGTGGGTGGAGAAAAAGGAGGGCGTAGGCAAGGATGTCAAGTGCGGGTATGCGGATGATTTGATGTTGGAGCAGTTGGAGCCAGCCAAGCGCACCGTCCGACTGTTGGAGATTTTCATGGGGTTATCGGTGCTGCTGTCCCTGCTCGGCCTCGTCGCCATGAGCACCTACTATTGCGATGAAGGAAGCCACAGTATTGCCGTCCGCAAGGTCTTCGGCAGCGATGTCAACCGCGAGTTGTGGCGTACGGTGAAGGGCTACATGATGCTCGTCGGAATCGCGGCCATCATCGGTACTCCAATTGCTGTCTGGCTTAGCGGCAAATACTTGGAACGTTTCGCCTACCGCATCGAGCATTACGGCTGGATCATTGTCGTGGCGGTTGTGGTCACCCTGTTGCTGGCCTTCCTCTCGGTGTTATGGCAGACGCTCCGTGCCGCGAGGACGAACCCTGCCGAGGCGTTGAAGAAAGAGTGAACGGCGAACAAACGTCGGCGAATTGAACGAATTATATAAAGACATATTCCTTGAGCAGCCCCGGAGGGGCAAGAGCTTGGTAGCCCCATACAAGGCGAAGCCGCAGTGTGGGGGACATCAGAACGAACAATTTAATACCCATTATTATGATCAAAGTACAAAACCTCACCAAAATCTTCCGGACGGAAGAAATCGAGACCCTCGCGTTGGACGGTGTCTCGTTCGAAATACAGGACGGCGAGTTCGTCGCCGTGATGGGGCCGTCGGGCTGCGGCAAATCCACGATGCTCAACATCCTCGGCCTCTTGGACAACCCCACCTCGGGCAGCTACGAGCTGTTGGG
>JAFYAW010000007.1 GCA_017540505.1 Bacteroidales bacterium | reverse complement strand
GTCTGATATACCAGTCCCCCGGGGCCGTCACATCAAACTCTGCAATTAAAAAAAAACTGCAAAAAAATAGAGAATTAAATCAAGTGAATCAAATAAGAAGAATGGGACAAACGGTCAACCTTATTCAGGCATTAACACAAACCCCAATTTCCAAAAGCCAACGGCCAATAGCTAACGGCTAATAGCCAATGGCACATTATCCAACAACTTAACAGTATCCTGCTGATGGATGTACGGCACAGCCACATCCCTACCCAGCGGGGCGATTAGAAGCTGGTCGAAAAAGACCTTCCGCGTGGGGAGATGCTTGTTGCCCACCTTTACACAAAGACGAACCGCATTTCCCGGGAAACGTACTGGAATGGACACCAATCCAGCCCTATCGTCAACGGCGGTGACATACGGGAATAGGCTACCCCATGCCAAATATGTTGCCTTCCCATCACTCGTGAAAGATTTCACGGAGACAATATTGCGCCCCATCAGGTCATCCAGATAGTTCGGTATCCAGAATGAGATGCTCACACTGTCACCCCATGCATGATTGATGGTATCATCATATAAAAAGACCTTTTTATTGCACGTTGCCGCCAACATCCCCTGTTCATTTTCATCCCAAGTCTTGAAATAAAAAGAGACACTGTCGTTTAATGCATTATCATACAACATCTTTCTTCCCATCTGATAATCCTGGCATAACTGTTTCAGTTTGGAGACAGGCATGCTGTACAATGAGAACTTATCCGTTGCGAAAAGGGAATCCGCATAGTCCAGAATCCGTTTTTCATTCGGATTCAACATATTCCTATCCGGGAGCGAAACTATGAGCAACGGTCGGTCATCGGGCAAATCCCGAAGAATATTATACTCCTTCCATGGTTCCCAAGCAAGTTCTATGCAGTTATATGATCTTGAAACAGAACTTCGTGAGCCATAACCGCAAATAAGGGGAAGTCCGGTTTTGAAGGAAACATACGTGTTAAGCTTCAATGCCTCATCATGTGCAAGCAGAGAATAATGCTCGGAACCCACATGAAAAACAGGCAAGGAGAGAATCGCCTGGTAATCCGAAGGCTCGATTTTTCTAACCAATTGATTATCAAGTAATTCATTATCGTAATCCGTCCATTGGGGATAGGGTTCCACATGGTTCATCAGCGAAGCGTATGCATACAATTCATAGCTGTACGCCACACAAACCAACAAAAGGACCATAATCGTACACCATTTTTTCCGGAAGCCTGCTGTCCATTTCCACACCCAATAGACAGCCAACACATTGAGGGTGACAAAGGGGAGCCACAACAACCGGCCCATAGCGCGCAACTGGGCCAACGCCGACAGATGGTTTACGATGTCAGGATGATTTTTCGTGATGACCGGCAACACCGTTGCCACAAGCGTAAGCAGCACTGAGGCCCAAAGAAAAATGTTGAGTACCGGATTGTCGGTGGGTCGTAAAAGATGGTTTACTCGAAGGTGAATCAAATCCCATATAATACGTAACAACCATATTATGAAAGCAATAAGAGCCACCACACCGATATAGGAAAGGGTTTCCCATTCGGGGGGGGTTAGACCCATACTCCGAAGGGGGCCAATCATAAAAAGCCTATGGAATGGCAACAGGAGTCCTTCCATCCGGGCTCGATAATAAAACATTCCATCTGCAACGGATGTTCTATCCACAACAGAATCACCCCAAGAGGAGAGGGAGAAAAACAGCATGACCGGCAAGACAAACTGGATTATAAAATGCAAGCCCAAATGCCAAACAGTCCACTGGTTCTTTTTATACGTAAACAGCATACAAACCAAATAAAAGACGGAGATGTCTGCCAAAAAGGCCATGTAATACGGGTGTGACAACGCACTGGTCAGCAGTAGAACGCCATAACATACAGACCATTTCCAATGGTGGGTTCGATGGAGGCGCGCGATAAAGAACAAGGCCATGGGGATGACACACAGATACGACAGCGAGAGATGGCCGCCCACACGCATCATTTGCGGCATCAGGAAAGTAATGAAAACAGCGCCGAAAGCAGAAGGGATCGGCGGGATCTTCAATTCGAGAAATAGCAGGTACAAAAACAAAGAACACAGGATGACAGACAGAATGACATAGACGTTGATCAGCGGCAGGCAGGCCTTCCATGCGTCATGCACGCCCATCTTCTGCAGCAGCTGCAGCGGAGCGGAGACCAGAATCTGCAAACCAGTATAGGTATAATGTTCACCATACGGGTAACACATGGCCGTGCAATGGGTGAAACTGCTGTCGTACTTTGTATGAAATGTGGTGGTATAAATGTCCTTTATCATGTCCTCCGAATGAGACGAGAAAAAAAGATGACAAGCGTTGGACAAAACCCCGGCCCCGAAAAAGAGGCGGAAGAGTACCAGAGTGGCCACCACGGTCAGGGAAGCACCTACACATTTTGCCACTACAGCATGGTCCGCATGACACGTATCAGCCTTGTTCATCATCAGATTGTTCCTGTTCAATGCTTTGGATGATGTAAAGAGGACGTTGTTTCACCTCATCAAAGATAAAACCAATATAATAGCCAATAGCCCCGATAACAAAAAGTTGGATACCTGCAAAAGCACTAAGGAAGATAATCAGAGTGGTATAACCTGAAACAGGCGTATCCACAATCCACATGATCAGGGAATAGATGATCAGGATGACGCTCAACAGAACAAATAACAGTCCCGAATAGATGCCAATCTTCAGTGGGGTTTTGGAGAACGAGGCGATAGCCGAGAAGGAAAAACGGAGAAGTTTCCAGAACGAATATTTGCTTTGGCCGGCAGCGCGGGAGGGAGCCTCATAGTGGATGGAGTCCTTCTCAAATCCGATGTTCTGGATGATGCCGCGCAGGAAGCGTGTGCGTTCGCGGTAATCTGTCTTCAACACATCGATGACCTTGCGGGACAAAAGGAAAAAGTCAGAGGCGCCCGGCTGCAGCTGGGTGTCCGACATCTTGTTGATCAAGCGGTAAAAAAGGCCGGATGTAATCCGTTTGACAAGTCCACCGTCAGCACGGTCGGTACGCATCATGGTGACCACATCCTTGCCCTGCCGGTATTTCGAGAACATTTGGGGCAAAATCGCGGGAGGATGCTGCAAATCACTATCCATGCACACGGCGGCCTCCCCCTGGCAATGGTCAAGGCCGGCGAGCATGGCAGCCTCGTGGCCGAAATTGCGGGAGAAGTGTATAACCCGCACACGCCGATCCTCCGTCATCAGCTGCCGCAACACCTGACGGCTACCGTCCGTGCTGCCGTCATTGACAAAAAGCAACTCAAAGTCGGCATCCATAGTGGACATAACCTCTGAAAGTTCATGATGGAAACGTTCCAGGACCGCCTCCTCATTATAAACCGACACAATAATGGAATAAAAGGGCTTCTGCATTTTCTATCTTGCTATTGAACTGCAAAAGTACAAAAAAAACGATGAACAGCTATGACCCGTTCGGCAGAAAGCATACGGAAGAGGAATTCAGGATTCAAAATGTGAGACGCTGTGTGGAAAGTGTAATAAAAAAAACTATCTTTGCGGCGTTAATACGAAAAAAAGGAAACCATATGGAATACACAATAATAATAGAGAAAGATCCCGAAAGCGGATGGTATGTCGGGAAGTGCATACAGGTCCCGGCCGCAATGAGCCAGGGTGAAACCCTCGACGAACTTATGGAAAACATGAAGGATGCAATCAGTCTGGTTCTTGACTACTATAAGGAAAAAGCCCGAAAAAGCAGCCGATCTGGTGTGTTCTATAGGAAACTCGCTCTTGTATGAAAAGGCAACTTCTCATAAAGCATCTTCAGTCGCAGGGATGCATATTGGCTCGTGAAGGCAAAAAACACAGTCTCTACATCAACACGAAAAACCAGTTAACCGCTGCCGTTCCGAGACATTCGGACATAAAAGATCTTTTGGCAAAGGAGATATGCTCAGAGCTTGGTATTCCAAAAGTCGGAAGCAATTAGAAATCATCACCTCCTATTTAGTTTTAAAACAATCGTATTTTCACACCCTTAAAAAAAACTTAAATATTTCCCCTTAAATTTGTACCTTTGCCGCCGATTAAACTAACCGCTATGTTATTGGATGAACTGAAAAACTACAAGATTTACCTGGCCTCCAAATCGCCGCGCAGACGTGAGCTGCTCTCCGACATGGGCATTGAATATGAACTGATCTCCTCCGAGGTGGAGGAATCCTACGACCCTTCGCTCTATCCCGCCGAGGTGGTGCAGTACCTCTCAAAACTCAAACTCTCCGCCATCGACATGACACGGTATCCGGCCAACACCATCTTCATCGCCTGCGACACCATCGTGGTGGCCGACGGCAACATCATCGGCAAACCTAAGGACAACGACGAGGCTCTGCAGATGCTTCGCCAGCTGTCAGGAGAGACTCATGTGGTTTATAGCGGCCTCACGGTGGCCACCCCCGACCGTATGCTGACCGACTTCCGCTCGTCCGGTGTCACCTTCGTTGAGCTTTCGGACGAGGAACTGCAGTACTATGTGGAACATTACCGCCCATTGGACAAGGCCGGTGCTTACGGGATACAGGAGTGGATCGGGTGCATCGGCATTCAAGCCATCCACGGTTCCTTCTACAACGTGATGGGCCTGCCCACCTGTCTGCTTTGGGAAATGTTACAGAATATCATCCGCAAATAGACGAATGAGCAAGCCCCTTCGCATCGGCATCATCAGCGGCGCCATCCTCCTGCTGGCTTTGGGCAGCCTATTCACCTTCGGGCGGCACACCAAAGTGGTGGAGAGCATCAAGCAGCAGGCCGCCAGCGTCATGCGGGTGGAGTACATCCCCGACCAGCATGTCGCCATAGAGAGCACGATGGCCTACCAGAAGCAGGATTCCGTCTATAACCTCTTCCGCAAGCATTTCCGGATGCACTACCAGACCATCGGCACGGCCACCTTCCCCGACAGCAGCCGCATCATCCTCATCTCCGAGCCGGCACCCTTCTTTGAGCCGGACACGCTGGAGAGAATCCTTGCCAAATACACCCATCAGACCTCCAAACGCCATTTCAAGATAGGATACGACGGGCGCATCACCGATCTGATGGTGGTCTTAGGCAACGCCACCACGGAGAACACCGACTCCTTAGTGGCGCGCATCTCCAAGAAACAATTCCTGTCGGACTACAAGCCCAACAGCATCAACCTGTTAGATGACACGAAACGCCACTATTTTTCCTCGGAAAATCTGGATTATCAGATCTCGTTAGCCGAATTTGACGACTGGTTCATACAGGCGGGCGAGCTTTTCATAGATGGCAAAGACACGTCGAAGACTCTCACGGTCAGTCAGATGTTCCGACAGAAGCGGCGCGGGGTCTATTTCAGCAAAGAGCCTGGCCTTGTGGCTTGGTGCATCCGCCGCAACAGCGACATCAGTCGGCAGATGGGCACCATTCGGCAGTTCGCCTTAGACGCGGACCTCATATTAGGTGCCCTTCGCGATTCCTCCACGCTGGTCGTCATCGGGCGCGAGCGCGAGGCCGACCTGCAGACGCTGCCGCCCCTGCGCGTGGAGACCGTGCTGCTCATTGCCAGTATCAGCGCCAAAGAGCTGTCGCAGAGCCTCGACATCAACGACTTCCTGGCCGGCAAGATGGCCGACGGGCGCGATTGGTGCCCCACTTACCTCAGCAAGGAGCTGGAGAACACCGAACTCGGACACTTGCTGACCATCACCGACATCCTGCTCAAAGACTGGTCCGAGAGCGGCACCATCCAGGAATCGACGTACCACTACCCCAGCCCCGGCTATTTTCCCTTCGACCAGCCTCTTTTCAAGAAATTAGGATTGGAGCAGCTGGTTTACAACTGGAACACCGCCAACACCATGTACGCCATCGACCTGCCCAGATATACAATCTACACCCTCAACCGCACGGGTGCGCTGCCCGTCTCATACTTCAATTCGCAGGAGAGCAGCGAGAGCGTGGGGGCTTCCTACGAGCGGCGGGCGGGCAACTATTTCGCCACCTGTGGCAACACCGATATCGCCCGCGTGGTGCAATACACCGCCCTATACCAGCTCTTTATGGACAACGGCATCCGCTACAAGGGAAAGCTGCTCCACCCTTCATTTCCAAGCAACAAGCCCTATCTGCTCGCCGGAGCATGCTATAATATGCTCAACATCTTCAAGAACCTGACCGACGACCAAATCGAACAGGCGGCCGATTCGCTGGCCAAGATCCATTTCCGCAATTATGCTGAAAAGGAGGTTCACCGGCAGATGCGCCGCAACGAAGCCCAGTACAATTTCACCTATTCGGAAGATGACCAGAAGCGTATCTACCAGGATGTTAATCGGCAACAGAAAAGTCGTATTGTCAATGAGTTCCAGTCCATACGCAGTCTGCTAAGAGGGCTTTCGGAAGACAATTTCAAACTACTGGCGCGTTACCTCTCGTACCCGCGCGGCACCACCATCAACAGTCAGGCCGCCTACAACCGCATGATGCAGGCACGCAAGGTCAACGAACTGATGCGTGTTATTGGCAAGAACAACCTGACGGTTCTCGGCGTGAATCTGGCCGAGGTGAAGAATTACTATGTTCAAAGCCTGAGCAAATCCGGCGGGCGCTATCTCAAGACGCCCTCCATCATCATCACCTACAACGACATGGTGACTACGGGCGGCCACAACATCTCCTCGAAGATCAGCCGCGTGAGTTCCACCACTAACTACAAGGCACCGTCCTCCTCCTCCCCCACCCCATCTGCCAAGCCGTCAGCGCCAGCCACTCCCCGTCCAACAACGACGGCGCCCTCTTCCGGAGCACGGCCGTCTTCCAATAGCACGCCCACGCAGCGGCCCACGACCACCACATCCGCCCGCCCCACCACCACAACATCGCGCCCCACAAGCGTGCCCGGTTCCGGCAATACGCGAACGCGGAGCTCGGTCATCCCAAGCTCCGCGCGCACCACGAGAGGGTTTTAAGATTGGCTATTTTTAACTTTTTAACTTCTTAGTTTCTTAACTCCTAAGAAACTTTCTACAATCATTTCTTATAAAATACAAACTTGCCGTCTTCCACCGAATCCACCATGATGGTGCAGTCGTGGTCGATGTCGTCCGCCAGAATGATTTTGGAAAGCTCATTCAGGATAAGTTTCTGAATCACACGCTTCAGCGGACGGGCACCGTATATCGGGTCGTAGCCCAAGTCGGCCAGCAGCGACATAGCGTACTTGCTGAACTCGATTTTGATGTTGCGCTGCGACAGCAAATCGCCCAATTGGGCCAGCTGCAGGTCGATGATGGCCTTAATCTCGCGTTTGGAGAGCGGCTGGAACATCACAATCTCGTCTATACGGTTGAGGAATTCGGGTTTCAGCGTCTTCTTCAGCAAATCCGTAACCTCAGCCTTGGTCCGTTCAAAGACCTCCGTATCGGAATAATTGGCACGGTCGGCGTAATTGTCTTGTATTATGTTAGATCCGAGGTTAGAGGTCATGATGATGATGGTGTTTTTGAAGTCCGCCACACGACCTTTGTTGTCGGTCAGTCGTCCGTCGTCCAGCACTTGCAACAGCACATTGAAAACATCGGGGTGAGCCTTCTCAATCTCGTCGAACAGAATAACAGAATAGGGTTTGCGACGCACCTTCTCGGTCAGCTGGCCACCCTCATCGTAGCCCACATAGCCTGGAGGCGAACCGATAAGCCGCGAGACCGAATAGGACTCTTGGAACTCACTCATATCGAAACGGATCATGGCATCTTCCGTGTTGAACAGGTATTCGGCCAGGGCTTTTGCCAATTCCGTCTTACCCACGCCTGTGGTACCCATGAAGATGAACGATCCGATGGGACGTTTGGCATCCTGCAGGCCGGCACGACTCCGGCGGATGGCATCCGACACGGCTCCGATGGCCTCATCCTGACCCACCACACGCTTGTGCAGTTCCTCTTCCAGATGCAGCAGCTTGGATTTCTCGCTCTGCATCATCTTAGTCACGGGGATACCGGTCCAGCGGGCCACCACCTCGGCAATGTCGTCGGCACCCACCTTTTCGTCAATGAGGGCGTTGTCGCCCTGCAAGGCTTCCAACTCCTTCTGCAGTTTCACGATCTGGTCCTCGTCGTTTTTGATCAGGCCGTAGCGCAACTCGGCCACGCGGCCATAGTTGCCCTGCCGCTCCTCGTTGACGGCTTCCAGCTTGTAGGCTTCGATTTCATCTTTGCAATGCTGGATCTTGTCCATGATTTCCTTCTCACTGCGCCATTTAGAGGATATGGAGTTTCGTTTTTCCTGCAACTCCGCAATTTTGCCACTCAATTCAGCCACTTTCTCGGTATTGTTCTCGCGCTTCAGAGCCTCCCGTTCGATTTCCAGCTGGCTGATTTTGTGTTCCACCTCATCCAGTTCCTCGGGCACCGAGTTGATTTCAAGTTTCAGCTTGGCAGCCGCCTCGTCAATGAGGTCGATGGCCTTGTCGGGCAGGAAACGGTCGCCAATGTAGCGCTGCGAAAGTTCCACAGCAGCGATGATGGCCTCATCCAAGATCTTGACCTTATGATGGTTTTCATAACGCTCTTTCAGTCCACGCAGGATGGAGATGGCACTGTATTTGTCAGGCTCCTCAATCTTCACAGGTTGGAAACGACGTTCCAGAGCCTTATCTTTTTCAAAATATTTCTGATACTCATCCAGCGTGGTGGCTCCTATGGAGCGCAGTTCGCCACGCGCCAGTGCCGGCTTGAGGATGTTGGCGGCATCCATGGCACCCTCACCCGACGCGCCCGCGCCCACAAGGGTGTGGATTTCGTCGATGAAGAGGATGATTTCGCCGTTGGACTCCACCACCTCATTGATGACGCTTTTCAACCGCTCCTCAAATTCGCCCTTGTATTTGGCACCGGCAATCAGTGCGCCCATATCCAACGAATAGAGCTTCTTGGTCTTCAGGTTCTCGGGAATGTCGCCGCTCACGAGCCGCTGGGCCAGTCCTTCGGCGATGGCGGTCTTGCCCACGCCGGCCTCCCCGATCAGTATCGGGTTGTTCTTGGTACGGCGTGACAGGATCTGCAGCACACGCCGGATCTCCTCGTCACGTCCGATGACCGGATCCAGCTTGCCCTGGCGGGCCATGTCGTTCAGATTCTTGGCATATTTGTTCAGGGCGTTGTAGGTCTCCTCGTTGGACGCAGATGTCACTTTGCTGCCCTTGTGCAGTTCGGTGATAGCGCTCTTCATGCCCTTCTCGGTGATGCCGGCATCTTTTAGTATCTGCGAGGCTTTGTCGCCCGCCATCAGGATACCGTAGAGCAGGTGTTCTAATGACACATACTCATCGCCGGAATCCTGACAGAAGATGATAGCCTTCTGCATGGCGGTCTGCGCGCTGCCTCCGAGGTAGAAGTCGCCACCGGTGACCTTGGGCAGGCGGGCCATTTCACGGTCCACCACCGCGGCGATGGCTTTAGGGTTACAATCCTGTTTCTTCAACAGAAAGGGTACGACGTTATCGTCCATATCGAGCATGGACTTCAGGAAATGGAGGTTCTCGATTTGCTGGTTCTGGTTGCGCATGGCAATCATCTGGGCATTGGAGATAACCTCTTGTGTTTTGATTGTCAAATTGTTCGGGTTCATAATATTCTTTTTCCTTTCTTCAAAAAACCGCCGTCTGATATCAGGCGGCGGAGACATAGAGCAATAACATTGCCAAAGATGGTCAACTGACAAAAAGTCAGCATTGGGATAGATGGGGGGGCATTACCCTTGCGCGGAAACATTACCTGTGTCACCAACCCATACATCCCTTTGTAGTACGGCTTGATGGTTAGCTAAGACCTTACTGATTTAGGTTCTTTGCTTTATTTCCTCCTCGCTCAACCCGGTAGCTTTAGCCACATCGGCAAGGGGAATACCTAATTCCATAAGATTCTTGGCGGTTCGGAGAAGAGTTTCTTCCCTGCCTTGTTGAATCCCGCGCTCGTAGCCAGCCTGCTCTGCCATCTCGCGTTCGCATTCCAGCATCTCCCGCACATCGTCGAACTCCAACACATTCCGTACATATTTCTGTTTATCCATATCCGTGAAGTTTGTGATTTGACATTCCTCATAAATCCGTTGGAACACCGGTGTCATCGTCTCCACCTCGCGCTTGCTCATGTGCACGATCTGCGTCAGCATATAGAGCCAGCGGTTGCGCTCGTCACACAAGTCCAGCCTTCCCAACTGCGCGGCAAATTTACTCAATTCCACGAAATACAGCACATTCTTCCTCGAAAAAATCTTGTTCCGGTCATCTTTCAGGTAAACGCGCCAGATGTACTCCTCACTCCCCTTGAACTCCGGCATGTTGTATGCCACTATGTTCAAGGAATATACGCCGCTGACATGTTCGTACAGCCTATCGCCCCTTCGCACGCTCTGTCCGGCAGCGCGGCCCGCATAGACGATTGCCCGATTGGCGTAGTTCTTCTGCCACCCGTTCTGCATCTCCACGATGAACCGGTCCCCGTTCTGGTTGGTACAGTACAGGTCGAAGCGCACGAGCTTGTCCTCCCGGCTGAATCCGAGCACTTCGGTGGGCAGGTACGTGACATCGGTGATCACCCCGGAATCCGCTGAAATGAAGGTGTTGAGCAGATGGATGAGGATATCCTTGTTGCGCTCTGTCGCCAGCAGACGCTTGAATCCGAAGTCGGAAAGCGGGTTGATAACCTTCAGGCCGTGCTCCCGAATATACGCCTCGGTCTCCTCTATGCTTGGCAGAGCCCTCGCGGGGGCGGCTTCTGGCCCGTAAAAGTACGGCTGACTTGCCTGCGGGTCATTTCGCTTGTTTTTGTGTTTGCGTTTGATTTTTGTCATTTTGGTTTTAGTTTAAAATTGTTGTCCCGCAAAGATACACCAACCCAAAGCCAAAATCAAGGCCTTTTTGAATTTATTTTATTGAAAATCAACATGATAACAATCTGCATTTTGGTGAAAGAAAACTGCAAATATCCCCTAAAAAGATGTAAAAGTGCAAAAAAAGGAAAAACTGCACTCATGCCAGAGCATAGTGCGGCGGGCAAAAATTTCGGAATTTTTCGGGGATTCTGCCGCAAACAGGGAAATGGCAACGTGGCGGCGGACACTCAATGGATGGGGATTCCGCCGCACACTGCGTGCGCGGCGGAATGGTGCGCAGCGCAATTGAAACCCTTGCGGCGGCAGACATTCTGTTGGGTTTTCTGATTCTTGTGCCGCCGCTTTCTTGTCATGAAGGACTCGCACCATTCCGCGAAACGCTGGCGCGTTTCGCGGAATCCCCAAACATTCGAGACACCGCAAATCGCAAACAGAAAACCTTTCATAACGTATCGATGGGAATCCACAATAGTATCCGAAATAAAATCGTATCTTTGCAACCGAAACTGACGACTATGCTTTTCAAAAACGCTTTCGAACAAAACTCCGCCCTGCACTATGTGTATGAGCAGCTCCAACTCACCTCCAATTTGGGCCGGAAGTATCTGTTAGACCTGCCGTTCAGCACCTCTGCGCAGGAATTGGAGGCGGAGTTCGACCTTTTGTCCAAAGCCATTGACCTGCGCCGCAACGACCAGTTCCGGAGCAAACTGATGAGCATCCGAAACCATCTGCACCAGATCAACGACATACGGCCCACGCTGTCCGCCCTGGCCGACGGCAGCGTGATGGACGACATACAGCTTTTCGAGATCAAGAAGACCGCTATCCTCACCCGCAAGATCGCGGAGGCGTTAGAAGCCTGCGGCAGCGACATCTGCCCGCTGGGAAACATGGATGCCGTCATCACACTACTGGATCCCGAGCACACCGGCATCCCCCATTTCTACGTCTATTCGCTCTATGATCACGAGCTCGCCCAATGGCGTGAGCGCATCCAAAATGCGCAAAGTGCGGCCGAGGCGGAGGAGTTCCGTTTCCAAGCCCAAAAGGTGGAAGACCGCGTGCGGGCCTCTCTGTCGCAACAGCTGCAACCCTACCGCGTAGCGATGGCCCACAATCTGGAACAGCTTGCCCATTTAGACCTGCTGCTCGCCAAAGCCCAACTGGCTATCGATTGGAACGCCTGCCGCCCCACTCTCTCCGACCACACCGACCTGCACCAGCTGTACAATCCCGAAGTGGCGGCAGCATTGGCCGAGAAAGGCCGCCAATTCCAGCCCATCGACATCCAATTCGGACGCGAGACCGTACTCATCACCGGAGCCAACATGGCGGGCAAGTCCGTGCTCTTGAAGACCGTCTCGCTGGCCCAGTACCTCTTCCAGTTCGGATTCTACCTACCCGCGGAAAGCGCCGCCATGACTGTCATGGACGGCATCTACAGCAGCATCGGCGACCGGCAGTCCGAAATCAGCGGACTATCCTCTTTTGCCGTGGAGATTCTCACCATCCACGACATCATCCAGGCCGGACGCGCTGGAAAGAGAATATTAGCCTTAGTGGACGAGCTGGCCCGCACAACCAACCCCGAGGAGGGCAAACGCATTGTCAGCAACTACCTGAAACTGGCCGCACAACTCGGCATCACCTCGCTGGTCACCACACACTATAGCGGCATCAGTGCCAACTGCCGGCGACTGCGCGTGAAAGGCCTCCAGCTGCGGGGCGACACACCCGTCACCGTGCACAACATCGGCGACTACATCGATTACTCCCTGGTGGAAACCGACGCCGACGAGGTGCCCATGGAGGCATTCTCCATCGCACGGCTGCTGGGGGTGGACGGGGATTTAATTAGCAATTAATAGTTAATAGTTAATAATTAATAATTAATAATACAATAATTGGCGAGGTTGAGCGTTGCTGATTCTGGATGCACATGTTTTAAGAAAATAAAGCACTGCATTTCAAGAACAATTACTTATGCAATTGAAATGTAAAGTCTCAATTGCATAACATTTATTTACCATGTAAATTATTGAGCGAATGAAGACGAGGGGTGTGCTGTTGGAGAAAACAAAACATTTTGCATTGCGAATTATCAAATTGTATTCCTTTCTAAAAAATGAGAAAAACGAATATGTGATGTCAAAGCAGATACTACGAAGTGGGACTAGTATTGGGGCAAACGCTAAGGAAGCTTCAACTGCGCAAAGCAAACGAGATTTTTATGCCAAATTGCACATATCATTCAAAGAAGCAGCCGAAACTGAATATTGGTTAGAGTTACTACATGAAAGCGGATATATAGACAATAACGCCTTCAATAGCATTTATAGCGAATGTCAGGAGTTATTGAAAATTTTAACATCCATTCTCAAAACCAAACAACAATCCCCAAATAGCAATTAACTATTAACTATTAACTATTAATTATTAATTGTAAATTATTAATTATCATTCACCCTTTTTCGTCAATTCGCACACAATCTTGCGCGCTGCATGGCCGTCTCCATAGAGATCATCGGTGAACAAAGGCGGCATGGAGAGAAAATTCTGAACAGTCGATACAATATCTATATGGTTGTGCCCGAGCAGATGATTATAGCCGCGGGCGCACAGTTCCACCCATTCGGTCTCTTCGCGAAGGGTCATGCAGTATTTGTGGGCGAAATAGGCCTCCTTCTGCACACCGCCGCTATCGGTCATCACCAACTGGCAATGCTTCAGCAGATACAGCATCTCTAAATAGCCCACGGGGTCTATAAACAGAATGGGCGACTGCCCTATCGGATAGTTGATTTCCAGCATCTTCTGACGGGTGCGCGGGTGCAACGGCAGCACCACCGACACAAATTGGCAGACCATCTCCAAGGCTAACAGCAGCTCCTTCAGGATTTCGGGGTTATCCGTATTCTCGGCCCGATGCAGCGTGCAGAGGACAAAGGTTTCCGGCAGCTCCACTTGCGGTTTGCGCGCCTGCGGTGCAAACAGCAGGGCCGCATCCTTCATCACATCCCCAGTAAGGATAATCTTCTTTGAATCAATACCTTCGCGTTCGAGATTGCGCACGGCTGTCGTGGTGGGCGCGAACAGCACATCGCTGAGCTTGTCGGTCTGGATGCGGTTGTACTCCTCGCGCATCTTCGGGTTGAAGGAGCGCAGGCCCGCCTCCACATGGCACAGCGGCACCGCACACGCGCGGGCGGCCTGCGCGCCGGCCAACGTGGAGTCCGTGTCGCCATAGACCAACAGCCAGTCGGGACGCTCATCACGGATCACCCGTTCAATGCCCACCTGCATCTGCGCAACCATTTCCTCGTGGGGCAGACTGTGGACACCCAGATTGTAGTGCGGCTGTCGGATGCCCATCTCCTCAAAAAAGAGTTGCGACATGTTGGCGTCAAAATGTTGGCCGGTATGGACCAGCACCTCGCTGACACCGGGGGTGTTATGTATTTCCGCACTCACCACCGCCGCCTTCACAAACTGGGGTCTCGCACCGATAACCGATAGAATCTTCATTGCAGACATTTTGAATTGCAAAAGTAATGAAAAAATCCTTTGCCCGTCCTATTCCGGGCGACTTTAAAAACGCAATTCTGAAGAGGAATGTTTACCCCGGGACACTTCGTCTCCTTTCTTTTTCGTTTTGACTCTACGATAATCATTTATTTGTTGTATGTAAAAATCGAATCACCAATTGTCGTTTTCGTTATTCGAAATTTGTTGCGTCGGGATACTCCACGAGTTTATCATGTAATTTGATCGGTAATAGTTTCTTGAATTTTTCGCGTGTACCAGAGGGTATAAAAATTTTCTCTGCCGATACATAACTAATCCAATAGCCTTCAGCTCCTCCTCCACAAAGTGCACCAAACGAATTTTCTTCAATAGAAATGTGAGGATTAGGCAATTTTATGGTTTTTAGTGATTCACAGGATGCAAGTACCTCATCCCCAATGTTAGTGGATGTATTTGGGAATGCTATGTTTTTAAGATTGTAACATGATGCGAAAGCACCGTCTCCAATATCGGTAATCGAATCCGGTAGTGTTATTTCTTGAAGGGAAAAACAGCAGCAAAACGCACAAGTTCCGATGCGGGTGAGCGAATTCGGCAGATTGATTTTCTGGAGAGACTTACAAAAATAAAATGCATAGTCTCCGATGCTGGTGACTGAATCAGGAATCGTAATAATTTTATTTTTTCCTACACATGAAATAAGTCGATGCTCACGCATGTCAATTAATAAATCCTGTTCCACTATGAAGCGAGACGAATCACTTTTAAGGCTGATGTGGTCACATTCTAAAAAGACCTTAGAACCAATGCTGGTGAGTGATTTCGGCAGATTGACTTTCTGGAGAGAGGTGCATTTTGAAAAAGCTTCATCTCCTATATTTGTGACAGAATCTGGCAGTGTGATTTCCTGAAGAGATTCACAAATATAAAATGCATAATCTCCTATGCTGGTGAGCGAATTCGGTAATGTGATCTGTCGAAGATTTTCACAATCAGAAAATGCATAATCTCCTATGCTGGTGATCGAATCTGGTAATGTGATCTGTTGAAGATTTCTGCAAGAAGAAAATGCGGAATTTCCTATGCTGGTGATCGAATCCGGTAATGTTATCTGTTGAAGATTTTTGCAATATGAAAAAACTTCATCACCTATGCTGGTGAGCGAATCCGGTAATGTGATCTGTTGAAGATTTTTGCAAGAAGAAAATGCGGAATTTCCTATGCTGGTGAGCGAATCTGGTAATGTAATCTGTTGAAGATTTTTGCAACCAGAAAAAGCATCATCTCCTATAGTTGTGACAGAGTCTGGTAGTGTGATTTGCTGGAGAGATTCACAATGATAAAATGCATGGGCTCCTATGCTGGTGAGCAAATCCGGTAATGTAATCTGTTGAAGATCTTCGCAATCAGAAAATGCAAAATCTCCGATGCTGGTGATCGTATCAGGAATCGTAATAATTTCATCTTTTCCTATATATGAAATAAGTCGATGTTCACGCCTGTCAATTAGTAAATCCTGTTTCACTATGAAGCGAGACGAGTCGCTTCTAATGCTAATGTTGTCACATCCTGAAAAGACCATAGAACCAATGCTGGTAAGCGAATCCGGTAATGTGATCTGTTGAAGATTTTTGCAATATGAAAAAGCTTCATCACCTATGCTGTTGAGCGAATCCGGCAGATTGATTTTTTGGAGGGATTTACAACATGAAAAAGCTTCATCTCCAATGTTTGAGACAGAGTCTGGTAGCGTGATTTGCTGGAGCGATTCACAATGATAAAATGCATGGGCTCCAATGCTGTTGAGCGAATCTGGAAATGTGATCAGTTGAAGATTTTCGCAACCAGAAAATGCAGAAGCCCCTATGCTGTTGAGTGAATCCGGCAGATTGATTTCCTGAAGAGATTCACAATGACAAAAAGCATAGTCTCCTATGCTATTGAGTGAATCCAGTAATGTGATTTGTTGAAGATTTTCACAACCAGAAAATGCAGAAGCCCCTATACTGTTGAGTGAATCCGGCAAATTGATTTTCTGGAGGGAGGTACATTCTGAAAAAGCCTGATCTCCTATGTTTGTGACAGAATCTGGTAGTGTGATTTCCTGAAGAGATTCACAAATATAAAATGCATAATCTCCTATGCTAGTGAGCGAATTCGGTAATGTAATCTGTTGAAGATTTTTGCAACGAGAAAATGCCCAATCGCAAATAATTTCCGTCCCCTCATGTATTGTATAATGGGTGTCTTTACGCTTATCACAACATTCCAACAGTTTTTTCCAATCAGCACTATATTTCACACCATGTTCATCTTCAACGGCATTTTTCCAATCCTCTTTTGTTGCTTCTGTAGAAACAATCGCCGCTGGTTTCAATGCTGCCGGTTCTGGCAAGTTTAGAAGGCCTGCCGAGAGCGGTTGTGGCAGTTTCACATCCGACAAGGCTATTAAAAACAGTCCGCCTATTCTGTTTAGCACTGTATCTTCCGTGGGAAAATGCTCCTTCAGCAGTGCGCATTCACTAATGCTTCGGTAATCAGTCTCCGAAAACAACAGTCGGTCGGAAGCCCCATAACGCTCCAGTAATTCGGGATTATGAGCCAATACTAATAATGAGAACAGGATTGACATGGCCGGGAAATCGTCAATGCGTTCGTCAAAGTCATCCTCCGTGCGAAAGGGATGGCGGAAGTCCGGCGAACCCATCTCGCGCGATTTCTGTCCGAGCATGGCGGGCACATACATCCCGTCGTAGTCAATGAGCACCAGAGAGCCGTCTCCACGAACGAGGATGTTGTCAGGCTTCAAGTCCCCATGGGCGAATGATTGCGGCAGGAGCCACTTTGCCAACTGGCAAAAGCGGAAAGCCAGCCTTTGTAAAGCATTCTTGTTGCCAAGATTTGCTCGCAGGTATTTGTCCAATGTTTGCCCTTCCACCCAATCCATTAACAGTACGGGGAATTCCGTCTCATCGCTTTGGCTCGTGTCCACATACAGCTCTTTTTCATAGTATTGTGTGGCTGTCAGATAAGGGGAGTCGATTGTTGCCAGCGTGTCGGAAATCTGCCGGTAGGCCGTTGCGCGCCCCTGCTGCTCGCGTATGAAGCATTTGAGCGCATGGAAATTACCATTATCATCCACCATCTTGAACACCACGGCGAAATTGCCGCTGCTCATGACAGGCTCGCCGTGCGCATCCAATACCGGACGCAAATTGCTGAGTTGGCAGAAATTGTCCTCCGCCAATTTGATGGCATCTACATATTCGGATATTAATGGATAATTCATAGCTTATGTGTTTTTTAGAGCATGTTTTATTTGCCAACTCCTTGTTCCTTCATTTATTGGAAGGCTATAGAATAATCATCGTGTCCAATCAACCCTATTTGCATGAGAAGATGTAATGTGGTTTACATATACTAAACATTATTCGTTAATATCAATTTTTTTTATGGTATGCGCTGTAACTTTGGTGCATTTTGCATCATTTTGATCGAAAAGGACGTAGTTAACACCTGTTTTATCTAAAGAACTTGTAAATGATATGCCATCTGCCCCATTAATCTTACAATATTCACATATCCACTGTGTTGGGACATACTCCAATTCTGTATCATATCGTGTTAGGGGCTTGGAGAGGTCAGATCTTATTTCTTGTAAAAACTCACATTTGGATATTTGTTTAAGCAACTCATCTTTACCGCCATCAACAAATACAGGAAAAGGAGACAGCTGGAAGTCGAAGTCTATAATGTTCAAATCTCTTATCATTCTAAATCTACCCACACTAATATTGTCCAAATAACCAGCATGAACCTCATAAAAGGTTGTTTTTATACTTTGGCATAAATACAAGTATGGAATTCCCACTGGATTAGCCCTGCCAGCACAAGATTTGTTTCGTGGAGGACATTTCATCTCTTTCGGGGTCATTTTTGCTTTCCCTTCTTCTGTTATCCGTGCTCTAAACAAGACATCCCCTTTATGTAGGATTCTGTAACTACTGCTATCAAATGTAATTAAATCCAATTTGTCAATTTCATCAGAATCCACAAAGTACCGATACTTAGAAGTCAAAATGTTCTTGATGTTTTTCCAAATATCAATTACATATTGAATATCGTCAATAAAAGACACTTTGTCATGAACACTTATACTTAATCCATATTCAGAAATAATTGTTGATAAAATGACTTCACCATATAATTTATTTGAAAAAAAATGCCATTTTGATTGGACTATATCAATTAAGGTGCTTTGAGAAGATGAATCTTTCTTGAAAAGTCCAACAATACACACAAAAAATTCTGCAAAATGATCTATTTTTATTAGATTCCCTCTAATGCCACAAACGTCACAAATTTGGTCTGAATGGGTGAATTCATTCTCAACTTCAGATTTTAATTCTTCATCTAAGAAACAACAGCTACTAATTAACATTGGATTGCAAAATTCTATATGTTAGTTCCAAATGATTCAGCACAGAAAGTTTTTTTAGGTATCCTAAACCCGGATACTCATTCCCGCTATTTGCTCGATTTATTAAATCTTGCACCGCTTTCGTAATCGTAATTCCATTTTCATAATAAAATGGTGGAATTTTCCGAACTGCTTCCGAAAATTTACCACGAATATCAGCTCGTGTTCTATTTGAATCAGAAACAAAATGATGAATGTAAATTTGATCATCATTTCTTTGATATGTCAGATGGATAGCCAAAGCGTATGGCATCATACCCCCTTCAACATATTTGCTTGATAATGCAGTATAGTCTGAAAAACCATATAAATTATCATCGTTATAGTAGAATGGCATTTCAGAAAAAAGTTCGTCATCATTGTCCAGGTAATCAACATTTCTTGCTTTTTCATTAAAACAATCGTTTAACCCTATGATGTTCTTGCCTATCTCTCGCAAAAAACGTTTAGATCGGCGTGAAATTGCACTCCCATTATTAAAAACTATATAAGAAACCTTTTCGTTAGAAACAATTTCATTTAAAGTCCTGTTGTCAACAAAATCAACAGCATCTCTAAACACCAACATTATTTGTGAATAAGGAGCTTCTAACACAACGTCTCGAAAAAACTGAGGATTGCCGTTAAATAAATATGTCGGAATCCAATCGTCAGGATGTTCTAAAAGACCGTTTTGTTCATTAACAATATTAAAAGAAATATTGGGATGAGAGAAATCTCCATTTACAGGATTCATAATTAAAGCAAACTGAATGTTGTTTGCAAGAAGCTCCTGGATGGTAATGTTTAAAGTGCTATAATTACTGTTTACAGCTTCGATAATAGGGACAATACTCTTTACCTTTTGATGTTCGGCTGAAAACTCCCTTAATGCTTTAAGTTCAAATTGTTTACCTCTTAAATACGGAAAATACATCTGTTAATAAATTGTTTTTTTTAATAGGGTAACTAAATATAATAATTCTTTTGCAGAAAGATTTAGACTCAGACACATTTGCCTTAAAAAAGAAGGGGCCTTTAATAACAACATTGTATTCTGTCGTCGTCCTTTTACTTCCGTTAAAAACATTTCTTTTAATTCTTGATTTGGAATTTTGCGTAATAAACAAAGACAATCATTGTACATCCTACAAAGTGGGACATCCGGAAGCCTCCCAAACCACTTTTTTATTATGGACTCATATTCCTTTGTTCTTAAACAAGACATTAACAAATCTAAATCAAAACTATTATTTTGTTGAGCCTCTCGAATGTTTTGGAGAATTATATGTCCTCGATCCCTTTTTAAGGTGATAATGCCTGTGGTTTCATCAATATCGTTATACAAATCTGCTTTTTTGTGGGGTATCACCAAATAACATTTGTCAAAAACCCTTTTGTAATCATCCAGCTGTTTATCCAATCTTTTAAGGGTGTCATACTCTGTTTTAATTTCAAATGCTCTACTCTCTCCATTGAATAGTGCAATATCAACAATCGAATTCCCGACACGGAACTCATTGAACGCACAAGTGTTTTTTGTGCCGTACATCTTAACTATATGTCCAAGCAATTCGTTTTTATAGACATATTCACATTGATACTCTTTTGAAATGGCAGAGTAGATTTTTTTTAAGTAATCAAGATAAGATATTGATTGAGGTCTTCTTGTACCATATCGGTCATATAACCATTTTATATGAGAAAAATCGTTGAAGTCAAGAATATCCTTAAAAGCACTACGAGAAAATGCGGAGGAATAATCGCGCATTTCTAATGTTCTCTGATATGAATAATCCAATAACATCATAAAATTCAATCCAATTTTAGATGACTTTCATAGGCTGCAAAAATACATTTTTAATTTCAAATCCGTTTTTTTGTTTCCAAATATTTATGAATGTCTACTGATTTGGCACGAAATGGGGAGCATTCTTCCACGTTGACTCTCTTGGTCGTTATTTCAACCCAAACACTCCTTGTAGCCTTCTTATGCTGCACAATGGTTTGGAGTTTTGTAAAGCTCTAATGAAATTAAATGTCATCACCAACACAAACCATACAGACGATGAAATTGAGCACCGTCTTGCGCAGATATACATCGATATCCGAAATATCGAGGAAATACTTCATCATGATCTCTCTTTCAGGGGCTTGTTATTGCCTTGATTTTGCCGCGATATTGTGTGCGGGGGCCCCATTCCTACAGATATGCAACGCCTAACGGCGTTAGGGCGAATCACCATCCCTGATTCCTTACACTCATTGGATTCTACCGAGCTTTCGTTCCGCCGGGACGTGGGGAGATTCCGCCGCGCCTTACGTCGCCGGCGGAATGGTGCACATCGCACTTGCGGTCCATGCGGCGGCAGATGGCAATTCCCGAAATTCTAATTCCTGTGCCGCCGCATTCCTACAGATATGCAACGCCTAACGGCGTTAGGGCGGGAACAAAGAACGAAGAACATAGAACTGAGAACATAGAACCAGGAACGCAAATCGAAAACCGCAAATCCCAATTTCCAACACCAAACCCCAAAGACTAACTGCCTTAACTCCTTAGTTCCTTAACTTCTTAACTATAACTCAAGCTCCCAAAAACCAATCGAAAATCCTCTTTGGAAATTGCCGCATTATTTTGTTTTGCGTGGAAGACGCATGGCGGATTCCAAAAACGAGCCATCGTGAAGCGTTAAGAAAAATCGACTGTCCGAAGCAACACGGAACGCAGTGTAGTGTTGCAAGTTTCGATTTTTTAGCGTACGATGGCCGTTTTTTCAGCAAAACAAAATTCAGCGGCGAAAGCTACTTTTCTTTGCAACTTTCTTTTGTAGCACCAAAAGAAAGTTGGTAAAAAAAACACTACCTTTGCCGCGGTAATAAGAAAGAGAATAACCATAATCTGTGAAAAGTTTTTAACCGCATTATATTATGAAAAGAACCCTGCTCATCCTCATCGCCCTTTTCGCCGCCGCCCTGCACGCCCAAGACCTTGGCGACACCCTGCACGTGGCGCACTACGACCTACAGCTCGACATCCGCGACTTCAGCACGAAAATCATTTATGGGGATGCACAGCTCACCGTCATCGCCAAACAAAACAACCTCAACCAAATCACCTTGGATCTGGCGGGACTGACCGTGGACTCCGCTTTTGTCGGCGGGCAGCAGGCCGCCTTCACCCAACAGGGCGAGAAGATGCGCATCAGCACCCCCACCATACAGCAGGGCGACACCGTCGCGGTGCGCGTCTGCTACCACGGCACACCCTTTCTGCCGGGCATGGCTTGGGGCGGCATCCACTACTCGGGGCAATACTGCTATAACATCGGGGTGGACCTTGACTACCAGCCGCACGTCATCGGACGCGTGTGGTTCCCCTGCCTGGATGTGTTCACCGACAAATCCACCTACACGTTGCACGTCCGCACCGAGGCAGGCAAGAGGGCCGTCTGCGGGGGCATGCTCACCGACTCGCTGATGCTGGCCGACAGCAGCCGCTTGTGGACTTGGGACATGACAGACCCCATCCCCACCTACCTGGCCTCCGTGGCCGTGGGCGACTACCACCTCTACGCCGACACATTCCACGGCATGGAGCGCATCATCCCCATCCAAATATACGCGCAGCCGAGTACCATCAACAAGGTGGCCGGATCGTTTGTGCATCTGAAAGACATCCTGCGCATGTATGAGCGGCTGTTCGGGCCATACCGCTGGCAACGTGTGGGTTATGTGGCTGTCAACTTCAATAGTGGGGCCATGGAACACGCCACCAACATCGCCTACCCCAACGCTGCCATCACCGGAGGCACCGAATACGAGCAGCTCTACGCGCACGAACTATTCCACCACTGGTTCGGCGACCTCATCACCTGCCGACAGGCCGAGGAGATGTGGATCAACGAGGGGTTCGCCACCTACTCGGAAGCACTAGTCGCGGGCCTGATCAGCGACAACTACAGCGGCTATATCCGCGACAAGCATCACGAGGTGCTGCAGCAGCTTGCCAGCAACGACGAGGGGCACTACGCCCTGGACAATGTGCCGCAGAATCACACGTACGGCATGCACTCCTACGACAAAGGCTCGCTGATTGTGCACACCCTACGCAACTATCTGGGCGACTCGCTGTTTTTCAGCGGAATGCGCAGCCTGCTCAACCACTACGCCTTCCAGAATGTCTCCTCGCCGGAACTTTTCAACTACCTGTCACAGGAAACGGGTGTCAATCTGACCGCCTTTTACGAGGGATGGGTGCACCAGCCCGGATTCCCGCATTTTTCCATCGACTCCATCATACCCCTATCGGGCAGCCAATACCGTATCTATCTGCACCAGAAGCTTCATCACGCCAGCCAGCCCATCAACAACAATCGGGTGGACCTCACCTTTGTGTCTGAGCAACGCCAACTGCACACCATCCCGAACGTGACGTTTTCGGGCGAGTTCGGCCACGTGGATGTGAACATTCCCTTCATACCCGCCTTCGGCATGGTGGATTACGCGGAGAAAATCACAGATGCCGTCATCGATTACACGCGGTCGCTCACCAACGGGACTAACTGGTCGCCCACGGATGCCGACTGCACCTTCCGTCTGGAGTCCTTCCCCGACACCATCTTAGTGCGCATCGAGCACAACTTGGTGACCCCGGATGTTCCCGACGAGCTTCCCGCCGGCATCTACAAGATGGCCAACACGCACTATTGGACAATCGGGATGGCCTACAACACAGCTATCAACACCATCCCGACGGGCTACATCCAGTTCCGCTACCGGCGAGGTTTTGAGGGACAGTTGGATTACGAGTGGTTTGATGCCGATTACGACATCTCGCAGTTAAAGCTGCTTTACCGGGAAAACGCCTCCATGCCGTGGCGTGTAATCCATCACACGCGTACGGGCAGTATGTTAGCCGGCTACGTCAAGACGGCCGTCCTGCAACCCGGGCAGTATTGCTTGGCGGTAGGAGATGCCAATGCGAGCGTCGCCGACATTGAGGACCACGCCGGATGGCACCTCTACCCCAACCCGGTTGCCGACCAGCTCAACATCCTGATTCAGGGTACCGAGAAGCCCCTACGGGCCACCCTTACCGACTCCACGGGCCGCACCGTGATGGTCGTGCGCCTAAAGCCGGGCAGCAACACCTTCAATGTGCATCACCTTGCCAGCGGCGTCTATTTCCTGAACGCCAAATGCGGGGAGCAGCATCTGACAAAGAAGATTGTGAAAAAATAAGGATCTGGATTGACCGTAGAGACGTTGCGTGCAACGTCTCTACCGCCTTCGTTGTCCCAAAAACGCGATGAAAACATCCGATATAGCGGTCGAACCAACAAAAAAATCCCGCAACTGACCAGTCACGGGATTATAGCAAAAATCATCTTATAGGCTTCGCTACTTCAGCAGCCCCATCAGGTAGGCACCGTAGCCGCTCTTCATCAAGGGCTGGGCAATCTCCTCCAACTGGGCGGCGTCGATGAAGCCGTGCTTGTAGGCAATCTCCTCAATGCAGCCCACCTTCAGGCCCTGACGGGCCTCGATGACCTGCACGAACTGCGTGGCCTCAATCAAGGAGTTGAACGTGCCCGTGTCGAGCCAGGCCGTGCCACGGTCCAATTTGCATACCTTCAACTTGCCAGCCTCCAAATAGTAACGGTTCACATCCGTAATCTCGTACTCGCCACGCGCACTGGGCTTGATGTTCTTGGCCACCTCCACCACGCTGTTGTCGTAGAAGTAAAGCCCCGGAACCGCATAGTTGGACTTCGGCTGCTTGGGTTTCTCCTCAATGGATACCGCCTTCATGTCCGCATCAAACTCCACCACGCCGTAACGCTCCGGATCCGACACGTGATAGGCGAAAATCACGCCGCCATCGGGGTCCTTGCTCTCCATCAGATGGTGCTCGATGCCACCACCGTAGAAGATGTTGTCGCCTAACACAAGCGCCGCCTTGTCATCGCCAATGAACTCCTCGCCAAGCACAAAGGCCTGCGCAAGGCCGTTGGGCACCTCCTGCACCTTGTACTCGAAACGGCAGCCGATACGGGAGCCGTCGCCCAACAGATGCTCGAAATTGGGCAGATCCTGCGGAGTGGATATGATGAGTATTTCCCGAATGTCGGCCTGCATGAGGGTCGATATCGGGTAATAGATCATGGGCTTGTCATAGATGGGCATAAGCTGCTTGCTCATGGCCAAAGTGATGGGGTGAAGGCGGGTTCCGGCGCCGCCGGCCAATACAATTCCTTTCATAGCACGTTGTGTTTTCTATTTTTCAATTATGAGGTGCAAAATTACACAAATTTCAAATATACACAGGTTCATGAATTTACCGTATGTAGAGACGCGCCATGGCACGTCTCTACGGATAACGTCATGACAGCAGACACAAACAAAAAAAGAGGATGAACACCAGTCCATCCTCTGCATGGCGTAATCCGTACGGCACAGACTATTCAGCCTGAGGCTCTTCGGCAACGGTCTCGGCAGCGGCTTCGGCCACCACTTCCTCCGTCTTGGCAGCCTTCTTGCTGCTTCTGCGGGTACGGGTCGATTTCTTCTTGCCACCTTCGGTGGTGTACGTCTCGTTGTAGTCCACAAATTCGATGATGCACATCTCGGCATTGTCACCCTTGCGGAAACCGGTCTTCAGGATACGGGTGTATCCGCCGGGGCGCGTGGCGATCTTCTGGGAAATCTCACGGAACAGCTCGGTGACGGCATATTTGTTGCGAAGCTGGGAGAAAACCATACGTCTGGAGTGCGTCGTATCATTCTTGCTGCGCGTGACGATGGGCTCTACGAACTTCCTCAATTCTTTTGCCTTTGCCAAGGTCGTGGAAATTCTCTTATGCATAATCAGAGATGTAGCCATATTGGCCATCATGGCCTTTCTATGGGCATCCGTTCTACCTAAATGATTGATTCTTTTCGCGTGTCTCATATTATTAATCTCTATCTAATTTATACTTTGATACATTCATTCCAAACTCCAAACCTTTGGATTTCACTAATTCCTCCAATTCGGCGAGGGATTTCTTGCCGAAGTTGCGGAACTTGAGGAGGTCGCTCTTATGGATGGCCACCAGGTCGCCGAGCGTTTCCAGCTCTGCCGATTTCAGGCAGTTGAGCGCTCTGACAGAGAGGTCCATATCCACGAGCTTGGATTTGAGAATCTGACGTTTGAGAATGTCGTCCTCATCAAAATCCTCCACCGTAGCGGGCTCTTCCGGCGTATCCAAGGAGATCTTGTCATCGGAGAAGAGCGCAAAATGCTGAATCAGGATCTTGGCGGCTTCCTTCAACGCGTCTTTCGGGTTGATGGAACCGTCGGTGTCGATTTCCAGCACCAGCTTTTCAAAGTCCGTCTTCTGCTCAACGCGGTACGGCTCAATCACATACTTCACATTCTTGATGGGCGTATGGATAGAGTCGATGGCGATGACGTTGATGCCCTCATGAAGCGTGTGGTTGTCCTCCACAGGCACATAACCACGGCCCTTGTCGATGGTGATCTCCATGACCAGTTTCACAGAGGGTTCCATGCGGCAGATCAGCAGCTCGGGATTGAGGACCTGGAAGAAGTTGAGGAAGCGGTTCATATCGCCGGCAGTGAACTGTTCCTGACCGGAGATGATGATGGTGGCCTTCTCAGCATTATTGTTCTCAATCTTGTTCTTGAAGCGCACCTGCTTGAGGTTCAGGACGATGTCGGTGACATCTTCCATCACACCCGCGATGGAGGAGAACTCCTGGGCAACGCCCTCGATTTTGACGGAGGTAATGGCATAGCCTTCCAATGAAGAGAGCAGCACGCGGCGCAGGGCGTTACCAATGGTTACGCCGTAACCTTGCTGCAGGGGACGAAATTCAAATATGCCGTGAAAATCGTCGGCCTCGTTCATGATGACCTTATCGGGTTTCTGAAATGTTAATATTGCCATTGTTATGTTATTTTTATGGTAATCTATTATTAGCTTTTGGCTTTTGGCCATTGGCTTTAGCATTTGGCTAATGGCCAATGGCTAAAGGCTACTACTTCGAGTACAACTCGACGATAGCCTGCTCGTTAATGGTCTCAGGGATTTCCTCTCTCTGCGGGTAGTTCATGAACTTGCCTACCATCAGATTGCCGTCCCATTCGAGCCATGCGGAGTTCATAGCCTTGCCGCTGAGGGAGTTGGTGATCACCTCGAGGGCTTGGGAGCGCTCGCGCACCTCCACCGTGTCGCCGGGAACCAGCAGACGGGAAGGGATGTTGCAGATGGCACCGTTGACGGAGATGTGGCGGTGGGAAACCAGCTGGCGGGCGGCGGCGCGGGAAGGCGCGATGCCCAAGCGGAACACCACATTGTCCAAGCGGGACTCAATGAGCTGCATGAGGTTCTGGCCCGTGACACCCTTCTTGCGGGCTGCCAACTGGAACAGTTTGCGGAACTGACGCTCAAGAAGACCGTAGGTGTATTTGGCTTTCTGCTTCTCCTGAAGCTGCATGCCGTACTCGGAAAGTTTGGAGCGTCTCCGGCTCTGACCATGCTGGCCCGGAGCGTAATTCTTTCTCTCCAGACTCTTGTCCGGTCCGTAAATCGGTTCTTTGAATTTTCTTGCGATTTTCGTTTTAGGTCCTGTATATCTTGCCATAATTGTAAACTTTTTTTATTGTTTGATAATGTGAAAAATTATACTCTTCTGTGTTTGGGAGGACGGCAACCGTTGTGCGGAAGCGGAGTGACATCCGTGATCTCCTCCACGATGATACCCGTGGTGTTGATGGAGCGGATGGCCGATTCGCGGCCTTGTCCCGGACCTTTCACGTAAACCTTAACTTTGCGGAGACCGAGGTCGTAGGCGACCTTGGCACAGTCTTGAGCCACCATCTGGGCAGCGTAGGGGGTGTTCTTCTTGGAACCTCTGTATCCCATCTTACCGGCGGAAGACCAGGAAATCACCTGACCGTCATTATTGGTAAGGGAAACAATAACGTTATTAAAAGATGCATATATGAACGCTTTGCCTGAAGCCTCAATTCTGACAACTTTCTTCTTGGATGTTTTTGTATTTTTTGCCATAACTGTATGTTTTCTCTATCCGTAATGATTATTAACTACTTGGTTGCTTTCTTCTTGTTCGCAACAGTTTTCTTACGACCCTTACGCGTACGGGCGTTGTTCTTCGTGCTCTGTCCACGTACCGGTAATCCCAAACGGTGACGGATGCCTCTGTAGCAGCCGATATCCATCAGTCGCTTGATGTTCATCTGCTCCTCAGATCTCAGGGGGCCTTCCACCTTCAAATCATTAACCAATCCACGGATAACTGCCAACTCATCGTCGTTCCATTCATTTACCTTCTTGTCCCAGCTGATACCGGCCTTCGTCAGAATCTTTTGGGCAGTGCTTCTGCCGATTCCGTAAATGTAGGTCAAGCCGATCTCGCCATGTTTGTTCTTCGGTAAATCAATACCTGCAATTCTTGCCATATTACTTTAATATTTTATTGTTAATTAATAATTTTATTCGATGATAAATCCTAACCCTGACGCTGTTTCATCTTAGGGTTCTTCTTGTTAATCACGTAAACCACTCCGTGACGTTTCACCACGATACAGTCTTCTGATCTCTTTTTAACTGACGCTCTTACTTTCATTTTTTTCTGTTTTATTGATGTTATTATTTTTCTTTATTTGATTCCTTAACTTTTATACCGGAAGGTTATCCGCCCCTTGGTGAGGTCATACGGAGACATGGCCACCTGGACTTTGTCGCCGGGCAGGATCTTGATGTAATGCAGGCGCATCTTGCCGGAGAGGTGGGCGATGATCACATGCCCGCTTTCCAGCTGCACCCGGTAGAGCCCGTTCCCGCACGCTTCCGTCACGATGCCGTCCAAATCGAATGATGATTGCTTTGCCATATTCTGTATTTTTAATAGAGTTCATTCGTTCCGATGACTTCACCTATCAGTTTGTAGGAGGAGATGACTTCCGTTCCCTTGGAGGTGATGGCCAGCTGGTGTTCGTAATGGGCGGCAGGCTTGTGGTCGCGGGTGCGGATGGTCCATCCGTCCTGCTCCATGTAAATCTTGTGGGAGCCGAGCGTGATCATCGGCTCGATGCAGATGCACATGCCCTCCTGCAGACGGTCGCCGCTGTCGGGCCGGCCGAAATTGGGAATGTCGGGACGCTCGTGCATGTCCTTGCCGATGCCATGGCCGCAGAGCTCGCGAACCACACCGTAATTGTATTTGCCCACGTATGCCTCCACCGTATGGCCGATGTCGCCTACCGTCTTGCCCGCCACGGCCACCTCGATGGCCTTGTTGAGGGATTCCTTGGTGCGTTCCATCAGCAGACGGACCTCCTCGGAAACCTCCCCAACGGCGAACGTGTAGGCGAAATCACCATGAAAACCGTCCAGAAGAGCCCCACAATCCACCGACAGGATGTCGCCGTCGTTCAGGTACATGCCCGCCTTGGGGATGCCATGCACCACAACGTCGTTCACCGAGAGACAGAGCGCGGCGGGATAGCCTTCGAAACCCTTGAAAGAGGGAATCGCGTGATGGTCGCGGATGCACTCCTCCCCAATCTGGTCGAGGTAGGTGAGCGGCACACCCGGACGGATATGCTTCGCCACCTCCGCGAGGGTCACAGCCACCACTCGGGCACTTTGTCTCAACTTAGCAAAGTCGGCTTCGGATTTATATTTGATTCTTCTGAACATGTCTTCTATTAACCTCCGTAAATACCACCCATACGGCCCTTGATGCGGCCCGACTTGGTGAGACCGTCGTAGTGTCTCATCAAAAGATGGCTCTCAATCTGCTGCAGCGTATCCAACACCACACCGACCATAATGATCAGGGACGTGCCGCCGAAGAACTGCGCGAACTGCTGGTTGACACCGAACTTGCGGACGATGGCCGGCAGCACAGCGACGATACCCAAGAAGACAGCTCCCGGAAGCGTGATGCGGGACATGATGTTGTCAATCAGCTCAGCGGTCTGCTTGCCAGGTTTCGTACCCGGGATGAAACCACCGTTCTTCTTCAAATCCTCGGCAATCTGCTGCGGATTGATGGTGATAGCCGTATAGAAATAGGTGAACAGTATAATCAAAATGAAATAAATCACGTTGTAGCCCAAACGGTTGTAATCCAGGAAGCTGCCCCAGAAGCCGGAGATGGACTCTTGGGAAGCGCTGGCGAAGATCATCGGGGGGATGAACATGAGTGCCTGGGCGAAGATGATAGGCATAACGCCGGCGGCATTAACCTTGAGGGGAAGATAGTTGCGGACACCGCCGTACTGCTTGTTGCCGACCACACGCTTGGCGTATTGGACCGGAACGCGGCGGGTACCCTGCACGAGGAGGATACAAAGGGCGATAATCACCATCATCAGCACAATCTCGATGATGAACACGATGGGACCACCGTTCATCTCACTGATACGGGCCACAAACTCGGCCTTGATAGCGAAGGGGAAACGGGCGATGATACCAATCATAATGATCATGGAGATACCGTTGCCGATACCGTTGTCGGTGATACGCTCACCCAACCACATGATAAAGAGCGTAGCAGCAATCAAAAGGATGAAAGCCGTGAAGCCGAAGGCCGTGAAGCCCAGCACGTGGTGTTCCAGCATGGACGGGGCGATGGCGCCCGGGAACTGGTTGACGAGGTTAGCGATGTAGGCGGGAG
Organism: Bacteroidales bacterium; assembly: GCA_017540505.1. Classification (GTDB taxonomy): domain Bacteria; phylum Bacteroidota; class Bacteroidia; order Bacteroidales; family WCHB1-69; genus F23-D06. The sequence continues at coordinate 12,004 of JAFYAW010000007.1, read as the reverse complement.
CCTGGATGGCCAGCACGATCACCGTAAGGTAACGGGTGATCTGGTTGATTTTCTTACGGCCACTCTCACCCTCCTTCTGCAAACGCTGGAAATAAGGCACAGCCAACGTGAGCAACTGCACCACGATGGATGCGGAGATGTACGGCATGATACCCAATGCGAAGATGGAGGCGTTGGAGAATGCACCACCAGAGAAGAGGTCAATCATACCGAAGATACCCTTCTGCGCGGCACTGGTGAAAGCGGAAAGACCGCCGGGGTTGATACCCGGAAGCACCACGTGGGCACCGAAACGGTAAATCAGGATGATGAAGAGCGTGTAGAGGATTCTCTTACGGAGATCTTCAATCCTGAAAATGTTTTGTATCGTTTCAATAAATTTTTTCATGAGAAAAAGTGATTAAATTAAAAACTTACTCTGCAACAGGGGCATTGACTAACGCTGCCGTACCACCAACCTGCTCGATGGCAGCCTTGGCCTTGGCGGAATATTTGTCAGCCTTCACATTCACCTTGGCGGTGAGCTCACCCTTGGCCAGAATGGCGATCAGGTCGTTCTTCTTCGCCAAGCCGTTGGCAATCAGAACATCGCGGTCGATGTCGGTGATGTTCTTCTCAGCAAGGTGCTGCAAAGTACTTATATTGATGGCGTTGTATTCCACGCGGTTGATGTTCTTGAAACCTCTCTTGGGCAAAATACGGTAGATGGGCATCTGACCACCCTCGAAACCGATCTTGCGGCTGTAACCGGAACGCGACTTAGCACCTTTATTACCACGTGTGGACGTGCCTCCCTTGCCGGAGCCCTGTCCTCTGCCTATTCTTCTGTCACTGTGTGTTGAGTTTGCTGCTGGTTTTAAGTTGTGTAAATTCATCGTTTCTAAATTTCAACTGTTATTTAATCTCGTTATAATTCTTCTACTGAAACCAAATGTTTGACGGCGTTCACGATACCCAGGATCTGGGGCGTGGCCTCATGTTCTACAGTCTGGTGCATTTTACGGATGCCTAAGGCCTCCAACGATCTTTTTTGACGGGCAGGTCTGTCAACCGCACTTCTAACTTGTGTAATTTTAATCTTTTTCATCCCTTCAAATTTTATTTTATTGATTAATTATTGATTACTTTCAAAAAAAAATAGCGCACTTTTGGAAGCAAAATGCAACTATTCTATCATTCGTAAACTATAAGAAACCCCCACCCTTCTATCTTCTCCTATTTCAATACAGTCCGTGAAATCAAGTAGTTACATACTCATACGCCTCTAATCAGACCCCTCAATCCATTTCACTTCTAAAAAGCGTGCAAAGATACATTTTTTTTCATACCATCAACATTTTCATGTGGATATTTTTCACACCCATAAAAAAAGGGTGTCCGGACATGCCGGACACCCTCTCAATCAATATAAGAAAATGTCTATTTCTGATAGATTTTGTAACGGTTGTCAATGACAGGGGTGTTCTGGATCAGGTAGGTCATCAGGGTGGCCTCACCACGCTCGCGACCCATCATGATGTTGCGGAGCATGTTCTTCTCCAGCATGTAGCCCGGAGTGGCGGCACCCGTAGTGGTCTGCTGCAGGTTAGCCACATACACCATGTTGCGACCGGCAACTGCCGTCGGCTTGTTGGCCGGCAAGCTGAAGATCTTGCCAATGGCCTTACCCTCCACTCCACGGTTCTGGTACATGTCGCCCGCAAAATAGAGCATCACGCTGTCCATCAACTGGGTGGAATACTTCTGGGCGAGAGCCTCCATAGAGGAGGATGCCAGATCCTTGTTGACCTTCTCAGCCACCATCTCGGCCTTCTTCTCAGCCGTCAGCATAGCCTCAATGTCAGCCTTGACGTTCTCGAATTTCTGCACACCCACCTTGCGGACGGTCTTGTTGGCAGCCACGGCCAAGAAAATTCTGTCCACATTGATCACATCGGAGATGTCATCCTTCTTCGTGCCATCGGCGAAAGCCCAGCTCACGATGTCGCGGCAGTTGGGAAGCTGGCCGATGTTCGTCGCCATGGAAAGCACATGCGTTCCATTCACCGTTTGGATACCCTTCTTGGCAGCCTCGGCAATCAGGTCGGCATCCGAAGAGATGGAAGCGGCAAACTGGTTGGCCTGGGACTTGATGCTGTTGAAGGTGGCCTCGGAAGCAACAATGTCATAATCATAAAGCACGAACTGTCTCTTCTCAATCAGCTTGGTGCGCTCAAGCACCTGGAAGACGATGTAACCACCGGGAGCGGCATACACATAGAGACCGCCATCGGGAGTGGCCACCAATTCGTTATAGAGGGAAGCGATCGTGCCTCTCTCCGGCAACCAGAACGTACTGTCGGTACGCTCACGGCCATTGAGATAGTTGAGTTGGAGTTCGAAGATGGAAGCCTGACGGCTGGCAATCACGTTCTTCAAGCTGTCAGCAAGCAGACGGGCTTGTTTCTTCGTGTATTTGGCCGTCGTATTCTGGGAAGTCTTGAACGGGAGTTCAATCGTAGCCACGGACACAGAGTCGGGACGGAAAGCACCGCCGTAAACCTTGCCGAAATACCATTTGGCATTCTCGTAGGTGAACGGCTCAATGTAGGAGCCCACCGGCATCTTGAAGATCAAGCTGTCAAGGATGTCCAATTGGATATCGTCTTTCTTGTAGAACGTGCTGTCCACCGTGCCAATGCCCTTCTCGATGCTGTAGTCCAGCAGGGATTCCGCAGTGGCGAAGCGCTGGTAATCGGCGCGGACGGTATCCTCGATATCCTGCAGATCCTTAGGTGTGGGGTTGATGGGGAACACAGCCACATCAATGTCACGATCCTGCTCGTAAGAGGTGAACAGGTCTTTCTTATGGGTGTTGTAGAAATCCTTCATCTCCTTTTCGGACGGCTTGGCGTTGAGGTCGTTGAAAGCCGGCAACTGCGGATTCACCATCATGAGCTGCGTCATGGCCATGGCGTTGTCGTTAGCCAGCTGCTTGGCGGCGGGATCCGAGAAATAGAGGGAACCCTGCACCAAGGAGAAGTAATGGTTGGACTTCTCTGCCGAAAGGGCGAAGCGGACGATGGACTTGTATGCGTTATACAGTTCCTTCGTCTGGTCGTTGTTGGCATATTCCTCGATATTGGAAATGATGGCCATGGCGTTTTCCGGACCGAACTGCTCGGCCAGTGCCTGTGCGAACTGCATCAGATACTGGTTGGGCTGCTGCGTGTTCAGGCTGGCGACCATGTCGGCCTTGAAATCCTCCACCATCTGGGGAGTGTAAGCCATACCGAGGGATTTGAGCTGTTTGTCCATGATGGCATCCTGAAGCATCTGACGCCAGGTCATCTCATGGATTTGGTAGGTTTCATTCTCGTCGAAAGAGGACTTCTTCTGGAGGAGTCTCATCAACGCGGTATTCTGCTCGTACTGTTCGCTATAGACGTTATCCATCTTCTTTCCGTCCACCTTCGCCATCACATATTTGTTGGAGAAAGTACGGGTCACCTGGGAAAGGTCGCCCAAGATGAAGGCAAGTAAGGCCAAGCCGATGATAATCATCAACGCGACACCGTGTTTGCGAATTGCACCAATTGCTGCCATATTTTCAGATTTTAAATGTTTACAATATTATATATAAGGAATGGGTTGATTAGGCCTCTGCGCCCTCTTCAGCCTCACCCTCAGCAGCTTCAACCACGGCGTTACGAGTCGGGTTGACGGAGACGATGACCTTGTTGGGGTTGTCAACGATTTCCAGATTGTCGATATGGATGTCACCAATCTTGATCATATCGTTGATTTCCATGTTGGAGATATCGGCCACGATGTTCTCGGGAACATTCTCAAGCAGGCCGCGCACTTTGAGTTTGCGCACTCTCTTCTGGAGGGAACCGCCCTTGAGAACACCCGGGGATGTGCCCTTCAACAGGAAGGGGAGCTCGATGGTGATGGGCTTGCCGTCCACGATTTCAAGGAAGTCAACATGCAGGAGTTTATCCGTAATCGGGTGGAACTGCGTCTCTTGCACGATGGCGCGGGTGACGAAGCCGTCAATGCTAAGATCGACATATTGCACTTCGGGGACGTAGAGCAGTTTTTGGAACTGTCTCTCCTCCACGACGAAGAGTTTCTGCTCTTTTCCGCCGTACAACACGCAAGGGATCATGCCCTGGTTACGTTGGTTTTTTGCATCTTTTTTCCCTACGTTCCCACGGAGGGAACCGCTAATAGATACTGATTTCATTACTTTTTAATTTTTAAATGATTAATATTTTGGGTATTTTAAAAACGGCGGCAAAAGTACAAAAAAAATCCATACCATCCGCTTCGGAATTGAGGATGCTTTAAAACAAGCTCCCTCCGTGTGTGATTAATTCGTATCTTTGCCGCTTTCAAACAACGACTGACTATGGCACATAAGATTCTCGTGGCAACGGGCGGCGGCGACTGTCCGGGCCTCAACGCAGTAATCCGCGGCATCGTGAAGAGGGCCGCACAAGAAACCGACTGGGAAATATACGGTTGCATCGAATCCTTCAACGGGATTCTGAAAGACAACATCGAAATTGTACGCCTCACGGAGCAGATGGTCTCCGGACTGCACGTCAAGGGCGGCACCATCATCAAGACCACCAACAAGGGCGGTCCCTTCCACTTCCCCGTGAAGCAGCCCGACGGCTCATGGGTGATGGAAGACCGCTCGCAGCTGATGAAACAGCGCCTGGAGGAGATGGGCTTTGACGCCGTCATCAACATTGGCGGCGACGGCTCGCAAGGCATCTCCCTGAAACTCATGGAGATGGGCATCCCCGTGGTGGGTGTGCCCAAGACCATCGACAACGACCTCTCCTCCACGGATTTCACCTTCGGTTTCCAGACGGCCGTGCAGATTGCCACCGAAGCATTCGACAAGTTAGTGACCACGGCGGAGAGCCACAACCGCGTCTTCATCATGGAGGTGATGGGCCGCGATGCCGGCTGGATTGCCCTCCACACGGCCATCGCCGGCGGCGCGGAGGTGTGCATCATCCCCGAAATTCCCTACGATCCCCGTAAAATTGCAGAAAAAATCGAAACACGCTACCAAAACGGCATGGGCTTCTGCAACATCGTCATCGCCGAAGGGGCTAAGAAAACCGACGGGAAAGTCACCGGCCAGGCACCCACCGCTGTCGGCGACCGCCACATCAAATTAGGCGGCGTGAGCGAAGTGCTACGGCAGGAGTTGCTGGAACTCGGCATCGAGCATGACGTGCGCGTGACCGTGCTCGGACACCTGCAGCGCGGCGGCACCCCCGTGGCCTACGACCGCATCCTGGCCACCGAGTTCGGCGTCAAGGCCTTCGAGCTGGTCAAGGACAAACAGTACGGCCAGCTGGTCGTGTACCGCCACCCCAACATTTCCAGCGTGCCCCTTGCCGACGCCCTGAAAAGCCCACATTTAGTGTGCCCCGACAAGGACTTCCTTATCCACACCGCCCGCAGCGTGGGCATGGCGTTTGGGGACTAGTGGTTCGATTAATGATTAATGATTAATAATTAATTTAACAATCAGTCACGATATGAAAAAAATCGCTATACTCACCGGTGCCGGCATCAGCGCGGAAAGCGGCATCAAGACGTTCCGTGACAGCGACGGACTTTGGGAGAACTACAACGTGGAGGACGTGGCCACCATCGACGCGTGGTATCGGAATCCGGACCTGATGACCGACTTCTACAACGCCCGGCGCGCCGAATTAGCGCACACCGAGCCCAACGAGGCCCACAAACTCTGCGCCAAGTTAGAGGAATATTATGATGTCACCGTCATCACGCAGAACATCGACGATCTGCACGAGCGCGGCGGTTCCAGCAAGATCATCCACCTGCACGGCGAGGCCACCAAGGCATGCAGCGAAAACGGCAAACGTTTTGTACAGGACATCGGCTACCGGCCCATCGGCTACGATGAGAAGACGCCCGACGGTGCCCGCATGAGGCCCTTCATCGTCTGGTTCGGGGAGGCCGTGCCCATGATCGAAGAGGCCGCCAAGGTGGTGGAGAAGACCGACATCCTGATCATCATCGGCACATCGCTGAACGTGTATCCCGCCGCCGGACTCGTCCACTACGCCCCCGCCGGCACGCCCATCTACGTCATCGACCCCAAAGACGTGCAGCCCATATCCCGTAACGTCCACTTCATCAAGGCGGTGGCCACCAAGGGCATGCGCCAACTCTACGACCAGCTTGTCCAGATGGCATAACCTGCCCAACCCAAATTCCGGACATTATACCTTCCTTCAAAAAAGTTAAAAATTCACCCTCCGAACACGTTTGGAGGTAAAAACCTTTTTTGTATTTTTGCACCCGTTAAAATGAAACCCTAATTATTAACTTAAAACATTGAATATGAGTAACGTTAAGTACGTTTATACCTTTGGAGGAAAGACTGCTGAAGGTAAAGCTGACATGAAAAACCTGCTTGGTGGCAAGGGTGCCAACCTTGCGGAGATGTGTCTTCTGGGTCTCCCAGTGCCTGCCGGTCTGACCATCACCACCGAATGTTGCACCGCCTATTATGCCAACAATTGCGAGCTTCCCGCAGGACTTATGGACGAAGTTTGGGCGGGTATGAAGAATGTGGAGAACATCATGGGTCTCAAATACGATGACGCCGAGAACCCCCTGCTCGTCTCCTGCCGCTCTGGCGCCCGCAGCTCCATGCCTGGCATGATGGACACCGTACTTAACATCGGTCTCAGCTCCAAAACGCTCCCCGGCCTGATCAAGAAAACCAACAACCCCCGTTTCGTCTATGACTCCTACCGTCGTCTCATCATGATGTATGCTGATGTGGTGATGGAGAAAGCCGAGGGCATCGAACCCGCCGACGGCAAAGGCATCCGCAAGATCCTGGATGACATGCTGGATGAGTTCAAGGCGATGAAGGGCTACAAGAGCGACACCGAGATTACCGCAGAAGAGCTGCTGAAACTCGCTGACGCATTCAAGGCCAAAATCCGCGAGGTGCTCGGCACCGAGTTCCCCGACGACGCCAAAGCCCAACTCGAAGGCGGCATCAAGGCCGTGTTCAAGAGCTGGAACGGCAAGAAGGCTATCGCATACCGTCGCATCGAAGGCATTCCCGATGACTGGGGGACCGCAGTGAACGTGCAGGCGATGGTGTTCGGCAACATGGGCGACAATTCCGCCACCGGTGTGGCCTTCACCCGCAACCCCGCCACCGGCGACAACCAGTTCTACGGCGAATGGCTCATCAACGCCCAAGGCGAGGATGTGGTGGCCGGTATCCGTACCCCCAACCCGCTGAACGACGAGACCAAGAACGAGCAGAACAAGATGATGCACTCCATGCAGGAGCTGATGCCTGATACCTACAAGGAGCTTTGCGACATCCGCGAAATCTTGGAGAAAAACTATCACGACATGCTGGACGTGGAGTTCACCATCCAAGAAGGCAAGCTCTACATGTTGCAATGCCGCGTGGGCAAGCGTACGGGCGTGGCCGCTCTGACCATGGCACTGGACATGCTGCACGAAGGCCTTATCGATGAGAAAGAAGTGGTGATGCGCCTCACGCCTGCCCAACTTGACGAGCTGCTGCACCCGATTCTGGATGCCGCTGACGAGAAGAAGCACGACGTTATCGCCAAAGGTCTGCCCGCAGGCCCTGGCGGTGCCGTAGGCGTTATCGCATTGGACAGCGAGACTTCCAAAGCCTATACTGAGAAGAAAATCAAGAACATCCTCGTGCGCGAGGAGACCAATCCCGAGGATGTGGAGGGTATGCGTTCCGCTACCGGTATCCTGACCGCCCGTGGCGGTATGACCTCCCACGCCGCTCTCGTGGCACGTGGTTGGGGCAAGTGCTGCATCGTGGGTTGTGATGCCGTGAAGATCGACATGAACAGCCGCACCGTCACCATCGCCGGCAAAACCTTCAAGGAGGGCGACCTGCTGAGCTTGAACGGCTCCAAGGGCTGGGTCTATGCCGAAGAGGTGAAGATGATTGACGCTACTGAAAATCCTTTGTTCCAAGAGTTTATGAAACTCGTGGACAAATACCGCACCATGGGTGTGCGCACCAACGCTGATAACCCGGAAGATGCGCAGAACGCCATCAACTTCGGCGCTGAAGGTATCGGTCTGTTCCGTATCGAGCACATGTTCTACGGCAAGAACAGCGAGAAACCGTTGGAGAAACTGCGTAACATGATATTGTCCAACACGCGTGAAGAGCGCGTAGCCGCCCTCGACGAACTGGAACCTTATATCAAGGAAGCCGCCAAAGGAACGTTGAAGGTGATGGATGGCAAACCGCTTACATTCCGTTTGATGGACCCCCCGTTGCATGAGTTCGCCCCGCAAGGTGAGGAAAAAATGAAAGAGGCGGCCAAACGTCTTGGCATCAGTTACGAGGATGTCAAGAAGCGTGTCGAGTCGCTCCATGAGGTGAACCCGATGATGGGGTTGCGCGGTGTGCGTCTTGGCATTATCTATCCCGAAATCACCCGCGTCCAGTTCCGTGCACTCTTCAGTGCCACCGTCGAGCTGATGAAAGAGGGTATGCACCCGATGTTGGAAATCATGGTTCCGCTGACGATCAACGCCGCCGAACTCCGCAACCAGAAATCCATTGCCAATGCGGTGAAGGAGGAGGTGGAGTCCAAGTATGGTGTCCAGTTCGAGTACAAGTTCGGTACGATGATCGAGATCCCGCGCGCTGCGTTGGTGGCCAACCAGATAGCCGAAGTTGCCGAGTTCTTCTCTTTCGGCACCAACGACCTTACACAGATGACCTTCGGATTCTCCCGTGATGATGTGAACGCTATTGTTAAGACATACGTCGATGAGAAGATTATTCCCGCCGATCCGTTCAACTCTTTTGATGCGGAATGTGTGGGTGAGCTTGTACAAATCGGTGTCAAGCGGGGACGTTCCACTCGCGAGAACCTCAAATGCGGTGTGTGCGGAGAGCACGGTGGCGATCCTACCGCAGCCGAGTTCTTCTACAAGGCTGGCATGAATTATGTGTCCTGTTCGCCGTTCCGCGTTCCGGTGGCCCGTTTGGCAGCCGCCCAGGCCGCTATCAAGAACGAGAAGTGCTGCTGCAGCAAGTAATCACTCATTCTTATAATATTATAAAAACGGACCTGTCCTTCCATGGATGGGTCCGTTTCATTTTGCTTATTCTGGGGGTAAGGTTGTCAAGAATAGTTGGCAAAATCCTTGTAATTACTTTTATACCAATAAGATATAACAACCTTAACAAAAACGACTTTATAAAGTGTTTTATTGAACAACCATTTTCTTAGTTATAGAAGTACCTTTAAAAGATAGCGTGTAGTAATACACGCCCGCCGCCCAGCTGGACGTGTTCACATCCAGATAGTTCTGGCCCTTTGTGCCGGACTGGTCTTGCGAATACAGCTGCTGTCCCAAGGTGGAATAGATACTGATATTAGCGGATCCGTCCTCCGGCAGCACGTACGAAATACGCGTATGGTCGGACGCAGGATTCGGCTCGTTCTGCTTCAAGCCCACACCATTCTCTTCTGCGTAATCATCCACACCGACGTTGGTGCAAACAATAACCCTTTTTATATCGTTCATTGTATTCTTATCCAAATCCACATAACATGTCGCAACAAATTCTAAATATATAGTGTGGGAAGAAACCAAGTACGCCTGCGACATTTTGTAATGGATGGTGTCTCCTGCTGCAATTGGACGGGTACAATGCTCATGCATCGTGTCCAAATCACTACCCGCACCAATACGGACGTAGAGATCATACTCATTAAGTTCGTAGTTGCTATTATTGCGCAAAACCACCTCAGGATACACACTATCACCTATTCTCAGACAATCAGAATTATTGTCCTTGGGGTAGATGAATTCCACCAACTCCAAGTCAGGATAGTCCGGTCCCAGATAAATGTCATCAATAGCCGGGTCGATCCTGCTCTTATGGTTGCTCAACGTGAATTTCAGCTGACCCACCCCATTGAAATTCCGGATATCGGTCACAAAGCGTTCCCAATCCGGGGACACATTGCGATTGTTGGCGAAACTCAACGTATCCACCAGCGTAAAATCGTTACCGGAACCGGCCTCAATGGTCAGGTTAAAGGAGGTGTTGGCATTTGTGGCAGCTGCAGGTGCGTAGAAATACTTGTAGAATTCCAGCTCGATCGGATACTGTGTCTGACGGTGCATATTCAAGCACCTGGTCGTAGCAGCCGTCCATTTCGCATAATTGACCGTACTATTTACACCCTCCACCATGGCATACCGGCCATAGTCAGCCTGCATGGTGTTGATTTGGGTATGGTCGTGAGCCGGACCGAAATTGGCATTCGCGTTCGGACTGGAACCTTGCGACACACACCATCTGTAATTCACTGTATCGGAGCCTGTGGGAGGTAGCCATTTGGAGTAATCGACATGCAGATCCGTCATACCTGTATTCTGATCGAAGTCGTCTTCAAAGTTATTGATATTGGAGACAATAGGACCAAGATAATTGGTATTGGCCGTAACCGTCGTCGCATTGTTCAACGCAAACTGGTCGCCAGGATAATTCACAGAGGCCTCCACAGTGAACTCACCCAAGGCACTGAGGTTGACGTGGGGAATGGCAACAACAATCGCGGAACCCATTGCCAACGAGCCATTCTGCAACATTACAGTATAGACACCAGCATTGGTGCCGGTGATATTCACCGTTACAGTTGCTGCATTGGCGGAAGAGAAGGTTTGGGCTTGGGTACCGAAATTCTTCACCACGACCTTGATAGTGGCCGCCGTATCCATACACACATTGCCCACCGGGTGGATAATCTGCGACACACCCAAATCCACCGGCTTCGGCGGAACAATATTGACCGCATAGTCTTCCGTCTCACCCGCATAACTATACGGAGTACAGGCACTAGTGAAATTAGCCGCCACACAAATCACCCTCATACGGGTCAGTCCCACAGAGGAGGAACTGGGTACCTCAACGTTGAAGCTCGTGGTGGCATTGGCGGCTGTACTGGCAATAGGTCCCTGCGTCGTCACCTTCTCATCCGCCTCAAAAACACCGTTCCTGTTCCAGTCCATATAGACTGTCTTATAAATGTTTCCGGAGGCGGTGGCTGTAGTATAAGAGTGCGTGATGGACATCGGATAGGTCTGCCCCTGGATCAGCTCGGCAGCCGGCACCGTTGCCGTATAATCGGTGTACATGCCGTCGCCTTCCGCCGTGTAATTGGTGAACGGCGTACCCTGTCCATTGTTGATGGTGGAAACCGTCACATTGGAGATATCCAAACCTTCAGCCTGAATGGAACGTGAGATACAGGGATCGCCCACATTCAAAGTCATACAGAAGGTGTCATTGGCGTGCATAGCGTCACCAGCCAAACCCGTATAGGCACAGAACGGTACGTCGAAATAGACTCCCGAAAGGTCAGCCGGGGTGTTGAACACCCTCGTAATCGTGGCGCCGGCGGCCAACGTACCCGAATAGAACTCCGTAACCGGCGTACTATTGCCCAAACGATATGACACGGGAACATTGGAAATGGCTGCTGTACCGAAGTTCTTGATGGTAACCACCACGAGCTCGTTGGACGTATAGTGGTCCTGCAAATTAGGGGTAACTATGTCAATGACACCCACATCGTGCTGCGCAACCGTCGTGGTGATGGAAATCGGACTCTTCGGGGACTGGCAGGTGTAGTTGAACAGGAACTTTGTGGACCAGCGGTTTCCAGCATCCGTGAAAGCATTACCTGTAGCCGCCGCCAACTGATAGACACGGCGTTCGGTATTGCTGTTGGTATAGGATGTGTTGGCGAACCTCGGTTCCACGATGCCCAGATTTTGCACACAGCTGTTGTCACCGCAATCGTGCTCCACATACATCATCAGGGCTCCACCCGAATAGTCGAAACAGCCCTGTATCGGGATGGCGACCCATCCCACCTGATCAAAGGCCATATTGCCATCGAACACCAGCTGCGCT
>JAFYAW010000006.1 GCA_017540505.1 Bacteroidales bacterium | reverse complement strand
TTTTCCTCGCTTTTGAATTTCGGGTCGCGGATGGTGTCGCCCTGCTCGATGCGGGCATCCAAACCGTGCAGAATCATGTTGATATTGCAAATAGCCCAGGTGTTCCACACTAATTCCTGACCGAACAGACGAATGCTCTTTTGCGTGTCATAGCTGGCGCGCGCATATTTGGCCGCATTCAGCAGAAAACCGCCAGAGCCACAAGTGGGGTCATACACGGTTTCGCCTTTTTGCGGTTTCAGGTAGCGCACAATGATATCGACGACCTCCTGCGGCGTGTAGAACTGTCCCGCCATAGTGCCGCCCTTGTTTTCGTCGGCGAAACGTTTGATCAAGTATTCGTAGGCATCGCCGAGCACATCCACCGTAACATTGTTGTTGCTCAAATCCACCGCACTCAGATAGTTGACGAGGTTGGTGAGTACCTCTGGGTCAAGTTTTTTGCCGCCGGAGCCATTGGGGGCCGGCTCGTTCCATCGCACGGTGTTGATGATGCCTTTAAGGAAATACTTGCCGTTTTTGTCGATGTTCTGCTCGGCAATGGCATTGACAGCGGCGTCCAACTTCTCGTTTTTCTTGTCGATAGGAGCCAAGCGCACATCATCCCAAAAGCAGCCGTCAGGGATTGTGAAGTCGTGTTTTTTCTTGGCAATCACCTCCAGTTCACGTGGCGAAGGCTCCCGCACGTAGTCAATTATAAACTGTTCTTTCTCATGTTCAATCTCCCATTGGTAATTGTCGGAAAGACGTTTGAAGAACAGCAATGAGAGAATATACGACTTGTAGTCCTCCACCTTGTCGCGAAGGATGTCGGCCATGCCGAAAAGGAGGTTGCCCAAGGCTTGTTTCATTATCATAGTGATCTTTTTGCTATAGTAATAATTTGCAAAAATAGCAAAAAAGAACAAAAGGGCACCTACCCTACTCTGGCGTAATGGAGAAGTTCGGAAAAGAATAGGTTTTTATTTTCCCCTGTACAATTCCAATAACTGCTTCTGATACAGATACTCATATTGCGCCTGCGCCAAATTGGAAGCAGACTGCAAATGGTTGTTCTTAGCTTCGTTAAACTCGGTGCCGGTGCCTTTGCCGTTCTCATAGCGTGCCTGCGCCAATTCGAACGCCTCCCGCGCACTTTCCGCCGCCAAACGGCTGCTCTCGTATTTGTCCTTGGCGGCCACCGCATTGTAATAGGCCTGCTGAATCTCCTTGTAAAGCGACTTGCGCACATTGTCCATCTGCAACTGCTGGCTGCTGTACTGCAACTTGGCGGCACGCACCTGATTGCGCGTTTGCAAACGGTCGAAAATCGGCACATTCAACGAAAAGCCCAAATAGGGACTGAAATTGTCGCGCAATTGCGACCCAAAACCCTTGCCCGTACTCCCCAATAATGCGTAATAGTCGGTAACCAAGCCGCCGCTCATGGACAAGGTGGGATAATAGGAACTCTTTGCCAATGCGATATTCTTCTGCGCATAATCCAATCTGATCTCTTCCGCTTTCACGGCGGGGCGTGAGGCAATGGCCTCGTTGAAAACCACTTCCGGATCCGGCAGCGCCTCCAAAGCAAACGCGGACACATCGGGCGGCACCACGGAGAAACCATCCGGAGAGGGCAATTCCAACAGTTGGGTCATGTCCAAGTATGCCATTTTCAGATTGTTATGCGCCTGCGTGTAGGTGAGGCGGCTTTGGGCCAACGTAGAACGGCGTGCCGCCACCTCCGCCGGGCCCACCTTCCCGTTCTCGGCCAAAATCTCCAAACGCTCCACTTGTGCCGAATCGATGTCAATCTGCGCCTGTGCCACCCGGCAGATTTCCATATTGTACAAAATCTGCACGTATGCCTGCGTCACGGCGAGGCGGATGTCATCCTTAACTTTCGCGCAGTCGGCATTGGCGGCCTCAAGGTTCAGTTTGCCCATATCGATGTTGTTCTTGGTGCGCAAACCCGTGAACAGATTCAAACTCCCGCCTAATCCGAAGGAGGTGTTGGCGGTGTTGGACCGCACATACGTGTTGTCCTGCGAGATGCCGCGCCCGAAGGAGAAGTTCTGGGAAGCGCTGGCCTGCAGCGCGGGCCACACGCTATTCTTGGCCGTATTCAGCTCTATAGCCCGCTGTTGCACTGTCAGTGCGCTCTGCTGGACAGAAATGTTGTGCTCCTGCGCATATTGCACGCACTGCTCCAAGGTCCACGGACCACCCGCCTGCCCAAACAAGACCGTGGCCTGCAGGAAAACTATCGCTAATAGGAATCGCTTATTCATTGCTTACTCGTTTAATCTTGGTTTATGTAATTGATATGTTGGAGTTTCCGTCGTTCGCTATGCTCACAGACGGAATGGTGCTCACATAGCGCATCACTTCTTTCCCATCTCAAAAATCTTCGCTCCTCTAACCACATCTCCTTTCTTCAATCCTTCCCGGATTTCAATGTTCAAACCATCGCTCAAACCGGTTTTTACGGCTTTTCTCTCAAATCCCATCCCTTGTTTCACATACACAAAAGTGGAGTCACCCGAAAACTCAAGCGCGCTCTCCGGAATGGCAAGCACCTGCTTCGCACTCTCCAGCACAATCTCCGCATTGGCACTGTAACCGGCACGGATCTTCCTGTCTTTCTGTGGTTTTACCGCCGCCTTGATTTCAAACTGGTTAGCGCCGTTGTTTTGCACCGCCTTCGGTGCCACATACTCCAACACCGCATCAAAACTGTAATCCTGCAATGCACCGATGGAAATGGTCAGCGGAGTGCCCTCACGCAACAGCCCCACATCGGTTTCGTCCACATTGCCCGTAAAAATCAGATCGTTCATATCGGCCACCGTTGCCACGGTAGTGCCATCGTTCAAGGTGTTGGCCTGAATCACCGAGTTGCCCACCTTGACGGGAATGTCCAAAATCAACCCTGAGATGGTGGAACGGATCAGCGTGGAACTGGATTTGGCGTTGGAAGAGGAAACACCGTCGCGGATAATCTCCAAAGCATCCTGTGCCGCCGACTTCTCCTCGCGCGCCTGGCTCAGTGCCTGCGTGGACTGCTCAAACTCCTCCTGACTGATCAACTTCTTGTCATAGAGCGCTTTCTCGCGTTCATAATTGTTCTGTACCTGCTTGTAGTTGATGTCGGCCAGGCGCACGCGGCTCTGCGCCGCACTCAACGAGTTCATGTCGGGAATCACCTTCAACTTGGCAATCACCTCATTCTCTTTCACCTCCTGACCTGCCTCTTTGTACAACTCAGCAATAATGCCGTTGATCTGCGGTTTCACCGCTACTTCATTGCGCGGCCCGATCTTGCCCGTCACCAGCGTCTTCTTGCTGATATCCATATAGGTTACTTCATATTCGTTGTAACGAACCTCTTGCGGGCGTGATTTCTTGAACAGGAAGACAAAAGTCCCGATAAAGATGAGCGCAATCAGCGCAAAAACGATGTATTTGATACCTTTTTTCATATTATATGTGTTTTATCTTTCTTATCTTGTGAGACACACGACCATGAGTCTCTTACTATCACTCATCCCTCATCGCATCCACCGGTTTTATATGCATGGCACGGTATGCCGGCGCGATACCCGCCAGTATTCCGAGCAAAGTAAGCAACAACAAGGCAATCACTGCCGTGCCAAAATGTATCTGGAACGCGGCTTGATGCTTAGTTATGATTTCAAACAAATTGAGCAGGAAAACGGAAAAGACAATACCCGAGGCGCCTGCCACCACCGTCAGGGCAATGCCTTCCAGAATAATCTGCGACAAAATATCGCGCGGGGTGGCGCCGATGGCCCGCCGGATACCAATCTCCACAGTTCGCTCGCGCACCACCACCAGCATAATATTGCTCACGCCAATGGCTCCAGCCAGCAATGTGCCTATACCCACCAACCATATCATGAAATTGACACCCCGGAACAGTTTGTCCACAATGCGGAAAATGACTTCCATGTTGAGATACATCATCGCTTCCTTATCGCTGGGGGCAATATAATGCTGACGGGCAATCACTTGACGGATGCGAGGTTCCAAGTCACTCATGGAGACACCCGATTTGCCCACCACACAAATAATCCCCACCGAATTTCCGCTGTTCAAAACATCACGCAAGACAGAAATCGGAATGGTGATTGCATCCGAACTCCTGCCTCCCATATTGATATTGGATGTGCTGACATCGACGCCTATCACACGATAGTAAATGGAACCCACACAAATGTATGTGCCACACGGATCCTCCCCGCCAGGAAACAACTCATTCCAGATGTGCTCCCCTATCACACACACTTTGCGTTTTTGCATAACATCCACCTCATTGATATAGCGGCCAAATTTCAAAACGGGGGTTTCCACCTGACTGTACACGGCTTCCACACCTTTGGTATGACAGGAAGCACTTCGGGTGTCACGTGTGGCCTTTACGCCCCAGTTGGCCAACTGCGGGGTTACCAGTTCCAACTCGGGAACCATCTCTTTCAGGCGGTCCACATCGCGGTATTCCAACTGCCAGGTTCTGCCCTCCTTGAATCCTTTGTATGGCTTCGTGGTTTCATTGGCAAACAACACGATGGAATTGGTGGCAAAACCGTCAAAATTCTTGCTCAAAAGATCTTTCAATCCGTTGCCGCCACCGATGAGAAACAGCAGCATGAAGAGTCCCCAGAAGATTCCAAAACCCGTGAGGAGACTCCTCCGCTTGTTTCGCAACAGCGAGTCCGCAATTTCCCGATATGTGTCTGCATCAAATCGCATAATAGTATCATTTAGTATCATGTAACGCCTCAATCGGACGGATGCGGGCGGCTTTGAGCGCCGGCGACATGCCTGCCAGCGTGCCTGCGACAATCAACACCAGCGTAACACCGAAGGCCACATCCAACCCTACCGTCGGATTGACAAACACCTGGATGCTCTCCCCAAACATCTCTAATGAAGAATCTCCTACCGTATGTTTCATAATCTCGCACGCCACCATGCCCAAAACCATCCCAATGTAACCGAAAAAGGCGGTAATGGTCACACTTTCCGCAATAATCAACTTCATAATGGCACCTGGTGTGGCGCCTATCGACTTCCGGATTCCAAATTCCTGCGTGCGCTCCTTAACCGTAATCAGCATGATGTTCGACACTCCCACAATACCGCCCAAAAGAGTCAGTATGCCCAATATCCAAAGCGCCTTGCGGATGATATTGGATCCTTTGTTCATCTGCTGGTTCTGCGTAAAACGGTTCCAAATCCACAAAGCACCATCATCGTCGGGGGCCGCCTTGTGCGACTTGTTGATAACCACCTTGTAATTCCGCTCAAACTGCTCGTTTTCCTGCTCAGTTTCTAGCCCGTGGAAAGTGAAAATAATTTCATCTTCATAATTCCGCTCGTTGAAAATCACCTGGAAAGTGGACAGCGGCACATAAGCCTGCACACGCTGGGTGCTCTCATCTGTTTTGTAAACGCCCACCACCTGCCACACATTGTCGTTCCAACTCACGCTCTTGCCTATCATAGAAGCATAATCGTCGCCACCGTTCATCAGTTGCTGGGCATGTGATGCCGACAGCACAATGGATTTCCGCTGTTGCTGCATATCCAATGGATTGATAAAGCGCCCCTCTAGCATCTCTATCTTATTTATCTCCAATAGTTTAGGATAACAGCCGCACACATTCACAGACACATGGCGGTCGCCCATCACGAGCACAAAGGGACCTTTGGTGGTGATGGCTGTCACATCATCTACATAATCGGAGAAAATCGCACTCTCCGTAAGCGCTATATCCCGGTCATTCAGTTCTATCCATCTTCCTTCCTGAAGACCTTCGTAGGGTTTTGAAGTATATCCACCGTAAACGGCCATCGTATTGGAGGCAAATTCATCCCCATTGCGCATAAAGGCATTCATCAGTCCGTTACCGGCACCTAATAGCACGATAAGGATGAAGATGCCCCACGCCACAGCAAAGCCCGTCAACACCGTGCGCAACTTGTTGCGTTGGATCGATTCCCATATTTCCTGAAAAAGGTCTTTCACGAGGGTTGTATTATAAATTATTGATAATCAAATTATTTCATTATTGTATCCGTTCCAAATACGGAAGCGTGGTGCTGCTCGTTCAGCGTAGTCTCGCCAATAATACCATCTTTGATATGGATGATTTTGTCTGTGCAATTGGCCACGCCGCTCTCATGCGTCACCACAATAATCGTCACTTTTTCCTCTCGATTGAGTTTGGTGAGCAGTTCCATCACATCCACGGATGTTTTGGAATCCAGAGCACCGGTGGGTTCGTCAGCCAGCAGAATGCGCGGTTGTGTAATCAATGCGCGTGCAATCGCCACGCGCTGCTTCTGTCCGCCCGACATCTCGTTAGGATAATGCAACGCCCAGTCAGCCAACCCGAAACGCTCCAAATACTCCATCGCCATCTCTCTTCTCTTTTTCCTCCCCACACCTTGGTAAAACAGTGGCAGTTCCACATTCTCCACCGCCGTCTTGAACGAAATCAGATTGAACGACTGGAACACAAAACCGATCATCTTGTTGCGGTAATGCGCCGCTTCCTTCTCACTCAAATCTTTAATCAATTGACCGTCAAGATAATAAGTTCCCTCATCGTAGTTATCCAATATGCCCAAAATATTCAAAAGGGTGGATTTCCCCGAACCGGAGGCACCCATAATCGACACAAACTCCCCTTGCCCGATTTCCAGATCCACACCTTTCAGCACATGGAGAGGCTGGCCGTTGTTATAGGTTTTATGAATGTCCTTTAACTCAATCAACATATTGTCTTACATTATTTTAGCACCATTTAGAAAATTCCGTGCACCCGACGAGGTTAATGGCTATGATGTGCCGGGTGCAACGGAACTAAACACAGGGATCCTATCGATTTTTTAGTTCATTAACTTGTCCCACACACGGAAAAGATACTCCACAATGTCAATATTTTCATTATGCTGGAATACCACGGTGGGCGGGAGATATACAGTGGTCACAATCTTGCATTTCCTATCGTTGTAATGGCCATGGATCATGGAAATCCGCATATTCGGTTTCCCTTTCGGATTGCCCGGATCAATCGACACATTCTCCACTCTTCCCTTCGCTTCATCTTTGGTTTTTCCGTATCCAGTCATTAAAACCTCGCAACGTATCCGGTCGCTGTCGCTCCCCTTTAGCACCACCTTCCCCACGCCATACAAGTTGAACTCATTGCAGGTGTTCGGGAATGTGTATTGGATGGTTTTCTCATATTTCACGCCGTCGCTTTGGGCATTGACGCTCAATCCGGCCAACATCAGAAGCATCGAGACGCCGATGGCGATACAGATGGTTAGAATTCTATTTTTCATCTTTCCGGATTTTTAGAATGAGAAAATCTGAATGCCCACTTCCCATTTCGGCAGGTCGTTGCCCGTTTTCATAATATCAGTGATACGATATTGACCGTAAATGGCACCGATGTTAGTGAATCCGATGCGCAGGCGCACACCGCAATCCAATTTGTTCATGCCGTCACGATAATAGTGTTTCTCCACGCGAGTGCTTTTGTAATTGTCAATAACCGTCTTGGTCTTCAGACGGCTGCCAGTAATCCAGTCGCCGAAAACGCCCGCCTCCAAATAACATTTGCTGGCAGAGAGATGCGCCAAGACGAAGCGTTGGGTGAACTCCAAGTCGAACTGGCTGGTTTTCAGATTATGCTTTTTCAGAAGCACCACCTGGTTCGGTTCAACCGTAGTGTAAAGGCCCGCCGGATCCGTGTAGTCGCGGAGTGCGTACCACGAGGAGCCGAAGCCAATGCGGAAACCCAGACCGTACACCGGCACCACTTGCCAGTTGTGAACGAAACTGAAAGACAATGAGCGCGATACGCGGTCTGCCGTATGGATATTGCCCGTGGGTGACCACATAGCCGGCACCATGAAGGAGGCGTTGAGCACAAGGCCTTTGGAATATTTCGTCTGTTTTAAATGATAATAGCCGCTGCCGGATTTCCCATCACGACTTCCACGGAAATCGCTCTTCTCTTGGGTCTCCACAGATGCTAACGCCGTGTCAACGGCAGCCACCCTGTCCTTGCCCATCACATACTTCGCATACTGGTCGTTGTACCAAATATGCACCGTCTGGCCGTTTTGCAACCCGTTTTTGCTGATGCGGAAAGCAGCCTTGTCGTCCGTCACCTGTCCGTCGAAACTCTTTACGTTATATTTGTCCATAGAGCCATCGCCATTCTGGATATTGTAGAAGATTTTGCGGTGCTCATTAGGATTCACCGGCACAATGTACAGATAATCATTATCTTCAGACAAATCAAATGCATGCTTGCTATCTTTCTTATTATCTGTAAAATATCCCGCTTGCGGCACACCGTAGCCAAACGCATAATCGTAATAGGGATAATGGTTGGCCGATTTTTCGATTTCCTCTAACAGCTGCATGGCACTCCATTCGGGGTGCATCTGCTTCACGCAAGCGGCGAAACCCGACACCATCGGGGTGGCGAAGGAGGTGCCCTGCGCGTACATGTAGTTACCCTTGGCGGCAGCCACCATGTCGTTGCCGCAGGCCACCACATTGGGTTTACGACGACCGTCGGCGGTGGGACCAAACGAGCTGTAGGATTCCATCTTCTCCAACGAGCTCACTGCGCCCACTGACAGCACGCCGTCAGCATCGGCGGGCGTCACCAACATGCGCCATTCGCTTACATCGCCCTCGTTGCCCATGGCCGTACATACCAGAATGCCCTTGCTGGCGGCGGTGGCGGCTCCCTTAGCCACAATGGAAGAGCCATCCATATCTTTGAGCTTGTGCAACTCCTTGCCATAACCTAACGAACTGCTCACGATGGAGGCGCCGTTCTGGTCGGCCCATTCCAGGGCCTGCACCCACCAGATCTCCTCCTTTTTCTTCTCCGTCGCCACTTCCGTGCGTGCTAACAGGAACTCGGCACCCGGGGCCAAACCCAACATCGTCGTGTCGTTCATGATGCCCGCGATGCAGCTCAACACCATGCGGCCGTGAGAGTTGTAGCCATACACATTCTCTTTCTTGTTGGCAAAATTCCACGTTTTGATAATCTGATGGTTGTCACGCAAGTGCTTGAACGCGGGATGCGTGTCCACGTCGGGGAATCCGCCATCAAAGACGGCGATACGCACACCTTTGCCATTGATGTTCTTCTTCTGGAATTTCTCGCCCTGCATCAGGGCCACCTGGTTCAACATGGGATCCAGAGCTGTTGCCTGCGTGGTGACGGGTGCTTCCGTCAAGGAGGCCTCCGTGGTGATCGGCTTCACATCGGCCACAAAGGGCAGACTTTTCACGACGGCAATCTGCTCCTCCGTAGCCGTCACGCCCACGGCATTGAGCCAGCGGGATTCGCCGACAAACTCTGTTACAATCTCCTTAACCAGATTTTCATACTCCTGATTTACAGGATAATTGGTGATGTCATACAAATCTGCATGATTGACCCTGTAACGTTCGATAGCCTTGGCATCGAAATAGGAGTACGGATCAAACGTGGTGTTCTGCTTGTCGGTGAAGAACACCCAATACATGTTCTGCGCTTGGGCGAAGCCGAGGAAACTGCAGAAAACGATTGCGAATAGGAATAATTTTTTCATATTATTTGTGATTTGTTGATTTTTGATTTGACTATGATTGAGTTGTTGTTTTTGAAGAATTAACTTTTGATTGTAAGTAGCGAATACAAGGAAAAATGTTGCAAATTGTCATAATATCACAATTCACTAATCACTATTCACCAATTTCACAATCTCCTGAATATCAACACCCAGCAATTTCAAATTTTTAATAAAAACCGGCACTTCTTCCTCCATGAACTGTTTCTTACGCAGGAGTTTCACTTTTTCCATGGCATTTTCCGTGACGAAGAAACCGATGCCCCGCTTGTTGAGGAATATCTCATTGTTCTGGAGGTAGTCGTATGAACGCATCACCGTGTTGGGGTTCACCTCGAACATCACGGCCAGCTCGCGCACCGACTTCGCCTTATCGCCGGGCTTCCAGGCAGCGGTGAGAATCTGCTCGAACACCCAGTCCACAATCTGCATCCAGATAGTTTGTGTATTATTGAAATCCATTCCCATCTTAGGCCTCCGTTTCTTTTAATCTCAGAAAACTCAATACATAGAAATAGATGATGTTTGCTGATAAAATCAGATACCCTACGGTATTCGTTATCCAATCAGGCAACGTGGCCCTGGAACTGAAGGTCCACGCGAAATCGTGGAAGGCGGCATCCTTGGGTATCAGCGTAATCCCATTCACCCAAACCGTCAAAGAAACCAAGAGGGAGAAAACCATACTTATCAGCAAACCGACACCAATAGTGGACAGCGTTGTTCTTCTGCGGAAATAAATGCTCCCAAAAAAGAAGACAGACAGCGTGGCATAGATCATCAGTACCCAATTGTCATCAAAGCTAGTGTATAAAAACACACCATCATATCCGCGCACTTTCCAAAACAAATGCGCCAGTGCTAGACCCAACGCCGAAGATATCACCAATCCTACCACATAATAGATATTGGCTAATATCATGTTGGTGACCACCTTTTCGCTGTTGGAGGCGGGAATGGCAAGATAATGGATTTTCGGCGAACTGCTGTGCAAGTTGCGGAACAGACGCTCCGGATAAATCATCAGAAAAACGCACGAGACAAACAATGCGAAATTCAAATAGGTGGGACTTCCATTTATAATGGACCCAAACAACACAACGGCCGCCAATATGCCGAACTGGAACAGGTCGGTTTTCCAATTCTCAATAAAATAAGCTTTTAATAGGTTTGCTATGTTCTTGGTATTCATAATCATAAAATTTATCGTTATTACTCTTCAAAAACTGTTTTGGACACTACGCTGTCCGACAAGATTGTGACATTCGCGTCATCATCAATCTGAACATCTTCAAATATTTCTTTGGTCGTTTTTATCTGACCATTGTGATATGCTTTCCGGATTTCCACCGTACCGACGACAACTATCAGCAGAGCCAATACGGCCAACGTGACTACCAATATTTTATTTGTGTATTTTTTCATAATGCCGATTATTTAAAAAGGTTAGAAATTTCGTTCTTCTTGGAAATAGCCGCATTGAAAAGCAGCTCAAGGTCAAGCGTGGAATCGATATGGTTCACATTCTCTTTCACCTGATAATTGCCGCGCGGAGATTCTTCGGTGTAGAAGATTTTGCCTTCGGCACTCTTCATATTGTCCATATCAAAGAGCAGTTTTTCGGTAATCTCAAACGAGGATGCATTGAGCAGCATGTGACCGTTGTCGAGGATGGCCACCATGTCGATGAGACTGTGCAGGTCGCGCACTTGATGGGTGGAGATGATGACCAAGCGGGATTCGTCAGCCGCCGAAGCCATCAGCTTGCGGAACGTGCTCTTGGAGGGAATGTCCAAACCGTTGGTAGGCTCATCCATGATGAGCACCTTGGTATTGGTGGCCAACGCAAACGCGATGAGCACTTTCTTCTTCTGCCCGTGCGAGAGCTTGTCCATGTAGCCGAACTCCCTATCCAATTCAAACTCGCGCAGATATTCTGCAAACTTCTCCGAACTGAAATTGGGATAAAAGGGTGCGTATGCTTTTTCAAACTCGTCGATTCTCAAATGGGGCACAAACATCTCCTCCTGAAGGAAATAGAGGTTTTGTAGCACCTCGGCCTTGCGCAAAGAGGCGTTTTCACCCATAATAGTGGCCGAGCCGCCGTCGGGGAAGCGCAGCCCCGACATGATCTTCAGCAATGTGGTCTTGCCGGCACCGTTTTTGCCCAGCAGACCGTAAATGTGCCCCGGCTCCATCGTCAGGCTCAACTCCTTGAACAAGGGTCTGCTCTTGACGTAGCCGAACTGGATATTTTCTAACTGTATCATAACAACAAAATTTAGTGTTTTACCTATTTAGTGTATTGGTGAACTAATACACCGCAAAAGTAATACACCATCTTTATTTGTCAATAGAAAAATGAAATTTTTTTCTTGTTGACAATCAAACAATTACAATTATATTCTGTTTTTCTTTGAAAAAACAGGGTGATTTTTCGGAGAAAAATGGATGGTATGGGAAAAAATCACATTTTTATCATCTTCCAGAACCGATGATTGAACGCCACCACATTCCGGTCGGTGATGGTGAAACCGAGGCTTTCATATAAAGGCTGGGCGATGAGGTTTTCGGGGTCCACCAGAAGGGAAATCCTCATATCGGGGTAATTCTGTTCCGCCCAGGCGATACGCCTGCACATAAGCTCACGACCTATTCCCTGGCGGCGGTATTGCGGCAGCACGGCCAGCGTGTCGAGATAGTACTCACCGGCACCCGTTTCATCCTGCATGGCTTCAAAATCCACATTCCGGAAATAGGGCAGCTCACGGAACGTGATGTTGCGCATCTGATGGTAATGCTCACCCAGATAAGAAATCAGCGCGCCCACCGGAAGCCCATCCACCTCGGCCACCAGCGCATGACGGTAGCTGTACAGCGTGTCCTCGCGTGCCGCCAGCGGAGTAAGGCCGGTGGCTATTTGGGTGTTCAATTCGGTTTCCTGTTCAAAAATCGCATACCCGATGCCCTCGCACACACAACGGCCCAAGAAAGAAGCATCCTCTCTGCGGGCAGGACGAAAAAATGTTTCTGACACTTCGTTATTCCCCATGGCGGCTTAACGTTCCGCTACTTTTTTCGGAAATAGATCTCCATCGGCACGCCGGAAAAGTCCCAATGTTTGCGTATCTGGTTTTCCAAAAAGCGCTTGTACGAATCCACCACATACTGCGGAAGATTGCAGAAGAAGGCGAAGCTGGGATAGGCCACTGGCAACTGCGTCACATATTTGATGCGAATCACCTTGTCCTTGTTCATGGGCGGCGGCGTATTCTGGATAATCGGCAGCATGACATCGTTCAGCTCGGAAGTGGAAATCTTGCGGGTACGGTTCTTATACACCCCCACGGCAGTCTCCAACACCTTATATATACGCTGTTTCTCCAGCACAGACGTAAAGATGATGGGCACATCATTGAACGGCGCGATGCGTTTCTTGATCAGATCCTCATACTCTTTATGGGTATGATTGTCTTTTTCGATTAAATCCCACTTATTCATCACCACCACCACGCCTTTATGGTTACGGGCAGCGAGGCCGAAGATGTTAAGATCCTGTTGGTCAAAACCCTGCGAGGCATCGGCCATCACGATGCATACATCGGCATTCTCTATGGAGCGCACGGCACGCATCACCGAGTAGAACTCCAAATCCTCTGACACTTTGCTCTTCTTGCGCAATCCGGCCGTATCGATGAGGTAGAAGTCGAAGCCGAAATTGCGGTAGCGGGTGAAGATGGTGTCGCGGGTAGTGCCAGCTAGCGGGGTGACGATATGACGGTCCTCGCCAAGGAAAGCGTTGATAATGGAAGACTTGCCCACATTGGGCTTGCCCACGATTGCGATGCGCGGCAGGTCGTCGGGCGCATGCTCCACATCCTTGGAGAAGTGTTTCACCACCTCATCCAACAGATCGCCGGTGCCACCACCAGACGCGGCAGAGATGGGGAACACCTGCTCCACACCCAACGCATAAAACTCGGCATAATCAAAAAAATTGCTCGGGCTATCGATCTTGTTTACAGCCAAATAATACGGTTTCTTGGAACGGCGGAGAATCTGGGCCACCTCTTCATCCAACGGAGTCAGCCCCTCGCGGCCATCCACCATGAAGACAATAACATCGGATTCTTCAATGGCCAATTGGGCCTGCTTGCGGATTTCGGCCTCAAAGATGTCGTCGGAACCCACCACATAGCCACCCGTGTCGATGACCGAAAACTCGTATCCGTTCCAGTCCGACTTGCCGTAATGGCGGTCGCGGGTAACGCCGGCCACAGAGTCCACAATAGCCTCGCGGGCCTTGATAAGCCGGTTAAACAACGTTGATTTGCCCACATTGGGCCTGCCGATAAGGGATAATATGTTGGACATGGGGGGTGGTTTTGGGTATTGGGGGTTGGTATTGGGATTTAGGTATTGGCTTTTGGCCGTTAGCCATTGGCTTTGGGATTTGGGGATTAGGATTTAGAAATTGGTAAGGTGAAAGAGCTAATTACTGGACCCTATTCACTGTTCACTATTCACTATAGTATATTCGCCAGTTGTTCTTTGAGTTTTTCAAGTTCGTCTTTCATGCGGACCACGATTTGCTGGATACTGAAGTCGTTGCTCTTGGAGCCGAGGGTATTGATTTCGCGGCCGCACTCCTGCACGATGAAGCCGAGTTTCTTGCCGTTGGCCTGCGGCTCGGCCATCGTTTCCAAAAAGTAGTCGCAATGTTTGCGCAGGCGCACCTTTTCCTCGGTGATATCCAGTTTTTCAATATAGAAGAAAATCTCCTGCTCCATGCGGTTGGGGTCGAACTGCACTTTCGGACTGAGGTCAGCGATGCCTTTTTCGAACTTGGCGCGCAGGGTGGCAATACGGTTCTCCTCAAAGGGCGTCACCTCGTCAATCATGTCGCGGATGAGGCGTATGCGCTTTTCAAAATCCTTAGCCAGGACGGCACCTTCCGTGATGCGGAAGTCGTTCACCTGACTGCAGGTCTGTTGGATAGCACCAAGCACTTGACCCCACAGTTCCTCGGAAAGTTCCTCCTGCGGGGTGGAAATCACATCGGGCATACGCAGCACCTGTAGGAAAATGTCACTCTCAACTGGGTTTCCCAACTCTTTGGAAAGCACATTGAGCGTGTCGTAGTAGGATTTGGCAAGTTCGGGGTTTATGGAGACGGTAGCTGCCGCATTCTTGTCGATAGAGAGGGTGAAATCAATCTTTCCCCGCTCCAATTCGCGGGAGATGAGGGCGCGGATCTCATTCTCGTTGTTGCGGAAGAGCGGCGCAATGCGCGTGTTGAGGTCGAGCTGCTTGCTGTTGAGCGTGCGAATCTCGATGGTGATGGATTTGCCGGTGACTTCGATGGTAGTGCGACCGAAGCCGGTCATGGATTTAATCATAGTATCCGTATTTTAGAGCCGCAAAAATACAAAAAATCAGCGGTCGCTTCGACATTCGCCGCGACCGCTGACATATTATTTGAATGTAAAACTATCTTACAATCAGTTTCTGGGTAGAGGTACCCTTGTTGGTACGGATGTTTATCATATAGACACCCGGTGTGAGGTTGGAAACATTAACATTGAGGAGGTTGTTGCCCTCGTTGAGAGCCACATTCTCGCTGTACACCATCTGGCCCATCAGGTTGACGATGGTGAGGTCGGCGCTGGCATTCTCGTTAGAGGAAATGGCCACGCTCAGATTGTCCGTAGCGGGATTCGGGTAGAGTTTCATGCCTTCCAACGTGTTGTCAGCGATGCCCGTAGGATCGATCCAAAGACCCTGTTTAATCTCCTCAACATTGTTATAGATACCAAGAGAGTCAGCCGTAATGAATTTGGCCATAACATTCGCCAGTTTATTGGAGTTTATATCAGACAGCAAGTCCATCATCCAATCAACAACAAGGTTGCCGTTCACCACCTGTTTGCCCGTGGCAGGGAAGATATTATCATTGTCTATAAAAATGGTGGGGGCACCAGTAGTCCAATCCTCCACATAAAAAACGGATTTTCCGTATGAAATCCAACTAACCCCATTGTCCCATGTCTGGCCTCCATCGGTGGAGCGAGTACCAAAGATGCCGTGCAACTGAGGACATTGCGTATTATTGGTTCCCTTGAATGGATCTTCATACATAGCATGATAGACCAAATACACATTATTACCATCCACCGTTAATTGCGGATAAGAAATATTTGATCCTTGAATATTTTGAGCATACGTATTAAAATCGTAAACACGGATCGTGTCGTCGCCATCCAAATCCTCCAGATCAAAAACGGCGTATCCATTTGCCATCAAAGTGTCAATATCCAATGCTGTACGACCGGTAAAGACAGGCATATCCTCATTCCAATACACAAGCTGATAATTCCAATTCGGCCACCAAGAATAGTGTACTGCAGTGTCCGTCCAATGCATACGCATCAAATCGAAAGCAGCATGAACTTTACCATCAGCACCAACAGCAATCGTTGAAATACCCTTAGGAAGATAATTAATCAGGTTTGTATCAACACTTTGCGGATTGGCATTATCATCCTCCATAGGATTGTCAAAAAGCATAATCGTGTTGAAATTATCACCATTGTCTGTACTCTTCCAAATTCTGGCATCATACCAAGTGGTCAGATAGAGAATAGCCAAATTGTTGCCATTGGCCGCTATGGTGTAACAGTCGGCACCGAAATAGGTGTACATTTCCGGGGTGACATTGAACACTTTGCGCGGATTTTCCCACGTAATAGTGTTGCTGGTCTCATCATACGTGCCACGATAGTAGAGCAGGCAGCGGTTAATACCCTCATAAAGATAGCCGTCATTCGATTCTGTCACAGCAACAAGGTGAATGGTGTTACCATTGGTAGCCACATCCGGCCATAAGAGAGCAGTGGAGGGATTAGCTCCATTGCTGTCTAAAACTGAAGGTCCTTGAAGGGTGGTTTGGGTCCAGTTGCCAGTACCCTTTTGCGGACGAACGTTGATAACAAGAGCATCATCACCATTGTGGGAGATGACGATTTCGCCATTGGTACCCACGGGTGCAATGCAAGGCCATCCGGTACGCACATTCTCAATGCGCTGGATATCATCATACGCATTAATCCATTGTGTACCATCGAAATAGTTGTAGCCTGTACCACGCAGGGTGGCCTGACCATTATACGGAGAGGTCATCCACACTACGGAAGCCGTACCGTCGGGAAACACGGCAATCTTGTTGTGCTGGTTGTAGTTGGTCTGCTGTTCCTGATAAGTACTTCCGATATAATCGGGAGAGGCAACCAATGCGGAGGTACCGCGAGTGGGTACCGCGTTGTTGATCAACTTCGGCACACTCATCTTGGGATCAAACTTTGCCGTAACCATTTGATTCTTTGCTTGCTGCACTGTCATCGTCGGGCGTGCCGTCTGTGCGAACAGAGCAACAGTAAAGGATACCATCATGAATAGTAAGTAAAATTTTTTCATATCTTTTGGGTTTGGTTAATAATTATAATTAAGGTTTGTTTTTTACGAAAAAAAACAGGCAGGCCGAACATAGTCGGCCTGCCTGTAAGTATGCATATTAGTTGGACTTTTTGCCAGCTGCATAATTGATTTTCAGGGCGTTGTTCTTACGCAACTCCTGCTTGATAGTGTTCACGTAGCGCATCTGCACGTCCTTGTCCACCTTGAGGGAGAAGGTGAGACGGTCGCGGTCCTGTGCATCGCGGGACTCCTTTTCGGTACCGATGAAGTCGCGCACGTCGGCCACCAGGTCTTCAGCCTTGATGGTCTGGTCGTTGAGCTGCACGGAGACCTCTCCCGGCGGGAGGGTGTTCTCGTTCTTGCTGATAGGCGCGCCCACGTAGATGTTGGCCACGAGGGATTTCTTCTCCAGCTTCTGCACTTCCGTAGCGGACGGCGGAGTGAAATGCACCTTCAGCGTAGCCTCACGCATGGTAGTGATCACCATGAAGAAAAACAGGAACATGAAGATGATGTCGGACATGGAACCCATGTTGAGTTCCGGAGTCTCTTTCTTTTCTTTATTTTTAAAACGAGCCATAGTTCCGTAGTTTAAAGGGTTAGTTGGATCCGGATTTGCTGTAGTCCATCGGCGGGGCCTCGGAGATGCTCATCGGGATGGCCGATGTTACGGCTCTTTGGGCGGCGGAGTCGAGTGCGGAGAACTTCTTCCCGAAATACTGGAGGGCAGTCTCGTCGCGCAGCTCGTTCACAGCCCGCTGCAATTCGTTCTGAACCTGCACGTACATGTTGTAGCTCGTGCCTTGGTCGTTGGTCAGGGAGACAACGCCCTTCGACACCGGGAAGTCGCCAATGCCGTCAATGGGCTTGTTGACTTTCTCCGGAAGGGAGGGGTCGTTGGTCGGGTTGGCGAAAAACTCCTTGGCCTTGTCCTTCAGTTCAGAAACCATCATCACCTCACCGTTGACGGAGATCTCGTCACGGAAGTTGACCAGCACGTTCAGCACGTTACGCCGGTTGATATCCACCTGTTGCTCCTTGGCGTCGTCCGCTTTTGGAGGCGGGAGCTTACGAGGGATACCCTGCTCGGTGTTGATGGAGGAGGTCAGCAAGAAGAAGGTCAACAGCAGAAAGGAAATATCTGACATTGAGCCTGTATTTAAACCTGGTGTTTTTCTCTTTGCCATTTTATTTTCTATTTTTAATGGCGCTCATGACAGCTGTGACAATGATAGCCAGGATGGCGCACAACAAACAAACATAAAGGGTGAACGCGGCGGCGTTGACCATCTTGTAGCCGGACACGGACATGCCGAACTTGAGGGCGGACGGGCTCAACACGGGCGAACCAATGAGATAGCCGATGAAGACCACCACAACGAAGGCGATAAGCACGATGAGGAGCTTGTAGGAGGTCTTGATGTTCTTGACCACCTTCACGAGGCCGAACCACAGCATCAGCAGCAGGGTGACGATACCAAGCAGATAGCCGATACCGACGAACCAGCTCTGGAGGGATGCACTGGACTTGAAGCTCTTCAAATCGTCTTTCAGGGCCTGAAGATCGTTGGCCTTCTTGGTGGCGGAAGCGGAAGCGTTTATCATGTCGGCCTTGGCAATCAGGCTGTTGGCAGCCTTGTAGTATTCACGACCTACAAGATAATCCTGCTTCATAGCGGAATATTCCTTGTCCATCTTGTTGATATAGGATTCCAGATCCTTGAAGGAATTGACCTTGTTGAAGCCGTCCACATATTCCTGCTTCTTGTCGCAGCGGGCGAAGAGGCCTTCCGCGCGTTTCGGGAAATTGGCCTTATAGGCTTCGAAGTTGTTCTCATCCAGGCCTTTCAGATCCTGAAGGTAGGTATAAAGAATATCCTTTTGCAACTGTTTCTCATTCAGTTCTTTGTTGTAGTCACCCATTTCCTTTTGGTACTTGGTGACCACCTCGGGGAGGTTCTCAGGGGTTGCTGCCTGGAAATCCGCCAGCATGGCCGGATTCTGCTGCTCGATTTTCTGCACTTGGAAGTAGCTGTCTTTCTTGTCGTTGTCAAAGGCAACATACGAGAACCAGCACGCAAGCAGAATACCAATTATTGCGACAGCAAAGGTTATATATTTTACAATCTTATAATTCATCACAAAAGTGTTTTGAAGTCAATAAATTATTGTATATATAATATTATTGTTTTATTTGTTTTTCACCAGAATATCCATGAAGGAGATGGTGGCATCTTCCATGTCGTTGACGATGGCGTCAATCTTGGTGAGTATGTAGTTGTAGAACACTTGGAGAATCATAGCGGAGATCAAACCGAAGACGGTGGTCAAAAGGGCCACTTTCATACCGCCAGCCACAATGGTCGGTGAGATATCGCCGGCGCGCTCGATGTCATCGAATGCCTGCACCATGCCGATCACCGTGCCGAAGAAACCGAGGGAAGGAGACAGGGCGATGAACAGGTTGATCCAGGTGAGGTTGGTTTCCAGCTTGGCCATTTGGACGCCACCGTAGGAGACGAGGGCTTTCTCAACGGAGTCGAGACCTTCGTCATAGCGGTCGAGGCCCTGATAGAAGACAGCGGCGAGGGGTCCTTTGGTGTCGCGGCAGAGTTCCTTAGCCTTCTCTACACCACCGGTCTTGATAGCGTCTTCCACTTTCTGGAGAAGTTTCTGGGAATTCACGGAAGCGAGGTTGAGGTAGAATATACGTTCAATCACGAAAGCGAGACCGAGGATCAAGCAGATGAGCACCGGGGTCATGAACGTGGCACCACCCTGGATGAATTTCTCCTTGAGGGTGTAGTGCAGGCCCTGGCTGACGGCTTCGTCGGGGTCCACCGACAATTCAGCCTGTGCGGCGGGAGCGGCTTCAGGGGTTTCAGCCACCTGTTCGGTAGCGGCCTCGTCAGTTTTTTTCTGATTTTGGGCAAATGCTGTGTTTGCGATACCGATGGTTAAGAAACCGAAAACGGTAAGTAAGGCGATTAGCTTTTTCATAATAACTGTTGTAATTTTTAATGTTTAATGAATTAGATTTATATTATATTTCGATTAAAATCAATCACTTACAAAGTAAAACACGTTCCATCCCACCATCCGTCCGGCACGCTCCCATCCCCTTTGGCCTACTCCACCCCACAAACCAAAACCCGTCATTATGCCAATTTTCCAATTGGCGGTAAAAGTACAATTTTTTTTCAGATTTTTTCCTCTTCAAAACGGTTTTTTTTCAACGATGAAAAATTTTAGTTTTTTTAAGATACACGTATTAGAAAAAAGTATATTTTTGCGACCTGATTAAATAGGCAATTTTCGTAAACACATTTAACAACTTAAATCATCAAAAAAATGAAAAAAGCATTATTTGTAATGGCAGTTGCTGCCTTAGTTTTGTTCAACGCTTGTAACCCCGTTGAGAAAAATCACGCTTACTATCTGCAGAACGCTACCAAGGGTTGGCAAATGGTATCTGTGAAATCCGTTCCCGCCTATCAGCTGGAATCCGGTGTCAGCTTGGATGAGCTCTTCGCTAACGGCGACTATGAGCACCAAACCGGTTACTTCTATTCCTATGAGAAAGATGATATCGTCATCTTCGGCGAAAATGGTGTGGAAACCATCAACCCGGGTACCCTTGTTCCTGAAGAAGGTGCTTACACGCAAACCGTCACCACCTCCTACAGAGTTGATGAGGATAACTCTATGCTCTATTTCCAAATGCCTTGGGAATACAACGACGATTTCACCGCCTTTGACGAGGAAGTCGAGAAATGCTCCATCTCCGCATGTGACAAAGACCAGCTGATTCTCATCTACACCAGAAATGATGACGAGAATCCTGCAAAGGCTCAGAACACCTTCACCATCACCTACGAACCTGCCAAATAATTTTTACCGACAAACCCTTAAATTCTTATAACAATGAAAAAATTATTTTTATTAGCTCTTTGCGCAGGTCTCTTCGTGGCTTGCGGTAACAAAAACGCCAAAAACGATCAAGCTACCGACACCACGGTTGTGGAAGAAGTTGTAGCTCCCGTTGAGGAAGAGGCTGTTGTGGCTGAAGAAGCTCCTGTTCAAGAGGCTGCTCCCGCTCCCGCCAAAACTACCGCCAAAAAACAGACCGTGAAGGAACACGCTCAGTCTGCTGCCGAGAATGTGGCCAACGCCGCTATCGACAAAGCTGAAAGCGATGCCACCAACTCCATGGTTAACTCTGGCAAGAAGAGAAGATAATCATTTCTTTTCCATAACGGAAAAGGGCAACCGTATGGTTGCCCTTTTTTTTGTATCTTTGCGGCAACACAATTACATAAGTTATATCACAACAAATTAATACATTATAATGAAAAACACACCCATTCCCGCTGAAATCGTCGATAAAATCGTCGCCGACAGTGGTCTTGCATCCGTAGGAAAAGCCTCCATCCGCGAGGTAAAACGTCTGATCAACGAAATCGAAAAGGCCTCCGGCATGGAGTTCATCCGCATGGAGATGGGCATTCCCGGCCTGCCCCCCTGCCACGTAGGCGTGGAAGCACAAATCCAAGCCCTGAAAAACGGCGTTGCCGCCATCTACCCCGACATTGAGGGCATTCCCGACATCAAAAGGGAGGCCGCCCGCTTCGTCAAGAACTTCATCGACCTGGAAGTGAACCCCGAGAACTGCATCCCCACCGTGGGCTCCATGATGGCCGGCATGGCCTCCTTTATGACCTTCGTGCGCGCCCGCAAGGAACGCGACACGACGCTCTTCATCGACCCGGGCTTCCCTGTCCAGAAACAGCAGCACCGCGTGCTCGGCCTCAAATATGAGACCTTCGACGTGTATGAGCACCGCGGCCAGAAACTGCGCGCCAAACTGGAAAGCTACCTCCAGCAGGGACACATCCACACCATCATCTACTCCAACCCCAACAACCCCTCCTGGATCTGCTTTACCGAAGAGGAACTCCAAATCATCGGCGAACTCGCCAACCAGTACGATGTGTTCGTGCTCGAAGACCTCGCCTATTTCGGTATGGACTTCCGTCACAACATCTCCACGCCCGGTGTGCCGCCCTTCCAGCCCTCCGTCGGCAAATACACCGACAATTACGCGCTGATGATCTCCGGCTCCAAGGCCTTCAGCTACGCCGGCGAGCGCATCGCCCTGCTCATCCTCTCCAACAAGATGTACAACCGCGAGTTCCCCGACCTTGTGCCCTACTTCAACAACGCCAAGCTCGGACGCGCCATCATCTACGGCACCGTGTATGCCATCAGCTCCGGCGTGGCCCACTCCGCGCAATACGCGATGGCCGCCATCCTCAAGGCCTGCAACGACGGCACCTACAACTACATCGACGATGTGAAGGAGTATGGTGAGAAGGCTGCCATCATGAAGAAGCTCTTCACCGACAACGGCTTTAAAATCGTGTACGATAAGGATGGCGACAAGGATCTGGCCGACGGCTTCTACTTTACGGTGGCCTACCCCGGCATGACCAGCGACGAGCTCTTGCGCGAATTCCTGTACTACGGCATCAGTGCCATCTCGCTGACGACCTGCGGCAGCGAGCGCGGCGAAGGGCTCCGCGCCTGCGTCTCCCTGACCCCGCGCCGCCAGTTCCCCATGCTGGAGGAGCGTCTCAAGATGTTCAAGGAGAACCACAAATAGGGACTTGAGACTTGAAACTTGAAACCAAACGGGGGACTCGAAAGGGTTCCCCGTTTTTTAAGGCAATGATATAGATGTTGACCTGTAGTTTTTTTGGTTATTACGGATTAACACTTGTCATAGCAGATTACATGTGCAGTTGCAATCTTTTTATGATCAGATGCACATTATTTTCTTAGTCCGCACACCCGTGCGGACATCCCATAACTCCCCTTCTTTTTTAAGAAGGGGTGGCCGCAGGCCGGGGTAGTAACATAAAGAATTATAATACTTTATAAAAGAAACAACCACCATTAACAGCATCGGAATCAAAGATCGCTATGTCCGGAATCTTTCTTCGAACAAAAATCTGTCAGATTATGACCCAAAGTACGGCGAATATGGCACTAAGGATGGCCTAACGGCCAATCTCTCATATTAACTACCCCGCCCTTCGGGCACCCCTTCTGAAAATCAGAAGGGGAGTTAGCGCCCGTCGTATTTGTCTCTCTGGGTCAAATTCTATATCCCCGTTTTTTAATTATGAATGCAGAATGATGAATAAACACGCGTTATACGCGGAGATATTATTTCGCCTTATTTTGTGATTTTTTCTATTCGATTGTCCCCATTGTAATGTTTCAAATAGTATACGGCATCTTCAGAAACGTGCATGATTCTCATTAAATATTCCCTATTTATATTGTAGTTAAGAGGTGTGTGTATAACTACTGGATTGAAATTCGAATCATCGTCTATTTTTACCATAACAAAACAGTTTTCCTCGATTTTTTTCATTGTTTTCCATTGATTTGTTTTATGGGGACCGTAATTGGCTTTATTTCCATTGTATATCAGCCAAACTTCTCCATCCCATTCTACCAAGGCATTGTTATACATCAGAGCATAACTCTCTATTAGATTGGCGAAAGGCAGCATATAGGTGGTCATTTCCCCTTTGTCGTCAAATAAGAATAAAACAAAGTTTTGGAACAAATTGAATTTATGTTGTGAACCTAACACGACAGTTCGTCCATCACTTAAAGGCAGGATTTGTATAGGGAATAGCGTGAACGCCTCTTTATATTCTTGAAATATGTCTTCATACGTAATGCCTTCGGGTGCTTTTGGAAGTTCCATATCGAATTTGTTGAGATAGGAAAGTTCTCCCTCTTGGCTTAGTTCAAGAGTTGACACACCTGTCGGGGTCTCGCTAAACAGGAACAAGTTACCTTTAGGCGTTATGGACGCCATCGGTTGGTTCATCTGAATATCTGTTTTTATTGTTGGTGCAAATACGCCATTGGAAGTAATTGTCAAGAATCGATAGTTAATATCTTCACCCTTGATTTCCACACCAACCCCATCGTCAAGGCTGACTTTGGAATCATGATGCTCTTTAATGTAAACAGTAGCGTTATTAGTCAAACATAAAACTTCTCTCCATTTGGGTGAAGGAGTATTCATTTGCCGATGTGTCTTCATAAGTTCAGTTCCATCAGTGGAGCACACCTTCACATCAATCGAATATTGTTTTGATCCGCTGCTTTTGGGACGGGTATAGGTTACAAATGCCATTTTCGTGCGATCGGGCGACCATACGATGTTTGCATATACCAAGGTGGCATTTTCCGCCGGGACGCTATAGGCAACCGTTTTGACAAATTTACGGGGTGTTTGCTCCATAACAGGAAATGTGCTCTGGAAGTAATCCACACTTTTCGATTTTTTATTGTATATGTAGCCCAACAGCACTACATTGTCATCTTGCATATAAGCGGTTCTGAACAGAAGATCTTCATCTATTTCATGCTCTCTTACCACAGAACTCTTTTCTTTGTCATATACAGTGATGTACATGTCACCATAACTGCCATCAAAACCTTTGTCGGTGGAACAAAAATAGAGATTCTTGTCATCCTCGGACATCAAGGCGACACGAGAGTCGTCGCCAATTTCAGTTTTTGGACCGTTCGTAGTCGTTTTCTGGGCAACAGAAGACAGAACGAAAAGAATAAAAATCACAAAGAATGTCAATGCTTTTCTCATAATTGTCTGTTTCGGTACGTGTACTATTTTTGATAGTAAAAAACTATTCTTTTATCAATTTTTTGGTAACCCTGATATTATCACCCTTTATTTGAACAAAATAAACGCCTGAAGCAAGATGCCCAAGAGGTATTCTCGCACTCTTTCCCTCCATAGACATCTCTCCGACCTTCCGGCTTTGGCTGTCATACAACTCAATCAGGCAAGGCACCGGATCCTCATCCAAAACCACGTCGATATATTGCATGGCAGGATTGGGTCGGATGGCGACGTGCTGGCCGAAGTCGTCGTAATCGGGCACCGAAGTGGTGTCATCGAGCGTGGTGAATGCCGTGGCGGTGTGGGCACTGCTCATGGTGTGGCTATTCCCATAAATCGATTTCACCCGGACATCGTATGTCGTGTTGGCTACCAGACTGTCAAGGAAGACCGGATGTGAGAAAACCACCACACTGTCAGTCCAATCGGGGTTAGTGGCGGGTCTGTACTGTACTACCCATCGGTTCTCGTCATTTCCGTTGGTCCAATCCAGCACAGCCGAGTGCGTGGTGATATCGCTGACATTCAACTGCGTGGGTGCCGGAAAGGCATTTGGGATAAGCTCTACCTTCACATTCTCAATGGCAGCATTCATCCAGCCAGAGACGGAATCATACGCCCGGAACGCAATGTAATAGTTACTGTCAGGATTAAGGCCAAGCATACTGTAGTTGATGGTCAGGGTCGTGAAATTGTTTGAGTTCGAACTCGTACAGAATTGTACTTCATGATATGTGCTCCCATCAGAGGGATCGGTCATATATCCTACTGAAAGGTGGGGCCTCTGGGGCGAGTATTTGTAGGAGAAGGTCAGCTTCAAAAAGCGGAGATGCTCAACAAATTCAGGAAGAACCGCATACAGCGGCGTGACTTTGCTGTTTACGAGGTGCAAACTGTTGCCATAAACAATTAAAGTGTTCCTATTGGATAAAAACGCAGCGGGAAGAGTCCCGTCAGGATAACCGACAAGGGCATGGAGATTAAGTAACGACCAGCAAGCCGGGTACGAGATATAGGGGTATTCTATAGGGGAGTAAGCTGATGCGGAAATCCCTGTTGTATAGCTGTCGAAAGACTCCTGGTATGGCTGACCGTCCACTGAAATCGGGGCGCAACGAGTGAATGCGTAACCGAGCTGACTCCATTCGCTGTATTCCCCTGAAGAGCACAACGCCCGCACATAGAAACCGTAGAAAGTTCCGTCGGTAAGCCCCGCCAGCGTGAATGGGTTCGTATTGACCAAATAGATGTTCACCGTTGAATCTGGATTGAAATCATCCGTGCCGTACGCGATTTCCCAGGCTTGCTCGTTATTGGCAGGTGTCCACAACAGCGTTACTGAGTTTTGGCCCATATTGATTGCCTTTAATCCGGATGGGGCAAGACACGTGGGTGCTATTTCCAATACCAGATCGTCAACATCGAGATGGCAAGTGTTGTCTCCAACATAATCGGAGAGAATGGCAATATAAGTACCCGACCCCTGGTATTGGTCAAAGTAAACCTCTTTTCGGTCAATATAAAATGGCTCGACTGTTTGAACAGTGTCCACTGGGGAAAAAGTAGAGAAATCATCTGGATCAGACATCACTCCCACAATCAAGTGGATGTTGTCAGTATTCGTTCGTATTAAAAATGATAATCGCAGGCTGTTGAGAGAATAATTGGAAGGCATTTCTGGAAGGATAGCCAACGCATGGTTGTGGCCAATGCCCGAAAACCGGAGAACAGGATTGGTGTCCACTTCCCAATCATGAGTCGGTTTATAGATGGATGGTCTTTGCATGCCTGTCTCGGGGGCGGGAAATGACCAACACTCAAACTTGCTGTCGCCCGTCACGTCGAAGGTCTCTACGTATGGCAGAACAAGTGGGGAACATTTCGTCTTGAACTTGAATTCAGCCCAGGAGGAGTGACTTCCATTGCTGCAGACACCGCGAATATAGAGCGTGTAGGAGGTTTTTTCAGACAGCCCGGAGAGATAAACAGACGTATATGAAGTGGTGAGGACAGGGAGGGTGTCATCCGGGAAACTGTCGCCTTCCAAAACAACATACTCCCAAGTGGATATTTCATTCAAAGTAGGGGAAAAAGAGATGATAGCATCGTGATCGTCCACAAAATCCAGTGTAAGATTGGACGGTCGGACGCAGTGGTATGGGATAATCTCCACATGATCGATAATCGCACCAGGCAGATACACCGAATTATATGCGTTACGCCACCGGAAGTAGAGACGTTGTACGGTGTTGTCGTTTTCGCTTCCCAATACGTAACGTGCCGTTTGCCAATCATTCTGAAGCGCATAATTCCCAATTGTAACCGATCTTTCAGGATAAAAAATGTCGGTGAAATAGGTGAAAGCGGGTATTGGAGCTGGAGGGCCGACCAGCGCCTGCATGTAAGCGTATGAGGAATGCCCGTTACACAGCCATTTGAACTTGAACTCGTACTCGGTGGCGCCGCTTAACAGAAAGTCCCGGTACGCCCAGGCCTCGGCCATTGTGCTGCCGTAGGAGGCATCCGTGCCATTGTTGGTGACAAAGAGCAATGAATCGCTGTAACCGTTAGGAATGCCGATTTGCCACCGACTTGCGGGATTTCCTGTTTCCATCCGCCACGCAGCATTCTCGTTCCCAGTTTCGAAATTATGAGAGTAGGGAACCGTGGCAGGCTGATAAGCAAAAGAGGTTACGGGTATGGATACCCAATCGCTGTAGCCCCAGCCGTTGGAACAGTGGGTGCGCACGAAAAAGACAAGGTTGGTGTCATTGATGTTCGTGGCATGGTACTCACTCTGGTGTACAGTAACAATTTGGCTGCTGTCCGGCTCCGTGTAGTAGTCGGGCACAATGGCAACCTCCCATTCATCTTCCCCTACCTCATCGTCCCATGTGATAAAAGCAGTGCCCGGTGAAATGCTGGTAGCCATTACGTTATAAGGATCGTGGCAATTGTAAACCATGTCCAAGACAAGATTGTCCACATCAAAATAATTGACACTATAGGGGTGATATTTCATGGCAATATACCGTCCGTTTCCCGTATAATTTTCGAACAACACCTCTTTTTGATGCCATCCCCAGTTGTTGTATGGAGTGGTGGCTGAATCCAAGGGCACAAACGTGGAGATGTCGAAAGGATCATCCATAACACCAATGAATAAGGTGGAAGGCGGGTCATTATACGGGTTTCGGTATGAAAAAGTCATTTTGAGGTGTGAGATCGGTACATTGTCTGCCAGTCGTGGGAGAATCTCAAACCGCAAACTTTGGCTAGTAAAAAAACGCAGAATCCCGCTGCTGCCAAGGTATTGCGCATACTGTTGATTAATCCAACAATGCGGAAGCTTTCCTGAACTAGGTGTAACGTGATAATAACCAAGTTCAGGGTTGTTGAAATCCTCGACGTACGGGAAGGAGGAAATGCCGTGGCAATCCGTCCATAAATCGACATGGCTGGGAGCACTCACGGTACTTGAATCACATTGTGCTTTGACCCAAATCCTATAAAAAAGACCTTCAGAAAGCGAGTCAAGATATAGCGTGTCGGATGTGGTTAGCATCCACGCGTCATTCGAAACCGACGGACTGGTGGAATCTCCTTCCACAATTAAATACAGCCACTGTGTCTCGTTTCCACCGGCTGTCCAGGTGATTTCTGCCGTGTGCTCCGTCACCGACGACAATGTGATGCCACTTACGGGAGGACAAGAAAATTGCGCCGCCAGTTTTTCTGTCGGCAGAGACAATGTGGCTATTAAAACCAAGCACCATATTATACGAGACTTTTTCATAGCGAATCTTTATTTACTTGTAAACAGAGTTATTTCTTCACAAATTTCTTTATCACCATGCCTTTATCGGTAGTCACACGCACAAAATAGATGCCACCGGCCAATCCCGAAACGTTGATGCGAGTCCGCAGGGGCAAATGATTATTCGCTCTTACAATGGCATGGACTACCTTGCCGTAAACATCTATCACCTCAACACTCTCCAATTGTACATTGTTTATTGTACATTGTATATCAACATACTTATTTGCTGGATTGGGATACAGCTTGATGCTGCTGGGCAAATACTCGTCAACATGGACAGTGTCATTATCATCGGGCAAGGTGGCAAAGATAGTTTCCTCACTGTAATCGGTTATACCAAAGTAAGTGATGAATGCCCTGTAGGCGTATGTTGTATTTGCGGTTAAATTGGTCAGTTCGGTCATAAAAGCGTTATTCGAGACGGAACAATCAATCGGCGTAAACGCATTTTCCGAGATATTCTTCCATTCAAACCCCGCAGCAGAGACAGGCAAGTTGCCCGGGTTATTGATGGTGGCGTTTAGCGTCGCGGTTGTCTGTCCGATAGAGTTTGCGTCAACAGCCATTACGGAGGGGCGCACTGGGAGAATTGCGGTATCAACAGCCTCTAATGTCAGGTCATCAATGAGAAGCCACATTGGGCCAGCAACTTTCACAAACTTTATGGCGGGATAACCGTTCGACCAAGAATAATCCGCCACTCGAAGCGTGTATTCTTGGAAACTTCCG
This sequence comes from Bacteroidales bacterium, assembly GCA_017540505.1. Classification (GTDB taxonomy): domain Bacteria; phylum Bacteroidota; class Bacteroidia; order Bacteroidales; family WCHB1-69; genus F23-D06. Next base: position 154,111 of record JAFYAW010000006.1, on the reverse strand, counting down.
CCTGCCGCACCAATCACATTAATTGTGTCGTTAGGAATAAAGGTGGAACTGTACTCTGGATTCGTAATCAGCCCACCGATGACCTGAACATGCCAATCGCTATAAGTTCCCATATTCTTGGCATAGAACCTTATCTGCAGATTATCAATTGGATAGAGATTGTTCTCCACTTTTGGGAGTATGATAATATTTGATCCGTTATTTTCGTAGTACAGCCTCAGCACGTGTGTACCACTGTGAGACTCGTCTATCCTAATGGCAGAAGATTCGGACAATGTTTCCCAACATACAGGTAACATGGTTTCATTGTTATAGTATTCAAAGTCCCAAGTCACGGGAAGCTCAACAATTGGATCACAAAGTGTGGCAAAAATGCTGAGTTCGTGGCTTGCCGCTTCGGTGCCGTCATTGCACCGAGCCGCCACATACCATTGGTAAATCGTACTCGAGGCCAGTCCTGACAATGTGTAAACACCGTTGTTACCCAACGACACGTTCGGCACAACCGTAAAAGCACTGTCCCCCTTGATTCGATAGTAAAGGTTATAAGATGATTCTGTTCCCGTCCAACTCAAGTCCACACTGCTAAGCGTAGGATTGGAAGAAATCTGCTCGAAGGGTCTTTGGCATGAAAGAATGGAGTCGAGACACACATCATCAACATATATATCGCTATAGTCAATACTTTTGAAGGAGACCCTATCGCCAATTCCAGTGTAACTGCCCAACGGAACCGAATAGTGTCTGAAAGTGGTGGTCAGGTTCAGCGTATCCACAGCCACAAACGTGGAGTCTTCGCTGGCATCAGTCATCACACCAACTATCAATATGTCATTGTTGTCCGCGCTTTTTGCATAGAAAGAGACCTCTGTCATAGCCATATTAATCGTCTGTCTGTTCAAGTGCGGCATGGAAATGGTGTTGGCCCCAAAAAGATATAAAGCACCAGAGCTGACATAAGGATCCCAAGAGCTTTCCGAACCCCTTTCCCAACAAGCAGGAATCTGTATGTTGCCACTTGGAAGAACAGAAAAATCGCAGAAGAAAGGCAAGGTGTCAATATAGTCGCAAGATGTGGTGAACGATTGTTTGATCCAAACGCTGGTATCGCTGCCGCAATTGCGTGCCACCCTTACCCAATATTTCGTTATAGACTGCAAACCGGTTAGCGTCACAGACGTGTCCTGCACGTTCACGGTGGTGATATAGGCATCGTCCCAATTCTGTCCATCTTTAGCATATTGGACAATATAGTTAGAAGCGCCACCATCAGGCATATTCCATGACAACTCTACTGAATGACTGTGGATGTTGAAGACGGACAATCCGGTAAGAGGAGTACACGTCTCTTTTTTCAGACGCAAATTGGTGATGGTAGGTGCGGGCGGCATTCCATGATCGTAGGTGCTGCCGTAGTCATTAACCCATCCGAAAACCAATTTGGCGATCGAATTGGTATCGGGATTGTCAATCGGATTGTTCATCCGAACGTCCAAATGGATAGTTTTGCCACCTGTCAAATTGATAATATAAGGATAGTTTGGCGTGTTGGTCATATCGAAGTGGTCGCTGAAGTTGGCTGCATAAAGGGAATTCGTACTGACACCCCACGAGTAGGCGATTCCACCCTCGTAGGTCTGAGAAGGAGGCGCCAGAAACATCTTCAGAAAGTCTTTGTTGTATTTGCCGCCACAATTCAAGTCGAAAGAGACAATGATTTTGTCAGCATCCCCGACTACAAAGGACTTTTCGGCAGCAACATTACTCCGGGTGTAGGAATAGGTGGGTGTAGTGTCGTTGTCGGTCACAAGGAGTGCATTGTTACTGCCAGAGGTGCCTAATATCCAGTAATTCTGAGCAGCACCATTGTTCAGCACCCAACCTTCTGACGTAGAAAAAGTGGCCGTGTAGGGAAGAGTGGGTACCTGTGCCACAACAGTCAGAATTGAAATCAACATCAACCATTGGATAAAAAACAACTTCTTCATGACGGAATCATTCAATTTTATAAGTTTTTTGATGGCAAAGATACAATCTTTTGCAACACTTTTATATCCTTCACAGCAAAAATATGTTCCCTCACGGCAAAAAAATGGCCGGTTTGCTGTTCTTGAGCTTATATTTAGGTGGGTGTGAGAACTGATTTTCAACATTTTATGTAAACACCAGATTTTTGTGCTGTTGTGAGGGATTTAGAGGGCTTTTCGGTGAGGGAATGGAGCTGTTTTTAGGGCTTTGTTTGGATTAATTCACTATTTTTGCAGTGACTTTCAGATCCGAAAAACAAGAAGCATAATAATGAACAAATATCGAAGTCCGATTATGAAACATCGAAGAACCCTCATTGTTGTTTTACTGAACATCTTATTCTGTGCCATAGTGCTCTACTTCTTTGCCAATTACTCCCAACTTCGTCCTTATGCGGGAAGTGCTATCAAAGAGGTGCTTGCAGGGCTGCTACTACTGACCAGCATATATGCCAACTATTTTCTGCTTTACCCGCTACTTCGTAAGAAGCATCCAGTTGTCTATTGGGTGGTGGTGGTCTTCGTCTCCATTGTGGCTGGATTGATTGAGATGGCTATCGCCTGGCCATTTATGAAATATTGTTGTGCTGCTGCTATGGAGCAATGGGGTCTTTTCAGGTTTTTTTTACATCATTTGATGATTGTTACTGCACGTGACTTGGCCTTCAACTTCTTCCCGTATATGTTCCGGGAGCGGCAGGAACTGCGAAAAGCCTTGGATGCGGAGGTGCAGGTGGTCTATCGTGACACCCAAATGGTGGATGTCATAGACCACGAGAGCAACCTGCTTATGATTCCTAAAGACGACATATACTATTGTGTTCAGGACGGGAACTTTACCCGCATCTATACGGTGTATGACAGTTGGTTCACACGGCTCGGTTCTATGAAACACCTTGTGCAACTATTTGGGGAAGAAGAATTTGTCCGCATTTCGCCCGCCGTTTTGATTCCGTATCAGTACATTTGGTCGTGCAACGGCAGCGAAGTGTTCCTGAAAAAGATGCCGTGGACGAAGCAGCCGCTCTCGTTCACGTTGGATTCCAAGAACAGCGATTCGATCGCCGACCAGGTTGCCGAGGGTCTTCAACGATACAAGGCCCAAACAGGAGGGGAACAAGTTCCGAAGCGAAGGCCTCAGTCGAATTACAAACGGAAGCCCGTTGTCCCTCCGCAACAGAAGCTCGATATGGTTCATTCCTGCATTCAGGCGAATCCGGGCTGCAACACCACGGATATTGTCGCCCAGACTGAGATTTCGCTGAGCACGGTCGAGCGCTGCCTTTCCGAGCTCCGCAAGCGCAAGCTCGTCAAATACGTCGGCAGCAAACGACATGGCGGTTATCATGTTAATTCATAATGTATTATGCACAATAATGGGGGTCGGGAGATGCTCCCCTTTTTGCCAAGTATTTTGTATTTCAGAAAAAGAGTATTTTTGCATCCTAATTATGAGCAAGATAACAAAAGATCAATATTATGAATTACGACTCCCTCCCCTCCCCCTGTTACATCCTCTCGGAAGAGGCCCTGTTGGCCAATCTGCAGCTGCTGAACCTCGTACAGCAGGAAGCCAATGTCTCCATCATCTGCGCCCTGAAGGGATACTCGTTTTGGCACTCCTTCCCGCTGGTCAAGCAGTACCTGGCGGGTGCCACGGCCTCCTCGCTCCACGAGGCGCGCCTCATCTCGGAGGAAATGTGCTGCGACGCACACACCTATGCCCCCGTCTATCTGGAACACGAGTTTCCGCAACTGCTCATCTATAGCAGCCATCTGACGTTCAACTCGTTGAGTCAGTGGGACAAGTATAAGGAAACCGCACTGAACAGTCCGAAGAAGGTGAGTTTCGGGTTGCGCGTGAACCCGGAATACTCGGAAATCGAGACCGACCTCTACAACCCAGCCCTGCCAGGCTCGCGCTTAGGCATCTTGGCCGAAGACCTACCGGAAACATTGCCTGAGGGCATTGAAGGTCTGCACTTTCATGTGCTGTGCGAGAACGACAGCTATGCCTTGGAGCATTGCTTGGAAGCCTTCGAGAAACGTTTTTCCAACCACATCCGGCAGTGCAAATGGGTGAATTTCGGCGGCGGGCATCACATCACCCGAAAGGATTACAACATCCCCCACCTCATCCAGTTGCTGAAGGATTTCAGAAGCCGCTACCCGAATTTAGAGGACGTGATCCTGGAACCGGGCGAGGCCGTGGGCTGGCAAACCGGCGTGCTCACCTCCACCGTGGAGGACATCGTAGTGAACAAGGGCATTAAAATCGCGATGCTCAACATCTCCTTCGCCTGCCACATGCCCGACTGCCTGGAGATGCCCTACAAGCCGACCGTGCTCGGGGCGCACGAGCCCACCGAGGGCGACAAGTTCGTCTATCGTTTGGGCGGATGTTCCTGCCTGGCAGGTGATTACATCGGCATGGGCGACTTTGCCTTCGACGAGCCGTTGGAAGTCGGCGACCGCATCGTGTTCGACGATATGATACACTATACCATGGTGAAAACCACCTTCTTCAACGGGGTGAGCCACCCCGCCATCGGCATGATCCATTTGGACGGCGACTTTGAACTGTTGGCACAACCGGGAGATTACGCCTCCTACAAAGCGAAATTAGGCTGATGACATACACTTTGAAACAACGGGATGGCGCGGACAAACCGGAAATTTTCGACCCCGTTCGCAAAAAATGGGTGACCATGACACCCGAAGAGAAGGTGCGCCAAATTTTCATCCTTTATCTGCTGAACATCAAAGGATTCCCTCTATCACACCTCTCCGTAGAACATGCCGTCACGGTGAATGGCATGACACAACGTTATGATTTAGTGGCTTTTGACAACAACCTGAAACCCTATCTGGTGGTGGAGTGCAAGGCCCCGCAGGTGAAACTCACCCAGTCGGTGGTGGAGCAGGCAGGACGCTACAACAGCACGCTGCGCGCACCCCTGTTATGCATCACCAACGGCTTGGAGCACAAAGTATTCCACATCGATTTCATCAATGGTGTCATCACGTCCGTAACGAACTTCTGACGCTTCTATTCGTAATAGTCGTATTTCAGGTGTTTTACGGTTATCCCCTTATTAATCAACTGCTTCAGGGAATCGATACCGATTTGCAGATGGCGCATGCTGAAGTTTTTGCTGACTAACTTGTCGGATTTCTCGGTTTTGATGCCATCCGGCAGCATCGGCTGGTCGGAGATGAGCAGCAGCGCACCGGTCGGGATCCGGTTGTAGAAGCCTACCGAGAAGAGGGTGGCCGTTTCCATATCCACGGCGGTGGCGCGAATTTCCCGCAGATACTCCTTGAAATCCTCATCATGCTCCCACACGCGGCGGTTAGTGGTATAGACCGTGCCCGTCCAGTAGTCCAGACCGTAATCGCGGATGGTGGTGGAGATGGCCTTCTCGAGATTGAAGGCCGGCAGGGCGGGAACCTCTTCCGGGAAATAGTCCAATGACGTACCCTCGCCCCGGATGCCGGCAATGGGCAGCAGCAGCTCGCCGATGCCGATATTGGCTTTCAGACTGCCGCATTTGCCGAGAAACAGAACTGCCTTGGGCATAACTGCCGACAAAAGGTCCATGATAGTAGCTGCATTGGGACTGCCCATCGTGAAATTGATGATGGTGATATTCTCCCATGTGGCGCTTTTCATGGGATGGCCTTCTCCGCGTATTTGCGCACCGGTCAGTTCGGCGAAATTCTCCAAATAATCCTGAAAATTGGTCAGCAGGATATACTGCCCGAACTCATCTAACTGCATCCCTGTATAGCGGGGCAGCCAATTTTGTACGATATCTGATTTTGTTTTAAGCATATACAGTATTTGTTATAATCCTTTTTTGAGAGGCAAAAGTAAGAAAAACATCCTTTCTCTTGCTATACTTCCTTATAAAATAACCCACCAATGCGATGGATCTCCACAAAAACCACCTTATCGGCCTCATTTTTCTTATCCTGAAAAAGATAGGGGTTCAATTGTTTCATAACCGTTTCATCCCATTCGGGCACGTTGAAATGTCGTCGCACCAATCGTTCAATGCGTTGGGCATCCTCTTGTGGCATCGTCCCCAGCTGTGCCAGTCGCCGCGACTCATAGAGCATGCCGATGGCCACGGCCACGCCGTGTGGCACGGGTCTGCCAAGGGCCGCGCAGTAGCTCTCCCAGGCGTGGCCGTAGGTGTGCCCGAAGTTCAGCACCCGACGCTCATTCCGGTCTTCGGGATCCAATGCCACTACAGACTCCTTGAAATACACGCACTTCGCAATCCACTCCGGCCGTATCTGCGCTGCCGTCAGGGCCGGCATAGACTCCAACTCCGTGAAGAGGTTTTCGGAAAACAGCACCGCATACTTGACCAATTCGCCGAAGCCGCTTTTCAGTTCTTCCACGGGCAGTGTCTGCAAAAACGCCACATCGGCGGGCACCACGAGGTCGGGCTGGCGGATGACGCCGACGCAGTTCTTGACATGGTCCACATCGACACCCGTTTTCCCTCCGTATGCCGCATCAATCATGGCCAACAACGTGGTGGGAACGTTCACACAACGCACGCCCCGTTTGTAGGTGGCAGCCACAAAGCCTCCGAGGTCGCAAATCATGCCGCCACCGAAATTCACCATGACAACATCTTTACCATACTGTCTGTCAAGTAGTTCACGCCATATCTTTTCGGCCTGGTCCAGCGTTTTGGAGGCTTCTCCCGCAGGCACCACCATCGTATGGCAGTCGAAAGAGGCGGCCAACGGCGACAGGTAGTGCGGATACAAGGCTTGTACATTGGCATCGGCCAGCACCACCACCTGATGGGCAGAGCGATTCCAGAGATAATCGATAAGATGTTGAATATGATTACTATCCTCTTTCTTTTCCATGTTTGTACTGTATGTAAACGCGAAACCGTCACGGTTTTTCAAACACCATATTCAACCCGAAGAAGGCGTAATGTCGTTTCACCCGACTCTTGGCCAACCGTTGTTCCTGCTCGATAATCTGCTTCGTGTTGTCCTCCTCGTAGCGCCATGGGAAACGGCAACGAATGTAGCGCACCGAGTCCTCCACCAGTTGGAAGCCGGTGCCATCGAACGCCTTGCGCCACTGCTGCTCCGTGCGGATGTTCTCGTTGCCCATCAGGACCTCCTTCTGTAAAACCTCATCATACACGGAGACAATGCGTTTGAAACCCCGCTGTTTGAAAAGCATGGCACGCTTGATAAGGCATCCGCCATTCTCTTCTATCAAAATCAGTTTCCCGCCCTTTTTCAATGCCTTGTAAAAAATGCGCAAGGCCTGGTCCAGGGGCTCAATATGATGCAGGGTGTCCTGAAGAATGATGTAATCGTATTTTTCTTCCGGCACCTGCTGGTCAAAAACATTGGCGTATTCGTAATCAAACAGGTCGGCATCGCCGAATGCCCGCCAAAAGGCTTTCCGTTGTTCGATCTGATCGGCGTAAAATTCCAGTGTGGTGCCATAGGTGGGCTGGCCCTTCATGGCCAGATAGAGGCATGTGGAGCCGTACCCGCACCCGCAATCCCAGATGACCGGCCTTGTGGAAATGTCCACATACTGGTCCACATACGCCAGCCGCTGCATGAAATAGGCCTTGCGGAAAAGCTGCTGCCGCACCGTACCATCCGTAAGTTTGTAATACGGATACAATGAACGGTTCTGGCGCAGTTCCTCACACAGATGCTGGTAAAACTCCTCCCTTTGCATACCCACAGCTATTCGTTGGCACCCGCACGCTTGTCGGCGCGTTTCCGTTCCAGTTCGTCCAGGATGATCTTGCGCAGGCGCAACGACTGGGGCGTGATTTCCAAGTATTCGTCTTTGGCGATGAACTCCATGTACTGTTCCAGCGAGTATTTGATGGCCGGGGCAAGGACGAGCTTCTCGTCGGAGCCGGCAGCACGCATATTGGAGAGTTTCTTGGACTTGCACACATTAACCACCAGGTCGCCCTGACGGATATGCTCGCCAATAACCTGACCGGCATACACTTGGTCGTTGGGTTCAATGAAGAAGCGGCCGCGATCCTGCAGTTTGTTGATCGAGTAGGCGTAGGCTTGGCCCGTCTCCATGGCAATCAGAGAGCCGGCGTGACGGCCTGGAATCTCTCCCTTCCACGGTTGGAATTCCATAAAACGATGCGACACGATGGCCTCACCCTCCGTGGCCGTCAGCAACTGGTTGCTCAAACCTATCAATCCGCGGGAGGGGATGGTGAAGGTAAGGTGCACGCGGTCGTTGAGGGTGTCCATCGACTGCATCTCCCCTTTCCGGCGCGACACGTAGTCGATGACACGCGACGACATCTCTTCCGGAACCAGCACGGTAAGCTCCTCAATAGGCTCGCATTTCTGGCCGTCAATCTCCTTGATAATCACCTGTGGCTGACCCACTTGAAGCTCATATCCCTCACGACGCATGGTCTCGATGAGGATGGAGAGGTGCAGGATGCCGCGTCCGAACACGTTGAGCCGGTCGGGCGAGTCGGTTTCCTCGATGCGCATGGCAAGATTCCGTTCCAACTCAGCGAAAAGCCTGTCGCGCAGGTGACGCGAGGTGACGTATTTGCCCTCCTTGCCGAAGAAGGGCGAATTGTTGATGGTGAAGAGCATGCTCATAGTAGGCTCATCCACCTTGATGGGGGGCAGCTGCTCGGGATTCTCAAAGTCGGCCACGGTGTCGCCAATCTCGAAATCATCCAGACCCAAGACGGCGCAAATCTCACCCGCCTCCACCGGCGTTTTGATTTTTTCTTTGCCAAGTCCCTCAAACACATATAGTTCCTTCACCTTTGACTGTTGAACAGAGCCGTCTCTCTTGACGAGGGAGACCGTCTGGCCCCAGTTGATGCTGCCGCGTTTCACGCGTCCCACGGCGATACGTCCCACGTAGGAAGAGAAATCCAATGAGGAGATCATCATCTGCAGGGTGCCAGGGTCGGCCTTAGGCGCGGGGATATATTTCACGATAGTATCCAGCAGATAGGAGATATCAGTTGTCGGGGTTTGCCAATCGGGACCCATCCAGCCGTTCTTAGCGGAGCCGTAAACGGTGGGGAAGTCGAGCTGGTCGTCGGTGGCGCCGAGGTTGAACATCAGCTCGAAGACAGCCTCTTGGGCCAGTTCGGGCTGGCAGTTGGGTTTGTCCACCTTGTTGATGACCACGATAGGCTTGAGGCCCAGTTCGATAGCCTTCTGTGTTACGAAGCGGGTTTGCGGCATGGGGCCCTCAAAGGCGTCCACCACCAGCAGCACGCCGTCGGCCATGTTGAGCACACGCTCCACCTCGCCACCGAAGTCGCTGTGGCCCGGCGTGTCAATAATGTTAATTTTCACCCCTTTATAGCGTACAGACACATTTTTGGAAAGGATGGTGATACCTCTTTCGCGCTCGAGGTCGTTGTTATCGAGCACCAGATCCTGCACCTGCTGGTTATCGCGGAACAGGTGTGCCTGATGCAAAAAGCGATCCACCAGCGTGGTTTTGCCGTGATCGACATGGGCAATGATAGCTATATTTCTAATATCCTGCATTTTACATCTTTTTATAAAAACCTGCAAATGTACATAAAATTTGAATGTGTTTTTATTGCACCAGAATTTTGAACGTTTTCATTCTGTCGCTTTGACGTATCCGTAAAAGATACACTCCCTTGGCCCAGTCAGCGGTGTGAAGGATTGTCTCCGCTTGGCCCGTTTGGAAATGGCCAATCTGCTGACCGACAGCGGTAAAGACATCCACCTGCAATTCTTCCGCAGCTTCATTGCGGATGTATAATCTATCGGTACAAGGGTTCGGATAAATGCTGACAGATGGCAGCCTATTGTCGGCAACGCCGCCGAAAACACGGATAAGGGCCGTAAGGGTCCGCGTGGTGCCATGCGGAGTGGTCAGGGTATATGTGACCGGTTCCATGAAAACCTGTGGCAGCGTGGGGTCGGGTGTGCAGGACACGCCGAGGGGAAGCGTGATAGATGGAACCAGCGGGGAGAAAATGTCGCCAGGGATAAGACATCCCACAACAAAAATGATGGTGTCGCCCTGATCATTGAAATAACCGAACAGATCATCGTTGAGTTGCGGGTTGTTCTGTTGCAAAATTCCAAAGCCAAGCACTTTGGGTTCCAGCATCATAATGGGGTTGTAGGTGACGAGCCCGTACGAGGGAGCATCGGCCTGGTGGAAGATCACAGCCTCGGCATGGACGCTGTCATTGTTGCCCCAGTAATTCCCGATGGCGCTCATATTGCTGAAAGCGTTATTGTAGAGCTCATATTCGGTTCCACCGTTCCCATTGTTATACAACACGTTACCGCCCGGATCGTCCGCTGTGCCCATATCCAGGTTATGATAATAGATGGCCGTCACGCCCCACAGGTTCCCAGAGATGAGATTGCGACGAAGTTTGGCGGCGCAGGTGGTGTCGGAGCCGTAAATACTGACACCGCTGCCTCCATTATTAGGATTGGTTTCCAAATTATTGTCCTGAATGATATTGTCCAATAGAAGTGCGGAAATATGGCTGCCATTCTGCGTGTAGCCGTACCGGTTGTGAATAATGGTGTTGTCACGGAGAAGCAATCGGGTGTTGCCAATCCCATAAACATTCATGATGCCAACACCTCCCGACATGTTCGAGGCCACCCCTTCAATGCGATTGCCTGCGATGATGATGGTGTCTGCTGCACCAGGTCCAAGATTGATTTGTGGAACGTTACCATTATCCAACGCATTGTTGTAGAATATGTTGTTGATGATTTTCGGGGAGCCTGTCACATTGGCCCCAGAGGTGATGGCGGCGGCACGGTTGTGATGGAAATAGCAGTTGCGGATGGTCGGGTTGCAATTCATGAAATTGATGCCGGCAGACATGCAGTTGCGAAATTCGCAACCGGTGAAGGTCATGTCCGTTTCCATCACCATGACACGATAGCAGTTTTCAAAGCAGATAGACGACAGCGTGGTGGCCGATGCCTGGCTGATGCGCAACTCATAAAAACGGGTGCCGGTCGTATCGCCGCTAATCGGAAGGATGACATCCCGATTTTGGACGATGATAGTTCCTGAAATCTGAATGGTGACACTGTCCGCCACCTGGATGGCCTGAACATTTGCCTCAAGTAGCAAGGTGTCGTTATTTGAGATGGTAATATCCTGAAGCAAAACATATTGGTTATTGGCCAACGCTGACACCACAGCAGGTTCGGCCACCGATAGCGAGTGCATTGTGTAGGTGTTCCCGTCGCCCGGACTGACCCACTGGGCAAAACAGGCAAGGGTGGACATCATAAACAGGAAGAGGATAGTCGTTTTTTTCATATTCTTTTAGTTTAAAAGATTTTGGAAAAATGAAGGGGCAAAGGTAGTGAAAAAAAGAACTGCACCCCAAAAGTCGGACAAAAAACTAACCGGGACGTGGGGAGATTCCGCCGCTCCTTTCGTCGCCGGCGGAATGGTGCCCGTCGCACTTACGGACCATGCGGCGGCAGAATGCCTTTCCCGACATCCAAATTCCTATGCCGCCGCATTCTTGTCTTGGTGGGCACACACCATTCCGCGAAACGCAATAGCGTTTCGCGGAATCCCCAAACAAGATACCGAAAACCGGAAATCGCAAATCGCAAAAAAGGCGACCCGAAGGCCGCCTTTTCTCGTCAAAAAATATTCATTAAAACCGTTATTTCATCAGGAACGGGAACTTGTCGAAGTTCTTCAGGGCGATAGCGGTACCGCGGGCCACAGCCTTGAGGGGATCCTCGGCCACATGCACCTGCAGTTTGGTCTTCTTGTGGATACGCTTGTCGAGGCCGCGCAGGAGCGAGCCGCCACCAGCCAAATAGATACCGGTCTTGTAGATATCGGCGGAAAGCTCGGGCGGGGTCTTCTCCAAGGCGTTGATGACGGAGGCCTCAATCAGGGCGATGGAGCGGTCCAACGCCTGCGCTATCTCACGGTAGCTCACCTTCACAGCCACCGGAATGCCCTGCAGCAGGTCACGGCCATAGACCTCATAGTCCGCGGGCGGGTTCTCCAGATCCTCGATGGCCGACCCCACGTTGATCTTGATCTGCTCGGCAGTGGCCACACCAATGGCGATGTTGTGTTTTTTACGCATATAGTCAATGATGTCGCTATTGAAACGGTCACCGGCAATCTTGACGGACGTACTGGTGGTGATACCGCCCAAGGCGATGACGGCGATTTCGCTCGTACCACCACCGATGTCGATAATCATGTTACCGTTGGCATCCAACACATCGATGCCGATACCGATAGCGGCGGCCATCGGCTCGTGAATCATCCTAACCTCCTTGGCACCAGCCTGTTCGGCAGAGTCACGCACAGCGCGCTCCTCCACTTCGGTGATGCCGGAAGGGATACAGATCACCATCTTCAACGCGGGCGGGATGATATACCCTTTCGAGCCCGTCATCTTGATGAATTCCCGCAACATCATCTCCGTAGCCTGGAAATCGGCGATGACACCATCGCGCAACGGACGGTTGGTGATGATGCCCGGAGGGGTACGTCCTTCCATCATCAGAGCCTTCTTCCCGACGGCCTTGACGGTCTTCGTCTTCTGGTCGATGGCAATAATGGAGGGCTCGTCCACCACCACCTGGTTATTATGGAGAATAACGGTGTTGGCCGTACCCAAGTCAATGGCAAGTTCCTTTGTTAAAATCGAAAATAGACCCATCTATCTATAAATTTAATTTGTTTTGCGAAAGTGCAAAATTAGGCTTTTTTACGATAATATCCTTATTATGTTACATAGAAAAGAAAGATTTTTTCAAACGGGGTAAAAATCGTATTTTTGCAGCGTTGATTTTATGTTCCCAACGAACAATCTGATCCGAATATGAAACCCAGACATCTGATCATACTCTTCTTCCTGACGGCAATTCTTGCCGGCCTTCCCGCGCAGGCACAGCACGGCACCAAAGGCCGACACAAGAACGCCTCGTCCGCCGTTTCCGACTGTCCGCTCATCGACTCGATTATCGCCTTTGCCAAGACCAAGCTCGGATGCGCCTACCGCTCGGGCGGCACGGGCCCCAACTCCTTCGACTGCTCGGGGTTCATGTACTACACGTTCGACCATTTCGGCATCCGCCTCGGACGCAGCTCCCGCGACCAGATCCTGATGGGCCGCAAGGTGGAGAAGAAAGACATCCGCCCGGGCGACCTGGTGTTCTGGTACCGGGGCAAAGGCTACGTGGGACACGCCGGCCTGGTGGTGAAAGTGGACAGTGCGCACAATTTCACCTTCATCCACGCCTCCACACACGGGAAGGGCGTGCGATTAGACGAGTCCACGGGCGACTGGTATGCCCGCACCTACGCGGGCGCGCGACGCATCATCGAGTGCGACGAACAGCACCGCGCCCGGACAATCCAGCCCGACGGGAAATCATCCGCCGTCCCGGTTGAGACACCTGTAGCCCGCGACTCCGCACAAACCGCCACTTCCAACCAACCCAACACACCCCAAAAGGCGGAGACGCACACTGCCCCCGCCCCGAAAATCATCTACCATAAAATCAAGTCCGGGGAAACCCTCACCTCCATTGCCAAGAAATACCATGTCACCGTCAAGCAAATCAAGCAGTGGAACCATCTGCAGTCGGATATGATACGGGCGGGAGAAAAACTGAAAATCCATCGAAAGTAATTATACCCTTATGAAAAAGAATCTTTTCCTAACCCTTTTAGCTGCTTGTATGTTTTTGTGTATCAATGCACAGAATACACCCACCTGCTACCGCATCAGCCTTACCGACAAGAACAACTCGCCCTACTCCATCAGCAATCCGTCGGCATTCCTGTCCGACCGCGCCATCGCCAAACGGCTCCGTTTCAACATACCCGTCACGGAGCAGGATTTGCCCATCAACCCTCAATACATCCAGCAAATCAAGGACTTAGACACCACCATCCGACTGCTTTGCGTTTCCAAATGGATGAACACCATGACCATCTATTGTCCGGACAGCACCCGTCTGCCCGCTATCTTGGCATTGCCGTTCGTGTCGTCCATACTGCCCGTGGCCGCCTATCATCTTGAGGATACCGCCTCGGAGCAGCCCGCCATCCCGCCTTTCGACAAATCATCGATGGTTTACAATCCGTTGCGGGATCCCATGGGATTTTATGATTATGGTGAAGGCTATGGCCAGATTGCGCTGCACAACGGCCATTTGCTGCACCAGGCGGGCTTCACCGGCGAGGGTATGCTCATCGCCGTCTTCGATGCCGGCTGGAATTACGTGGATTCCAGCTATTTCTTCCGTCGTTTCTTCGACGAGGGACAGTTGTTGGGCACCCGCGACCTGATGCCCTATTCCGACTACGTTTTCGAGGGCCACTCGCACGGCACCCTTGTCACCTCCACCATGGCCTGCGAAGAGGAGGGTTTCTTTGTCGGCACCGCCCCCAAGGCCCACTTTTTCCTGATTCGTTCGGAAGATCCTCTGTTCGAGCAGCTTATCGAAGAGGACTTTTGGGCGCAGGCGGCTGAGATTGCCGACAGCATCGGGGCCGATGTCATCAACTCCTCGTTGGGCTACACCACGTTCCCCGACTTTCCGCAAGGCAACTACACCTGCAGCGACATGGATGGCAATACCAGCATTGCCTCCCGGGCGGCCTCTCTGTTAGGAGAGAAGGGCATCATCGCCTGCATCAGCGCTGGCAACGACGGGGAAAACTCGTGGCATTATATCAGCCATCCTTGCGACGCCACCAACGTGCTGGCTGTGGGCGCCGCTGATATATACGGCAACATCGCACCGTTTTCCTCCCGCGGGCCCTCTTCTGACGGACGTGTGAAGCCCGACATCACCTCCTGCGGGGTGGAAACCGCCTGCATCTGGCCAGGTGACTGGCAGGGCACCGGCAACGGCACCAGCCTCGCCGCCCCCGTGGCCACTGGACTTTGCGCTTGTCTGTGGCAGGCTCTTCCCAACGCCACCGCCACCCAGGTGATGCAGTATGTGCGTGAAAGTGCCTCCTGCTACCAGCAGCCCAACGACTCCCTCGGCTACGGCATCCCCGACTTCTTCGCCGCCTACACCGCTCACGCTTCCGATGCCGTTGGCACTTACAAACCGACCACATTGCAGGTCTTCCCCAACCCCTGCACCGATTTCTTCCAGATTCCGAATCCCCAGCAGGACATCACCCGCGTGGAACTCTTCACCATCACCGGAAAACTGGTGGCCACGCACCCCAACCCGTCCCAGCTGATCATCACATTCCCCGTTCAAGACCTGCCTAACGGCCTCTATATCGGGCGAGTGCATCACAGGAACGACCAGACAAAATCATTCAAGATACTCAGTACGCGGTAACCTGCTTTATTCATAGTTGATATCTGCTTGATATGGCTTTTAGCCATTGGCCTTTGGCTATTGGCTATGGAATATTCGCAAAAGCCAATGGCTAATGGCCAAAGCTAAAGACACAGTTGTTTGAATAATAGGAGAGAATAATCAAGGCTACTTCTTTTCTTCCACCCCGCCAATTATTATCGCCAATTTCGGGAACAAAATCCAGCCAACTTCGGGAATGAAAATTGGCCAATTTTGGTAATAAATTTCAGCCAATCTCGGTAATGAAATCCAGCCAATCTCGGTAATGGATTTCGGATCCCTTGCCTTGAACATTATAAATCAAGCAACATTTTTGAAACAATGGACTCTACCATTGTCTGCGGCACATCGCATTCTTTCGCCATCTGGGGCCAACAGGATGCCGCCCCGCAAATCTCATCTATGATTACAGCTGCATCTCTGATGTTGTTTTGCCGGGCAAAAGTCAGCAGATCTGCCCTGCCGATGCCGTCAAACTTCCCGTTGATGGACATCTGATGCGTGGCCGTCCAACCGCCATTAGGATTGTAGGCATAGCCCATATCGTAGGCGGGCGACAGCCTCCATCTGCCGTCCTCACCCATCAGGAAAGAGATGTTCTTGGTATGGTCGTCCTGATTGCGCACCACCACGTTAAACACCATGCGGCGGAACATCTCCGTTGCCGAGGAATATGGCAGCCGCAACGCCCTCATCACCCCAAAAGCCTGCTCGTACGAATACGCACGATGGATTCTGTAATCGTAGTGGGCTATACCACAGAGCGTCTGCATGTGGACTTTCTTTCCGCTCTCACGGTCGAAACGCTTGGTGAGCAAGTGCGCACGCCCGTTTTCCTCAATCAAGGAACACTCTGACATATCGATACCACAAGCCTTGGCCAACTTGTAGAAAGAGTATTCCAGCCGACCATAGTTGCCCGTTTCCCTGAATCCTGCCGTTGCCGTGACACCATCCAACTTTATCAAATAATAGTCAAATCCGGCAAGAGCTTCCACCTGACCGGATTGCACTTCGCCGGTCTTTTTGTTATATGCAATAATAGCTTTAGCCCGCTGCCCTCCGGCAGATGTTCCCAACCGAAGAATCTCGGCAATGGCCGCTTTCCTGTCATTGTTCAAATTCACCCCAAAGGAGGATTTATCGGCTAATGCGTCGCGTGCCACACTAACCAAGGAGTCGATTTCGAACTGTGCGTGAGGGTCATAGGGAATGTCCATAGCCGGTTCAAACTCCAAAGCACCCATGCAACGCTTGCCAAGAAAACATAGTGTTTCGACAGGATTGCTAGTAGTGCGCCCTATCAGAGCCAACCATCGGTCGAAAAGGGCGCGTCCGTAGGTGTCGGGAAGCGAATCGGCCAACATCCCCGGCAATCCTTTGAAAGTTTCCCTATCCAAACCTGCGAAAGAATAAACACGACCCTCGCGGACAGGCATCATCAAGGGCGAAGGCTCCAAACCACGCCCTATAAAACGGCTGTCATATTCAAAGCGGACAAGATCATATTGCCCGTCCCATCGGAATGTTCCAACAGGCAAACCAAACATTCCCACTTTCGCCACATCTACCATGAGGGTTCCTCCTTTTCTGTTTTGTGAAACCGGCCAACCGCTCTTTTCCGGGTCCTTGCTCCTGATGAGTGTACCATTTCGTAATATTCACTCGGACTCAATTGGGGTTCATCCACCAACGGCTGCAGCACATCAAGGAGACCCAGCATGCGCAATACCCGCAACAACGTGTCAAACGATCCAACCTCACCTTTTTCAACCTTCTTAACAGACGATAATGACATGTCCGCTTCCTCTGCAAGACTCAATTGCGTGATGTTCTGTTTCAACCTTGTCTGCTTTAGTCGCAATCCGATCCTGTGTTGAATCATTCTATCGGAGAGATTATAAATATCATCCATAACAGTTTAAATTTAAACTTTAATTCGGCAAAAATACAAATAAAAGTTGAAATTACAACCATTATAAACCTCAAAAAAAAATTATTGTTTCATCCGAACAACGTCAATAAGATTTATATTTAAAAAAATTTAATTTTAATATAATAAACATCTGCGATTCGCGTTCTTCTTTCACGATGAACACACGGATATTGGACAATATTATCTCCCTTTTCTACCCGCGCCTTTGTGCCGCCTGCGGGAACGCGCTCCAGCAACACGAGCAGGAAATCTGCCTGCCCTGCATGCTGCATCTGCCGGAAACCAACTATCATTTGGACCACGACAATCCGCTGCGGGAGATTTTTGCGGGCCGGGTGAAGGTGGAGGAGGTGGCATCCCTCCTGTTTTACAAGAAAGGGAACCGCGTGCAGCATGTTTTGCATCATTTAAAATACAATGGAAAAAAGGAAATCGGCTCCTACCTGGGCGATTATTACGGGAAAAAGCTGAAAGAGGAGGCGCGCTTTCAGGATATCGACGGCATCATCCCTATCCCACTGCATCCTAAGAAGTTGCGCAAGCGCGGCTACAACCAGAGCGAGTGGATTGCCAACGGCCTTGCCCGCGGGATGGGGCGCGAGGTGTGGACAGACGTGCTCGCGCGCACGCAATTCACGGACACGCAGACGCGCAAAAGCCGCTTCAGCCGGTGGGAGAATGTCAAGGACGTGTTCTGCGTGCAACATCCGGAGAAGATCGAGGGGAAACACCTGCTGGTCTGCGACGATGTGCTGACCACTGGTGCTACGATGGAGGCGGCCATCCGCCAGTTGGAGAGCGTTGACGGGGTAAAAGTGAGCGTTGTGACGCTGGCCACCGCACACAATTGATTTTTGTTCTATCTTTGCAACGTTTTTCCAACGATAATAAAACGTCATCAAAAATGAAGAAAATATTAGGTATCGGTAACGCCCTCGTGGATATTTTAGTCCACATTGAAAACGATAACATCTTATCACAAAACCAGTTGGACAAAGGCGGGATGGTCATGATCGATGCAGACCGCAAGCGGCATTTGCACGAGCAGATCGGGCACATGCAGCAGTCGTGCGCCACGGGCGGCTCCACCTCCAACACCATCCACGGCATCGCCCGTCTGGGAGCGCCAGCAGGCTATATCGGCAAGATCGGACGTGACCCGATGGGGAGGTTCTTCCGCAGCGAGATGGAACGCTTCGGCGTGACCCCGCACCTCATCGAATCGGACGTGGACACGGGCATCGCCACCACCTTCATCTCCACCGACGCGGAGCGCACCTTCGCCACCTACCTCGGCGCCGCCGCCATGATGACCCCCGATGAACTCGACCCCGCCGTGTTCGAACAGTACGACTGCATCCACGTGGAGGGATACCTCATCTTCAACCACGACCTCATCCTCAAAATCTGCCAAATCGCCAAGGAAAAGGGACTCCAAATATCCATGGACATGGCCAGTTACAACATCATCGAGGCCAACTACGACTTTGTGAAGATGCTGCTCACCGATTATGTGGACATCATCTTCGCCAACGAGGAGGAGGCGAAAGCCTTTACCGGCAAGGAGGGCGAGGAGGCACTGAATGTGCTTTCCGAATACTGCCCCATCGCCATCGTCAAGGTGGGCAAAGAGGGTTCCTTCATCAAGATGGATGGGGAAACCACCCATGTGGGCGTTATTCCGGTGAAGGCGGTGGACACCACCGGCGCGGGCGACATCTACGCATCCGGCATCCTGTACGGCCTCATGAACGGCTACACCCCGGAGCAGGCCGGCGAGTTGGCCGCATACCTGGCCGGACACGTGATTGAATACGTGGGGGCCAAGCTGCCGGACGATGTGTGGAAAGAGGTGGAGGAGATTTTTCTTTCATAATGATGGATTGGATCGAATCCTACCAAACCTCCATTTTTCTTCTTCTCAGCAAAGATTTTGTCCTCCAAGGCGATGATGGGCTGCTTTCTGTTCCATCGAATTCCGTTCTGCTGATGACATTTCCACCCAAGCCCGTTAGGGCTTCCATATCTGTAGCAGCAATGGCGTGCCCATGCGTCCCCCGAAGCCCGTTAGGGCTTCCATATCTGTAGCCGGCAGTGACATTCCACCGCGCACCACAACCCTGTTGGGGGGTTGCACAACAAGAACATTTACATATTCGCAAATTGTTGATTATGAATCCACTAACGTGGATTTAGATTACGCGCGGGCATCCGTTTCCCCTACAGATAGGCATCCCCTAACGGGGATTTAGATTACGCGCGGGCATCCGTTTCCCCTACAGATAGGCATCCCCTAACGGGAATGGATATGTATAAGGATGCCAATATGTGTGCGTTCCGACGAGGCGCACCCCAAAGGCCGTTAGGGCTTCCATATCTGTAGCAGCAATGGCGTGCCCATGCGTCCCCCGAAGCCCGTTAGGGCTTCCATATCTGTAGCCGACAATGACATTTCATTGTACACCTCAACCCCGTTAGGGGTTGCATGTAGCAAACATAAAATACAAAGATACAGTCAAATGCCAACATAATTTAACAATTAATAGTTAAATAAATATTTTGATTTATTTATTTTATGAAATTTATATCTTTGCCGTGTGTTTATATTTAAAAAATATGGCAAATACATACTCTCAAATTTACCACCATTACATTTTCGCTGTACAGCACAGAGAATGCCTCATTCTTCCGGAATGGAAAGACGAGCTATACAAATATATGACAGGTTGTATCTCCAACCATAAATGTAAATTGTTGTGTATCGGAGGTGTGGCAGATCATATCCATATATTGACGGGAATGAATCCGTCGGTCTCATGCGCCACATTGATGGCTGATGTGAAGCGAAGTTCTGCTCTGTGGATTAACGAGAAGTTCTATCGTCCAGGGGTGTTTTCCTGGCAGGAGGGGTATGGGGTTTTCAGTTATGACCGATCTGATATTCCAAATGTGGCTGCCTATATCCAGAACCAGGTTCAACATCACAAAAAACGGACATTTCAAGAGGAATATCTCAAAATTCTTCAGGATTTCGGTGTGGAATACGATGAACGATACATCTTTCACCCCGTCTTGTGAAATTGGGTTGTTTAATTGTGTTGTTTTACAAATATGAATCCCCTAATGGGGATTTGAAAACCGCGTGGGCCCTTATTCCCCTACAGATAGGTATCCCCTAACGGGGATAGTCACATTTGGGGATAAATAACTTAATTCAGGACATAAGAAAACACACACATGTGTTGCAAAACGATAAGATAACAACTGTACGTTTAAAGGATGGAAATTCAGCTAAAAAATTGTACCTTTGCCGCTGATTTTAATTGTTATGACCGACAAAAAAAGCGGTCGATTGACCGCCCTGAGCCACTTGTGAGACTTGAACTCGCGACCTACGCATTACGAATGCGTCGCTCTACCAACTGAGCTAAAGTGGCTTGTTTTTTGAGGCTGCAAAAATAGAAAAAAAATTGATACAAACACTTTTTAAAATGAAAAAAATATTCTGCATCCTATTGGCTTACGTTTTCTGCCTTGGTGTGACCTCTGCCCAGGACTTCAACACCTACTTCATGGACAAGACGTTACGAATCAATTACCTCCATATCGGAAACGGCACGGAGGAGTCGTTGGAGATAGACCATTACACGGCCGGCGGCATCTGGAGCGGCACCCGCGCCTACCTCATCGAGCCGAACAACTACGGGGATATCACTCTGGAAGTGTTCGATTCCATCTCCAACAAGCTGATTTACAGCCGGAGCTACTCCAACCTGTTCATCGAGTACCGCACGACGGAGCGTGGCAAGACGGAAATCGATTCCATGGAGGAGTGCGTCAACATGCCCTTCCCGAAGAACACGGTGCGGATAAAATTCACCAGCTTCGACCGCAACCGCAAGCCAACCACGCTCTCCATCTCCTATTTCAACCCCAAAACCACGGAATGCACCCCCGTTGTGAAGTTTTACAAAACATTGAAACTCCACGTCGGCAACAAGCCCTCCAAAGCCATCGACATCCTGTTCATCCCCGACGGGTACGCCCAGTCGGACAAGAAGCTGCTGAAATACGACATGAAGCGCTTTGCCTCCTACGTAATGAACTGCTCTCCCTACAAGGAAATGAAGAAAAAGGTCAACATCCGGGCCATCATGGGATTCTCGGAGGAGTCGGGCATCACGCAGCCGCAGAACAACATCTACCGCAACACCTTGGTGAACTGCACCTACAATGCGCTGGATCTGGACCGCTACCTGATGTGCCCCGGCGTTTGGAATCTGCACGAGGTGGCCGATGACGCTCCCTACGATGCCATCGTAATCATTTGCAATAGTGAAAAATACGGCGGTGGTGGCATCTACAATTTCTATTGCACGGTTTACAACCACGGCGAGTATCCCGATTATGTCATTGTGCATGAGATGGGGCATCTGATTGGTGGTCTTGCCGATGAGTACTACACTTCCGAGGTGTCGGTACAGGACTTCTACCCCCAAGGGGTGGAGCCGGTGGAGCCGAACGTCACCACGCTGGTGGATTTCAAGTCCAAATGGCAGGATATGCTGCCCGCGGGAACGCCCGTGCCCACGCCTCCGGCAAAGAAGGGCAGCCCGGAATACGACCAACTTGGCGTGTTCGAGGGCGGCGGCTATGTGGCCAAGGGCATGTATCGTCCCGCCATGCACTGTACCATGCACCAAATCCGCTACGACGACTTCTGCCCGGTGTGCAAAAAGATGCTGGAGGATGTGCTGGAATATTATTCCAAGTGAAAGATTAGAATTGAGAGTTTAGAGTTGAGAGATTAGCTATTGGCCGTTGGCTTTTGGGATTTGGGAATTATGTTAATGCCTGAATAAGGTTGACCGTTTGTCACTATTCACTATTCACTGATCACTGGTCTTAGTTCCTTAACCCCTTACTTTAACGCTTTAATAAAAAAGGAGCCGACACCTTCAAGCATCAACTCCTTTGATTTTATTCACGCATTCTGCGTGTGCCTACTTCTTCACGAAGCTCTTCGTCACCACGCCCTTTTCGGTGCTGATGCGCACGAAGTACATGCCGGCAGCGAAATCTCTCACATCAAGCTCCACGGTATTGGCGTTCGCCTCAATCGTCTTCAGCAATTTACCATACACATCGTAAACATTCACGTTGTGAATGGTGAATTGTGAGTTGTGAATGGTGAATTGACCGGCGGTCGGGTTCGGGTAGAGGTTAGTGGCCAGTTCATAGTCAATGATGCCGTCCGCCAGCGTGGTGAAATTAATCGTGCTCGATGCCGCTGTCTGTCCATCGGCACAATTCGCCACCACATACACGGAGTAGGTGGTCTCCGGCAGCAGGCCCGTAAGCACATACGGGTGTTCACTCACCGTGACAGTGGATTCCTGGGCCACACCCGTCTCCTGATAGTTGATGGTCCATGATGTGGCGGTGCCGTTCTCCGTCCAGTTCAGCTTCACGCTGTTCTTTGTCATCTCCGTGGCTGTCAGGTTGGTAGGCTCTGCGCAGCCGGGAACCGCCTCGGTAGAGAAGGTCTGCACGGCGGACCAGTCGCTGCGGGCGGTGCCGCAGGCGGCACGCACACGTGCATCGTACGAGGTGCTGGCGGCAAGGCTGTTGATGATGTACGTCGGGGTGTTGTGCACCGGAATGGTGATGTTCCATTCCGAACTTGCGGAAGTCTTATACTCGAAATCCCAATCGGTTTCGCTGTTGCCTGCCGTCCAGGTGGCTGTAGCCGTGGACGATGTGACATTGGAGATGGTGAGCGCGGACGGCGCGACACATGGCAGTGTGGTGAACGATTGCGTTGTCCAGTCGCTGGTATTGCCGCCACCGCAATCCGTCTGCACGCGTACCTGATATGTAGTGTTCGGCTGCAAGCCCGTCATTGTATAGGAAGGGGTCGTCACCGGAACAGCAATGCTCCAATCGTTGTTATCTGTCTTATACTGCACATTCCAGCCGGAAGAACCGTCATTGGTCCAGCTTACCTGCGCGGACGTAGGCGTAATGCCAGCCACAGCAAGACCGGTAGGCGCGGCGCACGGCAACAGGCTCAGCACCAAGCTGTCCACATAGCCCGCATTCGATCCGTTAGAAGGCTTCGGAGCCACCAGCACAATATACTTGCCCACACCCGCAAAATTGTCAAAACGGACAGTCATGGGCTGGTAGGTGGTGCTGTTCGAGATAAAGGTGTCCACCGCCATCATAGTGTATGGGTCGTTCGAGTTCCCCAAAACACCTACCACAAGGAAGAACTGATTGGTGTTGGAGGTGCTTTGGCTACGACCCTTAAAGGTGAGTTGCAACGTGTTAATCGGAGTTTGGGTGATGTCAATCGGCGGCATTACCGCAAACTGATCCCCGCTGGAACCGCTTTTCAAGGTATAGAAATGCAAGCTGTTCAATCCATTGGCCGAATAGTTTTGTCCTTCATAAATAGTAGGACAACCGGTATTGGCTGCATACAAGCCTGTATTGATATACCGCCAGCAGTCAGGAAGGATATTGACATTCCGATCCGTGGTTCCTATTACATTGTCAAAATTCTCTATATAAGGCAATTGTATTCCATCATTACACTCCGTTTCAAACAGAATTGATGCACTCCAATCGGAATTACAGGAGGCTTGGATCTGGGCCTCGTAAAGGGTATTGCTCGTCAAGCCTGTGAGGGTGGCGGTTGTGTTTGCAGCAGAAGACGAACTCCAAACCGTATCTCCCACCGGGCGGTAACGGATATTCCAAGCCGTCTCCGTGCCGTTGGGGTGCCAAGTCAGCACAGCCGACTGGTTGGTGATATTTAAGGCAGTGACATTATCCACCGGCAGACAAGTTGACGCCTGCGTAATCATGATATTGTCAAAACAACCCTGATTGTTGTATGTCAGTTTCGGCACCTTGATGGTCAGGAAGCGACCATTGCCCATATAATTGTTGAAGAATATCCGATAATGCTGATAGACTTCCGTAGTAATAACCAAGGAGTCAACCATTTCAAACGTGCTTTCGTCCAAATAGTCGGACATCACACCGATTAGGCACGTGAAGGTGGGAACGGAAGAATAGACCGAATAGGCCCGCACATCGAATGACAATTCAAGACCGCTGACGTTGGCTACTGTGGGGTCAACTTCCGGCAATACGGCATATTGGGTGTTATATGTTCCGGCTGTGCCGACCCAGAAATGCAAGCTGTATCTTCCGGATTGGGCGTGTGGATCATCCAGATTATCATATACAACATACGGATAATTCGAGTAGGAGGTTCCACTGTTCAGCGCGTGCCAGCACGTCGGCACATTCGAAGATCCGGTTGTCGGGGTGCTGGTGTGCGTATAGTTGTCGAAATTCACGGCATACGGCAGCGAATCCAAGGGTTCGCAGTCCGTGCTAGCCACAAGCACCTGCGATGGTATGGAATAGTCATCCAACCCGCAAACAGCCACCACACGGATTTCGTATTCAGTATTGGCCTGCAGTCCGGTGATGGTACTCGGATTGATGGACACGTCCTCACTTTCCCAAACAGAATCCGAAACCGCTTTGTACTGTATTTTCCAATCCGACTCACTACCGTTGACACCCCATTGGATTGTCAGCGAGTGCGGCGCGGCCTGCGTAAGCACCGGACGGTTCACCGGCAGACAAACGGAGGAAACAGCCAGTTTTAAATTGTCCACATAACCGGCGTTGGTACCAGCAGGTAACAATTTGGCAACCATCGCAATTCTTCTTCCATCCGTGTACTGGTATTTGTTCATAAACACCGTATAATGGTCATACGTGGTTTCTGTCACATATACGGTATCTACTGGTCTGAAAGTTAAGAAATTAGATGTGTCAATTATAACACCCACAATCAACGTGAATGTAGGATATGATGTATTTCCCTTCCGGGCGTCGAACGAGAGTTCCAATGTCTGCAACGGGAAGAGGGTGGTGTCGATTTCCGGCAGAATGGCATACTGGTCGGAATAATAGTTAGACAAAGTCCCTCTGTTGAAATAAAGAACATTGGGGGCGGATTGGGACAAAGAGGAAGTTCTGTACACCAACGGGAAACCATCGTAGGATGTGGATGTTGCGCCACCCTCGTTGATATATCCCCAGCACAAGGGCAGGTTGTTCGGGGAAGAGGTGGATGTCACCCCGTCTTCCGCATCAAAGTTCTCCATCCACGGCATCTGGTTGATGGGTTCGCACTCGGTCTGGAAGGGTACCTGCACGAAATTCGAGTAGCCGGCATTGTTCGCGCACACGCTACGTATGTAGAGCGTGTAATGCGTGCCTGCGGTCAGGCCTGTCAGCGTGCAGGGCGATGTGGTGACCACCATCGGTGTCACATCTGCCACGGAGATGTTATGGCCGTAGGGTACCGGGTAGAGTTCGTAAGCGCTGCTACTGGTGGATGTTGTCCAGATAACCGTAGCATCATGAGCCCCTGTCTGACCCACCGTCACATTGGCGGGAGCAGTACAATTCGAGATGAAGTCTATAAACACATCATCTAAAAGAATTTGGGTACCTTGCGCCTTGAAAGCAATATTCCGACCAATGCCATTATAGGATGCCAACGAGGCTGTATGGCTCTCCCAAACATTACCGGTAGTGTTATGGAAAGTGGTGATGGGAACAAAGGTGTTAATGTCGGATGGGTTGCTTAGTACACCTACCGTCATGGCGGTACTCAAATACGACGACTGCGCATACAGCTTGAATGTGACCTGCAAAGTGTTCATAGCTATAGACGGGTCAACCTCCTGTAAAATCGCCATACTGTAAGAAGCTGCGGTACTATTGGCAAAATAGATGGCATTAGGAACAGATGCTGCATACATACTAGTCCGATACGGATACGGATTGTGGTCGTCGGTTGATTTCGTCCAGCAGTCTGTCAGATATGCCGTACCCGTGACCGTATAGGAGTCGAAATTCTCAATGTATGGCAGCGAGGAAATAGGCGAACATGTGGTAGTGAACGTGTACTTCATCCAATCGCTGGTAGAGTTGGAACCGCAATCGGCCTGGATAAAGACATCGTAATCGGTTTGGCTCGTCAGGTTCGTAAGAACCGCCGTGTTCGTGGAAGTGCTGTTGACCATCGCATTGTCCAAATCCACGGAATCCTTAGGCCCGAACACAAAGTTCCAATTGCCCTCCAAGCCTCTCGGGGTCCATGTGATGGTGGCCTCATCATGATGAATTTCCAACGCACTGATATTATCCACCGACGTACAACCCAACTTGTATTTTACATCAATATCATCCAAATACATGACAGACGAGAGGGCTGACGGCGTGCGGAAAGCGATATAACGTCCGGTTCCCACATACGAGGTGGTGAAAATCTCCATCAACTCCCAATTGTCCTTGACTAAGGGATAGCAAATTCCCACCCGCTCGAATGTGCTCCGGTCGGCAGGATCTGACATGATACCCACCTCTATGTAATAGCTGTTGCTGGTTTTTCTTGCGAAGAACTTGATTTGCAGGCTGTCCATCTTGACCGAGGATTCCATCGGCGGCATGATGGCATAACAATAGTTCGCTGAAGTTCCGTTCATATAGAGACATCCAGCCCCACTGTAATGCTGGTTGGCATAGATATAAGGAAACGGATTCTCCATAGTACATAGTGCCATCCAGCAAGGAGGATACAGACCAGGAGAGGCTGTCGTCGAAGTCGTGGATGGTGTCCCGTAGGTGTCAAAATTATCGAAATAGGGAACGGTGATCTCCGTGCAGGGAGTATGGGCATTCAGCATGGTTTTGCTCAAACTGGTACTCGTGCCGCACACGGAAGAGAGCCGGAACTGGTAATCCGTATTCGGCGTGAGGTTGCCAAGAGAATAAGGATGTATGGTGATATTGCCCGCCGATGTCCAGTTGGAAGCCCCACTCACCCGGTATTCCAACAGCCATTCGGTCTCGCCGTTGCCGGGCGACAGGTCAATAGTCACGCTGGTGCTGCTGACATTGTCAAACCAGGCCACAGGTGGCACGCAAGTGGCAGCATTGCACGAGGTGAAGCGGATGTTGTTACGTGCCGTTGTGCCCGTACCCTCCACTAACATATTGTAAGGGTTGAAATTATCCACAGAAGCAAGTGACGTGGTGTTCACATAGCGGGTGATATTGCTGGTAGAGGTGTGCGTCTTGAAATTCTTGGCCGTCGTGCCGCCCGTTTCTGTGCTGTTATTGTCCACAATCAGCACCAAGTTACTGGTACCATCATAATGGAAAACAGAATCCAGCAGAATGGTGTTCCAGCCGGAATCTTCCGTATTTGGCTGCCAGACCACCGTTCCGTCAAAGACCTTTTGGGCGTTGGTGATGGGAAGCCAGGAGGCTATGGAGGTGGCCGAAGTGTGCATCAGATAGATGGTCAGATTCCGTTTTGCCGACGAAGTTCCCGCATACTGGAAGCTGATGCTGGAAATGTCCTGTGCACCCGTCATCTCGCTGGCCAAATAAATCTGCTGCGAATAGCTGTATTTGTACGTATTATACGCCGGCACAAAGGCACTGTTCGTCGTACCTGTGCCCACTTCTGTGTGGTTGGGTACGGCACAACCTGTGTAGAAGGAAATCTCCAAGGGCGTTCCTGTACCGTATTGGCAATCCGAATAAAGTCGCACATCATAACGAGTACTGGCTTGCAGCTCAGACAAACGGCAGGACGTCCCGGTTACCGTTTGTGGCGATGACCAGTTGTTGTTACCCGAAACTGCGTATTCCACTATGTAATTGCTTACGCCATACGGGGCCAAAGTCCAGGACACCTTGGCCGTAGAACCGGTCACCTCACTCACACGCAATCCGGAAGGCTCCATACAGGTGGGAGCCACATCCATTTTCACGTCATCAATGTAAACATAACTGTTTTCCGATGCAGGCTGGTAGAAGGCCAAATAGAACGTCCGATCAGTATATGGCAGCTTGACAATATGCTCATACCAAGTGCTTGTGGCTGGATAATCTGAAGCAAACAGGTTTTTTAGAGACACAAAAGTGCTCATATCGTCAGGGTTGGTCATAATGCCCACGTTCACACGTCCGTAGCCACCTGAAGAAGAACCAGCTCTCAACGCTTTGAAAGAGAGTGTCACATCGGTACCGCTATAATTGGAAAGATCGAAAGCCTCCGAAATCGCTAAAGAGTAACAGGTGGCACTTCCATTCACCATATACAAGGATCCCACGCCATTGTATTTGTAGGTGGATGATATAAACGGATACGGGCTTGTGTAATTGCTTTCCCTTGTCCAGCAGGTCGGGAACGGACCCGGTGCCGCAACGGTGGAAGAAGTAGCTGTGCCATAGGAATCAAACGTCTCCACGTAGGGCAGCGTGGTGATGGCATCGCATCGCGTGGCAAAACGGGTCATGAAGGTCCACTGACTCTGCGTAGAACCGCAATCTGCGCGAACATACGCACAATAGTCGGTACTTGGGGTCAGATTGGTAAATTCGTATTCTGCCGTGCTACACGTCATAATCGTACCCGATGACGGGTCGTCGCCCGCCGGCACCACCACCACATCCCAACTGCTCTCCGAGCCCGTCGGGTTCCAGCGAACGGTGGCCGAGGATTCCGTAACGCCCGTTACCGAAACAGATGCGGGCTTCACACAAATGGAGCGCACATCCAATTGGATGTCATCCACGTAGGCCGCATTGGTACCACTGGTTGGACGCGGCAACATGATGGCCACATATTCACCACCACCCGTATAAGAGGCAAACGAAACCGTCTTGTTGTGATAACCGCCTTCACTTGAGGCAAGGCTGATGGTGCTCACCGGGGTGAAGGTGGCGACATTGGTCGGGTCGGTCATCACACCCACCTTCACCTGACAAGACCATGATGCTGTGGTGCTTCCCCGCATTATCTTGAACATCAGTTCCAAGGTACGGATGGGATGCGCTGCCGTATCTATGCGCGGCAAGATGGCATATTGGTCACCGTTGCCGTACGAACCTGAAGTAGCGGCATAAAAGCGCACGGCATTAGCCCCCGAATAAGCGGATGTGGCACTGCTGAACACTACGGGATATCCCACCCAGTTGGTACCCGCGTTGAGGAAATTCCAACAGTTCGGAAGATTGTTGACAGAAGAGCCACCTGTTACGGCCGGCCAGGTGTCGAAATCCTCCATATAAGGCAGCGATGTCAACGTGTTGCACAACGTTTGCGCCTGGCATACCCAGCTGTAGGCGCTGGTGTCGTTTGACACACCCAACGCCCGCACATAGAAGTCATAATCGGTGCCGGCAGTCAGGCCGGAAATCACCGTATGGGTTACGTTGGCATCAGTCATGGTTCCCGTGCCAGGGGTGAAGCCTTTAAGGCCATATTCTATTATCCAGTTGCCGGCGGATCCGCTTTCATGCCACGACAAGTTCACCGAAGAGGTGGTAAGATTGGAGGCCACCACGCTGTCAGGCTTCGGCAACAAGCCTATATCGCCCAACATCACATTATCCATATAACCGGTATTTGCAACAGTCCCTTTCAACGCCTTCAATGCCACATAATCGCCATTACCGGAAAAGGTACTGAAATCCACCCGAATGGTGGTATAATCGGTGCCGCTGACCGGATACAACGCCACCTGCTGGAACGTGGTCGGGTCATCGGGGTCGCTCATCACACCCACCGCCAAATTGAACGGATTGGTAGCCGAAGAGCTTCGGGCATCGAATTCCATTTTCAATCTGTTGACAGAATATGCCACATTGTCTATCTTTGGCAGAATGGCATACTGGTTACCGTCCGAAGCACCTGTACCCACATTGAAGCGTATGGAATTCAACCCCGATTGGGCGTAGGTTTCGGAAGCGTAGGTGGAAGGAAGACCCGGATTGGTGGTGCCTTCGTTCAGATAGTCCCAGCAGGCAGGTAAGACATGACTGGCCACCGTCGTGGCCGTGTTGCCCACATAGCTGTCAAAATTCTGCCAATACGGCAGCTGCGAAAGCATACATGGGTTGCCCAACTGGACCGAAACATTAGCGGGATTTGATTCGCAACCATTTGTATAAACAGAGGTTACTTCATATTCATATAAATCATTGACCTGCGGATTATCCACATAATAGTTCCGTGCGATAGCGGATGATGTCAACAATATTCCATCGCGATAAACCTTATAGCCAGAGGGTATGCAATCGTTTCTTTCCAAAATGCCGAAAATGGAATAATTGGCCGTTGTCTGCACCTCCCAAGTCTCGGTGATATTGTTTAACCAAAGGTTTTTGAACGGCACAACCGTATTTGTACCCACATAAATCGGCATACCCGATGTGGTCAGTTGGCAGCTGATTCCGATCCACACCTCCCGTGAGGGGTTGATATTGTAGGCACGGCTCAACGCAATCACATTTTGGGTGTTCACGGTGAGATTCTGGGTAACAGCTTGTTCATGCACCAAACTGCCGGGCGTGATGGTGGAGGTGGTTTCATTCACCGAACCACTTTCCCAAATCCGGATGGTATAGGTGCAAAGATAAGAGGGTATCGCCGGAATAAACGACACGGATGTCAGCGCATAGCCCGAATAGGGCTGCAGGTCAGTGGTGGTGAAGCGTACCACTGCCGCACCGTTGGTGCCGTTGCCCCATCCTGCAGGTGAAGAGGCTGCCGCCGGCGTGGCCCAACTGAGAATCTGTTGGTAGGGACTTTGTGGCGCCTCCCAACTCAACGTCACGTTTCCGGTATTCGGCGTGTTGGGCGATGCCGTCAGCCCCGTAGGAGCCAGACAGGTGTTTTGCGCTTCCAGCATCCATATTCCAGCCAGAATCAGTATCAGGGTAAAAAATGCTCTTTTCATACTATTGGGATTTTATATTTTTCTATTTGTATTGTATAATTAAAAACGGCGGTAAAGATACGAATTTTTCGGTTAACAAATAACAAAAAAGGGGCCGACGCTTTGCAGCATCGGCCCCTTGGCTTTTATACTCGTATAAATTTTGACTATTTCTTTACGAAGTTCTTCGTCACCACACCCTTCTCGGTGCTGATGCGCACGAAATACATGCCGGCGGAGAGCTCTCTCACATCAAGCTCCACGATATTGGCATTCGCCTCAACCGTCTTCAGCAATTTACCATACACATCATAAACATTCACATTGTTAATTGTAAATTGTTCATTGTTAATTGTAAACTGTCCGTTGTTCGGGTTCGGGTAAAGCGTAGTGAACATATCGTAGTCGGTGATACCATCGCCAGCGGTACGGAAAGTCACAATGTTGGAAGGTTCGCTGGTACCCTCGGTGCAGTTGGCTACCACATACGCCGTGTAGTTAACCTGCTGCTCCAGTCCCGTAAGTGTGAACGGGTGGGAAGTGGCCGTCACGGTGGACAATTGGGAAACTCCGTCCGCCCTGTAGTTAATCGTCCAACTGACGACATTACTACCCGTCTGTGCCCAATCCAACTTCACGCTGGTCTTTGTGATATCCGTTGCCGTCAGGCCCGTAGGTGTTTCGCACGGATCGGGTGTGGGCGGCGTGGGAGGTGCCGCATTGCAATCCGTGGTGAAGGTGGTCAACAGGTTAGAGCTTATCATACTCATATCCTGCTGGGTATAAATCACATTTCCCACTCTATCCAAAACAACCACACTAACCTCATCATCATAATCACCTTCAACCCAAGTCAGGGTGGTGGGCGTGTTGTTACACAGCATCACACGGACGGTGTCCACACTGCCAGTACCGGCACCGCTATGGTCAATGGCTTCGACATTGGCTACTGTGGTACCATTTTGTTTCACAATGATATAACCGTCGTTCCAACCATCGCCATAACCGTCATAGCACACGAAGCGGAATTCGCACTGGTCGCTGACGACACACAAATTGGTAGAGGCGGTTATCGGTCCTACCCATACACTGTTGCCGTCGGCACCGCAATCCGTCTGCACATAGAAGTCGTATTCGGTGGCGAGCGTGAGGTTGTTCACCGTGAACGTCTGCGTGGTGGCCTGTACGGTGATTCCGCCCGAGCTGGGCGAATCCGGATTGAATCCGCGCGGACCATACGCCACGTTCCAAGCTGTTTCGTTGTCAAGGACATCCCATTGCAACGTCACGGAATTGTCGGTGGACGACACGTGTGTGAAATTAACGGGATACAGACAAGCAGGCTTAACCTCCAGCTTTATGTTGTCCACATAGCCGCTGTTATACGTCACATTGGAAAACTGGGGTGCCATCAGCGCAATGCGTCCATTAGTCACATTCGTGTTCAGGAACAGAAGATTGTAATGGTTGTAGGTGGCTTCCGTAATCACAACCGTATCCACCGGCACAAACGTTGAAGCATCGGAGGCATCCGTCATCACACCCACCACCAGATTGAACGAGGCATACGAGGTGGAGTATTTGCGGGCATCGAAGGAGAGCATCAGATTGTTAATCGGATACAATAAGGTGTCAAATGCCGGCATGATGGCGTACTGGTCGGCCATCGTTGAAGCTGTATATGTGTAGAAACGGATGAAGTTGGGTGAGCTCTGCGCCAGCGAGCTGCTATTATAAACAATAGGATAAGCACGATACGAGCTGTTGGTACCGGTATTCAAGCTGTTCCAGCAGTCAGGCAAGTTGTTGTATCCCGTGCCGGAAGTGACACCCTGGATACTATCAAAGTTCTGGATGTAAGGCAATGTGTTGATCGGGTCGCAAAGCGTGGAGAACGTGATCTTCATCGCATTGCTGTAATATCCGTCATCGCAGGAGGCGAACACATACACGTCATACGCGGTGTTGGACAACAGACCTTGCAGGTCAAGCTGGTTGGTGTAGATGTCCATCGGCGTTTCTATGGTAAGATCCACCGAGTCGGCCAAGCCATATACGTATGCCCAAGCCTGCTCGCCTTCTCCAGCCTGCCAGGTGATAGTCGCCTCCGAATTCGAAATATTGGTGGCGGCAATGTTGCGCACGTGTGGGCAATGCGGCAGATAGTCAATACGGACGTTATCCAAATACATATAATCCGTAACCCATTGCGGAACACGGAAGGCCAGATAACGACCCGTACCCGTGTAGCTCTCCGTAGTAAATTCTGTCATCTCCCAAGTTGAGAGGTTTGACGGACTGAACCGTCCGATAGGCTCAAACGTGGAGATATCGTTCGGGTTGCTCATCATACCATATTCAATGAAGTAATTGGCAGAAGTCTTGTATGCATAGAATTGGACGAAGAGGCTGTCCGTAGGAATATTGTCAGACAATCTGGGTGCAACAGCGTATGAATAGTATGCGGATGTGCCATAGAAATAGAGGGAATACGGGGCCGACTGGCTGTAACTGCTGGACGGATAAGGATAGGCCGTACTGGAGTTGGTGCCCTTCGACCAGCAAGGAACCGTATGGGTAGTGCCAGAGCCGGTGGCTCGATCGAAATTCTCCTCATACGGGAGGGTGGTGATCATGCAGATGGTGTGCGCCGTGGCAACAACCCAATTGCTGGTGTCACTGCTGGAGCAGAGCGAGCGCATACGGATGTAATACGTCACATCCGAAGTAAGTCCTGTCAATGTGATGGGCGATGTGGTCACCTGGCCCATGGAGGTCCAAGCCGAATCCGTTTCTGACTTGTACTCGAATTCCCATGTGTCTTC
The DNA here is from genome assembly GCA_017540505.1 of Bacteroidales bacterium. GTDB lineage: Bacteria > Bacteroidota > Bacteroidia > Bacteroidales > WCHB1-69 > F23-D06. The sequence goes on along the minus strand of JAFYAW010000006.1, from coordinate 120,087 downwards.
CGTTGAACCGGGAACCCACGCCACCGTGGCGGTCACATCCGTAATATTGGTCACAAACACATTCGGGGCGATACAGACGGCCACGCTGTCACACGGGGAACCGAACTTCACATTGTTGCGGTTACCGTTGGAATAACTGCTGCTGGTACTTACCGATGTAGGGTTATTCGGATCGGGGTTGTTGCTGTCGCTGTAATAATACAGCGAACGGTATGCCCCCGCACTATGCACGTGGAACGTGTAACTGCTGCTATTGTACGAGCCGGAGTTGTCATCCACCGCAAGCACCAGATTGTCGGTGCCGTTGTAATGGAAGACGCTGTCCAGCACGAAGGTATTCCATCCCTGCTGGCAGTTCAGACTGCCGCTATAGACCAGCTGCAAGTTCGCCAGCGGCACATAGTTGCTGGTGGAAGTGAATGCGCTCTGCGTAGTATGTCCCAGATATATCTTCACATTGGTCTTGGCAGTCATGGGGGTGGTATAGGCATAATCGAATGCAACACTGAGAATATCACGCGGGCCACCCATTTCAGAAGCCAGATAGATTTGCTGGGTATAGGAATAATTGTAATAATTGTTGAGCGGGAAATAGTAGCTGGTTGAGGTTCCGGAACCCACGGCCACCTCACCGCCGGCCAGACAGCCGGTCGTGAAAGTTTCAATGAGCGTATCCGTTGAGCCGTCAACGCAATTCGAGTAAACATATACGGTATAGTTAGTCTCCGGAGTCAATCCGGTGAGCATGGTCTGCGTACCCGTTATCAAACTGTATTGTATATTGCCGGAACCCGTCTCCTCATACTCCAGCACATAGTCGGTCACGCCATACGGGGCGGCGTGCCAGCTCAGCATAGCCGAAGTACCGGCAACGGAGGACACCGCCAGCGCAGAGGGGCTGGAGCAGCCCACCATCTCGCTCACCCGAACATCATCTATGTACAGATAGGAGGTGCTTCCGCCCATGGGCACCATGAAGGCCAAATAGAGCGGAGTGGACGTCACATTCGCCAACGGAACCAGGAAGGAGTGCCAGCTTGACACATTCACAAAATCGCTCGGATATATCGATTTCAGGATGGTGAACGTGTTGATATCATTGGGATTCGTCATGTAGCCCACATCCACACGTCCGTAGGCGGCGGAGGTCTTCATGGCCTTGAACGTCAACGCCACCGGATTGTCTGCCAGTGACAGATCCAGAGGAGGCATAACCGCTGCATTAAAAGTAGCGGAGGTGGTATAGAAATAAAGGGCATGCGTGGAATCCGGAGCCATGTTCACATACGGGTAGGCTCCATTGCTGGTAATCTTAGACCAACATTCGGGGAAGGCTGTCGTACCCGTGCCGGCACTTTCGAAATTCTCCTCGTAAGGCAGCACATCGGAAGTGAGACAAGGCGTGGTGAACGAACGCTGCACCCAGGAGCTGTATCCGCCGGTGCCGCAGTTGGCCCGCAGATATACCTTGTAGCCCGTCTTCTCCGACAACGTGGTGAACGTGTAAAAGGTATCCGTCACCGTTATCGGGGTCACACTGTTGAAATCGTCGGAATCGGACACCAGCACCAGCTCATAGTCACTACCGCCCACATGAGGAGTCCAACTGACCGTAGCCGTGCTGCTGGTGATATCGGAAAAGACAAAGTGGGTGGGCATGAAGCAGGTGATCGGGTCACCAATCATAAAGCGGATGTTGGGACGGATGCTTCCCTTAGTACCCGAAGGCAGGGCCGTCGTCAAATCGTACGGAGTGGTACGGTATGAGTAGAGGGTCTTCGACGACATGCTGTGCGTGTAGAAATATGAGCTGCTCGAGTTCAACGTACCGGTTTCATCTTGGATGGCCACCACCACGTTGCTGGTGCCATCCCATTCAAACGGCGTGGTCAGCGGGATATTCACCCAATTGTTGGCATTCTGGTTGGTGAAATATACTGCTCCCTCATATACCAGCACCAGATCGTCCAAGCCAACCCAGTCGGAAGTGGAAGAAAAGGTGTTCTTATCGGTATTGCCCATATAGACTTTCAAAATCCGGGTAACAGGGTTCGCATTGATATATTGGAACGAGATACAGGGAATATAGCCATTGACGGCACTGATTTCAGAAGCCGTATAGATCTGCTGGGCATAGGAATAATAGTAATAGGGGTTAAATGGGACATAGTAGGTACCCGTAGTGCCGGTACCCACAATGAGGCTGTCGGTACAGTTATCGCAGGGGTTGTCCGTCATCGTCACGGTTTTGGTGATGGGAGAGGTTTCGCAGCCGTTCGCGTAAAGGGCCGTCACATCATACGTATAGGTACCGTTTACTAACAACGTATCCATATAGGTCGGAGTGGACAGCGGCGTGGAGGTCTGCAAGGCCTGGTTGCGATAGAGACGGTAACCGGCTAACACTTGATCGGGATCTTTCAACACACCTTCAATCAGCCAGTTGTATCCAGGAACACCCACATTACCCAATCGTCCATATCCCCAATTCCCATTCGAGTTCCTCATGGCGATAATATCCGCTTTGAACGGAACTACCGTGTTGTTGCTGGCTCCCAGCGGGTGGCCTGTGGTGGTATTGCAACGGACAGCTATCCACAGCTCCTCCGAAGGATCGATAGTGATTATGGAATCCAACAACACCGTATTCACCACATTGAGAGTCAAGGGTGCTGTCACTTGCTGGTTGAGAACCAGAGTGCCGAGATTAAGGATGGTGTCCGACGGGTTAAAGGTCATGGAGCCACCTTTATAAATTTCGATGTAATACGTACATACAGTCTGTAGCTCACCTGGAACGAAACTCACAGCCGCCAGTATGCGGCCGCCAAGACCTGCCAAGTCTGTTGTGTCGAATCGGGCAAAGCCCTTGAAATCCATTGCCACACCATCGCCACCGCCGATTCGGGTAGCATACGTGGTGGACCATTTGATGATTTGTTCCGTGGTGTCCACGGGAGCAAGCCAGTTCAGCTGCACATTACGCCATTGCGGGGCATGCGGAACGGCACTCAGATTTGTTGGCGGCGTGCAATTGGATTGAGCACGTAACCACGTGGGTGCCAACAACATAAAAGCAAAAACAAACAGTAAAACTTTTTTCATATTGATGAGATTTTAGAATTTTCCCGAAAATCGTCAGCAAAAATACAATAATTATTATTATTTATCAACAAAAAATTACAGGTGCAAAAAAAAGGCTGACCCTTGACAAGTCAGCCTTAATGATTGTGTGGTCCTTTGGGGTATCTCAAAACCGTACCCCGATACGGAAAGATTGTCACTACCTCTTCACAAAACTCTTCATCACAACACCCTTTTCGGTGCTGATGCGCACGAAATACATGCCCGAAGCGAGATCCTGAGCATCGATGACTGCCGTGTTGCTGTTCACCTCAACCGTCTTCAACAGTTTACCATACACATCGTAAATATCAATACTGTGAATTTTGAATTTTGAATTGTGAATTGTAAATTGTCCTGTGTTCGGATTCGGGTAAAGGGTGGTGGCTAACTCATAATCGGCGATGCCGTCGGGTAAGGTATTGAAGGAAATCATGGCAAACTCGCTGTTCAACTCATCACAAACGGCCTGCACGCGCACCTGGTACGGCGTGTTGGGCTGCAAGTTGTTGAACACATGGTCCGTATGCGTCTCCACTATAATCTCCGACCACTCGTCGGTATTCGCCCTGATTTGGACATTCCACCTGTTCTCATCGCCTCCCGGAGTCCACACCACCGTGGCGCGATAGATGTCGGCAGCCACCGCCAAATTCGTAGGCGCATTGCATACTGGAGCCTGCAAGGTGGTGAAGCTTACACTTGCCGTCCAGTCGCTGGTGAGGTTGTTGTCGCACACCGCCTGAACCTGCACTTCGTATGGCGTCTCGGCATCCAAGCCTATCAAGTCGTATTGGTTGGTGCCGACCGGAATCGTGGTCCAAGAGGTGACAGCGGTCTTATAGCGGAGATTCCATGAATGGGCATTGTTCTGATCCCAAGAGAGATGGACGGAGGAATAGCCAACATTCGAATACGTCAGGGAGGTGGGATCCAGACAGACATTAGCCTGCTGGGTGGTAAACGTAAACAGTTCGCTCCACGGGCCAGAGATGTTGTTAACGCAGATGGGCTGCGTCTGAAGCTCATAATTGGTCAACTCCACCAAGTTGGTGAGCGTGCAGGTGGGCGCACTCACCGTCATCGTAATCCAGTTAGCGCTGTTGACGGGTCTGTAACGTACATTCCACCGCTGGGCGTCGTACCCGTTCCAACTGACGACAGCACCCTCCGCCGTGAGATTGGAGACAACGAAATCTGTCGGCTGGTCACAGACGATGGCCGGCATGACCTTGATATCATCGATACAGCAGCGGTAAGTGATGAGGGCACCGGTATAGGTGTTTCTCCATCGGAACGCAATGCGCGCACCCGCTGGCACATTCGTCACATATTGGAACGTCACCGTATCACGCGTCGGCGAGGTCTCCGGCGACACATCGGAAACTGGCACAAAAGTGCTCATGTCATATGGATCCGTGACATAGCCCACCATAAGCTGGACGCTCGTGACATTTGATGAGGTCATGCGGCGGGTGAACGCTACCTTCACATTCGTCATCGGCTCGTCAAAGAGCGGCAGAACGGCCAACGCGGTGTCGGTCAACGTCGCCTGCATCATCAGGCAGTTGGGTAGCGAACTCGGATAGGAGTACATGGATGTGGCACTGGAAATGATGTGCGGCTGCATGGCCGGATAGATGTTCGTGCTGTATCCGCTCCAACAGTTGGGCAGCACGCCAGCCGTCTGATAGGTGGCCGTCGTCACGATAGAGTCGAATTTCTCCTCGTAGGGCAACGACAACATTCCGTTGCAGATGGTCTGGGCGAAGACCGGCCCTATGAATTGGCTGCTGTCATACACAGAGCATCGTGTGCCCACCTCAAACGCATACGTCGTGCCCGGTTGCAAGCCTGTCACCACATACGGATGCGTGGTAATATTCCGGATATAGGTGTAGCTGCCCGTCCCCTGCTCCGCATAACGGATTGTATAGCTCATCGGCGACTGCGACAGGCCATCGCTCCAATCCAATGTAACGGAATTGCCAGTTGCTGAGGTTGCCACCAAATCTTCCGGCTCGAAACAGTTGGGCAGAGCCGAGATTTTCACATTGTCCACATACACATAATTGTAATCCGTCGTCCATGTCAGGAAGGCAATATAATGCCCTTGGCCTGTATAGTTTGTAAACAGAATCCTATACGGAATATTCTGATCCACCAAGGTGGTGTAAATGGTGTCCATCGGCACAAATGTGCTGATATCATACGGGTCATCCATCACACCCACAAAGAGATTATACCCCATGGTAGCGGATCTGAAGTCAAACTGCAGCTGCAGGTCGCTGACATTGAAATCCAATGGCGGTGTGGTCGCCAAGGAGTACTTGTCAAGACCTGAAGAGAAATAGAGAGCGGAACCGGTGACATGCGGGTATTGTGTCGTGGTCGAGAAGTTGCTCATGCGCTCCCAGCAGGAGGGGAAGACATCCTGTCCGACGCTCACCACATTATTGAAATCCTCTTCAAAAGGCAGTGTGTTTATCGGTTCACAATCGGTGCGGAACGAGCATTTCTGGCTCCACTCGCTCCTCTCAAGGCTGTCGCACACCGAACGCACATACGCATCGTAATAGGTGGCTGGAGTAAGACCTGTCAAAACGAGGGAATCCTCCGTTGCAATAATAGAAACGGCACCCGACAAAACAGAGGGATTGAAGCCCATAGGACCGTAAACAAGCTGCCAGCTGCTTTCTGTATTGCCAGGCCGCCAATCCAGCTTCGCAGTGGTCGTTGTCAATTCTTGAACGGTGAGATTGGTCGGACGCACACAGCCGGGTGCATACGTGACAGACATGTTGTCCATATAAAGGGTGGTTCCCGTGGATACGGAATGCAAAGCGATAAATTTGCCCGTTCCCTGGTAAGAGGTCAGCGGAATATGGAACTCGTTCCACACGGTGGTGCGCGCCTGTATCGTTTCCACATGCTCAAATGTACTGGGGTCATACGGGTCGCTCATCACGCCCACCTCCAACGAGTAGTTGAGATTGCTGAATTTGCCGAAGAAGTTCAGCTGCAACTCATTGACGGTCGCATCCAGTTCCGGCAGAACAGCATACGCCTCCGCCGCAGAACCGGCAATCATATAGAGGGAGTTGCCGCTGTAGGTGGCGGTGCTATTGTTGACATAGACGGTTCCACCACCCAATTTCCGCCAGCAGTCCGGCATGATGGACGGGCCGTTGTCGCCACCGTCGAAATCCTGAACATACGGAATGGTATGTGGCGAGCAGCCCGTGGTGAAAGTGCAAGGCTCCGACCATAAGGAAAATCCGCCGCTGGGACAAACATTCCGAATATAGAATGTATAGGTTGTATTCGGTGTCAGATTATCCAACACAAACGAATGGTTCTGATTGCTCACCAGATACGTGGTGGCGGTATCCGGACGGAAGCCGGGAGTGCCATACACATACTCGCAAGTGCTGATATTGGACGTGGAGAACCACGTCATCTCGGCCTGGTCAGACGAGATGTTGCGTGCCGCCACACTCAACGGCATGAAACAATCTTCGGCTATATCCAATACGAGATTATCGATACGCAAAGTGTTGAATTTGACACCATCGCCACAGCGAATGGCGATAAAACGGCCAAAGCCCGTATAAGTGGCGAAAAAGATTTCCTCGTCCTCCCAAACGCCCAACGTGGAGGGCACGATGCTCTTTATTGGCACAAACGTATTCGGATTCATGGGGTTTTCCATCACGCCCACCACTACACCGTTGTCGGCGGTGGTGCTCTTGGCCTTGAATGTCATCTTCAGGCTGCTGATGTCTATCGTACCATCAATCTCCGGCAAAACGGCAATATCGAAATAGGCGGATGTGGCGTAGCAATAAAGCGCTCCGGGAGTGGAGTAAACATTCACGTCTGACGTGGAAACGTAGGGGTATGTCGAAATCGAGCCACTAAAATATTTGAGCCAGCAAGGCGGCAGATTATAGGCGATGGTCAACACACTGTCGAAATTCTGCACGTATGGCACCGAGGTGATGGCATCGCAGAGGGTTGTCCCCACCACGGGATCCGTGTAATCGGTCTCCGTGCCGCCACACACCGACTTGACTTTGAAATAATAGGTGGTACCTGACAGCAGCTGGTCTATCGTGAAAACGGTATCGTAAATATATGGGAACAGCATCCATTGGGATGCGGTATCCTCCCGGTAAGCTATTTCCCATTCGTATTCCGTATCGCCTGGTGTCCAGGATAGGGTAACTGATGTCTGGGATAGCGAATCAACCTTTACCTTCTTCGGTTTGAAGCAGGTGGGAACATAATCCAATTCAAAATTATCCAGATGCACCGTCATGCTAGAGGTCCCACCCCCTATCAGAAAGGCCAAGAAACGTCCATTGCCCGTATAATTGTTAAACATGACCGTCTTCTCTTCCCAAACGGTTGCCTCGTTCAGATAGATGGTGTCATACGGCACAAAGGTGGTGATGTCCGAAGAATCGGTCATGAAACCAATTTGCAGCCAAGCGGTCGCGGTACTGCCTCTGACACGGAACGTGGCGGCCAAGGTCTGGATATTGATGGCATCGTCAATCCGGGGGGCAGCGGCATACGAGGAATAAAAAGGTGGTGTCTGCCCGGAACCGTTGCTTCCGCTGTAAAAATCGAAAGACGCTGGTGCCGAATAATAGTAGTTAGGGTCAAAATAGGGCAAATAGTTATAGCTCGGATTGTCACAACCATGCTCCCAGCAGTCGGGATAGACCATTGATTGACTCATATCATAATGGTCAAAATTCTCCCGATACGGCAAGGTGTTTATCGGCCCGCATCCAGTCATGAAGATGTATTCTACCGACCAGTAACTGAGGCTACTCGGCCCGCAATAAGACTGCACCTGCACCACGTAGGCGGTGGAAGGTAACAGATTGGTGAAATTCTTGCTGTTGCCGATCTCCTGGTTGTATGTTGTCCAATCTTCATTTCCATACAAGGGTTTGATGCGCACATTCCATAATGCCACTATGGGATCATTGGTCCAAGTAGCTGTCGCCGTCGTGGCGGTGATGTTGCTGAACCAGACACTGTCGGGACGGGGACAAGGATTGGTGACGTTCAAGTCAAGGTCATCAATGTAATAGGCATACGCATTCGAACCTGTCGGATGGATGGCGATATAGCGGTTGTGACCAGTGAGAAGGACGCTGTCGAAGGAGATTTCCACAAACTGGTAGGTGTTGCCCGTCGGCAGCTGCACCGACCGCACCAGCTCAAACGTCGTGGTATCACAGGGATTGCTCATCACGCCCACATCCAGCGTGCCACCAGCAGAGTTGTGCCGGCTGACCCAGAAGCTGAGCGTCAGCGTTTCAATATCGGCATTGATAGCCGGCGAAGCCATCCAACAGTAATCATTCCCGAAACGCATAGAGTTGGTACCGCTGTGCGCATGGTTGCTCTGCTGATGCACCGCAGGTAATGTGATGGTGGAAACGTACGCCGAAGGACGGGTCCAACAATCCATGTAGGACAAATCCTGCATAAAATCGAAATTTTCATAATACGGGATTTCCAACGGATTGGAACAAAGCGTGTAAAATGTTTCCGCAAAGGTATAAGCACTCTCCCCGCCGGAGCATATCACCTTCACCTTGAACAGATATTGGTGGTTGTCGGAAAGACCGTTTACCGTATAGAAGGTATCCATGATGCCTGAAACTTCTGTCCATTGGTCATCGGTAGCGTCCACATCGCGATAGGCCAGCGTATAGGAAACGGCCGTGGTTCCCACCGCCGGGGACCAGGCACAGGAGATGGAGTTGTCTGTTGCCGCCGTCTGCACCAAATTTTCCGGCTGGGAGCAGTTAGCCACTGCCACTACCAGATTGTCCATATATACGGTATTGAACCCGGAAAGAGGCTTGGGCGCCTTCAGGGCAATGCGTCCTCCGGGACCCGTGTAATTGGCGAAAGAGACCGCAAACGGTTCATATACATTGGTGGTGGGTTCAATACTGCCCACCTGCACAAAGGTACTGAAGTCCATCGGATCGCTCATCACCCCCACAAGAACCTTACCCACGTACATGCCCGAGTTATTGATCTCACGAGCCATGCAACTCAATTCCAAAGAGCTGATCGGATTCGTGAAGGCCGGCAATATGACATAGTTGTCACCATACGTGGCAGACGATGCGCTGGTTTGGAATTGTAGCAGGTTGCTACCGCCATAGGCATTAGCCACCGACGTATAGATTCCCGGATAATTGGATGATGCCACTGTGTTCCTCTTTATCCAACAGGTCGGCACCGGAAAACCCGTTGTCGTATTTCCCGTGTAACCTTCGAAATCCTGAACGTATGGTGCGGTGAGTTCAGGGCAGGCCGTCACAAACGACACCGATGTGGTATACCAGGCCTCTCCGCCGCAACCGGGTTTCAATCGGATTTCCATCGTATAAGAAGTTGACGGGTTCAATCCTGTAATCGTATAGAAGGTATCCGTAATCGGCTGCACGTCAATCCAGTTCTCCTCGCCCGCCTCACGGTAGCTGATCAGATAATCGGCTACGCCGGTGGGAAGCCACGACAGCTGCACCGTTGAGGAGGTGATTCCCGTGATGTCTATATCCGTAGGATACATACAGTCGCTGTCAAAGATGCGGAAATCATCCACATACGACAAGGCACCTAAGGAGAGGAGCGTGATATAACGCCCTTGGAAAGCATAGTTAGACAAGTCCACCGTTACTTTTTGCCAATTGGTATTGGAGGCCGGGTTCACCGTGCCGATGGCGGTGAAAGTATTTATGTTAGTCGGATCCGTCATATATCCCAGCCGCATAATCGCCGCCGAGGTTGCATTATCCTTCCTCATCATGAACTGCACCGTAACGTGACGCAGCATGGTGTCATGAGGCAGCGGCGGGGCAACGATGTAGGAGCCTGTGGTATTCGCGGCGCTCATATACACGCAAGCGTTGTCCGTATAGCCGTTTGTGGTTATGTACGGATACGATGTGGAGTTGATGGAATAGTGCCGATGCCAGCAGGGTACGTTGAAATGCCCCAAACCTGTGGTCAAGCCTTCAAACGACTGCATATAGGGCAGCGAGTCCAGAATGCACGGATCCACCGGCGCGTCGGCTGTCACCACGCACGTCTGCTGCGACATGGCCGGCGTACCCACACTATATACTGCCTCCACCGTATAGCAGTATTGCGTGCTCTCCGTCAAGCCTGTGTCTGTATAAGAATAACCCTCCACCAAAGAGGTGTTCACCAGCACACTGTTTCTATAAATGTTGTAACCGGAAAGATGGTCGGTGACAAACTCGCCCCGCACGATCAGCGGAAGACCCATCTGCTCCAAAGAGGCGTTGTCCGTCATCGGCAGCCACAAGCCATTGTCCTGCGTGTATTGCACCGCGTTACCCGTGCTCAACTCGGACACCGTGGCACGCGGCACCGCATACACATCGCCTGGGCGCGAACCCGTAAAGCAGACCGCCACCCAATAGGTGCCCGCCGCCAACGCGGTGTTGATCTGCGCCGACACCTTCATGATCGGGCGGGTGGTGTCCGCTAAATTGGAATTCGTGGTACGGAAAAGGCCCGACCACTCCGTGGAAACCATACAGTTCGCGCTGCTGCTCCAGATGGGAACGGCGGTGGAATCCTCCGGACGGCTGCTGTAAATGCGCACATAACAACCCGTTATCGAAGAGGTGATGCCGCTGTTCGACTGGAAAGCGTAGAAATCGATGTGCGACACCTGCGCCGAAGCGGCCAATGTGAAGTCATCGGCTATCCAGTATGAATGGTTAAGATCTGTCACATTGGCGGTAGCCTTGTACGCCAGGGTACTCTGCCCGCCGTAAAGGGCGCACAGATCCGCTCCGTGATAGCCTGCTCCGGGCCGCGTGACCATATCCGCCGTGTTGTACAGGTAGGCACGCGAGGGTTGCGTGGCCCCCGCCGGCACGCCCCAATCCAAACGCACCGAGGACGAGGATAATACGGTCGCCGTCACATTCTGTGGCGGTGTGTTTTGTGCGAAAACCGCAAACGACAAACACAGCAGGACAAACAAAAGGTGGAATTTCTTCATTTTTTTATATTATTTGTTTGATAATCAAAAAATTATATTTTTCCAATATAATTGCCAAATATATAAAAAAATATCATTCCCTTCGATTTGTGGTTAGTGATTAGTGAATTGTGATTAGTGAATTGTAATTAGAGGTTTGAAGGATGTCCCGGAGGGACATAATCTTATTAACCCCACATAAGCACCGAAGGATGCATCATTATTGTTGTCCGCATAGTTGTGCGGGCTCCCTAAAAATTCCCCTTCTGTTTCAGAAGGGGTGGCCGCAGGCCAGGGTAGTAATATGAAAGACAATTCCTTATGGATTTTCCACAGGTCTTTTATAAGGTATTCTGACGCTTTATATTACTACCCCGCCTTTCAGGCACCCCTTCTAAAATTAGAAGGGGAGTTTACCTTCTTTACTCCCCAATTCAACATCTAAACGAAAAAGGAGCCGACACCTTTCGGCATCGACTCCTTTGCAGGTAATAATTATCAGAGTGAAGATTATTTCTTCACGAAGGATTTCGTTACAACGCCCTTCTCCGTACTGATGCGCACGAAGTACATGCCCGCGGAGAGCTCCTGGGCATCGATGACGGCCGTATTGCTGTTCACCTCAACCGTCTTCAACAGCTTACCATAAACATCATACACATTCACACTGTTAATTGTAAATTGTTCATTGTTAATTGTAAACTGTCCATTGTTCGGGTTCGGGTAGAGGCTGGTAGCCAGCTCGTAGTCAGCGATACCGTCAGCCAGCGTGGCGAACGTCACCGTGGTGGAAGGATCGCTCTGGCCGTCGGCGCAGTTGGCAACCACATACACGAGGTAGTTCGTGCCTGGCTGCAAGCCCGTGAGTGTGTACGGTTTGCTGGAAACTGTTGTCGTGCTCCAGTTGGAAGCGTTATCCTCTTTATAGTTCACCGTCCAGGAGGTGGCATCTCCATTCTCCGTCCAGTTCAGCACCACGCTGTTCTTCGTCATCCCCGTGGCGGTGAGGTTGGAAGGAGCCAAGCAGGTATCCGGTTGCGGCGTGCCGCCAACAGCCGTGATGGTGATGTCATCAAGCAGCACATAGTTCATGTCCGTACAGTCATAGTGACGGAAAGCCACATACACTTGCTGTCCGGCGTAGGCACTGAGGTCTATCGTCTGCTGTGTCCAGTCACCGTGCGTGCTGTCCGGGACGATGGTGAACAGCGGCGTGGTAAAGTCAGCTACCGAATTGCCCGTAGCCACATATACGGAATATTTGTCTGCGGGATAACTTGCGTTAACCTTGAAGAACCACGAAAGCGTGATGGTGGAAGAAGCTGGGAATACAAATTTCGGTGAAATCAGATAGTTGTCAGGAGTCAAGGCAGAATTGCTCCAGGAGAAGGACCCTGCACAACCGGAACCCGTGTGAGCTTCCGGTCCTGTCCCTTGCTGGAAGTCTATCGGGGAAGTCCAATCCCTTCCATCATTATCATTGTCAACAGCCTGCCAGCAGCCGAGACCGCTCTCGAAGCCTTCAGTGTAGGGGAATGTGGCAACAGCATCACACTCGGTGCTGGCGCTTACCGTCACCATGGTGGAGTGGTCTCCGCCACCGCAATCGACTTCAACTCCAAAATTATAGTTGGTGCTGCTGGTCAGGCCCGTCACCGTGTAGGTGGTACCGCTAACATTCTGGGCAATCGGCGTGCTGGCATTAGCCATATCATAAATGTTATATGTGGCACCCGTGTTGTTGGCATCCGTCCACGTCAACGTGATACTGCTTGCCGTTGTCGCACTCACGGTGAGATTGGTCACAGGGATACAGGTCGGCGGAACATCAATGGAGATGTTGTCAATATACAAATAATACTGGTCATCAGACGTGCACTGGATAGCGATGTACTTGGCTCCAGCCGGGATGAGATCGCTATAATGCATCCAGTTGGACGACCCTGTGATTGAAATCTCATTGCCCCATGTGAAGGCTGTCACATCGTTCGTAGTGGTGGAATAGCCCACCTTGAATGTCTCCATATAATATGTGGAATTGGATCCGTAGTCAAACTCCAACTGCAGCGGTGTAGTAGCAGCGGCAAATTGCGGTGAGATCAGATACTGGGGATAGTCTGAGGTATAGTAGAATCTGAATCCATAGGAACCGGTATTAGCTGCAGAAGTATTCACACCCGTGTAGGAATCGCAATTGTTCAGTGTCCAGCAGTCAATGCCGTTTTCAAAGCCCTCGGTGAACGGGATGGTTTGGATTCCACATTCTGTGTGAGCTGTCACTGTCACAATACCCGACAAATCACCGCCTCCGCAATCGGTCTCCACCGCAAATGTGTAACCCATGTTGGATGTCAAAGAGGTAACCGTGAAGGTGGTGTCCGTGATACCAGAGGCCAACACACTGCTGTCGGACATATCGTAAACCGTGTAGGTGGCACCAATGTTCAAGTCATCCGACCAAACAAGCGTGATGCTGTTGTCCGTAGCAGCGCCAACGGCAAGATTAGTCACCGCCAAGCAGCTCGGAGCTTCCGTCACATGAAGGGTGTAATCGTGGAACACCATGTAGGTAGAGGAGGCACAAGGATCGTGTGCAGCCGTGGCGTCGCCAGCAATATAACTATCGAAGTAACTGTCAGCTCCTCCTATGCGCATACGGTAGAGGCCCGTATCCTGTGTGGCAGGAACCATGAATGATGCATTAAGCGTGGTAGGACTCGAACTCGTGCTCGTACCCGTATAAACAACCTCATTGTCATCAAATACCATGTTGCTGTTCCAGTCCACCCAGATAAGTGTTCCGTAGGTGTAACCCGTAGCATACGTGATGTCCACATTGGCTACAGTTCCGGCTTGCACAGCACCCACTTGGCTGCTATAGTTACCATAATACGGGGAAGAGGTGGGATGTTGGTTGTTGTTCACCACCTCAGGAGCGTTTCCGAAGGTTACATTGGAGATACCCGAACCATCCACAGATGTGGGAGCCGGCTGGCAGTAGCCGGTGTAAACGGACACAGGATGGCTCCAATAGGAGGAGTCACCGCTGCACATACCACGTACCATAATGCTATAACTCGTTTCCGGAGTAAGATTAGAGAACGTCCCTGTTGTGTCGGAATACACCATATCGGTGGCCACAACACTATTGTTTGCAGAAAAAATCACAGTTTCATAATAGTCGGCGGTAGTACCGTTCCAATGGAAGGTTACACTGTTAGGCGTAACAAAATCAACGGCCAGTCCGGTAACATCAGGACATACGGGTTGCAACTCAACCACCACATCGTCAATGTTCCAATACCAGTTCGTAGTGACAGCGCGATGACGGAAAGCGATACGGGCAGTGGAAGGAGCATTGTCAAAGCTGACTGTAGCCTCCGTATAGGTGGCAACCTGCGGAAGAGTGTCCAAAACCACGAAAGAACCAGTATCAGTAGGATTGGTCATATAGCCAATTTCAAGCACACCGCATCCTAAAGCCGTGGCACTTTCAGCTCTGTGCCAAAAACGGATACGAAGGTTGTCTGTCGGCTCATTGAATTCAGGCAGCAGAGCGTAGTTGCCTGAAGGATTGCCATAGTTGAAACGAAGAGCACGAGAACCATCATGAATAGTGGAGGACACAACGGCAAAGTAGTTGTCGTTTGTGCTGACCGGAGTCAAGTGCGTCCAACAGACAGGAGCAACTCCCGTGGTCATTCCTTCAAAGCCCTCTGTATAGGGAACATTCATAATTCCGCAATCTGTACGGCCACTAACAACTGTCATTTCAGCCAAGTCGCCACCACCGCAATCGGCCACAACACCGATCGAATAAACCGTATTGGGGTTAAGGTTCGTCACCTCATAGTTGTTGTCGCTAACATAGCTGGCCACCACGCTGGAGTCGGCCATATTATAAATAGTATAGGTGGCACCCGTATTGTTGGCATCCGTCCAGCTCAAGAAGAGGCTGTTGGATGTTGCACTGTCCACAGTAAGATTCGTGACATAGAAACAAGAAGGAATTTCTTGCAATACGATGTCATCAATATAAACAGAACCACTGTTTGTAGCACGAGGCACCAAAATGGCAGCGTAGCTATTCGTTGAAGGAGCATTTGTAAGATTCACATCATAACGGTTGTAAGTGGTGCCCGTAACCGGTATTGTGGCGTCAGCCACAAAAGTGGAAGGATCAGTAGGATCACTCAAGGTTCCCACCAATACGTTATACGTATAAGAAGAGGTGCTTGTGCGCATCCAGAAGCTCAATTGATTGCCATTCATAGGATAGGCCGTAACATCCACTTGCGGCAAAACAGCCATCATCGTGTCGGCATAGGATGTTGTTGTACTACAATAGAAATAAAGCGAACGGCTACCTGTACGGGCATATGAGTTGTAAGAATAGGGATAATAGTTGGAGGTACCCGTGGCATCATTATATTTGCTCCAGCAATACGGCATCAGGTAACTGCCTGAAGTGGGAATTTCATTAGATTCAAAACCACAACTGTAGGGCAGCGTGGAAACCATACCACATTGGGTGCGTCCACTTACCGAAGAAAAGAACGAGAGGTCACCACCACCACAGTCAGCTGCAACACCGAAAGTGTAAGGCGTATTGCCGGCAAGGTTCGTCACCTCGTAAGTGTTGGCAGAAAGACCGCTAACCACCATACTGTTGTCATCCATATTATAAATAGTATAAGTGGCACCGGTATTGTTGGCATCTGTCCAGCTCAAAAAGACACTGGAAGAAGTAGTGGAATCCACCACAAGATTGGTTACAGGGAAACAGCTCGGAGCATCAATCACATGCAGGGTGTAATCGTGGAACACCATGTAGGTAGAGGAGGCACAAGGATTATGAGCGGCTGTTGTGTCACCACTAATATAGCTGTCAAAATAGCTGTCCGCACCACCGATACGCATACGGTAGAGGCCCGTATCCTGCGTGGCAGGAACCATGAAAGAGGCGTTCAATGTGGTAGGATTACTGTTCGTACTGGTACCTGTGTAAACAACCTCATTGTCATCAAACACCATGTTGTTGTTCCAGTCCACCCAGATAAGTGTTCCGTAGGTGTAACCCGTACCGTACGTGATGTCCACGTTGGCATTGGTTCCGGCAGGCACCGCACCCACTTGGGTTGAATAGTTGCCATAATAGACATTGTTGGAGTTGGCAGGACTGTTGTTCACCACCTCTGTACCTACACCAAACGTAACATTGGTAATACCAGAATTATCCACAGAGGAAGGACTGGGCTGGCAATAACCCGTATAAAGATTCAACGTGGGGCTCCATGCAGAGGTGTCACCCACACTGCAGATGGCGCGGACTTTCACCGTATAGTTGGTTTCCGGAGTAAGATTATAGAGGGTATGTGTTGTGTCGTATGCGAATTCCGACACGTTGTTAACCATAACTTCCCATTCCGTTTCCGTACCGTTGGATGTCCAGAAAATATCGGCGGAATTAGGGGTGATACTCAACACTTGAGGTGAAGACGGGGCAATACAGGTAGGCGGATTGGCAATGGTTATATCATCAATATATAAATAGTATTGGTCATTGGAAGTGCATTTGATGGCAATATACTTGGCTCCGGCAGGAATGGTGCCGGTGTACTGCAGCCAAGTACCTCCATTACCCACAGAAATTTCCGGTCCCCACGTGAAAGCAGTGACATCATTTGTAGTGGTGGAATATCCCACATGGAATGTCTCTACATAATATGTGGAGTTATTTGTATAATAAAACTCCACTTGAAGAGGATTCGTACTGGCCACAAACTGAGGCGAAATAAGGTATTGCGGGTAGTTTGTGGTATATTCAAACATAAATCCGTATAAACCTGCATGAGCAGCATATGAATCGAGTCCTGTGCCGGACTCACAATTGGACATGGTCCAGGCACTGAAGGCGGTCTGGTCCTCAAAGTCCATCGTGTAAGGGATAGTCACCTGCGCACGCAGCGACCACGACATCAGAACAACCGCCAAAACCATCAGCAGCATTCTGACATTTTGTAGAATCTTTTTCATAATAAAAATTTTAAGTTAAACATGTTATAAAAAAATTTTTTTCCTTTTCCTATTTTTCCAAATAAGGCGGCAAAAATACGAAATAAAAGTGTACAACCATCGTGCAAGAGGTTTTTTTAACATATTAAAAAGGGGACGATGTACTTTGGCCTTTAGCTATTGGCTATTGGCCCTTAACTCCTTAGTTTCTTAGTTGCTTAACTTCTTAACTCCCAAATTCATCATCTAAACAAAAAAAGGAGCCGACACCTTCCGGTATCGACTCCTTTGGCAGGTAATAATTATCAGTGTGAAGATTATTTCTTCACGAAGGACTTCGTTACAACGCCCTTCTCGGTGCTGATGCGCACGAAGTACATGCCCGCGGAGAGCTCCTGGGCATCGATGACGGCCGTGTTGCTGTTCACCTCAACCGTCTTCAACAGCTTACCATACACATCATAAACATTCACATTGTTAATTGTAAATTGTTCATTGTGAATTGTGAATTGTCCATTGTTCGGGTTCGGGTAGAGAGTGGTGGCCAGCTCGTAGTCGGCGATACCTGTACTTTCCGTGGTGAACGTCACCGTGTTGGTGGCACCGCTTTGGCCGCTGGTGCAGTTGGCAACCACATACGCGGAGTAAGCCGTCTCCGGCTGCAAGCCTATGAGCGTATAAGGTTTGCTGGAAGCTGTTGTCGTACTCCAGTTGGCAGCATTCACCTCTTTATAGTTCACCGTCCAGGAGGTGGCTGTGCCGTTCTCCGTCCAGTCAAGCACCACGCTGTTGGAAGTCACATTCGTGGCGGTCAGGTTGGTCGGGTCGTTGCACGGATCCTGACCCTGGTTCAGGGTAGTGAACGTCACAGCCGCAGTCCAGTCGGAATAGTTGTTACTGCTGCAGTTGGCGCGCACGCGCACATCGTACTGCGTGCCGGCGGTCAGGCCCGTGAAGTTGTAGGTATGAGCCGTCAACGGGATTGTGTTTCCCCAAGAAGAGGCACTGTGCTGCTTGTACTGGAGATCCCAAGCGGTCTCGGTACCGCCTGCATTCCACGTGGCCGTAGCCGTAGTCGGCGCAAGGTTGCCCACTGCAAGACCCGTAGGCGCATCGCAGGTGGGAGCCGGACCACCGCCAACACACGTCACCGTAAGTACAAAACCGGAGTATTGAACGGAACCGTCGGATTCGAAAGAGATGGTAATAGGACCTGTGGTGGACGTAAGGTTCGTGATAGTTGTGTATCCATTGTCGCTGTCGAACAGAACATTACCATACGTGTCAGCACCATCGTAAATAACCAGGTAATCGTAACCATCTTCTACATCCACTGTACCGCTAACGCTGACAAGACCACCGGTGGAACCCGGATAAACCGTCAGTACGCTGCTGGCATTATTGCTATAATCGCCATTCGGGCCGCCATCGTCATAGATGACAGAGGAACAGGTGTGGAGCGTGTCATACCCCGTACTTGACATATTATAGGAACCCGGAGCGGCGCTTACAGGGCCTCTCCAAGAACTCACATCACCGGAACCGCAGTCGGCCTGCACATAGAAATCATACACTGTGCCGGAGGTCAGGTTGTTGACCGTAAACGGATTGGTGGGAGCAGGCACAAC
This sequence comes from Bacteroidales bacterium, assembly GCA_017540505.1. Lineage (GTDB taxonomy): Bacteria > Bacteroidota > Bacteroidia > Bacteroidales > WCHB1-69 > F23-D06. Next base: position 101,265 of record JAFYAW010000006.1, on the reverse strand, counting down.
CGTACCCGAACCTTGTGAGAATCCGGCAGGACCATATTCCACATTCCAGGATGTCTCCGTGCCACCCGCCGTCCAGGAAAGGGTGACGGAAGATGAAGAGGTTCCTGTGATGGTCGGGTTCTGCGGACGCGGACAGGTCGGAATCGTCTCCAACAGAATGTCATCGATATAGACGGAATAGGTGCTGCTCGTATTCGTCAGCTTCAGTGCCACGTATTCGCCCTGGCCCGAATAGCTGCTCAGGTTCACCTCCTTGTATTGGAAAACGCCCGTAGCTGTATTGTTTACAGTGGTAATCGGCGTAAACGTATTCGCATCCAAAGGATTGGTCATCACACCCACGGTAATGGTGGAGGTGGTGCTGGAAGTAGAATACATCTCAAACGAGAGTTGCAGCGTATTGATGGGGTTAACGGTAACATCCACATAAGGAAGCACCGCAATGTTGTAGGTGGAAGTGGAGCAGTAGAAATACAAACTGGCATTTCCACTGGCGTGATAGGATGTGCTGATGTACGGATAAAGCGTGGTTGAATAGTTGTTCATTCCGCTCCAACACGGAGGCAGTACGCCGGACCCTGAACCTAAATTGTCGAAATTCTCCGAATAGGGAAGGGTTGTGGCAAGACAGGCGGTTTTTCCGGATGCTTTCGTACTCCAGTAGCTCTGGTCGCCGCCACCACAGTCGGCTTTCACGTAGAAATCATACTTGGTATTGGGCTGCAGGCCCGTAATCGTGGCCGTGGGCGTGTACTGCACCTGTGTGGTGGTTCCCGTTCCCTGGGTGAATCCGGCAGGACCGTATTCCACAATCCAGTCGGAAGCCTGTCCCATCTCCGTCCAACTCAACGAGATGGAGTTCACCGCTACACTGGTGACCGTCAAATCACGCGGACGCGAACAAGTCGGAATCGTCTCCACCCGGATATTGTCCACATAACCGTAGTTGTATCCGGAAGCCGGCTGCGGAGCCAAGATGGCTATATAGGTGCCACTGCCTGTATATTGGTTGAGCAACACATCATAGATGGTATAGGCTGTAACCTGTGTGGTGATGGTGTCAACCGGAACAAAAGTATTCATATTCGTCGGGTTTGTCATCACGCCAACCACTAACTTGAACGGATACGATACATTCATGGCTCTTGCCTCAAACGATATCTGAAGGGTGTTCATGGCATTCTGCGTAACATCAAGATTAGGCAAAATAGCCATTTGGCTACCATACGTGCCCGTTCCCGCGTAGAAACGCATGCTATTCGGTGTTGAGGAAGCACTTGATGAATTATTGTAGACAATCGGATAACCCGAGTAGCTCGTGTTGGTGCCCGTATTGATATAGTTCCAACATATCGGCAGGTTGTTTACGCTTACAGTAGTGGAAGTGGTAGCCGCAACATTGTCAAAGTTTTCTACAAACGGTATCGGGTACGCATCACATTCCGTCATAAATTCAGCCAACACCCATTCGCTCACATCACCACCACCGCAGTCGGAACGCATACGCACATTGTAGATCGTACCCGAATTGAGATTGGCCAACGTAGCAGGACTGCTGGTCTGGTCCGTAGCAGATGTCCACAAAGTATCACCAGCCTCCCGATACTCCATATTCCAGAGACCTTCCGTGTATCCCGGCACCCACTCTATCGTGGCCGTATTGGTAGTGGTATTGCTTACATACATATTGGGGGCAATACACGTTGCCGAGCTATCGCAATTACCGCCAAACTTCACATTGCTGCGATTGCCAGTAGTGTAGCTGCCGGTTGCTCCCGCTGATGTCGGATTGCTCGGATCAGGATTATAGGAATCACTATAGAAATACAAGGAACGGTAATTGCCACCCGTGGAATGCAATTTGAACACGTATGAGCTTCCATCATACTGGTTGGAGTTGTCATCCACCACTAAGACCAAGTTGTCGGTACCGTTATACTGGAACGGCGTGGTGAAGTTGAACGTGTTCCAACCCTGCTGGCAGTTTAGCGAGCCGCTGTACACCTGCGTCAAATCCGAGAGCGCAACATAATCCGATGTACTCGTGAATGCCGACTTGGTTGTATGACCCAAATAGATCACCACATTTGTCTTCTTCGTGGATGCGGATGAATAGCCATATTCGAACGAAACACTCCTGAATGTGGAGGGTCCATTCAGCTCGGATGCCAGATAGATTTGCTGCGAATAAGTATAGTGGTAGTAATTATTCACGGGGAGTGTGTAGGAGGTTGTCGTTCCGTTGCCCACTTGAACATCTCCACCGGCCAGACATCTTGTGGTGAACTGTTCAACGGCCCATGCGCTTTCGCTATTATCACTACAAGTGGTCTTCACCCGCACATCATAATCCGTAACAGGATCCAAACCGCCTAACAGGAACGGAGAGGATGTGACACTGCCGGTAGCCGGAATCCAGTTGTTCGTGCCGTGTTCCGCATACTCCACTTGATAGGAGGCTGGCGTGCCAAACAAGCCGTCATTCCACGATATCAAAGCGGACGTTCCCGCTATCTGGCTCACAGTCAGATCGGTCACAGGCGAACAGTCGGGTACAACATCCACCACAATGTTATCCACATAACCATAGTTATATCCAGATGTCGGTCTTGCAGCCTTCAGGGCAATGAAGTTACCGGTACCCGTGTACTGGGCAAACGAAACATCATAATGGGCATACGTGGTTGATGAGGTCTGGATGGTCTGCACAGGGACAAAGGTGCTCATATCCGCCGGGTTGCTCATGACACCCACCTCCAAGTTGAACGCATAGCTGGTGGCGGAAACGCGTGCATCGAAAGAAATCATCAGCGTGTTCAAGGGATACGTTGTCACATCAATCGGAGGCAGGATAGCCACCTGGTCGTCATACGTTCCGGACGTGGAATAGATGTAGAAACGCATGGAATTGCTGCCGGAAGAAGCATATGTAGAGCTGTTGTAAACAATCGGATAACCGGAATAGCTCGTAGAGGTTCCGTTGTTATGGTAAGCCCAGCAGGAAGGCAGGTTGTTCACACTCGCGCTGGTGGAGGTGGTACCCGCATAGCTGTCAAAATTCTCGGAGAACGGCAACGTGGCAAGCGGCTGGCACGGCGTGCTGAAAGTGGTCGTAATCCATTCGCTGTATCCCAACCCGTTGGAGCATACCGTACGCAAATAAGCCTTATACTGGGTATTGGCCGTCAGCGACGACACGGAATAGGTGTTGTTTGTCTCGGTTTGCGCCTGCGTAAAGTCCGGAATCTGGGCGGCTGGAACCACCAGTATCTGCCAAGTCCCTTCCGAAGCGGCATCCGTCCATGTGAAATCTGCGGATGTGGAGGTTAGGTTAGTGACATGGAAATTGGTCGGGTTGGCACAACTTGGAGCCACATCAATTCTAATGTTATCCAAATAGGTATAATTGTACGTGAAGGATCCTGTGGGTCTGGGAGCACGGATGGCCATGCGGGTACCCGTACCCGTATAGTTGGAGAAGTCCACAACATGTGTGCTGATGGTCGTGCTGGTAAACGTCACCGTGTCCACCGGAACAAACTGGCTGTTGGCTTCCATCACACCAATCTCCACATAATCAACGTATGAGGTACTGGTCTGGTATTTCCGCGCATCGAAATAGAGGCGCAGGGTGTTAATCGGAAGTGTCGTCACATCAATCTCCGGCAGAATGGCTATCTGGTCGGTATAAGATGTTGAACTGTAGGAATAGAAATAGAGGCAGTTCCCTGTAGCATACGAGCTGCCGGTATTGATGGTGGGGCAGCCGGCAGCTGAAGAGCCTCCGTTGACATAATCCCAACAATTGGGGAGCACGTGGTTGGAAGAGCTGCCTGTCGGATAGCTCTCGAAGTTCTCCATAAACGGCAGCACCGTGATGGCCGCGCATCCTGTGCGGAAGGATCCGGATTCCCAACTGCTGTTCTCACCGTTGTCGCAGTGTCCCTGTACAAAGACCTCGTACAAGGTGTTGGCATTCAAATTCGCCAAGGAAATGGACGGAGTAGTATAGATGGTCTGCGGGGTGAGCTGGCTGGGATCCGCGATGGAGCCGGCAGGGCCATACACCACATCCCATTCCGTCTCATCGCCGCCGGCGGTCCAAACCACATCCGCCGCATACGGCGTGATGGTGGTAGGCAAAGCATGAACATTCGAAACATGCATACAGTTGGGGATATAATCAATGTTCACATCATCCAAATAGATGGTGTTGGAGATCCATGGCGGACAACGGAAGGCCACATATTTGCCGGTGCCGGCGTAACCATTCGTCTTCACCTCGCCGTTTTCAAAAGCAGTGGTGGAAGTCGGAGCAAACGAACCCACTAACGTGAAGGTATTGTAGTCGTTCGGGTCTGTCATTATACCCACCTCGATGAAATAGGGAGAGGTGGCGGTCTTCTTCGCCTTGAAGCGGATGAGCAGGCTGTCCATCGCTACGGCATCATCGAAGCGCGGGCTGGCAATATAGGAGTAGTAGGCACTTGTGGCGTAGAAATAGACCGAATTGGGGCTTGACTCATGCTGGGTTGCATACAAATACGGGTAGGCGGTGCTATAGTTCGTGGCACGCGTCCAGCAAGGCACCATGGCACCTGTACCGGCCGTGGTACCGTCAAAGTTCTGCAGATACGGCACTGTAACAGCACTACATTCTGTTTCGGCTGTCAACGTGAACCAGTCGCTGTATTCGCTGCCGCAATCCGAACGCAAACGGATGTTGTAAACCGTATTGGATGTCAAACCACTGAGGACTTGGGGAGAGGAAGCACCCGGCACCGAGGTCCAACTGGTGGCATTGGCAGCCTTGTATTCGAACTCCCAAGCACTTTCCGTGAAACCCGGAGCCCATGTTACCTCGATGCTTTCATCATCGTATGCGGAAACGTAGGCGTTGGGGGCAACACACGTTTGGGGTGTCGATTGCAAACAAGTGTGGAACTTGGTGTCCACACGATATGCGTAAAGCGTACCCGTCGGAGGAGCGCTTGGATTCGGATTGGTACCATCAGAATAATAATAGATAGACATATTCGTTCCTGTGCCATGCGTGTTGAAAGTATAGGAATTACCATTATAATGGCCCGAATTGTCATCCACTATCACGACCAAATTGTCTTGTCCATTATAGCTGAAAGGATTGTCAAATGTGAAGGTGTTCCATCCTGAAGAGCAGTTCAAGCTGCCACTATACACCAATTGCGCAGAAGAGATGGGCACCCAGGAGGAGGAGGAAGAGAATGAATTGAGTGTTGTATGAGCCAAATAGATATCCACATCTGTCTTTTGGGTCATCGCAGTGGAATAGTTATATTGGAACTCAATGCCCGATATTAATGTCGGCGTGGTGGAAACCTCGCTCGGAGTGAATATCTGTTGCGAATAGGTATAGTTGTAAAAATTATTACACGGAATATAATAAGCCGTGGTATTGGTGCTGGAAGTGACCTCTGATGTGGTGTTCGACTGCAGGCATTCCAAAATATTCATTGTAGTGAACGAGAGAGTCTGTGTCGCTGTTGTCTCTCCGTTGCAGTCTCCATAAATCCGAACCTGATACTGGGTGTTCGTGTCAAGTCCTGACAGCAGGTAGGAGGTTCCCGTAATGGGACTGGACGGTATCCAGTTGTTCTGCCCCTGCTCTGTATATTCAACATAATAGTCCGGGGTACCGTATTCGGACTCATTCCACGTCAACAAAGCAGAAGTGCTGGAAACGTTAGAAACTGCAAAATGAGAGGGTGCCGAACAGGTCGGAGCCAGATCCACACTCACCTCATCCAGATACATATAGGTAGTGGTGGAGGAAACCGGTGTTTTGAAAACAATGTATATCGGAGAGGAATAGGTTTGGGTGAGCGGAATGCTGAAGCTATGCCAAACGCTGGTAGCCGTGAAATCGCCCGGATAGTAGGACTTCAGCAGGCTGAAGGTGGCCTCATCGTCCGGATCCGTCATCACACCCACATCCATGCGGGCATACGAAAGACCGCTATACGGCATCAGTTTGAAACTGAGGGCCAAATCACCGGCATTGTAGTTGGAGAGGTCTAATGCCTGCGAAGCGGCATACATGTAATAACCGGAGGGCATATAGAAATAGAGGGATGCTGCACCGGCGGAGTGGTAGGAGGAATTCACATACGGACAAGTACTGGAGGTATAAGTGGATTTTTTGGTCCAGCATATCGGGTAAGCGTTGGTACCCGTTCCCACACCCTCAAAGCCTTCGGTGTAGGGAATTACACTGGTAGCCAAGCACTTGGTGCGAAATGTCACCACATCCGACCAGTCGCTCTCGTCACCGCCGCCGCAATCGGCCTTCACATACACATCATAGTTGGTGGCATCCGTGAGGTTCGAAACCGTGTAAGGATGTGTTGTCGGGTACTCCGGCATGCCAGCAGAAGCGGGCTGTCCGTGCGGCACCACCACTAACTGCCAGTCGGTCTCGTTGTTGCGCGGTGTCCAGTTAATCGTGGCACTGCTGCTTGTGGATGCCGTCACCTCCACATTCACCGGACGCTGACAAGTGGGAATCAGGTTAAGGTAGATATCATCCACGTATGCATTATAGTAACCTGTGAACTGCGATTTGAAAGCGATGTATGAACCTGTACCCGTATAACCGGAGAAATCCACATCAAAGCTCTCATACGTGTTGGTGGCTGATACCGACAAGGTCTGCACAGCGGTAAAGGTGTTCATATCCGTCGGGTCGGTCATCACACCCACTATCATTTTCGCACCCGCCACATTGCTGGTCCGCATCTTGAAAGACAATTGCAAGGTGTTAATCAGGATGGTCTGATCCAGCTGCGGGAGCGAGATGGCACAATAGGTGCTGCTACTGTTATAGAAATAGAGGGAATGTAATCCCGATGCAGGGGTTGTGGTCACATACGGATAACTCGAGTTATACGTGCTGTTGCGAGTCCAACAATAAATGGGGTTGGAACTGCCAGTGGCATAGGTCTCAAAGCCCTCCCTGTAGGGAAGGGTACTAATGGACGCACATTCCGTACGTACCAAAAGCCCGGAAGACCAGGAACTATACTCCGAACCGCAGTTTGTCCGTACATATATGTAATATGTTGAACTATGATTCAGGTTGGTGAACTGGTAGAACGTATCGGTAATGGATATGGCCTGAGTCTCATCCAGCGTGTCACCGTATGCCACAATCACAGCCTCCCAGGCGTTGTCCGTAGCAACCGCCGGCGAGAAATGGAAATCCACCGTGGTGGTCGTGGCGGTGTCCAAAGCCAAACCATAAGGGAATCCGCAAGCATGGCCTTCAATGTGGAGGTTGTCCAAAGCGGCAGGCGGAGGCGTACCTACAGAGCCGTCATTATGCCATAGGAGGTAAACACGCTGCACACCGGCGAAGCTGGAATTGAGCGCAGCCGTATAGTGCGTCATACTGTCCACCACATTCAGGGTACCCAACAACACGGCACCCGCAGGATTGCTGCTACCAGACGGAACAGCCGGTGCCCCTATGAACATTCTCATATAATCACAACAGGATTCTCCATTCCCCACAAAATCGAAAGACAGCACGTATTCACCATAGCCGGTGCCGAAGTCAATGTCACGATACGCCCACACATTCGATGTAGATGTGATGTCATACGTGTGCGTGAGGCCATTGTCACTTGAGATATAGAGTGCGGAATCACCCGAGGCACCGGTCACGGCTCCTCCAATATACCATTTGTTTATTCCGCCAGAATTGTCAATGGTCCACTGGCTGTTTTCCGTCTCGCTCTCCCAATCTTGCGTATAAGGCAGTGTGGCAGGAATTTGAGGGGTTAAGAATGAAGTTTGTACAGCGAAGGAAGTGTCGCCCGCACCGCAGATGGAACGCACGCTCACATTGTAGGTGGTGGAAGGATTCAGTCCGGTGAGCGAATAAGTGGTCGAGGTGACAATTTGAGGAACCCCATTTATGGTAAGCTCCCATTCATTCTCGGTGCCTCCGGCTGTCCAGGACAAGTCTGCAGAATATTCCGTCACGTTACTGACCGTAAGACCTGTGGGAGGATAGCAGAAATTGCCACTTGAAGGAACATACCCAAACGTGGTCTTGGGAATGAAGTCATGTGAGGTACCAGAAGTAATATAGCTCAAATCATCATAATCATAATTTTGAATACTGGATGCTGTAGAGGTTGTCCCATAAAAATAAGTGTTGGAATAATCATCTCCTGTGGTACTAACTGTAGAAACCTCCAAAAGCAAATTGCCGCCCGCATACACAAACGGGGTGGTGAACGTAAGTACAATCTGGTTGGAGGAATTTATCGTGAAGGTACCCGTATAAACGGTTTGCGAAGGAGAGGGCTGAAACGCGCTAGTGAATGAACTAGCCGTCGTAGTCCCCAACTTCACGGCAAAGGTGGATGTCAGGGTCGCACTTGAACTCAGATAGAACGTCATCGATGTAATGGTCCCTCCCATCATATTCGACAAGAGGTTGGCGGGATAGATCACCTGACAGAGATTATACGCATCTTCATAGTACCCATAAACGGGAACATACTCATTGGTCGTCGTCCCGTCCGCCACAGTGAGCGTAAGCTGTGCCTTTAGTGTGAACGAGAACACACTGGCACAAATCAACATTAAGGTTAGTAAAAGTTTTTTCATAAACGTGGTATTTAATTATTAATTGAATTATTTTCTTCCACTTTAAGTAAAAAATCTTGCAAAACTATAAAAATATTTTCTTGCAAAACGACCATGTTGATAATGTTGGTATTTTTTATCAAAAATTGTATCTTTGCCGCCGTGCTTCGTTACATAGTCAAAAAGATCGGATACGGCCTGCTGCTGATGCTTGGGGTGGTTACACTGGTGTTCTTCCTGTTCACCGTGCTGCCCTCCGACCCCGCGCGCATGATGATGGGCCAGCGCAGCGACCTGCAGACTGAGGAGGCCATCCGCAAGGAGATGGGCCTCGACCTGCCCGTCGGCGTGCAATATCTGGCCTACCTCAACGACGTAGCCCCCATCTCATGGCACAAAACCCAAGACAAGGATTCGTTTTTCTACCTGGACGACAACGACTACCATTATGTGAAAATCCTGCCGCTACGCAAATCGGCGGTGGTGCTCAAGGCCCCCTACCTGCGCCGCTCCTACCAGAGCAAACGCCCCGTGGGCGAGATCATCACGGAAGCGTTCCCAAAAACCGTGCTGCTGGCCGTCGTCTCCATCGTGTTCGCCCTCATCGTGGGCATCATCATCGGCATCTTCTGCGCCCTCTACAAGGGCACCTGGTTCGACCATGTAGCCCTGGTGTTCTCCACCCTCGGCATGTCGGTGCCCTCCTTCTTTGCCGCCATCCTCCTAGCCTGGATCTTCGCCTTCCTGCTCTCCGACATCACTGGATTGAGCATGTTCGGCAGCCTCTATACCGTGGATGACTACGGCGCTGGCCAATATCTGGACCTCAAAAACCTCATCCTGCCCGCCATCACATTGGGAATCCGCCCGTTAGCGGTGGTGGTGGAACTCACCAAAAACTCGCTGCTCGACGTGCTTTCCCAGGATTACATCCGCACCGCCAAGGCCAAAGGGCTCAAAAAGAGTGTCATCATCACCCGCCACGCCCTGAAAAACGCCCTCAACCCCGTCGTCACCGCCATCTCGGGCTGGTTGGCCGGACTGCTGGCTGGCGCGGTCTTCGTGGAATACATCTTCGATTGGAAAGGCATGGGCGTAGTCATCGTCGATGCGCTCGACAAGTACGACTTCCCCGTGGTGATGGGTTCGCTGCTCTACGTCTCCATCATCCTTATTATAATAAATATATTGTGTGACATTATCTACGGATGGCTGGATCCGAGGGTGAGCCTGAATTAGCCTCCGCCCGCATCTGCACATTCAGCATCATGATAACCGCAAAAGCGCCCCAGAAGGGCAGCGACAGCTTGTCGGTATCCAGGAAATTGTTCAACGTGCCGTGCACAAAATAGGTGATAAGCGCCAACGTCATCATCAGGGCCAGAAGTCTGCGAGTCTGGTCCTCCGTACGGTTGTACGTGCGGATGCCCGTGTATAGGCTCACGAAAAGCAACGCGAGAACGGTGAGCAGCCCCGGGATTCCCGATTCGGTGCAAGGGCCGATGTATTCGCTGTGCGCATTCCCTCCATCCCCGAAATCCGTGGTGATGATGGTCTTGAAATAGCTTTTCTGATAGGGGGCATACTCAAACTGGTAGGTGCCGGGCCCCCACCCTACCAACGGACGCTCCTTTATCATCGAAAAGGCGGCGTTCCAGCGGTTCAGTCGCTCCACATTGGAAGCGTCGGTGGTGATATTGGAAACCGACTGCAGCTGCTCCACCAACTTTCCCGACGAGTCCTGACTGTTTCTACTCATTTTATACAGAATATCATCCGCATAAAAATAGAACGCTCCCCCGAGAATGGCAGCGGCCACCACCAGCCACGAGAGTTTTATTTTCAGTTTCAAAATAATAAAAACCCCAATTGCGATGACGAGGCTGATCCAGGCGGCACGACTGAATGAAAGATAGAAGCCGAGAAGGAAAAGTGCTGTCAAACCCGCATAGAACAATTTCTGCCAAACGCTGTTGTTCGGCAGGAAAAAACAACAGGCCGTGATGGGCAAGAAGAAGGCAAGCACCGCACCGTACGCGGTATGGTCGTTGTAAAACGGACTCATCACCCAGTGTGCATAGCGGTCATCGAAGCCGCTCAGCGCGTGCTTATATGTGGTAATGAGCACAATACAGGCCAAGCCTATCGCATAGCAGTTGAAATAGCGGACCACATTGCGCATGTCGTCCTTCATCAGCTGGATCAGCATCCAGTAACAGGAGGTGGTGAACCAGATCTTGGAAGCCCAGAACTTGAATGACACCAAGGGAATTTCACTGGTGATGCACGTCAGGAACATCCACAGCAGATACACGTAGAGGGCGATGGAGATGGGATGGGTTAGAAGCTTTCTATCTAAATACCAATCATATAGAATACGACAGAAGAAGATGAACGTCAGCGAAATCATGAACGCCTCCGACGGCAGCGAGAGGCCGAGGTGCTTGTCCTGTATGTCCATGATGACGGAAAACGGCGTGGAGAGGGCCATCAAGTACATGGTCCAGTCCACATGGAAAATCAGCAGATAGACCAAAACCAGCGCACCCGTAAGGAGTGGAATTAACGGTTTCTCCTTATAGATGGCAAAACAGTTGAAAATCAGCAGCAAAAAGATAATGCCTAAGAAGACACTCTTTTCACGGCCAAGCCTATTCAACAGATTCTTCAGCCTTGACAGAGGGTTTCTCTTCAATTTTTTCAATCATTAATAAGACAAACACCGAGATGACAAGGACGCAGAAGGTGGACACCAGCACCACGAGAGAGCGCTTGGGATAGAATTTCTTGTCGGCCACCTGCGGGCTGTTGACCACGAATTTGACGGGGATCTCGTTCTCCATATCCACGCGGGCATCCATCATCTTCTGGCGGCACATGGACTGGTATTTGCTGAAGTTTTCAATCAGCTCGCGCAAAATCACCACCTTCGGACCCCACTCCGCCAGAATTTCCTGTTCGGATTTCAGGCGGTTAAGGGCGGCGGTATTGCCTTGGGCCACCGCGATGGCATACTGTTGCATCAGTCGCTCCGACTGGTATTCGAAATCGAAGACGCCATGCTCCATGCACACGCGCAGGGAGTCCTCGCAACGTTGGATTTCGCCATCTACCGAGTCCACCTGGTGTTGGAGGATGCGGTAGGCGGCCAGCGAGCGTTCGCGTTCCACACGGTTTTTCAGCGTGTCGATATAGCGCAGGATGTCCATTGTCATGTTGCAGGCCCGCTGCGCGTCCCAGTCGGCCACGGAGATGTCGATGGCTCCGTAGTCCGTGCGCTTGATGGTCATATTGCCCATCAACGTCTTGTTGAGCCGTGTTTTCCAGCCCTTGGCCTTGGTGTCAATGCCGTACGCCTCCGCCAAGTTGTATTTAGCAATCAGCGAATCCTTGATCTCCTGGGCATCCAGCAGCTGCATCATCTGTTCCGTTTCCGCCTCAATGGCATACGCCTTGATATCCAACCGTTCATTGTAGTTCTGCTCGTTGAGCAGAATCTTGGCGGTGGAGTTGGTGCGCGGCGCGTAGATGGTGGCCGTGGATTTGAACTTGGGTTTTATAAAACAGGAACAGACGGCGGAAAGCACAAAGGTGACACCGCAGATGATGAGCAGCCATTTGCGCCATTTCCAAAGAAAGCGCACCAGGCTGAACGAGTTGTATTGTTGGCTATTTTCCATTAGCAGGATTTTTTATGGCGATGTTAAGTTCTTCTAACTGAACCGGATTGATGGGCGTAGGCGCGGGCAGCATGGTATCGCGACCGGCATTGTTCTTGGGAAAGGCGATGAAGTCGCGGATGGAGTCGCAGTCCGACAGCACGGCGCAGAGCCGGTCGAAGCCGAAGGCGATGCCGCCGTGCGGGGGAGCGCCATACTTGAAGGCGTCAATCAGGAAGCCAAACTGGCTCTGCGCCTGTTCGTCCGTGAAGTTGAGGGCCTTGAACATGCGCTTCTGCAATTCGGGATTGTGGATACGGATGGAGCCGCCGCCAATCTCGGACCCGTTGATGACCAAGTCGTAGGCGTTGGCGTTGACCGCCTCGGGATTGCTATCCAGCATAGCCTCATGCTCGGGCTTGGGCGCGGTGAAGGGATGGTGCATGGCGTAGAACCGTTGCGTCTCCTCGTCCCATTCCAATAGGGGGAAGTCAATCACCCAGAGGATCTTGTACTCGCCGGCCTTGCGCAAGCCCAACCGGTTGCCCATCTCCAAACGGAGGGCACTGAGCTGCTGGCGCGTCTTCATGGCCTTGCCGGACATGATCAGCAGCAGGTCGCCAGGCTTGGCCTCGAAACGGTCGGCCACTGCCTTCAGATCTTCCTGCGTGTAGAATTTGTCCACGGAGGACTTGAAAGAGCCGTCAGCGTTGCAGAGCACATACACCAGGCCGCCGGCACCCACGTGCGGGCTTTTCACAAATTCCACCAGACCGTCCAGCTGCTTGCGGGAATAGTTGCCGCAGCCGTCGGCCTTGATGCCCACCACTAACTCAGCCTCGTTGAACACCTTAAAATCCTTGTGCTGCAACAGGTCGTTGAGCTCCACGAAGCGCATCCCGAAACGGGCATCGGGCTTGTCGGAGCCGTAGTATTTCATGGCATCGGCCCACGTGATGCGTTCAATCGGGCCTATCTCCATCTGTTTGAAAGTCTTGAAGATATGTTTCACCAAACCCTCGAACATATTGAGGATGTCCTCTTGTTCGATAAAGGACATCTCGCAGTCAATCTGGGTGAATTCCGGCTGGCGGTCGGCGCGGAGGTCCTCATCGCGGAAGCAGCGCACAATCTGGAAATAGCGGTCCATGCCGGAGATCATCAGCAGCTGCTTGAGCGTCTGCGGCGACTGCGGCAAGGCGTAGAACTCGCCCGGGTTCATGCGGGAAGGCACGAGGAAATCGCGAGCCCCTTCCGGCGTGCTGTTCACGAGGAACGGCGTTTCTATTTCAAGGAATCCGTGTTCACTCAGATATTTGCGAATTTCCAAACCTAAATAATGGCGGAAAATCAGGTTTTTCTTCACCGGCGTGCGGCGGATATCCAGATAGCGGTACTTCATCCGAAGCTCGTCGCCGCCGTCGGACACGTCCTCAATGGTGAACGGCGGAACGATGGACTCGTTCAGCACCTCCACATCCTGCACATCGATTTCAATGTCACCAGTGGGGATATTCTTGTTCTTGCTGTATCGTTCGATGACGGTTCCGGTAATGCGGATCACCCATTCACGGCCCATCTTCTCCACTTTTTCGCAAAGTTCCGGCTTCGTCTCATGATTGAAAGCCAATTGGGTAATGCCGTAACGGTCGCGCAAATCGATGAAAATCATGCCGCCCAGATGGCGTATCTTCTGAATCCACCCGCAAAGGGTGACTTCCTGCTGTACGTTGGCGATAGTCAGCTCGCCGCAAGTATGTGTTCTTAACATTGTTTTGTGATTTTTTTAGAGCGTGCAAAGATACATTTTAATTTGGTATAAAAAAGCAGACAGCCGGATTTTAATAATGAGTAATTGCCAAATAAAGATGGGACAGGTGCGCTATGAATGTTTAAAGGTGGGATTTACCGGCTGCCTGCGGATAACGCACGTCGGCAAAGATAGTTTTTTCAACATTTTTAAAATAAAACAACAGCAAAAAAATATTAACATTTTATTAACCGAATCCACCTATAAAAATAGTACTTTTGCAGCCAAAATTCCAACCCATGACGCAGCAGGAAATCATACTATCGCAATTGAACGAACAGCAGCAACTTGCCGTGAAGCAGGTGGACGGTCCCATCATGGTTCTGGCGGGTGCCGGGTCGGGGAAAACGCGGGTGTTGACCTACCGCATTGCCTACATGCTGTCGTGTGGAGTGAACCCCTACCACATCCTGGCGCTGACCTTCACCAACAAGGCCGCCGCCGAGATGCGCGCCCGTATCGTCACCCTCGTGGGCGGCGAGGTGGCCAAAGCCGTCACCATGGGCACTTTTCACTCCGTATTCTACCGCATCCTCCGCATAGAGGGCGAGAAATTAGGCTATACACACAACCTCACCGTATATGACCAGGAAGACTCTAAATCATTGATTAAAAGCATTGTAAAAGATCTGCAGCTAGACCCGAAAATCTATGCGCCCAACTACGTGCTCAACCGCATATCCTCTGCCAAGTCCAGCCTGCTCTCCGCCCAGGAATATGCCGACAACAACGAGATCACCCAAGCGGATGCCGCTGCCGGCAAACCGCTGATACACCAGATCTTCGACCGCTACAACAAACGACTCCGGAACGCCGACGCCATGGACTTCGACGACCTGCTCTACTACATGAACGTCCTGCTTCGCGACTTCCCCGAGATGCTGTACAAATATCAGCAGCGGTTCAGCTACATCTTAGTGGACGAGTATCAGGATACTAACTTTGCACAGTATCTGATTATCAAAAAGTTATCAGCATTGAATCAAAATATCTGCGTGGTAGGCGACGATGCGCAGAGCATCTACGGCTTCCGTGGGGCCGACATCCAGAACATCCTGAACTTCCGCCGCGACTACCCCGCCGCCACCATCTACAAGCTGGAACGCAACTACCGCTCCACGCAGAACATCGTCAACGCGGCCAACGCCGTCATCCGCAACAATAAGGACCAGATGCCGAAAGACATCTGGACGGAAAACGAAGTGGGTCAAAAGATCAACCTGATACGGGCGGCCAGTGACAGCGACGAGGCGGCCACCGTAGCCAACGCTATTTTCGAAACCCGCATGAACGAGCACGCCCGGCCAAGCCAATTCGCCATCCTCTATCGTACTAATATCCAATCCCGTACGCTGGAGGAGGCCATGGTCAAACGGCACATTCCGTACAAGATTTACGGCGGACTCTCGTTCTACAAACGCAAGGAAATCAAGGATGTGCTGGCCTATTTCCGGCTGGTCATCAACCATTACGACGAGGAGTCGCTGCGCCGCGTCATCAACTATCCCATGCGGGGCATCGGCGACACCACAGTATCGCGCATCGCCGCCACCGCCGATGAGAACAACGCCCGCCTCTGGGATGTGGTCTGCAACCCGCAAGCATTCCCCACCGGCATCAACGGGCCTACCTGCAACCGCCTGGTGGAATTCGCCGACATGATCCGTGGCTTCTCCGCCCAGCTGAAAAAAGACGACGCCTACGAACTGGGCAAACATATCGTAATCCAAACAGGCATCGCCAAAGTCCTCAAGGAAAACACCGACGAAAAAGAGCGTGTGGACCATGTGGAGGAGCTGTTGGACGCCATCAAAAGTTTCACCGAAAAGGAACCTGAGAGTAGTTTTAACGAAAACACCGGCGAACTCATTGAAGAATATTTCCCCTCTTTGGACCAATTTATGGAATCCATCGCGCTGTTAAGCGACGATGAAGAGAATAAAGCCGAAGAGGAGGACTGCGTGAAACTGATGACCATCCACTCGGCCAAGGGGCTGGAATTCGACTACGTGTTCATCACCGGTTTGGAGGAAAACCTGTTCCCGTCATCTTTGTGCGCCAACTCGCGGATGGAGATGGAGGAGGAGCGACGCCTCTTCTATGTGGCTCTCACCCGTGCGAGAAAACAGGTAACGCTAACCTCCGCCCAGACACGCTACCGTTTCGGGTCGCTGCAATTCTGCGAAGACAGCCGTTTTTTAGAGGAGATTCCGGACAAATACCTCAACATCACAAAAAAAGCATCCTCCGGAAAAGGAACCTTCGCCCGCCCCAACGACAATGAGTGGTCTTTCCGCCGTTATGAGACGCCGAAGCCGCGCACCTACTCCGCATCCGGCACCACATCCGCCAGCAAGCCGACAGTCAAGACCAAGAGCGACGTGCAAATGGACATGGTAGGGGACCCGGCCTCCATCGATCAGATCAGACCTGGCGTGCGGGTGTATCACTTCAAATTCGGCTTCGGAAACGTGCAGTCGGTGGAAGGCCTCGCTCCCGACACCAAAGCCGTTGTCAATTTTGACACCGTAGGGACGAAAACGCTCCTGTTGAAATTCGCCAAGTTATTAATTCCCAAATAAAAAGAATATGCAATTCCGTACCAACATACCCGCCCCGCAATACCCGTTCCATATCGGATACGAAGACAGCATCATGCTTCTCGGATCCTGTTTTTCCGACAACATGGGCAACTATTTCGGTCGGCACCGTTTCAATGTCTGCTCCAACCCCTTCGGCGTGCTGTTCAACCCGGTCTCCATCGACCGAGCCATCCGGCTGCTCATGCGCCCGGAAGCCTTCGACAAGGACCGTTATTTCTACAAATATCGGGACACGTGGGTCAGCTTTGCCCATCACGGACGCTTCTCCCGCGACAATTTCCAGGTTTTCGAGCAGAATATTGATGAACATCTGCAAAAAGCATCCGAATTCTTCCAGCATACGGATTATCTGTTTGTCACCTTCGGAACCGCCTTCTGCTACAAGTTCATCCCCCGTGACCTGATTGTCTCCAACTGCCATAAGATTCCCAACTACCAGTTTGAGCGTATCCGTTTGGATATCAAGAAGATTGTCTCCCAATGGAATGAAACGCTGGCGTTGGTTCGGGAGGCGCGCCCAGACATGAAAGTCATCTTCACGGTCAGTCCTGTGCGCCACGCGGGCGACGGCATGCACGAGAACACGCTGAGCAAAGCGGTGCTGCTTTTAGCCGAGGAAAAGTTAGTGGACAACGAGAACACTTTCTATTTCCCTGCCTACGAGTTTCTGATGGACGACCTCCGCGACTACCGTTTCTATGCCAAAGACCTGTCGCATCCCAACGATCTGGCCATTGACTATATGGAGGAAAAAGTGGCCGAATCTTTCTTCACCCCGCAAACCCTGGAGCGGGTGAAGAGCATCAGCCAGGAGAACCGCTTCCTGAACCACCGGCCTCTAAGGAAAGACTGAAGATATTGGTAATCAACATCTTTCATACTTTCCATTTTTTATACTATCATTTATTTATTCTATATTAAAAAAGCACTTGACAAAAGGGGAATTTTGTTGTATCTTTGCACGCCAAATTTTTTACAATGAAATTATCCGAATTTAAGTATTATCTGCCTCAAGAATTGATAGCCCTGCATCCGACCGAGGAGCGCGACGAGGCACGCCTGATGGTCTTGGACCGCAAGACAAAGACGATAGAACATCGCTTATTCAAAGACATTCTGGACTATTTTGACGAGGGTGACCTTTTCGTGATGAACAACACGCGGGTTTTCCCCGCCCTGCTGTATGGTGAAAAGGAGCAGACCCGCGCCAGCATCCGAGTCTTTCTCCTTCGGGAGTTGGATGAGGAGAGTCGTTTGTGGGACGTCCTTGTGGACCCGGCCCGCAAGATCCGCATCGGCAACAAGCTCTGCTTCTGCGAGGATGACAGTCTCGTGGCCGAGGTGATTGACAACACAACCTCCCGTGGGCGCACGCTCCGTTTCCTGTTCGACGGCGACCACGACGCTTTCAAGAAGAAACTGATGGAGATCGGAACCACCCCGCTGCCCGATGACATCCAGCGGCTCCGCGAAATCGCGCCGGAGGATGAGTTCGACTACCAGACGCTTTATGCCACAGAAGAGGGTGCCGTGGTGGCTCCCGCCGCCGGCTTCCATTTCAGCCGTATCCTGCTGAAACAGATGGAACTCAAAGGCATCGAGCGCACGTACATCACCCTGCACGCAGGTCTCAGCAACTTCAACGACATCGACGTGGAGGACCTCTCCAAGCACAAATCCGATTCCGAACGCATGATCATCAAGGCCTCTGTGGCTGACGAAATCAACAAAGCCAAGGACGAGGGCCACCGCATTGTGGTGGTGGGCACCACGACCATGAAGGCACTGGAATCGTCCGTATATGCCAACGGCCATGTCAAGACCACCGAGATGAACGGCAAGGTGGACACCTGGACCAACAAATTCATCTATCCTCCCTATCATTTCATGGTGGGCAACGCCATGGTCACCAACTTCCACGCCTCTCAAAGTTCGATGCTGATGATGGTGGCCGCTTTCGGTGGCTACGATTTCGTGATGAAGGCTTACAAAGAGGCTGTGGCGGAGAAATATCGCTTCCTTACCTACGGAGATGCAATGTTAATCATTTAAAACCAAACAGTTATGGCAAAATCATACGAAGAAGCCGGCGTATGCCTGGAAGCCGGTTACGAATCCGTACGACTGATCAAGAAACATATCGCCCGCACCAACCGTCCAGGCATGATGGGCAACATCGGCAGTTTCGGCGGCATGTTCGACTTGGCCTCCCTGAACTACAAGGAGCCGATTCTGGTGAGCGGCACTGACGGGGTGGGCACCAAGTTGAAAATCGCCTTCATGATGGACCGTCACGACACCATCGGGCAGGATGCCGTGGCCATGTGCGTGAACGACGTGCTGGCCCAGGGCGCCGCACCGCTCTTCTTCCTCGACTATATCGCCGTGGGCAAGAACGACCCGGCCAAGATTGAGGCTATCGTCAAAGGCGTGGCCGACGGCTGCGTGCTTTCCAACTGCGCCCTTATCGGCGGCGAGACAGCCGAGATGCCGGACATGTACGACGAAGACGAATATGACATCGCCGGTTTCACGGTGGGTGCCGTGGAGAAAGCCAAACTCATTGACGGCTCCAAGGTGCAGGTCGGCGACAAGCTGATCGGACTGGCCTCCTCCGGCGTGCATTCCAACGGTTTCTCGCTGGTGCGCAAGATCGTCTTCAAGGACAACCAGCTGGACCTCAACACCCAATACGAGACGTTGCCCGACACCCTCGGAAATGTGCTGCTCACACCCACGCGCATATACGTGCGCCCTGTGCTTGACGTGCTCGCCAAAGTGGATGTGCACGCCATCTGCCACATCACCGGCGGCGGCTTCGACGAGAACATTCCGCGCGTGCTCCGCGACGGTCAGGGCATCCTCATCCACGAAGGCAGCTGGGAGATGCCGCCCATCTTCCCGTTCCTCGAGAAGTACGGAAAAGTACAACACCGCGAGATGTTCAACATCTTCAATATGGGCATCGGCATGATCCTCGTAGTGCATCCCACCGATGCCAAGGAGGTTTGCAAGATGTTCGAATCATTAGGGGAAAAAGCCTTTGAAATAGGGGAAGTGACGGACAAACCGGGTGTGGAAATCGTTTAAATCCATTTATATAACACTTAAACATATTAATAAACAATACATTACAAATTTCCGCGCATCAAAAAGTTCATTTTGTTTTTTTTTGTATTTTTGGCGACTTTTACGAAATTTAATATTAAACAATACTAGTATGAAAAAATTTATTCTTTTGTTCTCATTAGTGGCGCTGATCTTCATGGGATACGCCACGAATGTCGTGCCCGTTTCTGAGGCCATGAAGGTTTCCCGGAACTTCCTGTCGGAGCGTATGGGTTCCATGGAGGCTCAGAACCTCGAGCTTACGCTGACCTACACGCAGTATGACGAGGAAGGCAACCCCGTTTTCTACCGTTTCCAAGTAGGGGAAAAGGGCTTCATTATCGTTTCCGCCACCGAATTGGCATCTCCGGTATTGGCTTACTCCTTGGAGAGCAATTATCAGACTGGCACGGGTGCGGATTTCTATTGTGAGAAATTCACAGATCAGATTTCCTATCTGATTCAGAATCCGGAAGCTTCCGTTGCGAAAAAAGCGGATTGGGACCGTTATAAATCCTTCTCCCTCAACACCAAGGCGGTGAAAAAAGCCCCTTATGTGGAGCCTCTGATCACCACCGAGTGGGACCAGTTCCCGTATTACAACCAATATTGTCCCTCCACCCCGTACGCCAAATATACGGAAGGCTACGCCAACAACGACTGCCGTTCCATGGTCGGATGTGTGGCCGTGACGATGGGTAACATCATGAACTACTACCGCTACCCCACCCAAGGCTATGGCCGTCACATGTACATTCCGAGAGAAATGAGCGATGATGGTGAGCTTCTCTACACCTTCCCTCTGCAGGATGTGAACTTTGGCACGAGCACGTACAACTACGACGCCATGCCCAAAACGATTGACCCGAATGGGAAAGTATATCACGGTGAATTGGCCAAGCTTCTCTACCATTGCGGTGTTTCCGTGGATATGAAATACGGTTCCGTGAGTGGCTCCGGCGGTTCCGGTTCCCAAACCGAAAAAGCTCTGGAATCCATGCAGAATTATTTCTCCTACTCTCAGGCAGCTCAATATAAGCGTATTACCGATGTGGTGACCTCCAGCGCCACCGCCCACAAGTGGATTGACATGGCCAAAGAGGAATTGGATGCCCATCGTCCTATCTTCTTCGCTGGAACCTGCCATGATACCGTCACGGGTGGTCACGCTTGGATTGTGGACGGTTACACAACCCTCTACGACACCACCTACACCACCACCGACTACACCCATGATTCAACAATTGTCGTGCCTCAGACCGTCACTCTTTATGACACGCTGACCCACACGGAGACCCTCATCACCTATGATACCATCTCCCATCTTGACAGCTTGAACAACATCGTGATTGACTCCATCAATACGATTACGACACCTGTCACCATCATCGACACCATTGTCGGACACGACACCATTGTTTACGTCAACCAAACCATTTCCATTCTGGATTCCACTATCACCACTCCGAACATCCACGACGCCACCTATTTCCATACGAACTGGGGCTGGGGCGGCAGTGGTAACGGATATTTCCTGCTCACCAACCAGGTGTCCTCCTCATACGGAAACTTCAACTTGAAGGATTCTGAACAGATGCTTGTCAAACTGTGTCCGAGCGACTCTTCCTCCGTGGCCAAGCCGGCTACAAGCGACAGTCGTGTGACCGCTTCTGCGGGTACCATTAGCGACGGTGCCGGACATGTGAAGTATGCTAAAAATTCGCATCGCACTTGGGTGATTGCCTGTCCGAATGCCGACACTTACACATTCAGATTCTCCAAGATCAAACTCAAAGAGGGTGACAAAGTTACTATTTACAACGGCGGTACCGAAGCCAGTGGTGTCAAAGTATTCTACACCGGCAACTACCGCATGTCAGCCTGCAACGACTACTCCCACAATGGCGATGCCATTCACGGCGACTTCCCGGGCCAGAACCTGCCTGCCTCTATCAATGTCAAGAGCGACAGCGTGCTGGTGGTGTTCACCTCCACCGAGAATTCCGAAACCGACTACGGATTTGTTCTTAACTACAATGTGAGTGCTTTCAAAAACACATACTCATCCTGTAGCGAAGCGGATGTGTTCGCGAACAACTGGCATGATGTTATGACTGACAAGGCTAACAACGAAGTGGGCAACGACAATCCCTACCGTGCCAACACCATCTGCACTTGGGTTCTCCGCGTACCCTTCTCTGCCGGCTACACGTTCGCCTTTGAAAAGTTTGATCTGGCTGCCGGTGACTTCGTGGACATCTACGATTATACGGATGCCACCAACCCGACTTTCATTTCCCGTTACGACATTTACAACATGCCTACTCTGAAAACCGCTTTCAATGTGGACAGATCCAAACTGCTGGTCAAATTCGTGTCCGACACTTGGGAGCAGGGTTCCGGCTTCGAGCTCGGCTACTGGCAGATTTACGGTGTGAACGACCGCAACACTTTCGAGGATGTGAACCTCTACCCGAATCCGGCCTCCGAAAAACTGAATGTCGCCATCACCACCAATGAGGCTCAAACCATCCACGCCAAGGTGGTGGATGTCACGGGCAAGGTTGTTTTCTCCGATCGTTTCAACCACAACGGCAACGAACAGCTGTTCTCCATTCCTGTCAACAACATGTCGAAAGGCGTGTACTTCCTGAATCTGGAAAGCGAGAAGGGTAATGCCGTTTACAAATTCATTGTACGCTAACATTTTATAACACCATTTATATTGGAAAATAGGGGGATGCCAAACATCCTCCTATTTTTTTGCCGAATAGGATGCTGTCATTCCAAAAAAAATGTATCTTTGCAGCCTCAAATCCTGCTGCGTTCTTCTAACGGTTAGGAATCAAGATTCTCAATCTTGCAATACGAGTTCGATTCTCGTACGCAGTACTTAAAACAACGTTGTTGATAACAACGTTGTTTTTTCGTAATAGGTTCTTTCTGATTTTGTATTTTTGCGCTTTATTATCCTCATAATATGATAAGTTACATAAAAGGAAAACTGGTCGAAAAGAATCCTGCCTACGTCATCATTGAGACGGCGGGCGGCATCGGATTCTACATCAACATATCCCTCGCCACCTATTCCCAACTGAAAGACGATGAAGAAATCACCCTGCTTACCTATTATATTATAAAAGAAGACGCCCAAATCCTCTACGGCTTCATGAACGAGGAGGAGCGCGAACTCTTCAAGCTCCTGCTCTCCGTGAACGGCATCGGGCCGAACACCGCCCGTCTGATCCTCTCCTCCATGAGCGTGGGCGAGGTCTTGAACGCCATCGCCACGGAAGATGTGCGCGCCATCCAGTCCATCAAGGGCATCGGGGCCAAGACCGCCCAGCGGGTGATCATAGAGCTGAAAGACAAAACCAAAAAGGCCAACTGGTCCGCCGAATCAAAAATTTCAGTCTCATACAATAATAATAAATATGAAGCGTTATCTGCCTTATTGGCCTTGGGATTTCCGAAAACCGGCGCGGAAGCTGTGTTGGACAAAATCATCAAGGCAGAAGGTTTGAATCTGTCTGTGGAAGACATGATCAAGAAGGCGTTAAAATTGTTATAGTGGATTTGAAAGCAACCCGACATACAATATATATTATATACATTATGGTTCTGATGGGCTTGTGCCGGCTGACGGTTCAAGCTAACATCATGCCACACGCTATGAGCGGAACGACGGCATTCACAGAGTGCCCCATCCCTCTCACGCCGCCGGACACCAACCCGCCCGTCGTGCCACAACCCAACAACAACCCCCTGCAAAACAACTTCACCAGTCCCTTCTCCCTGCACAATCCGCCGGGAGTCGGTACCGTTATCCAATACGACCCGGAAACCAACACGTACAACTTCCAGTACATGACCGGCAACACGCCTTTCGGGCCGGGCGCGTATATGGATGTGAATGAGTACATCAACTACGACCTGCGGCAGAGCATCAACGACTACTGGCATGCGCACAGTAACTCATACGCTGGCGGAGGCAACCGGCGCGGCGGCGGACTTATTCCCCAGCTGCACATCGGCGGCGACATTTTCGAGGGCATCTTTGGCAGTAACACCATCGACATACGCCCTTCCGGTAGTGTGGAACTGAAATTCGGCGTCAAATACACCCAGGTCGATAATGACAATCTGCCCGTGAAACAACAACGGCATCCGGATTTCGACTTCGACCAGGACATCCAGCTGAACCTCATCGCCAAAATCGGTGACAAAATAGAATTCAACCTCAACTATACGACCGACCAGCTGACTTTGGACAACAACATGGACAAAATCAAGCTGAAATATGCCGGCAAAGAGGATGACATTCTGCAACTCATCGAATTCGGTAATGTGACGCTGCCGTTGAACAGCACGCTGATTACCGGTAGCCAAAGTCTGTTTGGTGTCAAAACGCAGCTGAAGTTCGGAAACCTCATGGTGACGGCAGTCGCCTCCCAGAAGAAAGGTTCTTCGGAAACCATGACCATCACCGGTGGGGCGGAAACGGAGGATTTCTACTTCCGTGCCGACGAATACGAAGAAAACAAGCACTTCTTCCTCGGACAATTCTTCCGCGACCATTACAACGAATACCTGAAAACGCTGCCGTTAGTGGGTTCCCCCATCGTCATCACCAAGATTGAGGTTTGGCGCACCACCGTCGGAGCGGCCACCCAGGAAAACCGTAACATTGTGGCTTTCACCGATCTTGGCGAGGCCGACCCTGAATTTGGAGCATTATCTTACAATCCAGCGGCCTCGGGTGGCGGGGTATATCCCGACAACGACATCAACAACCTGAGCCAGATTGTGGACTCTTCGATGATCCGCAACATCTCCTCTGTGTCCAACAACCTGCACTCTGTGGGCATGAAAGCTGGTACCAACTACGAAAAAGTGGAAAGTGCCCGACTGCTTTCGCCTTCCGAATACACCTTCAACCCGAAATTGGGCTTCATCACCTTGAACTCGGCCCTCAACTCAGACCAGGTGCTGGCCGTGGCGTTCCAATACACCGTCATCGGTGACGACCATGTGTATCAGGTAGGTGAATTTGCCAACGAGGTGCCTGCACCCAACTGTATCCAGGTGAAATTGTTGAAAAGCACCAACTTGAACACCCGTTCCCCACTGTGGAAGCTGATGATGAAGAACGTGTATTCCCTTTCCGCCTATCAGGTTTCTCCCGAAAAATTCCGGTTGAACATCCTCTACACGGGTGATGAGGACGGTATTGCCAACGGCTTCTTCACCAAAGGTAAAAACAAGGGTATCGCCCTTATCAAATTGATGGGTTTGGACCGTTTGAACCAGCAGCAGGACCCCTCACCGGATGGTATTTTCGACTTTATTGACGGTGCGGCCACCAACGGCGGTACCATCAACTCCAACAACGGACGCATCTACTTCCCCACCGTAGAACCTTTCGGCAAGGACTTGAGAGCCATCTTCGACGAGGATGAAGCCAACCTTGCAGATCTCTATGCCTACGATTCGCTTTATACCATGACCAAAACCATGGCCCAGCAGATCACGAACAAGAACAAATACTATCTGGAAGGCAGCTACCGTTCCTCCTACGGCTCCGAATACCATTTCACCTCCACCAATGTGGCACAAGGTTCGGTGAAGGTGACTGCCGGCGGCATCCAACTGACCGAAAATGTGGATTACACCGTCAACTATGACATGGGTACCGTTTCCATTATCAATCAGGGCATATTAAATTCCGGTACACCCATCACCATTTCCATTGAAAACGACAACGAGTTTGTGGCCAAAGACCAGGTGATGTTGGGGGCCAATTTCGATTATATTTTTTCCAAAAATTTCAATATCGGGGCCACCATTCTCAATTTGATGGAGCGTCCCCAAACAAACAAGGTCAATTACGGGGACGAGCCCATCAACAACGTGGTTTGGGGCATGAACTTCGCCTACAAGACGGAGTTGCCCTTCATCACCAAAGTTATTGATAAAATCACCTTCCACAGCACCACTACAGCTTCCAACCTGAATTTGGAAGGGGAGTTCGCCCATTTTATTCCGGGTCATAACCGGGCCGTCGGCAAGTCGGGAACCACCTATATTGATGATTTCGAGGCGGCTAAGTCTTCCATCGACCTCTCCACCATGTCCAACTGGGTGCTGGCCTCCACACCGCAGGGGCAACCCGACCTGTTTCCCGAGGCCCGACCGTACAGTGTAACGGACAACTCCCGAAAACAGCTTTCCTACGGTTACAACCGTGCCTTGATGTCATGGTATGTCATTGACCCGTTGTTTTATAATAACAACAATGCCACTCCGAAGAACATTACCAAAGAGGACCTTTCCATCCCATACGCACGCGCCGTCTATGAACCGGAGCTTTTCCCCTACCGGGAACAATCTGGTACGGAGCTTTCCACGTACATGACGGTTTTCAATATGGCCTATTATCCTTCGGAAAAAGGTCCTTACAACTATGATGTGGCTGGAGAGGAGGGCGTTTCCCGCGGTATCAACGATGACGGTACCTTGAAAAACCCGGAAACCCGCTGGGGCGGCATCATGCGCAAATTCGACAACACCGATTTCGAATCCTCCAACTACGAGTACATCGAATTCTGGATGATGGATCCGTTCATTGACAATCCGAACCACAGCGGCGGTAAACTCTATTTCAATCTGGGGGACATCTCGGAGGATATTCTTCGCGATGGTATGAAATTCTTCGAAAACGGACTTCCCGGTGATGGCTCCGACGACGACGTGGTATTTACCACCTGGGGACGTGTGCCCACCACACAGCTGATTGTCAACGCTTTTGACAACGACCCCGAAACGCGTGCCTATCAGGATGTGGGCTATGACGGATTGCAGGATGAGCGTGAACGATCCTTCTTCAAAGAAAACTACCTTGACCTCATTGCCAACAAGTTCGGAGTGTCATCGTTAGCCTACCAAACAGCCTACAACGACCCCTCTTCCGATGACTACCATCATTTCCGGGGTTCGGACTATGATGCGGCGGACATGAAAATCGTGGAACGCTACAAACATTACACCCTGGCCGAAGGCAACTCGCCGACGGAAAGCCAGAGTCCCGAACCTTATCCCACCTCTTTCAACCTTATGCCTAACTTGGAAGACATGAACAATGACAACACGTTGAGTGAGGATGAGAAATATTACCAGTATGTGATCAATCTTTCTCCTGAAAAGATGGTGGTGGGTGAAAACTACATCAACGACATCTACGAGGCCATGCCGGAGCCGCTGCCCGATGGCACACGTCCGCTCACCAAATGGTACCAGTTCCGTATCCCAATCCACAACCCGGACAAAGTGGTCAACGGCATGTCGGGCTTCAACTCCATCCGCTTCATGCGTGTCTTCATGCGCGGATTTGAAGAGCCCATCATCTGTCGTTTCGCCACCTTCGAGCTTGTTCGCGGAGACTGGCGCACCTACAATTTGACACTTCAGGAGCAGGGCGACTATCTGCCCACGCAAGGCGACGGGGAAGGATCTTTCTATGTGGGAACCGTCAGCTTGGAGGAAAACGCCAACCGCACACCGATTCCCTATATGCTGCCTCCCGGCATTGTACGTGAGCGCGCATATGGCACAAAAGTATATCAACAAAACGAGCAATCCCTGACCATGAAAGTCGTTGACCTGTCCGACGGCGATGCCCGTGCCATCTACAAAAGCACCAAATACGACCTCCGGCAGTTCAACAACCTGCGTATGTTCATCCATGCAGAGGATGTCTACAACAATGGCGACCTCAAGTCGGGTGACGTTACCGCCTTTATCCGTTTAGGCTCCGACTTCACGGAAAACTACTACGAATACGAGATGCCCCTCGAGATCACACCGTGGCATTGCGGGCGCGACACATTTGCCATTTGGCCGGAAGCCAACAACATGCTGGTCCGTCTGGATTCTCTGGTTTCCTTGAAACAGGAACGAAACGTAGCCGTGCGAAAAGGCTATCACTCCTCGAATTCTATTCCCTACTCGAAGGATATTGACGAAAACAACCGCATAACCGTGGTGGGTGTGCCCAATCTGGCTGAAGTCACCACCATCATGATTGGTATTCGCAACCCGAAAAAGAAACTCAACAATGATGACGACATGTTGCCAAAATCCGTTGAAATGTGGATTAACGAGTTACGGCTCAGCGGATTTGACGACAAGCAGGGATTTGCCGCCCTTTTGCGGGCCCGCGTCAACCTAGCCGACGTAGGAGACCTTACCGTGTCGGGCAGTTATATGTCGCCCGGCTTCGGAAGCATCGAACAATCCGTCACCGAACGCTCCATGGAATCCAAATACAATCTTGACATCGCCGCCAACTTGGATGGTGGCAAGATTCTATTCCCTGAAAAATGGAACATTAAGATTCCGGTGCACTATGACTACTCGTTAGGTATCGAACAACCTGAATACAACCCGTTGAATCCCGATGTGAAGATGCGCGATGACTTGGCCTCATACGAATCGGCAGAACAGCGCGACTCCATCCGCCATCTCACCAACGCCTACACCCGCCGTCAGAATGTGAACCTGATGAACGTACGCAAAGAGCGTAACTTGGACGGCGGCAAGTTGAAAATGCATCCGTGGGACATCGAGAACTTCGACCTCTCCTATTCCTATTCGGAGCTGGTGCAGCGCGATGTGGACCTCGAGCTCAACAACGAATACACCCACAACGGGGAAATCGGTTACACGTTCAGCACCAATCCCAAGAATTTCCGTCCGTTCTCAAAAGTGCGCTGGATGAAGTCCAAATGGCTGCAGCTGATTCGGGATTTCAACATCACACCCATGCCGAAAAACGTGACCATCCGCACGGCTCTGCACCGTGAATTACAGGAGTTCAAATACCGGCCCAAGAGCCAAGGCAACATCATCGTGGACACCAGCTTCGTGAAGTCCTTTGACTGGACTCGAAACTACACATTGAATTGGGATATTTTCCAGAGCCTGAAACTGGAATACCGCGCCGATGCCTCCGCCCGCATTGACGAACCGGACGGCCTCATTGACACCCGTACGGAAAAAGACTCCGTATGGCACTGTCTCGGACGCGGAGGCCGCACAACTGATTTCCGACAGACCTTCTCTGGAACCTATCAGATACCCATCAACAAGATACCGTTGTTCAACTGGGTGAATGCCAATGTGCGCTACACCTCTAACTTCTCCTATACAGCCTCCGCCCTTTCACTATCCTATCTCGGCAACACGCTGCAAAATTCCAATTCCATCCAAGGGAACGGAACCCTGAACATGATCACATTATACAACAACGTCCCGTATCTGAAAAAAATAAACCAGGGCAACCGCAACACAACAAACAAGAACAAGACTACGGACAAAAACAAAACCAAAGACAAAGATAACGACAAGGACAAAGACAAGGACAAGAACGCCAAAGACTCGCTCAAGGAGAAGCCCAACTACGGCAAAATCATTTTGGACGGGACACTGCGTTTCCTGATGATGGTGCGCAACGTATCGGCCAACTACACCGAAGGCCACGGGACCACGCTGCCCGGCTACATGGGCCGCCCCAACATGTTCGGCATCGACTTTTCCGACAAGTCGCCCGGCTTCCTCTTCGTATTTGGCGGACAGCCGGACATCCTGTCCATCGGAGCCAGAAACCACTGGATGACCACGGATTCGTTGCTGAACACCGCATACCAGCGAACAAAGAACCAGGTGATCAACCTGCGGGCCACGATAGAACCCTTCCGGGATTTCCGCATTGACGTGTCCGCCAACCGAAACTTCACGGAAAACTTCTCCGAATACTTCCACGTGGACGAGGCGGGCAATATCAGCCACTACACGCCCCAGCGCAACGGCTCCTTCAGCATGACCTACTGCGGTTTGAAGACATTCTTCTCCAATTACGACGATCTGTTCACCGAATTCCAGAATTTGCGGTTTAAGCTCGCCTGCCGGTTGGCCGATGATAACCCGTTTACAAGCTCCGACAACATCAACCCGGAAACCGGATTCCCAGACGGCTACAGCGACGTGTCACAAGATGTGCTTATGGCCGCCTTCTTCACCTCCTATATGGGCAAGGACCCCGACAAGGCCGACATCTCCTCCCCATTCCTCAAAATCCCCCTGCCCAATTGGCGCCTGAACTACAATGGCTTCACGAAAATCAAAGGCATGAACAAGATTTTCCAAAGCCTCTCGCTGGTCCATTCTTATATTTGCACCTACCAAGTCGGTTCCTATACCACCAACTTAGCCTATCGCGAGGGCGAGGGTGTCCGCAACACTTTGGGCGACTTTATTCCCTCCACCGAATTGAACCAGATCGCCATTTCCGAACAGTTCGGACCTTTGATAGGTTTTGACATGACTTTGAAAAACAGTATGTTGTTGAAAGTGGAATACAAGCAGAACCGCAATGTGTCGTTGAGTTTCACCAACAACCAGATTACGGAAACCTCCGCTTGGGAGTTGTCGTTCTCCGGCGGTTACCGCTTTAAGGATTTGAAACTCGGTCTGATTTTCTCCGGTGTCAAACGTCAGTTTGTCAGCGACTTGAATGTTACGTTGGGATTGGGTATCAAGAACAACCAGACCGTTTTGCGCAAGATTCAGGAAGACCAGCAGCAGGTTACTTCCGGTATGCTTTCCGCCACTGTGAATGTGGCCGCCGAGTATCAGTTCAGCCAGATGGTGGGGTTGAAATTCTACTACGACATGACCATCAACCGACCGAAAATCTACAACCAATATGACAATATGAACTTTGAAACTGGTATTTCTGTCACATTGAGGTTGTCACAATAAAATTTTAGTATTTTTGCACACACAAAATCGAATAATATGAAAAGAAAAAATTTTGTATTGTTGTTCTTTGCCGCCGCGTTTATGATCCTGTGCTTCACCCAATGCCACAAGGAGCGCAGCTGTGGGGCCACCATCACGTGTATGTACCATCCTGACCCATCCGTTGCCAAACCAGTCGTGGGTGCTGTCATCAACATTGACACGTTAGGAAAATACACCGGCATTGATGTCATTGATACTATTTTGGAAACAGATCATGGCGATAGCGTAGTCTATCACCACATAAACTTGTCTATCTCTGACACCTTGCATCATCTTTTCCCGCACGCCACAGAACAGAACGGCAGCTATTCTTTCCAGTTGCCGCATCCCGCCTTGTTAGCTCTGAAGGCCACCTGGGAGGACACCACCCAAGAGCCCGCTTTGCACTATGTTGGCTACAGGCAAATCACGTTGGAAGAGGGTGTACTGAACAAGCAAGACACCATTTGGCTGGAGCCGGAGAATTAATGCGTTTCCATTTTGAAGAAACACGTTAGTTTTCTATTTCTGGTGGTAGCCACACTGGCGTTATGCCTGCTGCTGGTTTTCCATGGTAGAATTTCGCACGTTCCCCTCAAAAACAAATTCAAACACGAAACCGTTCGTGAATCGCACGGGGACACCATCAAAGCGCTGATTCTTTATCATGCGGCGGACTATTTTGTGTATCACGGCTCCGTCATCGGCTTCCAATACGACCTGCTGAACCAATTAGGCAAGGACCTTCATCGTCCCGTAGTCATCACCATCGAATCCGACCCGGAAAAGGCCATCCTTGAATGTTTTGCCCAAAATTACGACATTGTGGGCATTGACTTTAACAAAGACCTGTTCGTACCCGACTACATCGTGGAATCCGAACCCCACTCCTACACGTATCCGGTACTCATCATGCGCAAGGGCATGAAATTCGACAGTACCGCAAAACACATCATCCACGCTTCCGCCCACTATTCCAATCAAGTGGACCTGAGCATCTTGGACCATCCGGAATTGTGGAAACTCCAACACGACCGTGAGGCCACCGCAGAAGACCTTTTCGACATGCTCGGCGACACCCTCATCGACTATGCTGTTTGCAATTTCAATGTGGCTATCACGATGCTCCCCTTCTACACTAATCTTTCGTTGGGTCCCACCATCGGGAAGAACTTCCCCCGAACCTGGATTCTGAACAAGCATAACCGTGAGCTCAACGACACCATCAACCAGTGGCTTCGGGATTTCAAGGAGACCAACAAATACCAGAATCTGTGCCTGCGCTACCTGTCGCGCCACTCCATCATTATCCAAAGTTCTTTCGGAACCAAGAAGAACAGAATTTCCTCCTACGACAAGATTCTTCAAAAAGCCTGTGAACGCTACAATCTTGACTGGAAATTCATGTCGTCCATCATCTGGCAGGAATCCCATTTCTCGTCCGATGTGCTGGGCATGGGCGGTAGTTTCGGCATCATGCAGATGATGCCCGTCACCTGCGCGCGCTATGGCATCACCGACACCTCCACGGTAGAGGAACAGATATGGGCCGGAGCCAAATACATCTCTTTCTTGTATAAGATTTTTGATGGCAAGGTAGATACCGCTGAAATCTACAATTTTGTGGCTGCCTCCTATAACTCGGGGCCGGGTCATATTCTGGATGCGATGGCTTTGTGCAAAAAATATGGGGAGAATGCCACCCATTGGGAAAAAGTGGCGGAGTACTTAGCCTTGAAATCGCATAAGGAGTATTACAACGACCCCGTGGTCAAATGCGGTTATTATCCTGGAAAACACACCATTCATTACGTAGAAGATGTAATGAATCGATATAAAGGTTACGTAATTACAAAGCAAGAAGAATGAAAGTACTGATTATCGGCCGTGGAGGTCGTGAGCACGCCATTGCGTGGAAGATAGCCCAATCCCCGTTACATCCCCAACTCTATATCGCCCCCGGCAACGAGGGTATGCGGACCATCACCGACGCCCCGGTGGAGCTGGTCCCCATTGACGAGAACAACACTTCCGAACTGCTGAAGTTCGCGTTGGAGAATAAAATAGATCTGACCATTGTAGGGCCGGAGGCTGCGCTGATGAACGGCATCGCCGATGTGTTTCAGGAGGCTGGGCTAGCTATCTTCGGACCCACCCGCGCCGCCGCCCAAATTGAGGGCAGCAAGCAGTTTGCCAAAGAGCTGATGCAACGCTATAACATCCCTACGGCTGCTTTCCGCACATTTGAGAACTATGACGACGCCAAGTGCTATCTCAACGAAATCGGAGCCCCCATTGTCATCAAATACGACGGTCTCGCCGCTGGCAAGGGCGTGGTGGTGGCCATGACTGCCGAAGAAGCCAACAACGCCCTGAAAGACATGCTCTTGGACAACCATTTCGGTCAGGGTAAAGTAGTGATGGAGGAATTTTTGGAAGGCCCCGAGTTCTCCCTGCTCACCCTAGTGAACGGCGAACAAGTGGTGCCGTTGGTCATCGCCCAGGACCACAAGCGTGCCTTCGACGGCGACAAAGGACCCAATACCGGCGGCATGGGAGCCTACTCGCCGGTGCCTGTCATCCCGCAAGCTCAAATCGAGTGGGCGGTGGAGCATATTATGAAGCCGATGGCCAAAGCCCTGGCCACCGAAGGATGCCCCTTCTGCGGCGTACTCTATGGAGGTCTCATGCTCACCCAAGCGGGACCGAAAGTGATTGAGTTCAACGCCCGCTTCGGAGACCCGGAAACGGAAGTGGTGCTGCCCAAGCTCAAAAGCGATCTTTTACAGATGATCTTGGACATTCTCCAACATCGCGACGTGACCGCCGAATTTTACTCTGAAGCCTTTTTAGGTGTGGTGTTAGCCGCCAAAGGTTACCCGGGAAAATACGGCAAAGGATTTGAAATCAATAATTTGGAAAACCTCAGCCAATTGGTGTTCCACATGGGCACCAAACGCGATGGCGATGCTTGGCTTTCTAACGGAGGCCGAGTGCTCTTTGTGGTTGGCAAAGGATCCTCCCTGGCGGATGCCCAACAGGATGCCTACGAAGGTGTGCGTCAACTGGAATGTCCCGACCTGTTCTATCGCAACGACATCGGTTGGCAGGCCTGTTAAATTTCGTATCTTTGCCGCCTTGTTTTTATCCTGATAAATGAAACGCTTTTTACTATTCATATTAGTCTTATCGTGCTGTGTAGGAATATCTTCGGCACAATCGGCCCTTTTGAAAGGGTTTACCTACGATGACTCCAATGGAGAAACTCTCCCCTATTGTACCATCCTGTTGCAAGGCACCAGTTACGGAGCCTTATCGGATGAGAAAGGCGCTTTTGTCATCAACAAGATCCCTCAAGGAAAATACGTGGTAAAAGTCTCATACTTAGGCTATTCGGATCTTTACGATACCATTGAGGTACACAATGCCACCATTACCAAACGATATTCGCTTACGCCATCTTCCACCACCTTGGATGCTGTGCAGATTGTGGGCGAAGGACAGCGCAAGGAGCAGGAGACACGCACCTCCGTCATCAGCGTCACGCCCAAGGACATGAGCAAGATGCCTGCCATCGGCGGCCAGCCCGACTTTGCGCAGTATTTGCAGGTACTGCCGGGCATCATCTCCACCGGCGACCAGGGCGGCCAGCTGTATGTGCGCGGCGGCACACCCGTGCAGAACATGCTACTGTTAGACGGCGTGCTGCTTTATAACCCCTTCCACTCCATCGGTATCTTCTCCGTCTTCGACATGGACATTATGAGCAGCGCCGACATCTACACCGGCGGCTATGGAGCGGAATTCGGGGGCAGAATCTCTTCCGTCATGGATATCAAAACCCGCGACGGCAACAAAAAACACCTGTCCGGGAAAATCGACCTCAGCAACATCATGGGCCAGCTTTTGTTGGAAGGCCCGATTGTGAAACTCAAAAACGACCGCAAAACCTCTTTAAGTTTCATTCTCTCCGCCAAAGGATCGTACTTGCAGCAGGCCTCCAAATTCTTCTACCCATACGTAGGCGAGTCCGGCCTGCCCTATAACTTCTTGGATTTATACGGCAAGGTGACGTTGGCCACTCAAAACGGTACCAAACTGAATCTGTTCGGATTCCGTTTCGCCGACCAAGTGAACTACAGCGAAGTGGCCGATTATAATTGGAACAATTGGGGTGTGGGGGCCAATTTCCAGATTGTGCCCGGCGATGCCCCCACCACCATCGACGGTTCTCTTTCCTATTCCCGTTACGCTTGTATGCTGGATGATAAGATGTTCACGCCGAAAAACAGCTCCATGGACGGCTTTACCTTTAATCTCTCCTTCAACTACTATTTGGGTAAAAGTCTGCTTCAGATCGGAGCCGAGGCCGTCGGATTCAATACCATGTACCACTATTTCTCCCGATTGGGATCGGAAAATACCATCGAAGACCACACGACGGACATGTCTATTTTTGCCAAATTCAAATACAATTGGCGCAACAAAATCCTTATAGAGCCCAGCTTCCGGTTGCAATACTACTATGCTTTGGGTGAGGTCTCGCCCGAACCCAGATTGGCCTTTAAGTACAATATTCTTAAGAACTTGCGTTTAAAATTAGCCGGAGGCCTTTACTCCCAGAACCTCATCTCCATCACCTCCGACAACGATGTGGTGAGCCTGTTCCAGGGATTTCTCTCCTCCCCCGAACACACTTACATGACCCAGACATTCCGTGACGAAAAGATGAAAAGCCGTCTGCAAAAGGCCCAGCATGTCATCCTTGGCCTTGAATATGACCCCATCCCCACCATTTCCATCAATCTGGAAGGCTATTTCAAGAATTTCTCCCAACTCATTTCTGCCAATCGTTACAAGCAATTCGATGACGAGAAAGAGTTCATCTGGGAAAAGGGCAAGGCATACGGTGGCGATATCACGGTGAAATACGACAACAAGGGCTACTACGTCTGGCTCGTCTATTCGTTAGGCTGGGTAAAACGACAGG
This sequence comes from Bacteroidales bacterium, assembly GCA_017540505.1. GTDB lineage: Bacteria > Bacteroidota > Bacteroidia > Bacteroidales > WCHB1-69 > F23-D06. Next base: position 65,622 of record JAFYAW010000006.1, on the reverse strand, counting down.
ATGACAAGATCGACTACTTCCCGCATTTCGACCGGCGACACAACATCAATCTTTTGGCTTCCTACTCTTTCGGGAAACGCCATTCCTGGCAGATTAACGCCCGCTGGAACTTCGGGTCCGGATTCCCGTTCACGCAAACGCAGGCCTTCTTCCCAAGCTATGTGCCGTCCGGTATCATCGACGACTACACGACCATCAATGAGGATGTGGACTTCATTCTGGCCGATTACAACAAGGCCCGTCTGCCGAACTACCACCGCTTGGATATCGGTGCCAAAAAGAAGTTCTTCTTAGGCGAACGGCACTCATTGGAACTGAGCATTTCGCTCTCCAATGTATATAACTATAAGAACGTTTTCTACGTAAATCGGACCACAAACGACATCATTTACCAGCTCCCGTTCCTATACTATTTCGGGCTCACCTGGCGTTTTTAATTTATAACATATTGTATTTTAATAATTTAATCGTTTAAAAAAATTATTATTAAAAAAACACGGTCAAACCAAAAAAAGTGTATTTTTGCAGCGTTTTAAAAACAAACGGATCGGTAGTTCAGTTTGGTTAGAATACATGCCTGTCACGCATGGGGTCGCGAGTTCGAGTCTCGTCCGGTCCGCCAACATTGTAGAGACGCAATGCATTGCATCTCTACTTTTTTTATGGAGAAAAACGTATCTTTGCCGCGTAAAAATCCACACCATTATGAAAAAGTTTTGGCTTATCTGCACCCTTTTGCTCATACTTACAGGATGTTCCTCACAGAAAAAGATGATTATTCTGGACCGGGAAACCAACGAGGTGACCGTGAAGAAGGGGCAATCCTTTGAAATAGAGTTCCTGACCAACGCCTCCACGGGATTCTGGTGGCAGCTGACCAACGAGCCGGAACTGACGGTGGTAACCCCGCAGGACAGACGTTATGAGAGCAATGCGCCAGTGGGCATGGTGGGCGCTTCCTCCCATCTGTTCTGGAAATTCGAGGCCAAGGAAAAGGGCAAACAAACTTTGAAGTTCGTCTATGCCCGTGAAGATTGGGAACAGGCCATCCGTATCCGCGAAGTGGTCGTCACCGTCAAGTGATGGACAATCCTGACATTTATGTGGCCATACCGGCCATGGATGAGCGGCAAGAGTTGCCGCTGACACTCCAAAACCTTGCCGAACAGCAAGATGCTGGACGATTTCATATTTATGTATGTGTAAACCAACCGGAATCCTATTGGCAAATACCGGACAAATCGGCCATTTGCCTACATAATGCGCAACTGTTGGACTATCTGCGGCAATTACCCATGCCCAACCTGCATATTATAGACAAATCCACCAAAGGGAACGGTTGGGACGACAAACATTCCGGGGTGGGGTGGGCGCGTAAAACCCTGTTTGATATGATCTTGAACGTGGCGGCGGGCGATGACATCATCGTCAGCCTGGATGCCGACACGCGCATTACACCTCGCTATCTGGCTTCCGTCCGGCATACCTTCGCCCGCCGCCCAGACATTCCAGCCCTTGCCGTGCCCTATTATCACCCGCTCGCAGGCGACGAACTCACTGACCGCGCCATCCTCCGTTACGAATTCTATATGCGCAACTATGCCATCAACCTCCTCCGCATCGGGTCGCCCTACGGATTCACAGCGTTAGGCTCCGCCATCGCCATGCGGGCCAATGCCCTTCGGAAAATCGGCGGTATCACCCCCCTAAAAAGCGGCGAGGACTTCTACCTGATGCAGAAATTCAGGAAAATGGCCCCGATAGGCCTCTACAACGAAGAGTGTGTGTACCCCTCCGCCCGCCCCTCCAACCGGGTGGATTTCGGCACCGGGCCCGCGATCATCAAGGGTGCAGAAGGCAATTGGTGGGCATACCCCATCTACCATTATTCATTATTTAACGATATAGAAGAGACCTACCGTCGCATACCCGAACTGTTTGATCATACCATAGATACAGACTTTTTACATTTTCTCCAAACGGGCCATAAAACCGCTTCTCCTGCCGATATTTGGCAAAGCATCCGGCAGAATGTGAAAGACCTGCCCCATTTCGAACAGGCTTTCCACGAGAAAGCCGACGGCCTGCGCATCTTGCAGTTCTTGCGGCAGAAACATAAAGACAATCCGATGCGGGACGAAGAGGCCCTTTATGACAATCTCTCCCTCTGGCTGCCGAACAATCTGCCGGAATGGTACTCGAAAGACACTGATTTTAAAAACTATACCATTGAACAGTTAGACAATCTGCGCCAAATGCTTTTAGAGGTGGAAATGGGACTCCGGAAAAGATGACGTCTTCTCACATTTTGACATAGGACCAATGGTCGGAGTCGCAAACCGTAAACCGCAAATCTCACATCTCACGTCTAACAAAAAAGTCGTATTTTTGCGGCTGCAAATCCAAGGTTTGCTATCAGATTATTTAATGTTTTTTGTTTAAAACCCTTTATAATGAATCCTTTATTCCAACCTTCCGTCTATCAGAACCGCAGGGAAAAGCTCACACAATCGGTGGGCAGCGGCATCGCCGTCTTCTTGGGCAACCATGAAGCACCGATGAACTATCCCGACAATACGTACAACTTCCGTCAGGACAGTGATTTCCTCTATTTCTTCGGCCTCTCCATTGCCGACATTGCCGCCATCATTGACTTTGACGCGCACAAGTCCATCATCTTCGGCAACGACTTCACCATCGACGATATCATCTGGATGGGCGACCAGCCGACGATTGCCTCTTTGGCTGAGAAAGTGGGCGTGGCCAACACCATGCCGTTAGGAAAGTTAGCGGAATACATCCAGGAGGCCCAGAACAAAGGCCGCAAGGTGCATTTCACCCCTATGTATCGCGGCGACAACCAGATATGGCTGTCCAACCTGACGGGCATCAACGTCAACAACATCCGCGAGGCGGCCTCCTTAGAACTCATCAAAGGCATTGTGGCACTGCGTTCTACCAAGGAACAGTGCGAAATTGACGAGATGGACAAAGCCTGCGAAATCGGTGTGAAGATGCATACGGCGGTGATGCGCCGCTGCGTGCCCGGAGCCTCTGAGCACGAGCTGGCCGGCCTCGCCGAAGGCATCGCCCTCTCCTACGGCAACGGTATCTCCTTCCCGGTGATCCTGTCACAACACGGCGAAACCCTGCACAATCATCTGCACAATGGAATCCTCCAAGAGGGCAACATGCTCCTGATGGATGCCGGTGCCGAAGGCCTCATGAACTACTGCTCCGACTACACGCGCACCCTGCCCGTGGGCGGAACGTTCACCCAAAAACAGAAAGAGATTTATGAAATCGTGCTGAAAGCCAATATGGACGCCATTGATGCGGCGCATCCCGGCATGTACAACAAGGAGCTGCACCGCCTCTCCTGCGAGGTGATCGCCCAGGGCCTCAAAGACCTCGGCCTGATGAAAGGTGATGTGAAAGAGGCTGTTGAATTAGGCGCCCACGCCCTCTTCATGGTCCACGGACTGGGCCACCAGATCGGTTTGGATGTGCACGACATGGAAGGTCTTGGCCAGATTCACGTCGGCTACGACGAAACCGTGCGCCCGAGCAACATCTTCGGCTGGGCCTCCCTGCGCATGGCCCGCGAGCTGAAACCGGGCTTCGTGGTCTCCATCGAGCCGGGCATCTATTTCATCCCCCACCTCATTGACATCTGGAAGAAAGAGAACAAGTTCGCCGACTTCATCAACTATGATGTGGTGGAGAAATACCGCAACTTTGGCGGCATCCGCATCGAAGACGACCTGCTGATAACCGAAACCGGCCATCGCGTATTAGGCCCGCACCTGCCCAAAGGCGTGGACGAGCTGGCCGCCATCATCGGCAAATAAAACGCTGTCTTAATTCTATGACTATCAAAAACATAATCTTCGACTTCGGCGGTGTTCTCTATCGGATCCGGTACCAGAACATCGCCGAAGCCTTTGCTGCCTGCGGCGTGCCGGATTTTGAACGGATATACTCCAAAAAACATCAGAACGACATCATGGACCAGTGGGAGGTGGGCCTGCTTCCGGTAGCGGATTTCTTCTCCTACGTGCGCTCGCTCACCGACGTGCCACTCACGGATGCGCAAATAGCGGACTGCTGGAACGCCATCCTGATCGATTTTCCCGTAACGCACGAACAACTGTTAGCCCGCATTCACCCGCATTACCGACTGTTTCTATTCAGCAACACCAATGCTCTGAACTATGAAGCCTTCACTCGACAGATGATGCAGCTATATGGTTACAACATTTTTGAAAAATGGTTTGAGAAAACCTATTTTTCCCAATTAATGCACGTCAGAAAGCCCAACAAAGAAGGGTTCCTTCGGATTATGGAGGAAAACCATCTTCATCCGGAAGAAACCCTTTTTATTGACGACTCCCCGCAACACATTGAGGGAGCGAAACTTTGTGGTTTAAATGCCTGCCACCTCAAGGACGGCCAGGATGTGACCGACCTGTTTGATGACAACGGCTTTCTGAAGCTCTGTTAGTCCACGCGGGCGATGTTGACAATCACCTCCGTAGCCTTGACCATGGACTCTAAGGGCACATACTCGTATTTTCCATGGAAATTATGCCCACCGGCGAAGATGTTCGGGCAGGGCAGGCCGCGGAACGACAGATTAGCACCATCGGTACCGCCACGGATAGGCTGCACCTTAGGCTTGATGCCGGCCTTTTCCATCGCCTTCACGGCACGTTCCACCACGTAAAATACAGGCTCCACCTTCTCCCGCATATTATAGTATTGGTCTTTGATTTCGCAAGTGAGACGGTTGTCGTATTTGGTGTTCAGAAAATCCGTAATCTGCTGAATCTGTTTCTTTTTAGCCTCGAATTTGACCTTGTCGTGGTCGCGGATGATGTAGTTGAGCTGGCTCTGCTCCACACTTCCCTCCATGTGGATCAGCAGGAAAAAGCCCTCGTAATCCTGCGTGTATTGCGGACGCTCGTTTTCCGGCAGCAGGCTATTGAATTCCATGGCGATAAGCTGCGAGTTGACCATTTTGTTCTTGGCATAGCCCGGATGGATATTGCGGCCTTGGATCTTGATAACCGCCGAAGCCGCATTGAAGTTCTCGTACTCCAGCTCACCAATAGCACCACCATCCATCGTGTAGGCATAGTCACATCCGAATTTGGGCACATCAAAATATTTCACACCTTGTCCAATCTCCTCATCTGGTGTGAAGGCCACCCTGATGGGACCGTGCTTTATTTCCGGGTGTTGCAACAAATATTCCATGGCGCACATAATCTCCGCCATACCAGCCTTGTCGTCGGCACCCAGCAGTGTTTTACCATCGGTTACCAACAGCGTTTGACCTTTATAATCAGCTAGTTCCGGAAAATCTGCCAGCGTCAGGGCTGTATTCGTCTCCGCATCTAACATGATGTCTTTGCCATCATAATTCTCAAGAATCCGGGGTGCCGCAATGCCGGGCATATCGGGAGCCGTATCCATGTGAGCGATGAAGCCGATGGTAGGCTGAGCCTCCGTTGTGTTGGCGGGCAGCAATGCCGTAACGTAACCATACTGATCCTTCTCCACTTGGGTTAACCCGATGGTCTTAAGTTCCTCCACCATCACATCGCCGAAGTCCAGCAGGGCTTTGGTGGACGGATACGATTCGGACGACTCATCGGAGGTGGTAGCGTAGGAGATGTACTTTGAGAAACGTTTCAATAAATTATCTTTCATAATATTAAGCTTTTAATGAATTTCCATTTTGCAAAAAACGCCTGCAAAGAACATTTCAACCTTTCCGTCTAATCTTACACCCCACCGTGGCGAAGAAGAGAATGTACGCGTAGCAGACGAACAGGATGGCGTAGGCATTGTGCGGGTTGGACACATCCGCCAACCGGCCGTATATCAACGGCATGACGGCCCCGCCCACGATGGCCATCACCAATAAGGCGGAGGCAAACTTGGTATGCCCGCCCAAATCGTGAATGGCCAACGGCCAGATGGCAGGCCACATGATGGCATGGGCGAAACTCAAACAGATGATGGCCACGATGGAGGCCAACCCATGCGTGCCCAACGCCACTACCGTAAGCAGCGTGGCGGTGCACAATTGGATAATCAAGGCCGTGCGCTGGGAAATGAACTTCGGCACGAAGATGATGCCGCAGATGTACCCAACCAACAGGGCAACCAGCGCATACACTCCGAAATAGTGGGATATTTCCGTGGGAATGCCGTAAAAATCGCCGTAGCCGATGAGGGTGTCGATGGCAATGACTTCCGCACCCACATAGAAGAAAATGGCTAACACGCCCAACCACATATACGGGAAGCTGAAAATGCTCCTATGACTCTCTTCATTCTCCTCTTCTTCTTGTATTTCAGGAAGTTTTGCGGCTTTAATAAAAAGAACTAACGCTATAAGCACGCCCGTCATGATGAGGTAAGGCAGGATAACCCCGTTAGAGAGCTGCTGCAACATCTGCTCCTTGGCAGGCCCGTCGGCAGCCGTTTTGATGTCTTCGATAAGCTGTTCCTTGCCGGCAAATAAGGCCCTGTACAGCAGCAAAATGCCAATCATGCCAGCCACCTTGTTGCAGATGCCCATCACGCTCATGCGGCGCGCGGCGGATTCCACCGGACCAATCACCGTGACATACGGGTTGCTGGCCGTCTGCAACAGCGAAAGTCCGCTGCCCTGCAGAAACAGGCCAATGAGGAAGATGGGATAGCTGCGCAACTGCGCCCCGGGGATGAACATCATACATCCCACGGCCATCACCACCAATCCCAACGCCATGCCATTGCCGTAGCCCGTCTTTTTTAACACAAAAGAAGATGGGATAGACATGACAAAATAGGCAATGTAGAAGGCAAACGTCACCAAGTAGCCCTGCACCTGCGTCTCGAGCTCGCAGGCAGTGCGCATATAAGGGATCAGGATGTTGTTTAACCACGTTACGAATCCGAAGACAAAAAACAGGGATCCTATAACGAACATGCTGTAAGCCGTGCTTCTTTTCTCGGTAGCCATAATTTTTTATTTTATTACTTTCATCAATTCCGCTTTCTTGGCGTCATATTCCTCCTGCGTGATGATTTGCAGGTCGAGTTTTTCCTTCCATTTCTTCAATTCCTGCATGGCCGCTTCGGAGGCTGCATCTTCCGGATTGGCTTTGGTGATGATTTCGCTGGTGGCGAGGGCCTCCTCGAAGTTGGTGCAGGCCAGGCCGCCGCGGTTCAGGACGAGATATATCTTGCACCCGCTGATCTTCCGGTTGAAGGGATCCACCGGCTGGCAAATGATTTTCTTGATGGTGGCCACGCCGCCAGCACGGTTCGCCACCCGCTCATACACCTCCTGATTGGCGGCGTTGGTGGATGCATTGTTGCTGCCATCTTCCGACAAGGTACCCACCCAACTTCCTGTAACATCTTTGAAATAGAGATAATATTTACCATTGGTGGGATAACCGTAGGTGATGGAGGACCCTTTCCTATACGTGATGCCATTGGAGGCCACGTATGCTGAAATCTCATCACCACCGGTACGTCCAGTCAGCTCTTTCGCGGATTTTTGCTGTTGAATATCCTGATAGGTGACCGTTTGGGCGTATGATCCTAAAAACAGGGCAAAGCATAAAGCAAGCAATAACGTCTTTTTCATTATGATAATTTTTTTAGATTTTGAATCGTACGTTCAGGATCTTCGGATTTGAAAACGGCGTTGCCGGCCACTACGGCATCGGCACCGGCCTTCACTATGGCTGCGATGTTGTCCTGGTTCACGCCGCCATCCACTTCGATGAGGGCCTCGGATTTGTTGCGCTCGATCATCTCGCGCAGTTCGCTGATGCGATGCAGCGACCGCTCAATGAATTTCTGCCCGCCGAAGCCGGGGTTCACCGACATGATGAGCACCAGGTTAACATCGTTGATGATGTCTTCCAAAGCGGATATTGGGGTGTGCGGGTTGAGGGCCACGCCGGCCAACATATCCTCCTCCTTAATCTGGCTGATGGTGCGGTGCAGGTGCGTGCAGGCCTCCCAATGGACAGTCAGTAAGTCGCATCCCAACTCCTTGAAAGTGTGAATGTAACGTTCGGGTTGCACAATCATCAGGTGGGTATCCAACGGCTTTTCCGACAGCTGGCGCACGGCCTTGATGACGGGCATTCCGAAGGAGATGTTGGGCACGAACACGCCGTCCATGATGTCAAGGTGGATCCAGTCGGCTTGTGAGCGGTTCAACATCTGTACATCTTTTTCCAAATGGCCGAAATCGGCGGAAAGCAGGGAAGGGGCGATTAAGGGTTTCATCATTTATTTTTTAGGGTTGCAAAAATAACATTTTTTAATGAGCCTCAAACCAATTGGCACCTTCATTCATATCCACATCTAACGGCACCGACAGCTGCATGGAGCCGCTCATTCTGTTCCGGACGATGGGTTTCAGGATTTCCAATTCATCTTTGCGGGCATCGAACACCAGTTCATCGTGTACTTGCAGGATCATCTTGCTTTGCAGATGATGTTCGTCCATGTCGTGCTGGATGTTGATCATGGCAATTTTGATGAGGTCGGCGGCGGTGCCCTGGATAGGCGCGTTGATGGCGTTGCGTTCCGCCGCCTTGCGCAGGATGCCGTTCTGCGCATTGATGTCGCGGATATAGCGTCTGCGTCCGAGAAGCGTTTCCACATACAGATGCTCGCGGGCGAAGTCGAGCGTATTGTTCAGATAGTCTGTAATTTTCGGGAAGCTGCGGTAGTAGTCGGTAATCAGCTGGCGGGCTTCCGCCTGCGGAATCTGCAGCCGGTCGGCAAGGCCGAAGGCGGAGATGCCGTAGAGAATGCCGAAGTTGACGGTCTTGGCCGCGCGCCGCATGTCTTTGGTCACCTCGTCCTGTGGCACGCCGTAGATGTGTGCCGCCATGGCCGCGTGGATATCCTCATTGCGACGGAAGGTCTCGATCATGCGCTCGTCACCGCACACGTGCGCCACAATGCGCAACTCGATCTGCGAGTAGTCGGCGGCGAGGATGACATGCTCGTCGTCGGAGGGCACGAACGCCTTGCGGATGTCGCGCCCGCGTTCCGTGCGCACGGGGATGTTCTGAAGGTTGGGGTTCACGGAGCTGAGGCGGCCTGTGGAGGTGATGGTCTGCGTGAAGGTGGAATGGATGCGCCCCGTCTTGGGGTTGATGAGCTGCGGCAACGCGTCTATGTACGTGGATTTCAGCTTGCTGAGCTTGCGCCATTCCAAAATCAGCGGCACGATGGGGTGCTTGTGCGCGAGCTTCAACAGCACTTCCTCACCCGTTTGGTATTGCTTGCTTTTGGTCAGTTTGGCATTGTGTATGATGGCCATCTTTTCAAAAAGGACCTCCCCTAACTGCTTGGGCGAACCAATATTAAAGGTTACACCCGCATAGTCGTAAATCTGGTTTTCCAAGCTCTTGATCTCCGCATCCATGGTGGCGGAATTCTGCTGCAGGGTGACGGGGTCCACCCGCACGCCTGTGCGCTCCATCTCAGCCAACACGGGCACCAACGGCATCTCCACTTTTTCGAAAAGAGGTACCAACTCACTGTCCTGCAACTCTTTTTCCAATAAAGGATGCAGTCTTATAAAACAGGCAATCCGTTCTATGGCAATATCTTGGATTTCGTTTTTACTGTTTTTAAACGTATAGGAAAGATAAGAGGCGGCCATCCGGTCCAGATCATGACGGTTTTCCGGCTGTATGAGGTAATGAGCTATCTGCAAGTCGAAAATCCTGACCGTAGGTTCCACCCGAAAAGTCTTCAGGTACTTATAGGTGGGCTTGCTGTCATAGGTTACCACCGTATGGTTTTGAGTGAAAATCCAGTTTATAAGTTTTTGATAATGACGGTGTTCGCTTTCCACTAAATGATAATAGGCGGTATCGCTGTCAAACGCGAAGGCGAAGCCGGCGATTTTGTCGTCCTGCATGATCCAGTCGAAGTAACATTGGCTATTGGCCATTGGCTGTTGGCTGTTGGCTAATGGGAGTTGGTCTATGGATTCGATGGGGATGATGTTGGTGGGTAGAACGTTTTCCTGTGGCATTGCCGTTACTTCGGGGTCAGCCTCGTCCCCCTGGTTGAAGAGGTCCACCTCCGTGGGTGCCTGCGGTTGCAGCGACAGGTCGGTGAAGATACGCTGGGAGAGGGCACGAAATTCCAACTCGTCGAAGATGGCTTTGAGTTTGGTGGGGTCGGGACCCTTGTAGGCCATGTCGTTGAAATCGTATTCCACGGGCACATCAATCATGATGGTAGCCAGCTGTTTAGACAAAAATGCCTGCTCCTTGTATTCGAGCAGGAGTGCGCGTGTCTTCTCGTTGTCCTTGTCGAGATTGCAGGCATACATGTTCTCGATGGTGTCGTAGTTGGCTAACAGTTTCTGGGCGCGCACCTGTCCGATGCCGGGCACGCCAGGGATGTTGTCGGAGCTGTCGCCCCAGAGACCTAACATATCGATCAGCTGTTCGGGCCGGTTGATTTTGTACTTCTCGCAGATTTCTGCCGGCCCGAGAATCTCCGCCGGCTGGCCGAACTTGCCAGGCTTGTACATCTTGATGTTCGGGGAAACCAGTTGGCCATAGTCTTTGTCGGAGGTCATCATAAAAACATCAAAACCCTCAATTTCAGCGTGTTTGGCGAGCGTTCCCACCACATCGTCAGCCTCGTAGCCGTCCATAGCCACCATCGTGACGCGGAAGGCCTCCAAGATACGCTGGATGTAAGGTACCGAGTTGACGATGTCGTCGGGTGTGGCCTCGCGGTTGGCCTTGTAGCTTTCGAAGTCCGCGTGGCGGAACGTGGGTGCGCCCGTATCGAATGCCACCGCGATGTGTGTGGGTTTCTCCTTCTTGATAATCTCGTAAAACATATTGGTAAAGCCCAATATGGCGGAGGTGTTCAGTCCCTTGGAAGTGTATCGCGGACTGTTAATCATGGCATAATAGGCTCTGAAAATCAAGCCCATCGCATCTATCAGGAAAAGTTTGGGTTTCATATGGCAATTGGCTATTAGCCGTTGGCTTTTAGTTAATTGGTGTTTGTGTTTTGGTATTAGATATTAAAATGTATCAATATTGGCTTTTGCTTGTTAAATAGCTAATGGCTAATGGCCAATAGCCAATAGCTATTGATTTAATAGTTTCTTGCTCCGAAGATGGCGCTGCCGATGCGGATGAGGGTGCTGCCCTCCTCGATGGCGATGGGATAGTCATCGGTCATGCCCATGGAAATCTCCTTGAAATCATCATTGTTTTGGAAGAAGTTGGTTTTCAGTGTGTTGAAAATCTGGTGCAGATGTTGGAACTCGCGCCGCACTTGGCCCATATCCTCTGTGAAGGTGGCCATGCCCATCACGCCGCAGATTTTCACATTTTTCAGGGTGGGGAACACGTCGCCACGGAGCATGGCTTCGCACTCCTCGAACGAGAATCCGAATTTGGTCTCCTCTTCGGCAATGTGGAACTGTAGCAGGCAGGGAATCACGCGCTCGTTCTTGCGGGCGTGTTTGTCCACTTCCACCAAAAGAGCCTCACTGTCAATGCTGTGAATCATCGTCACATACGGGGCGATGTATTTGATCTTGTTGGTCTGCAAATGCCCGATGAAATGCCATTCGATATCTTTGGGCAGAATTTCGTGTTTGGCTTTCATCTCCTGCGCCTTGTTTTCGCCGAAGGCCCGTTGTCCTTCGTTGTAAAGGGTTTGGATGTCTTCCGCCGGTTTGAATTTGGAAACCGCTATCAGTTGTACGGAGTCCGGCAGCCCGTTTCTGATTTCGAGGTATTTTTCTATATCCATAGTGTAAAAACAGTTGTGTCAAACGCGTTGAAAAAACGATAAATCTTCGGTTGGCAAAGATAACACATTTCCACAAAAAATCCTATCTTTGCCGCCGATTTCCGGTGAGCGGTCTCCCGCAAGGGGGCCGTGAGAGGGAAACAGGTGTAAGTCCTGTACAGTACCCGCTGCTGTAAGCCCTTTTCCGCCTCGGACATCCTGCAAAAACCACTATTGGTACGCCCAATGGGAAGGTTGAGTCCGAGGGAGGGCAAGTCAGAAAACCTGCCGGAGGTCGCAAATAGTGCACAGCTTCGGGAGGTAGGCTTACACGAGAAACGCCCGCAACGGTTCTCTCCGTACTCTCTTTTCCCAAAGCAATGACACATTTTTTATTGTTTAACTTTTAAATTCAAAAAAGTATGAAAAAATTTATGTGTTTATTGCTTGTATTCGCAGCATTCGGTCTTTCCGCTCAAAACGAGCAGGTGCGGCATTACATGCAGACAAATGAACTCGTGCGCGGTACGCGCACCGCTTCCGCCAACGATGTCCGCTTCTGGGTGGGCACTGGCACCCACGAGGTGTTGGCTTCTGTCTTCTTCTGCGCCGCCGACACCGGTTCCGCCGCAGTCGGTATCGTCTATGGCTATCGTCATAACGGCACTGCCACCATCAATGACATGCTCACTGCCATCGCCGCGGCAGACCCCAATTTCACGTATGATTTACCTGCCGGATCTTCTTTTATTAATAGTATTGGGTATAATAATGGCACCTACAACCATCAGATCACGGGTGGCAACATGATGTACACGTTTTACAACAACAATAGTCCCTCCTATCCGAGTGGTGCTTTAGATGCCCTTGGTGATAACGATTGTTTTGAGATAACACAATGGAACCCAGACACATGGGATGTGTGTGGACCCAACGACAGCCTTTACTACCCGTTTGACCCGAACATCACCGATGCCACCATCAATGAGCTTGACGTACAATACTGGGTGGGCAACGGCGAGAACGCTGCCATTGTGGCTGTGAACTGGTGCAACCCCTCCACCACCAAGGCTTGGGGTGTGATGTATGATGGCGACAGCGCATTGGTGGCCGACCTGCTGCAAACCATCGCTATCTACGACTCGCGCTTCAGCTATACCGGCGGCGGTGGCATGATTTACGACATCCAATTTAATGATGGTACCGAACACTTGAGCCTGCAGGGCAACTGGTGGTTGTACAACCTCAACGGCTCTATGGCATGGTTGGGCTATGACCAGCAGAAAGTGGCCAACGGCGATGTCATCAAATTCGGTGATGAAATGTGCGGCATCACGGACGACTATTGGCAGACCTATTGGACGGATCCCGTTCAGTCTGTGGCCCTTCCGGAACCCTCTACCGAACAATTCGACGGCGTTGTGGGCTCAGAAGGCTGCCAGGCCATCAAGTACGACAACCCGGCCATTTTGGGCTGGGCCACCAGCTGTACGGTGACGCGCGGCTTCCTCGACATCGCCAACCCGACGACACAGGCTTTCTATGGCAATGAGAGCGCCGGCGTGGGACCTTCCAGCCTCTCCACCGCCGATGTGGTGAGCTTGGGCGACCAGGGTGTGGCGGTCGTAACCTTCGACCAGCCCATCTCCAATGGTGAAGGTTATGATTTCGCCGTGTTTGAGAATGCTTTGAACAACACGTTCTTAGAGTTAGCCTTTGTGGAAGTGAGCTCCGACGGTGTGCATTTCTATCGCTTCCCATCTGTGTCCAACACGCAGACCACCACACAGATTGCCAATGCCGGAAGCGTGGATGCCACTAACTTGAAAAACCTGGCCGGTAAATATATGGTGGGCTGGGGCACCCCGTTCGATCTGGCTGAATTGGCCGGTTACAGCAACCTGGATATCAACAATGTCACCCATGTACGTATCGTGGATGTGGTGGGCACCATTGATCCGATGTATGCCAGCCTCGATAAGAATGGACACATCATCAACGACCCCTATCCTACCAATTTCACGGATAACGGCACCGGCGGTTTCGACTTCAGCGGTGTAGCCGTCATGAACGGCTGGACCCCGACTTCCGTGCAGGAAGTTCCGAGCCAAGCTCCAATCGTCGCTTATCCTAACCCGTGCCAGAGCACGCTGTATATCAATCAGGTGCCTATGGGCGAAACGGTGACATTGTGCAACGCTTTTGGCCAACTTGTTTGGTCGGGTATGGCCGCTGACACGCAAGTGCGCATCAACATGCAGGACCTTCCGTCCGGCATCTATATTCTGAAAGCCGGTAATCAGACCGGCAAAATCGTGAAGAGATAGGAACTCCTAATCTTCTTTTACTATTGGGAAAAAATCTTTCAGGATTCCGCTCGAAAGGGCGGTTAAATCCTGGAAGATTTTTATTTTTAGCATAAAAAAAGCCGGAGCAATCTCCGACTTTTTGGTGACCCCGGCGGGATTCAAACCCACGACTTTCAGAACCGGAATCTGACGTTCTATTCAGCTGAACTACGGGGCCGTTTTGCGGGCGCAAAAGTACAAAAAATATCGTTTTAGAATGTATATCGCACGCCAAAATTCAAGCCCCAGTCGAAAATATGGGAGGCAACATAACGGATGAAGACGCAGCGATAACCGGGACGGAAATCAAACTGCAACGTTAGTGGGATATCGAACTTGTACTCCAATCCGAAAAAGCCGTTCAAACCAGCTTTGCCGTTATGATAGCTCACCAAATAAGGGGTGGTGGTGGGGTCCCAATGCACATTTTGTCCTTCACGCGGTAGCCAAGGGAAAGGTTGCCAATTGTAGCCGATGCTTCCTCCACCTCCCACAAATCCATACAAACCCTTATAAAGGCGACCCTCGTACATGAAGTTCGGAGCAAGCTCAAACGACCAAGTGTGTGTTCCATATACATAGCAGTACTTGGTACCCAAATCCAGCTGGATGGCGAAATGCTGGGTTGGGAACGTCTTGTACGACACCGCCTGCGTGGTACCCAACGTTGCACCGATGCTGTGTTTGTACGGAGCTTGGGCGTTGGTTTGGAGTGTTATCCCAAAGAAAAAAGCGAAAAATAGAAATATTGTATTGACTCTTTTCATAATTATCATTCTTGTTAATAATAGGTTATGCGTTTATTTCATTTATTTAAAACGGCGGCAAAGGTACAAAAAAGAGGAATTTGTGGAAAAATTATTAAGCATTACACTTTGATTGTGCTTTTTCTATTTTTAACAATCATTTGTTAAATTTACCACCAAAGTAATTTTTTTTTAAAAATAATTTATTATATCAAATTTTTTTGTATCTTTGCGGCGAATTTAAAAACTAAAAATTATGTCAGGAGTTAACAAAGTTATTTTGATTGGTCGGTTAGGTAAGGATCCCGACATGAGGACCTTTGAAACAGGGTCGAAGAGAGCATCCTTCACGATGGCGACATCGGAGATTTACAAGGATAAGAACGGAAACCGTATTGAGAATACGGAGTGGCACAACATCGTCTGCTGGCGCAATCTGGCGGAGAAGGCGGAGCAGTATCTGACGAAGGGCAAGCTGATTTACTTAGAGGGCAAATTGCGCACCCGCAGCTGGGATGAGAACGGTTCGAAACGCTACATCACGGAGATAGAGGCCAGCACCTTCACTATGCTGGGTTCGAAGAACGAGGGCGAAAGCACCCCGGTGGTCACGCAGGTGCAAAATGCGCAGTCAACAGCACCGCAGCCGCCCGCACCCGAGCCCACCTACGAGCCGCTGCCGCAGGATACAGACGATCTTCCGTTTTAAAACAAAGGGGTGTGCCAAAACACACCCCTTCTTGTTGATTATTTCCGTATCTTTGCCGCTCTAAATTTAAACTCCATTTTTATGTCAGAATGTAATCACGACTGCGCCCATTGCAGTCAGCAGAATTGCGAGAAAAAGGATCTGCGCGAGAATCCGCATCCGAAAAGCCATATTAAGAAAGTCATCGGCATTGTCAGCGGAAAGGGCGGCGTGGGCAAAAGCTCCGTCACCTCCCTGTTGGCTGTCCACCTCCGCCGCAAGGGTTACCGCGTGGGCATCTTGGATGCCGACATCACAGGACCTTCCATCCCCAAAATGTTCAACCTGCATACGGTGATCACGGGCAATGAGGACGGCGCCCTGCCGGTGGAAAGCGAAACCGGCATTCAGGTCATCTCCTCAAATCTGCTTACCCGTGACGAGAAAACGCCCGTCATCTGGCGCGGACCGATGATCGCCGGTATTGTAAAACAGTTTTGGACCGATGTGATCTGGGACAATATCGACTACCTCTTCGTGGACATGCCTCCCGGCACCGGCGACGTGCCGCTAACCGTGTTCCAGAGCATGGCCGTGGACGGCATCATCATGGTGACCTCCCCGCAGGATCTGGTCTCCCTGATTGTCAGCAAGGCGGTGAATATGGCCGGCATGATGAACATTCCGGTGTTGGGCTTAGTGGAGAACTACAGCTATGCGACCTGCCCTCACTGCGGCGAGAAGTTCAGCGTGTTTGGAGAAAGTCATGCCGCTGAGGTGGCCGAGGAGTTCAACATCAAGTTGTTGGTTCAGATGCCCATCGATCCGGAAATCGCCCATCTGGCTGACCAGGGACAGATTGAAAAAGCGGAAGTCTCCTATCTTGACGATGTCTTGGATGTGCTGGAAAGTCTTGAAGCATAATTAAATCCCGTTTTATGAAACAGTACCAGGACCTTCTCCGCAAGATTTTAGAACAAGGCTCGTACAAGTCCGACCGCACGGGCACGGGTACGTACAGCATTTTCGGTCATCAGATGCGCTTCGACTTGTCGGAAGGCTTTCCCCTGCTGACAACCAAGAAGTTGCACTTGCGTTCCATCATCTACGAGCTGCTCTGGTTTTTGCAGGGCGATACCAACATCCGCTATCTGAAGGACAACGGTGTGTCGATTTGGGACGAGTGGGCGGACGAAAACGGCGATTTGGGTCCGGTTTATGGCAAGCAATGGCGCTCGTGGGCCACGCCCGACGGCGGCCATGTGGACCAGATCACGCAGCTGATTGAGCAAATCAAGACCAATCCCGACTCGCGGCGACTGATGGTATGCGCGTGGAACGTGGGGGAGATTGACAAAATGGCGCTGCCGCCGTGCCATGTGCTGTTCCAGTTTTACGTGAACAACGGGGAAATCTCGTGCCAGCTGTACCAGCGCAGTGCCGACGTGTTCTTGGGTGTGCCCTTCAACATCGCCTCTTATACGCTGCTGCTCATGATGGTGGCCCAGGTGTGTGGCCTGAAACCCAAGGAGTTCATCCACACGCTCGGCGACGCCCACATCTACTCCAACCACGTGGAGCAGGCCAAGTTGCAGCTCACTCGCGACCCGCGTCCGCTGCCCGTCATGCACATCAACCCCGATGTGAAGGACATCTTCGATTTCCATTATGAGGATTTCCAACTGGAAGGCTACGACCCGCACCCGCACATCAAGGCGGAGGTGGCGGTCTGACAAAAAGAAAACACAATAAAGAAATTTATCATCATTATAAAATCAAAATTAAAATCATTATGAAATCTATTGACCAATACAATTTCAGCAACCAGAAAGTGCTTATCCGCGTGGACTATAACGTTCCCTTGGATGACCAGTTCAACGTGACCGACGTCACCCGCATCGTCCGTACCAAGGAGACGGTGGGGAAAATCCTCAACGATGGCGGCACCGTCATCCTGATGTCGCACCTGGGCCGTCCCAAGGGCGAGGCCAACGACAAATACTCCCTGCGTCACATCGTGCCGACGGTTTCTGAAATTCTCGGTCGGGAGGTTGTTTTCGCCGGCGACGTGCTGGACGACTCCTGCGCTTCCATCATTGCCGGACTGCAACCCGGCTCCATCGCCATGTTGGAAAATCTCCGTTTCCACGCTGAAGAGGAGAAAGGCGATCCGGATTTTGCCAAGGCCATCGCGCGCTTGGGCGATGTGTATGTGAACGATGCCTTTGGCACCGCCCATCGCGAGCACGCCTCCACCGCCACCATCGCCCGTTGTTTCCCGGGCAAGGCTTTTGCCGGCTATCTACTTTATAATGAGGTGATGAGCTTGGAGACCGTACTCAACGGCGGCGAAAAACCCTTTACCGCTATCATCGGCGGCTCCAAGGTTTCCACCAAGATCAACATTATCACCAACCTGCTGCCCAAGGTTGACAACCTCATCGTGGGCGGTGGCTTGAGCTACACCTTCCTGGCCGCTATGGGCTACACCATCGGCAATTCCCTCTTTGAGCCGGACATGCTGTCCGTGGCCAAGGAGATTCTGGAACAGGTGAAAAAATCCGGCAAGAACTTCTACTGCCGTCTGGATACCATCTGCGGCGACAAGTTCGGCGATGACGCCAACGTTTTAGTGACGGAAGACAACAACATTCCCGACAACTGGGAAGGTTTGGACATCGGCCCGAAGACCCAGCGCAGCTTTGCCGAGGTACTGAAAAATTCCAAGACCATCCTGTGGAACGGTCCGGTGGGCGTGTTCGAGTTAGAGAAGTTCAGCAAGGGTACGAAGGCGGTAGCCATCAGTGTGGCGGCCTCCACGCTGGCGGGTGCCTACTCCGTCATCGGCGGCGGCGACTCCATCGCGGCCATCAACAAATACGACCTGGGCGATTTCGTGTCCTACATCAGCACCGGCGGCGGCGCCATGCTCGAATACCTTGAGGGCAAGGAACTTCCTGGCGTGAAAGCGTTGAACGAATAAAAGGTAAAGCCGCACGGCCGTGCGGCTCAATAGGGCCGTGCGGCTCAACGATAGATAAAAAAGACAACAAATATGACAAACCCGAATTACTATTGCGTCATTATGGCTGGTGGCGTCGGCGCACGCTTCTGGCCCATGAGCAACAGCTCTACTCCCAAACAGTTCATTGATATTTTAGGAGAAGGCAAAACGCTGATTCAGAAAACGTTCAGCCGATTCACCCAAATTTGTCCCAAAGAGAATATCTACATTGTCACCAGCAAAGCCTATAAGGATATCACCCTGCAGCAGCTGCCGGAGATAGCGGAAGAACAGGTGATTCTGGAACCCTACCGCCGAAACACTGCCCCCTGCATCGCGTATGCCAACTACAAGATCCGGACCCGCAATCCGAACGCCACCATCGTGGTGGCCCCGTCGGACCATGTGATCCTGAAGGAGGATGTCTTCACTCGTGTCATAGAACAGGGCTTGGAGGCCGCCTCCCACAACGACTGGCTGCTCACCATCGGCATCCGTCCGTCGTCGCCCAACACGGGCTACGGCTACATCCAATACGACGAAGACCGCAGTTACGACAAGAACGCCACCATCTATGCAGTGAAAACCTTCACGGAAAAACCGGAGTTAGAAATGGCGAAGAGCTTCCTGCAGAGCGGCGATTTCCTGTGGAACGCCGGCATCTTCATGTGGTCGCTGCCCTCCATTCAAAAGGCCTTCGAAACCTTCCTGCCCGATGTGGACGAACTTTTCAAACAGGGCGAAGGGCTGTACGGCACAGATAAGGAAGAGGCCTTCATAGACCAGATTTACCAAATCTGCCGCAGCATCTCCATTGACTATGGTGTTATGGAACATGCACAGAACGTGAAAGTTATAGCTGCCGATTTCGGATGGTCCGATTTGGGTACATGGGGCTCGCTGTACGAACTCCGCGCCAAAGACGCCCATAAGAACAGCATCGTGGGCAACCATGTGAAGACCTACGATACGGAGAAGTGCATCATCCACGTGCCGAAAAACAAGGTGGTGGTGGTCCAAGGCTTGGAGGATTACATTGTAGTGGAGAATAATGATGTGCTCCTGATCTGCAAAAAATCCGAAGAGCAACAGATCCGCCAATATGTGACGGATGTGCAGGTGGATTTTGGCAACAAATATGTGTAAAAACATCCTTTGAACACATTTAAAAGTCATATTTTCCGGAAAATCGGGCTGACGATTGTCAGTCTGGTTTTCTTTTTGTCCATGCGCACGTGGGCACAGCCGGGGCGCGACAGCACGCGAGCCACCCGCTTGGACGAGGTGAACATTGAGAGCGCGCAGACTACGCGCATTGCCACGGGTCCGGCCACAGTGCAGATGCTGACAGCCAAACAGATAGCCCAAACCCCGTCGCTGCAACTGTCGGATGCGCTGAAGTTTATGTCCGGAGTGGTGGTGCGCGACTACGGCGGTACCGGCGGCATGAAGACGGTGGCCGTGCGCGGCCTCGGCACCCAGCATACGGGCGTGGCCTACGACGGAAACCCCCTCACCGACTGCCAAACCGGCCAGATCGACATCGGGAAGCTATCCCTCACCAATGTGTCGTCCATCGCTCTGACCACTGGCGTGCTGGAGGACATCTTCGTGCCGGCGAGCCTCTTCTCCCACAGCAGCTTGCTTTCCGTCCGCATCCTGAACACAATCCCCAAACGACCTTTTAGCTTGAAAACCTCCCTAACCATCGGTTCTTACGGGTTGGTGGTGCCGCAGGTGTCGGGAATTTCCTATTGGGAAAGTCCAAAAAAACCGCAACGTCATGTACTGCTGAATTTTTTGACAGGTTTTACCCGCTCCAAAGGAAATTATCCGTATCTACTTCATTATGGAGGTGTTACAGATAGTACCTCATGGGAACGGCGACAGAATTCCGATGTTTTTGTATGGAATACGGAAGCCAACTTACTGCTTCAGCTGGACCGCACCCAGCAACTTTCGGTGAAGTGGTACTATTACGATTCCGAACGCGGACTTCCCTCGGCCACCATCTATTACAATTTGGATGCCTCGCAGCGTCTTGGGAACCGGAATACCTTCGGTCAGATCCATTATCACAAGTATTTTGGAAAAAAATGGGCGTATCAGGCCAACGGGAAGGCTAATTACGACTACACTCACTATTATGACCCCGAGTATCTGAATGCGGAAGGCTATTTGGACAACCATTACCGGCAATATGAGGGTTTTCTGTCGCAAACGGTCCAGTATTCCCCTTTCACCGACACACTATTGCGCGGAGGTAAGACGAGTCTTCGTTTTGCCTTATCCAATGATTTGATTTATAACATATTGTATGCTAATAATATCGATTATGCGCATCCGGCGAGGTTCACCACCCAGACATCGCTTTCCGGCGTTTTCCGCAATGATCGGCTCACGGTAAACGGATTCTTGCTGCTGACCACGGTCAACAATCTGGTGCAGGAGGCGGAAGTGCATCGATACATCCACCTTGCACCTGCCATCGGGCTTTCCGTGAAATTGGTAAAAGATTTGAAACTGCGGGCGTTTTACAAAAACATCTTTCGAATGCCAACCTTCAATGACCTGTATTACAGAGAGGTAGGAAATATCAATCTGAAACCGGAAAAGACGCATCAGATGAATATCGGGTTGGTGTTGGATCAACCGTTGTTGAGCGCGGGCAAGGTGCAGCTCTCCACGGCTTTGGACGGTTATTATAATATTGTAAAGGATAAGATTGTGGCGTTCCCTTCCCGCAATCTCTTTTCCTGGACGATGCTCAACTATGGCAAGGTATATGTGTTCGGGGCAGAGTGGAACCTGCGGATGCAGTGGCGCATGGCCAAAGGGTTTTATCTCCGACCCAACGGCAATGTCACGTTCCAAAAGGCGTTGGACCGTACCGACCCGACGAGCAAAACCTTCAACCATCAGATTCCTTACACGCCGGTGTGGTCGGGATCGGCGGGAGTGGGAGTGCAAACGCCTTGGATCACAGTCACCTACTCTCTCATCGCCAGCGGTAAACGCTATGCGTTAGGGCAGAATATTCCAGCCAACGAGGTGGCGGGCTATGTGGATCACAGCATCATCCTCAGCCATGATATTCCCATCAAAGCCTCCACATTGGGTTTGAAATTGGAATTACTCAACCTGTCGAACAAAAATTACGAAGTCATCCGCAATTATCCCATGCAGGGTTTCGGATTCCGTTTCATGGTGTATTACGAATATTAGCAAGGAAATAAAAACTAAACCGGCGTCACGGTTCCCACTTTTTTCAGAGCATCCACAATCCGGTCGGCCTCGCGACGGCGTATGGAGAAGCGTATCGTACAGTTCAGGTCGCTTTGTTGCTGCAGAATCGTCACGTAGGGGTCTTTCATTAGCTGCATGACGGCATTCATCTGCAAATACTCGAAGGTGACATCATAAACCTCATCGATAGTCTTTTCGATAATGGTGGCAGCCTCCAATGCTTCTTTGGCGGCAATCTTGTATGCGTTTTGCAATCCGCTGACACCCAATTTGATACCTCCAAAATAACGCACTACAATTACCAAGGTGTTGGTCAAATCCTTGGAAAGGAGCTGCCCGTGTATAGGTCGGCCTGCTGTGCCGGAAGGCTCGCCGTTGTCGTTCATGCGGTATGCATCCTTATTAGGGCCGAGAATGTAGGCATAGCAATGGTGCCGTGCATCGTTGTGCTTCTTCTGGATTTCCGTGATACGTTCTTTGGCCTGCGCTTCCGTTACCACCGGGAAGGCATACGCCAGGAACTTGCTACGTTTCTCGCTGTAGCTGCCCACGGACGGAGCCGCAATCGTTTTATAGGTGTCTTCGAACATACAAGATCTTATTGTGGTCTATCGATTCCGTTTTGTAGGGTGGTTCCGACAACGACGGGGCGGGAAGACCTTGGCCCCAACATTGGTTGCCGACCAGCACTCTCGCTTCGTCCCAAAGTCCCGCTTCTATAAATCTATCCAGCGTACAACGTCCTCCTTCCACGATGACGGATTGGATACGGCGGTCGTACAGCATCTGCAAACACGCTGCCACATTCTCCGGTACCGCCGTATAAGGCAGTTCCGAAAGAATCACTTCACCCCGCTGCATCACGAAACGATGCGGACTTTTGCCGGGATAGAGCCGGTTGGTGAGCTGGGGCTTGTCATTGAGCATGGTCCGATAGCCGACCAGAATGGCATCCTCCTCGCTACGCCATTTATGGACGATTACCTTTAAAGCCTCATTGGTAATCCAATAATCATGCACCTGCGAGGCATCGGAGCGGTCAACATCCATGAATCCGTCAGCGGTTTGCGCCCATTTGAGGATGACGTAAGGTCTTTTTTCCTGATGATAGGTGAAAAAACGGCGGTTCAGCTCGCGACATTCCGCTTCACATACGGGAAATGTCACTTCCACCCCGGCATCAATCAGTTTTTGGAGGCCTGCGCCGTTGACCTTGTCGTGGCAGTCGCGCACACCCACCACCACACGAGGGATTCCATGTTGGATGATGGCATCGGCGCAGGGCGGTGTTTTGCCCCAGTGGGAACAGGGTTCCAGACTCACATACAACGTGGATTCCTTGAGCAGGGATTTGTCGCGTACGGAGGCGATGGCGTTCACTTCGGCATGGGGCTGTCCATATTGATGATGATAACCTTCCCCTATGATTTGATGATTATGCACGATTACCGCCCCCACCATCGGGTTGGGCTGCACGCAGCCAAGGCCCAAAGAGGCCAGCTGCAAACAACGCCGCATATAAAGTTCGTCTTCCGTCACAAATTGTTGTTATTTCTGTTTCAAAAAGTAGGAAAGAGGCTGCATCTGCCGGTCAAAATGGAAATACTGGCATTGGAGCAGGTTCTTTGTCTGCCCATTCAGCACGGCATAGAACTTGTCGCGGTTATACGGCGCATTCTCTTCCTGGTCTTCCCGACCCACGATGGCATCCAGATACATGACATCTGGGGTGAGCTTGCGATACATGTCAAGGCGGGTCTCCTTGTCATTCACATCTACCAGAATAATGGTCCTGAACTGGTTGTATTGCAGGATACTGTCGCGTTCCGCATCCGACAGATAATCGACAAACGTTTCATAATTCTTATCCCGAAATTCAGAGAGCATATCAAGCAGTTTCACCGTGTCGTATTCGGCAATCAGCTGATGTTGGTAATTATACAGTGAGAAGAAGCGGGGACCGGATTTTTCCACGGTGAAGGATTCTTCCGGATGGTCATAGTCCCGTACGGTCAGCGTTTTGATGCGGGTGATCTTGGTCTCGAACAGGTCGCAGTTGTACCACTCCGTGGGCTTGAACGAGAAGGTGGGGGTGAGAAATCCGCGGAAGCCCGGTATGTGCACGATGCAAGGCTCGTCGAAACCTTCCAGAATGGCGAAGTTGGCCATGTTGTCCATCGTGGCAGGACCCATATAATAGGTCTTCACCAGCCGTTCCTTGGTGAAAAAACGGATTCCGAAGAGTTTGAACTTAGGGGCTTTCTGATATATTTCCACCTTCACAGCGTTCACGGACATCATTTTGTTGATGTTGGACTGGGCACTTTTGGCCACTATCTGTTGTAATGTTATGTTGTGGATCGTGGAGAGGAGTACATTGACTTTGGAGGGTTGGGCGGCGATGGAATCCTGCACATACCAACTGTTGTCCTTGCGGGTAAGCAGAACCGTTTCCCCGTTCATGTCGGCGATGAAAACCTTGGTGATGTTGGCCGTGTCCTTCACCGCGAAGATGTCGGACTTGATATTCTGGCCGGAGCCGTGCAGTACGCCTGTTTTAAACAGTATTATAATCAAACAGATAATAGCCAGAACGGCCGCCGTTATCAAATATATGCGATTCTTTTTCATTCTATTGGATTTTGTCTGCAAAAATAGTGTTTTTAGCCCAAATAATAAAGCATAAAAGCCAATGGCTAATCCCCGATTCCAACGACCAAGGCCTAACTTCTCTCATAAAACGTCTCCCGAAGCATGCGGAAATGTTCGGGCTGCACTTCATCGTGGATGAACTCGCGGGAGGAGTTCTCTTTCCCGTTCTCATCGTAGGTGTATTCTGCCCAACCCTGCAATTGGCCTTCCTTATTGTATAATGAGTTTTTCATCACCAACTGCCCGTCGTATTCCATGACGATTTTGCGGTAATGGTCCAAATCCTCCTCCTCGGTTTCAATGAGCTGGTTTTGGTCGTTGTAGGTCCGGTATATCTTGGCAATCAGGGCGTTGCCGTAATCGTAAACCAATTCTTTCACAAGATTGCCGTTGTCATCGTACGTGTATTCGTACGTCCGACGGTCCTTGTTCTGGATCTCATCCCGCACCAGACGACTCACACGCCCCTGCGCATCGTACGTATAGGTATTGCGGTACATCGCATCGCCATAATCATCATTCTCGGTCTCCTTCACCACTCTATTGTACTCATATTCAATCTCCTTCTCCACATAGTCCAACTGGCCGTTGACATACATTTCGTGCCGGACGATGTTGTGGTTCCCATCAAACACATAATGGGTGGAATACTCATCGTCGCCGTCACCGAAAAAGTTGTTCTGACAGACAAGGTCCCCGCCGTCGAACACATTGACGGTTTTCTGCAACAGGATGTTGTCCTGGTCAAATTGTTCACTCTGAATCAGCCGGTGTTGTTCGTCGTACTGGTTGACCGTCAGGGTGTTGATATCCCCGTCCGCATCGTAGCGCTCCTCGCGGGTAATCTGTCCGACCTCATTGTACTCGGCTTTCACCTCCACAAATTCAACGGGTTCAATGTCGTTCTCATCATAACCGACACGCTGGTACTCTTTTTTGGAAATGGTTAGGGTTTTCATACGGCAAGTGGTTTTAAGGATGGCAAAATATTAAAATGTGTGTTTCTCTATTTGTTGACTTCTTTGTATTTAATAGCCAGAAGATCCTGTTCCATCGCAATTTTGTCGATGATTTTCTTCAGCATGATATCCAATTCGCCGCCTTCCGTGTAATTGGTCGGGGCGATGTAGTCGGCGCGGTTCTGGCGTATGAGGTCGAGGCAGATGTCCTTGGACGACTTAGGCCGATGCGGGGTGGCCACGGAATTCGGGTTATAGACGGCTATCGTGGTGCCGCCATACAGGTTGACCATCTTCATGGCCGGCACGTCGGTCTCACCATCGCCGATGTAGATGAAGTTGGAAAATGGAACGGCGCGTTCATCTTCGGGCATCGATTTGTTAATCAATGTGTTGTCATACGAATTGTAGATACCCTTGTTGATGCGGAACAGGAATTGGGTTTTGTTGGTGTAGTTCACCACCAAGGCGGGCCAGCAGGCGATACCTTCGTCATCGTATTCGAATCCGGAGGCGAAAACAGTCTTGAAATGTTTGGCGATGGCCGTGCCCTTCACAAACTCGCGCAGACCGGAGGAGATGATGAAATGCTCCAGATGGATGTTCTTGGTCGCGGCATACGCGTTGATGCGCTCGAAATAGGTCTCCACACCTTCAAAGAAGGTGATTTTCTCTCCATATTTCATAAAAACCTCTTCGCGGATGGGGATGTTTTTCTCACGGGCTTTGGTCAGCATCAGGTGCATGTAGGCGAGCACCTCATCCATGTCGTGCTTTTTGGCCAATTCGTTGGCTTCCTGCCAGAATTCGCCCTTGTCCATGTTAAGGTCGGGAATGAAGTTGTACTCCTGCATGTTCCCCGGGGCGAGCGTGCCGTCGAAGTCGTAGGCGATGGCCATGTTGCGGTTTTCGGTCATAGTGGTGTCTTTAATACGAAAAAGCAGCTGACGATGGCGCGAGCCAGGGACCAACTGCTTTTTGACACAGGGTGGTTGAACCTGTTGTCTTAGGGTTTCTTATTATTTTACAATCTGTTTGAATGTGTCGCTGTGACGGTATCTCTTGAATTCGGCGTCACGTTTGGCCTTTTTCTTGAGATTGGGATCCTGCTGGATGGCGTTACGGAGATTGTCGTAAACACCGTTCTCATCTTTCAGACGAGCGGCCAAGATAGCTTTCAGGTAATAGGTCTTGGCATCGATGTGCTTCATGCAGTCCAACGTCTTCTGCGCAGCAGGATAGTCTTTGTTCAGAATCTGCACCAAGGCCGTGTTGTAGTCGCAGCCGTGGTTGTTCAGCAGCTGGGTGGCCTTGAAATAGTCGCCATCCACAATGCTGTACATACCCTTGGCATAACTCTGGTCAACCGGGAAGACGGTGGCGCTTTCGGAAGCCTCGAATTTGGTGCGGGCATCAGCCATATTGCCTTTCAGAAATTCAGCCAAAGCCAAGTTGTTGAGGATGATACCATTATTGGGAGAAATGGCATCGGCTTTCGTCAGGTAATTGATAGCATCATCCAGTTTTTCGGAATTGCCGGTCTGATAGTAGTCGTTCAGATACATGGCACCGAGGTTGTTGTAGGCCCTCCAGTCGTTCTGTGTCTTGTCGTTGCGGATGAGGTCTTTGTAGATGACCTCCTTGTCTTCGTTGTTGTTGGCCACGGAGGCGGCATACAGACGCTCGTTGATGGAGAAGTCGGCGGGATGGGCTTTCACCAAAGCCACGAGTTCGGCATCGGTGTAGGATTCATGCTTCTTGCAGATGACCTGCATCTCGGCACGGCGCAACGGCGGAAGAATCACATCGGCGATTTCCGGGTAGATATCCGTCATCTCGCGGATCTTCTGCTCGCGCATGTCGTTGTTGGGCTGCGATTTGACCACATTCAGAATCTGGTTCTTCTGCGACATGTTGGATTTGGCAATAGCCGCCTCAAAACCGTCCCAGTCTTCGCCCTTGGCGTTGTTGACATACGTGAACGTCGGTCTTTGAAGGTCTTTCAGCTTGATTTTATTCTTCTTGGCATAATCCTTCAGGTATTTGTCATATTGATCCTCGAACCATTTCTTACCCTGTTGGAAACGGCGTTCGGAAAGGCCCTGGTTGTTGCTCTCCTCACCTTCGGGGGAGGCCCAGCCGGAAATTACCACCTTGTCGATGATGAGGTCTTCGTTGAGGAAGTTGATGAAATTGCGGATGGAATCCTTGGCCGCCTGGTCTTTGTTGTACTTGTTGCTCCAGTTCATGTTCGAGCTGTTGAGGTCGAAGTAGATGGTGGCCGTTTTGCCGACGAACTCCGTGGCGTACTGGTGCGGGGCGTTCAGGAAGTTGGCACCATTCTGCGTGTCATCCGAGATGGTGGGCTGAAGGCTGATGAAGGAGCAGGTGTTGGAGATGCCCTCGCCCAACTCCTTTTCGGGATTCAGCGTGGTGGATTTCTTCTTAATCTGGGCCGTGGCCGGGGCCACAATGACAGCCTCCTCGCAATTGTCGCTGAATTTGAAGCTTCCGGTCTTGGTGAACGTGCCGCCGTTCTTGAAGCTGATAACCTGTCCCTCGCCCTTGGCTTTCTCACCTTTCAGTTTGATGGTGGTGAAGGGCGTAGCGTTGACACCATCCACCTTCAGGCAGGGACTCAACGTCATTAACGCTTTCTTCTTCATGTACTTGGGTGGAATGGTCCCTTTGATGGTATAGTTGACCTCTCCTCCCTTGTTTTCCAAATCCGGATTATCCAACGTTACGGTCACTTCCGGATACCGGGTGACCATTTTTCCAAATCCGCAGCCGCCCATGATCAGCATGGCGAGGATCGGTAAGCCTAAAACAAAAAGTCTTTTCATTGTGTGTTAATGTATTTGATTGATTTTTAACGGTTTGATTTTTTTATTTTAATGCGACAAAGATAATAAAAAATCTTCTCCCTGTCAAGACATTATCCTACCATCATATACAATTCGGGATATTGGTGCTGGGATTCCTTTTTATGCCGTGTGAGGGCGAAGGCGAGTGTCAGCGTGCCGATACGTCCGCAGTACATGTTCACGATGAGGATGAGTTTGGCAGCGGTACCCCAGTTGGCGCAGGCACCCGTGGAGAGACCGCAAGTGGTGAAGGCGGAGGTGGTCTCGAAAATGGCTTCCACCAGCGGCACATCGGGTTCGGCCAAGGCCATGCAGAAACAGGATATCAAGATAAACGTGAATGACATGAGAATAATGGAGGTGGCCTTGTCCACCAGATTGAACGAGATGGTCTTATGCTGGAATTCAATACGTTTCTTACCTTGAATGGTGGCCATGACGGACCTTATCAGCACAAAGAAGGTGGTGGTCTTCACGCCGCCAGCGGTGGAGCTGGGCGACCCGCCGATGAACATCAGCACAATGATCATGATGATAGAAGCCAAAGCCATGTTGTTCACATCCAACACCATAAAACCTGATGTACGACATGTGACAATCTGGAATATGGAGGTGAAAATCTTGTCGAAAAGGGTGGTCTGCAAACTCAACGTACGGTTACGCTCGATGAAGAAGAAGAGGACAGAACCAATGGCGATAATCCAAAATGTAGTGATAAGTACCACCTTGGTCTGCGGCATCAAGCTTTTCCAATGGTATTTGTTTCTCTCCTTTATATAACTGACTCCGAAGAAATCGCGGATGGTCAGGAACCCGATGCCACCGAGGAAGACGAGGATCATGATGATGACCTGCGGGAAATAATTGTGCGCCAAGCCGAGGTCCAACAAACTTTCGTCAATGAGCACAAAGCCACCGTTGTTGAAAGCGGAAATCGTGTAAAACAGCGAATAGAACAGGTTCTGGCTGTCGTGGACGAAGAATCCGGTGGTTTTCCAGTAGGTGAATAGCAGGGCGGCCCCCGACAACTCGATGATGAAGGTGGTGAGGACGATGCTCCGCAACAGCGACACGGAATCTGAAATATGGTCGGTGGACATCATATCGCGAATCATATACTGGTACCGAAGCCCCACATACGACCGGGACAAAAATGTGGTGAAGAAGGTTGCGAAGGAGAGGATGCTCATACCACCTAACTGTATGAGCAGCATAATCACAATCTGGCCCCGCATGGTAAAGGTGGCCGATGTGCTCACCACACTGAGTCCTGTGATGCAACTGGCACTCGTGGCCGTGAACAACGCATCAATGAGCGAGATGCCGTTGGTGGTCATTCGGGGCATGGAGAGCAGAATGGTGCCTATCAGAATCAAAAACAGGAAGGAGGCCACCATCAGCACCGGCGGACTCAGATTGTATTTTCCTAACGAGCTGCTCATCTTCGCCAGCTCTATCAACACAATAATAAGGAAATAGAGTTGTATAAAAAGCAGATAATAGTTCTCAAAATTTTCAGAGTTCAGGATTTTCCAGCTGAAATGGAATACCGAAACCGATAGGAACTGCAAAATCAGAATGATGATGATAAGGAACTCGAACCAGGATTTTTTGATGAACTCTTTCCGATGGAGCGAGTAGAACATGAAGAGGAAATACTTGAGCACGTAGAACACCATACTGCCAAAAATGATGGCACGGATTATTTCCTTCGTTTCCAAAGAGATGTAGAGACCGTGGTAGCAGATAATGCAGGCGATGGTGACGAGGGAAACAATCAGGCTGCAGATCTGCATGATGCGCCGGACCCTGTCCTTGTTCTGCGCAATGTGGATCTTCAGCTGACTGTGCGCGTATTCGTTACGGCTCTTCCCGAAAAGCATTACAGATTGATTTTGATGAAGTTGTCAATGTCGTGTTCCTTGCCGAACAGCACAAAAACGTCGCCATCCTGGATGACGGTCTTGTTGTCGGGCACGCCGATGATGTGCTGCTTGGTATCCAACTTGTCGGCCACCACCTCCTCGAAATTGCGGCGGATGGTGATCAGGCTCAACTTATGGTTGTCGCGGAAATTGATATCGCCAAGCGACAAGTCGATCAGCCGTGAGGGGGCGATGATTTCGGCGATTTTGTAATCGTCAGCCAACTGCAGATAGGAGATGATATTTGGGTTTGTCAGACGTTCGGCTAACAAGGCACCCACCTCATCCTCGGGGGAGAGGAACTCCGTGATGCCCATCTTTTCCAGAATGGTGCGCTGGCTCTTGCCCATCACACGACAGATGATGCGCTTCACACCCAAGTCCAACAGGTTGGCCGTGCAGAGCAGCCGTCCCACGAAGTCGTTACCGATGGCCACGATGACCGCATCGAAATTCTGGATATTCTCGTTTTGCAAGGCACGCTTGTTGGTGGCATCCGTGCATACGGCATACGCCACATCCTCCGACAAATCCTGCACCACGTTGAGGTTGGAATCAATAACCAACACCTCGTAACCCTTCTCCGACAGTGCCCTGCTGATGGCCTGGCCAAAATGACCGGCCCCTATAATTGCGAATTTTTCCTGTGCCATAACACTCTTTTTTAATGCGGGCAAAAATACAAAATAAATTATCCATTCGGCTATAAACGTGAACTACAATACTTTTTTGTATTTTTGTGGAGGCAAACAATGAAGCTGTTTTTGAATGGATTTTTAATTGTAATTATTTGATTTATAATATAATGAGAAGAAATTTTATCGCTTTTCTACTGTGTGTGTTTCTTTTTTCAACTCTTCATGCACAGAACTGCGGGATTCCCTCGCAGGTGAACGTAACGCCCACCAGCCACCGTTCCATGCGTGTCAGCTGGAGCCTTCCTAACGCAAATGGGTCCCGTTTGGTGCTGCACAGACAGGATCAGATGGTCAATCATCCCGGCGAGGGATGGCAAGGTGCCGACCTTAGCGTACTGTATGGCGGACAAACCTCTTTGGGCATGCGGGCAAGCGGGTCCGGGTATGCGATGGCGGATGATATACGCCTCACCCGTCAGGCGCAACTTACAAAGATGGATTTTTACGTTTATGCTGAAAATGTGCCGGTTACAGCCTCTCCCGTCACAGGCGCATACGTGTACGTGTATGGGGAGCGCCCGACGGACACGAGCACACAGGCCGTTTGGCAGTCGGTAGGCGTGCTGCCAGCCACCTGCACGTGGACAACTGCGTACCGCGTGGAGGCCAATGGCCCCTATACCCCGAACCATTATTTGGACACCATCCGCCCGATTTTCAGAGTGGAGGTGAATGTGAACGCTCTGCTGGATCCCGGCGACTACTGGATTGCCGTTTCCTTTGTGACGGCCTCCGCGCAGCCGGTTTATGGAGTTCCGTTGGTGGACGACCAGCATGTGACCACCGGTAACGCCTATCGGATAACGCCCCAAACAGGGGTTTGGCAGCCGTGGACCGATTCCACCTCCTTGGAACAGATGGGTATGCCACTATCGGTGTATGGCTATTATACGGATGACAATATAACTGGATTTCAAGTATATAGAGATGGTATTCTGCTAACCGGCCAGCCAGTAGGCACGATGGAATACGAGGATGCTGACACCCTTCTGCTGCCCAGCCAAAACTACTGCTACCAGGTGCGCACGGTGTGCGTCAACGGCACCTCCCCGCTGTCGGCATCGGTGTGCGGCAGCACCCTTCCCGACCCCTGCATCTTGACATCTCTCCCCTATACGGAGAATTTCGATGCCTACCGCGACACCTTTCCGAATTGCTGGAAACGAATGCCGTTCCCTTACAATAATGGAATTATGCCCATCATCACCTCCATTACATCCGTATCTTCTCCCGTATTGAAATTGTCGGCAGAAAACAACCGGTACGGTATCGCGGTGATTCCGAAAATCAATGACACACTGTTGGATATACATCAGGTGGTGGTCCAATGCAAGGCCTATAAGACCTCGGCGGCAGGCGCGTTGGTGGTGGGTGTCATGACGGATCCGGACGACCCTTATACCTTTGTGCCGGTGGACACGGTGTCGCCCTCTACTGTCAGCCAGTACGAAGAGGTGTATGCCGGTCTGCACAACTATTGGGGCAGCGGCTCCCATATTGCACTTAAAGCGTTGGATGGCACTGTCTATGTGGAGGACTTCTCCCTGCAACCCATGGCATGTATTCACCCGGCAGCCCTTTATGTAGCCCAAATCGGTTCCGACTTTGTGCGAGTGGCCTGGGATGCCTTTCCGGGAACGGCTCCGTTTACGGTGCATTACAAACAGTCCGGCCAAAGCCAATGGATTGAGGAAACGAATGTTACTGACAACTATTTGGTTATAAATGGTTTGAATCCGGAGGAAAGCTATTCGTTTGAAGTTCGGGTGAAATCAGCATGCGGCAGCCGTTTTCTGGCGGGTTCATTTGCCATAACCACCACCTGCCAGTCGGCAAGCTTGCCTTTCATGGAGAATTTCGATTATTACGAATTGGACAATACCGTCCTGAACCCCATGCCAACCTGCTGGCTGCGCTACAACACCTCCTCTTCGGAACTGTATCCGTATGTGGAACCCAGAATATACGGGTCACGGTATCGGAGCCTTGCCTTTTTGGTGGAGAGCCAGCGGAAGGCGGTGGCGGTGATGCCGGCTATCGATGACATGCCGATTTCCCAACTGACAATGCGCCTTTCTGCCTGGAAAACATCCGGAACAGAAAATATTGGCCGGCTGATGGTGGGCGTAGTGTCCAACACGGCGGACATCGCCGGAAGTTTTGTGGTGGTGGATTCGGTGGATTTGTTGGATCATGAGGCGGAATATCAGATTTCCTTTGCATCGTATAGCGGCACCGGAAACCGTATTGCCCTGATGGCGCAACCCCCGACTGATTATATCCACACTTACAATGAATTCTATGTGGATGATATTGTGGTGAGCAGTCCGAATCCCTGCCATTCGCCGGTGCGGGCTTGGCAGTCGGGAGCCACCAACCACTCGATAACCTGCTCGTGGAAGCCCTTTTCTTCGTCCCTGCCCACCGGATACACCCTCGCCTACAAGCACGAGGATGATATAAGCTGGGTGGAGATTCCGAACATTACGGACACGTTTTACACCATCAACGGGCTGTGGCCCAATACGGAGTATGAGGTGCAGGTTCGTTCGCAATGCTCGTCCGGCATCCACAGTGTGTTTTCCTTCCCCGTAACCTGTCACACATTGTGCGATATGCCTGTAGGTGTGCCGTATAGCACACGCTTTGACCAGGAGACAACGGGCAGTGCGCCAGACTGCTGGGTGGCGGCGGATGTGGATATACAGCCGCAGGTGACAAGAAATCCCAATGTGTATTATAGTCCGTTACAATGTCTTGAAATACAAACGGATACAACATGGGTGGCAACACCTGCCATCGGAGCAGCCATACAAACGCTGGCGGTCAGCTTTTACGCCTATCGCGACGGCAACAACCAATGCGGCCGGTTGAAAGTATATGTATGTGACAACCCCTTGGACGAGAGCACATACGAGTACGTGGGCGATGCGGTACCCACAACAACGAACACATGGGAGTTTTTCGAATTTTACTTGGATACGATCCAACATACCGGCAGCGGCAAGCATATCGTGTTCCGCCTGCAGACCCCCCGGAGAGTAGGATATCATTATTTTATTGACAATCTGGAAAT
This sequence comes from Bacteroidales bacterium, assembly GCA_017540505.1. Classification (GTDB taxonomy): domain Bacteria; phylum Bacteroidota; class Bacteroidia; order Bacteroidales; family WCHB1-69; genus F23-D06. The sequence continues at coordinate 31,605 of JAFYAW010000006.1, read as the reverse complement.
AAACACCATCCCGCTATGTGCCCGTCCCGTACAGGTATCAGCCGCGAATGTCACGGACAGCAGCGCGATGATTCACTGGGTGTCTGACCCCACTAGCGCCAATGCTATCATCCGCTATAAAACGATTTATGAGGAGGATTGGCACATCATTTCCGGCATCACCTCCGACAGCTGTCTGGTCTATCCGTTGGTGGTCAGCTCTCCGTATTTGCTTCAGGTTCAAACCGTTTGTTCCAATAATGAGCCAAGCCCGTGGAGCGATGTTCTCTCTTTCAAGACGCAATGCGGGGCAATTAAGACATTGCCGTATCAGGAGAATTTCGACTACAATGGGGTGGGATACAACACGCATCCCGACTGCTGGCAGCATGGCTACACGGCGACAAACGCAAATCCCCAATATCCCTATATCCATGATTTGTACTCCTATTCCCCTCCTGGGGCCTACTATTTCAAAGGCACCAATACGCAGGCCACATACGCAGCCCTTCCCCCTATCAGCGATGCTATTTCCATCTCCAATTTGCGTGTCTCCTTTCTGCTGTACGCCAGCTCTTCGTATAAACTGGAGATTGGTTTTATTCAGGAAAACAATGATATCACAAGTTTCATTCCGTGGGATACGGTGACGATAGTGCCCAGCCAGTGGAGTGAGTATGATGTGGATTTCACCGGCTATACCGGCACGGCCCGATGTATCGCGTTCAAGTCGGGACAGCAGTTTCTCGGATATGATTATTTGGATAATGTGATTGTGGATTACCAGCCCACCTGCCACAGACCCAAAAACGTCACCGTCACACAGTTAGGAAACGATCATATCGGGCTGAATTGGGAACGGGGCGGCAACGAGGCCCAATGGGAGGTAGCCTATAAGGCCGACACGTCGCTGACATGGTCGTCGGTGGTGGTGTCCGACACATTCTGCACGCTTACCGGTCTCTCGCCTTTCACGGTGTATTCCTATAAAATACGTTCATTATGCAGCGCGACCGACAAGAGCCGTTATACCGTAGAGGCCTCACAGATGACGTTGTGTGAAAATATTGACGCACTTCCCTATTTGGAGACTTTCGACACGTATGGCGTGAGCGATGGAACATACGGTGATATTGTGATGCCGCCCTGTTGGCACATTCAAACCCGATACACCAGCAGCCATGTCTCCTCTGAACAAACGATCACAGGCGACAGCTATTACCTCTATGACGGCATCGGTTCCTTGTTCCTCTACAACCAGAACACCAGCTACACCACCTTAGCCCTGCCGGCACTGGATACATCCATCGACATGCGGTATGTGAAGGTGAGTTTCAAAATCAGGATGTATTACATGACGCAGATACAGGTGGGGGTGATGACCAACCCTCTGGATCCATCCACCTTCACCCCGATAAACCATACCCTGACATTTGAGTGGGGCTCCTGGTATCATGCCGAGGCCGACCTTTCCGATTATCAGGGAACGGGCCGCTATATCGCGTTCCGGAGCAATACGGGCACGTCGGACAGTTACGGCTATATGGACAACATCCTCATCGATTATACGGATTGTCCGGCCCCGAATTATGCCATGGCCTCCCAAATCACCCAAACGTCAGCACACGTGTCCTGGCCGATGGATATGATGGCCGGCTCCTGGGAGTACGTATATGGTCCTGCGGGGTTCAATCCCGACACAGCCATGGTGTACCCCTCGTATGATAATTTTGTGACGCTGACCGATCTCACCCCAGGCACGCGATACGCCTTTTATGTCCGGAATATCTGCAACGGAACGGCCTATTCCAGCTGGTCGCCGGCGATGGCATTCAACACCAATTGCTTGGATTCCCAAGTTCCCTATCAGGAGTTTTTCGACAACTATGGCACCAGTATCGCCTCCAGTGGCAATGTGTTCCCGCCCTGTTGGTCCAAGACCGGCAATGGCATGTCGGCCATCTCCAACCTGCAGCACCAACCCTATTTTACAGCTCCGGGAGCCTTATTCCTGTCTCATGAAGCCAACCAATACGAATATGTGTCCACCCCATTGTTACAGGATACGTTATCGAAACTTCAAGTGCACTTCTTGGGTAAATTCGATGATCTGAACCGCTCGATAGATGTGGGTGTGATGAACAACCCGAATGATACCGCCTCGTTCACCCTGATTGAAACACTTCATGCCCGCACGCGGGTGTGGAACGAATATGTGATCCCGCTGACCTCCTACACGGGAATGGGACAATATCTTTCATTCCGGTCGCAGGGGGCTGTTCCTACGGTGTTCTATATTGACAACCTGCAAGTGGATTATGCGCCCGTCTGCGTGAATCCCGTGAACGTGTCGGTCTCCAACATCGGCATCCATTCGGTGGAGGTGGACTGGACCCCGGGGCGCAGTGAAAACGAATGGCAGGTGGTCGTCGGTCCCGCGGGCTTCAATCCGGAAACGGCAGGTGCCGGCACGCTGGTAACGGCTTATAACCATCCCATCACGATAAACAGCCTAGCAGATGCCACTTTCTATGATGTGTATGTGCGGGCAGCCTGCGAAAACCAATCGTTCAGTGACTGGTCGTCCGCCATCTCTTTCCGCACGCAATGTTTCCCCATCAATTCATTGCCGTATAATGAGAGTTTCGATTCGTTAGGCTCCGCCAATTACACCTTCCCATTATGCTGGGAGAAAAATTCCACCAGCATGTTCACCTCCAGCATCTGGTATCCTTATACCATCAGCACTTCCCATTACAATGGTTCTCGCTCTCTGTATTTCCATGCCAGCAATGATTTCTGCATCGCCACCTTACCGCCAGTGGGAGATGCCATCTCGTTAGATACCGTCCAGTTGCGGTTCTATTGGAACGCGTCCCTCTCTTCGACTGTTCTTCATGTGGGTATGATGACCAATCCGTATGACACCTCCACCTTCGAGGAGATTCAGACGGTGACCCGAGTGGCCAGCGGTTGGAGCGAAGTCATTATCCCGTTTGACACCTATATCGGAACGGGACGGCACATCGCCTTTAAGGCCCAGGGAGGACCCAATATCTATTTCAATGTGGATGATGTGAATCTGGAACGTATCCCCACCTGTCTGATTCCGCAAGACCTCCAGATTTTGGCTGTTATGGCAGATGCGGTTCAGTTGCAGTGTACGGATACCCTCAACAGCAATAATTATTGGCAGGTAGCCTACGGCTTGCGAGGTGTGGATCCGGATGGGAATGCCACTCTGGTCCTCACCGACACTCTTCCGCTTACGATAACAGGTCTTCAGGAAGGGATGGATTACGAGTTTTACGTCCGGGCCTACTGCTCTTCCGACGACCAAAGCGAATGGTTGGGACCTGTGTCGGCCCGTACATGGTGTGTGACGCCCAAACCGTTGCCATACATTGATAATTTTGACAGTTATGAAGGTGCATCCCAACAATCTACCGGTCGGGTGCCGCCCTGCTGGCTCGCCTACCGCACCTCAACCTCGATTCCCATGCCGCACATTGTGCAATACGGGTATAATTATACCAGCCCCAATGGAGTGATGATGTTTGCGCACGGGATAGGCTATTATTCCTATTTAGTGTTGCCCGAGATGTCGGATACGCTGTACAATCTTAAAATCTCCTTCTGGAAGCGTATGTATCAGCAGAATAGTCATTTGGAAATCGGTTATATGACGGATAACACCGACACCTCCACGTTTGTGGCGATTGAACAGATCTCTTCGGAAACGGACATCAACGGTGCCTACGACACGATTCATTTCTATCGCTATGCGAATGTGCCGGTGACGGGCTATATTGCCTTCCGTTATAAAACCGCTTATTCGGGTCATGATTATTGCGGTTTGGATAATTTGGTGGTGGAAGAGGATATAATAGAGTGTCTGCCGCCATCCCAGGTGACGGTTTCAGACATCGGGCAGACCAGTGCCACCGTGCAATGGACCCCCGGAGGCGATGAGGATTTCTGGTATGTGCAGTTGTGGACCGACGGGTCGGATGCCCCGAATGAGGAGGGCGTGTCTGCCCCCATCAAGGTTTACGACAACCTGCTGCCGAATACGGAATACCATGTCCGGGTGAAGGCCCGTTGTTATCTCCTGTGGGAAAGTGTTTACAGTGACACGCAGACGTTCCAGACATTGCCGGAACCGGAACCGGAAGATACGGTCGGCGTTGCCAACTACAAGGTGGCCGTGTCATTATATCCGAATCCTACCACAGGTATCCTCACCCTACAGGATTCAAGAGAGCCGTTGCGCCGGATTGTAATCTATGATATATATGGTAATGTTTTGCAAACCAAAGAGGTGGATGCCAACCAAGTGGAACTGGATGTTTCACATTTGGCCGCCGGCCTGTATATGATACGGGTGGAGACGGAAAAAGGAATGGCGGTGAGACGGTTTGTCAAACGATAGTTTTTGTATTTTTGCAAGCTAAAAAAAACTGACATGATACCACGTTATTCGCGTCCGGAAATGAGTGCCGTATGGACGGAGGAAAACAAATTCGGTGCCTATCTGAAAGTTGAAATCGAAGCTGCTGCCGCGTGGAGCCAATTGGGTGTTATTCCTGCGGAGGATGTCCAAAAGCTGCGCGACAAAGCCACCTTCAAGGTGGACAGGATTTATGAAATCGAACAGCAGACCCGCCATGACATCGTGGCGTTCACCCGGGCCGTGAGCGAGTCGTTAGGCGAAGAGCGCAAGTGGGTGCATTATGGTTTGACCTCCACGGACGTAGTGGACACGGCCAATGGCTATCTGCTTAAGCAGGCCAACGATATCCTACGTGGTGATCTGCAGCGTTTTATGGAGATTCTGAAACGACGCGCCTACGAATTCAAGGACACCCCCTGCATCGGACGCACACATGGCGTTCATGCCGACATTACCTCCTTGGGGTTGAAATGGGCATTGTGGTATGAGGAGATGAAGCGCAATATGCAGCGTTTTGAGATGGCTGCCGCCGATGTGGAGTGCGGAAAGATTAGCGGGGCCGTAGGCAACTTCGCCAACACACCACCTTTCGTGCAGGACTACGTCTGCGAACAGTTGGGCATCCATTCGGCCAACATCTCCACGCAGGTTCTGCAGCGCGACCGACATGCGCACTACATGGCCACGCTGGCACTCATCGGCTCCTCGATGGAGCAGATGGCCGTGGAGGTTCGCCACTGGCAGCGCACGGAACTGCGCGAGGCGGAAGAGGCGTTCGGCAAGGGCCAGAAGGGGTCGTCCGCCATGCCGCACAAGCGCAACCCCATCGGCAGCGAGAACATGTGCGGGTGCGCCCGCATCCTGCGCGGATACATGGTCAGCTCGTATGAGAACATCCCGCTGTGGCACGAACGCGACATCTCGCACTCGTCCGCCGAGCGCATCATGCTCCCCGATGCCACCATCCTGCTGGATTATATGCTCAACCGCTTCGGAAGGATTCTGGACAACCTTGTCGTCTTCCCCGACAATATGTTGAAGAATATCTACCTGACACACAAGGTTATCTTTGCCCAACGGGTGATGACTACGCTCATAACCAAGGGATTTGCCCGCGAGGTGGCCTACGACCTGGTACAACCTATTGCCATGGAGGCCTGGTTTAATGGCAAAGACTACCAGGAGCTTCTGATGCAGAATGAGACGATTCAAAAGCAGTTCACGCCGGGAGAGCTGGCGCAGTGTTTCACGCTGGACTATTACCTGAAGCAGGTGCCCGCCATCTTTGAGAGGGTGTTTGGAGAATAACAAGATTACGCCTGATTGACTCTTGAGTACAGTAAAGCGCATCGGTTGATGATGTCGTTGGCCTTCTTAATGACCTCCTTTGCAATGGCTACATACCTTCGGGCCTCTTCAATGGGATTTTTCTTCTCCAAAATTGTTTCTTTTAATACGTTAGCATTTCATCGCCCTCTGTGGAGTCGAGGGTGAAGATGTTGTCGGGCGTGGCACGCACCACCAGCAGACCTTTCTCGTGCGCGTAACGGTCAGAACCCCTGTTGTACTTGATGGCCGCGATGGCCAGATACACGGTCTTGTCGCCATATTCCGGAAACAACTTCTTGAAACGACCCATCTTGGCGATAAAGTGGTCAATATCGCTTTTGTTGCAGGCCGTCTTGATTTCCATTGCAATGGCCGTCGTGCCGTCCACCATAAATTGGTCAATCTCCATCTCCACGTTCGAGTCCCTGTCGTGTTTTTTCATGTTCGTGAAGTAGCGGTTAACCTTGAAGCCGGCCTTCTTGAAGATTCTTAACGCCTCGGGTTCCATCAGACCCTCAGTGAGGTTCCCGATAGTGGAACTGAACCTGCTGGACAACTCTTTGAACTTCTTGTCTGACTTGTCCATTCGCGCGAATGTCTCCTCCATCTGTCTGGATGTTTTATCCACCTGGTCTGAAACGGCTAAAACGATGTTTTTGAGCTCGGTCCAAGTCAAATCCTGCGGGTTGATGTTAGTCGGTATCATAGTATGGTTTTATAATTTATGGTTGAACAATATAATACTTTATATTTGTTTACAATTTATTAATGTTAGGAGCGACAAATATACAACAGAAGCCTCCATTTGTCAATAGTTTAGGATAAATTTTTTACTGCTGATAATCAAATAATTAAAATTCTATGTTTTATTTTTAACAATCAATAGTTAAATTTTAAATATTGATTTGGAAGAAATGTGGCATCGGTTCGCCTTTCGCATAACGACAGATGAATATGATGTTGTCCCGATTTTGGAAAAATTCACTATCTTTGCCCCGACAAACGTTGAAAAACCCACTACGATGAAAAACAACCTGAATGTCCTTGGTAACCAGAACTCTCTTTTTGATGAGTTTATCGCGGAAATCCGAAGCGTGGATGTACAGACCGACAGTATGCGTTTCCGCCGCAACCTGGAGCGTATCGGCGAGATTTTCGCCTACGAGATCAGCAAAACGATGAATTTCAAACCGCAGGAGGTCTCCACCCCGCTGGGCATTGCTGAGATTCCGCGCCTGCAAGAGAAGCCCGTGCTGGCCACCATCCTGCGTGCCGGACTGCCCCTGCACCAGGGTCTGCTCAACTACTTCGACCACGGCGAGAACGCCTTCATTTCCGCATTTCGCAAATACTATAAGGACGGCACCTTCGAGATTCAGGTGGACTATATGTCGGCTCCGGAGCTGGACGACAAGACGCTCATCTTAGCGGATCCCATGCTGGCCACAGGCAAGTCCATGTTGCTGGCTTACGAGGAGTTGATGACCAAGGGCGAGCCGGTGCACACGCACATTGTGAGCATCATCGCCAGCCGCCAAGGCGTGGAATATCTGCAACATCACTTGAAACCCTCCAAGTGCACCCTCTGGATCGGGGCCATCGACGAGGAACTGACCGCGCACTCCTACATCGTGCCCGGTCTCGGCGATGCCGGCGATTTGGCCTATGGCATCAAAACATCGGATTAAAGAGAGATTATCTCATCTATAAGCTGGTCATGGGGTTCCGCCGGAACTTCATCCAGCAACTGGAAATCGAAACATATCCCGATGGTCTTCACCTCGGGATATTTTATTAGGAAACGGTCATAATACCCTTTGCCACGCCCCAATCGGTGACCTTGGCGGTCGAAGGCCATGCCCGGCACCACGATGAGGTCGAGGGGTCCGGCATATTGGTTGCTTTGCGGCTCAAGGATATGGAACGAGCCCTCCACCATCGGGCAGTCGGCAGTGAGTTCCACGGGAATGATGTCATCGCCCACCACCGTCGGAAGGATGAGGTGTTTCCTGTTTTTCCATTCTTCTATAAAATCCAATGTCTGCACCTCATCGGGAAGGGATGCATAAAGCATGACGTATTCCGCCTGTTGGAAATCGGGGTGGCTGGACAGCTGACGGAGAATTTGTCGGGATTGCTGTTGCAGCGATTCCGGAGCATAGCTTTTCTTCAGCTGCCGAATGTGTCGGCGCAGTTCCTTTTTGTCCATGAAAATAGAGTTAGAAGATTAGGCTTCCTGCTGGCTGTGAACCAGTTTGTCGTCAATAAAGATACGGCCGCAAGCTTCGCAGACGATGATTTTTTTGTGCAGGGCGATGTCAAGCTGGCGTTGGGGCGGGATCTTGCTGAAGCAACCACCGCAGGCATCGCGTTCAATCTTCACGATGGCCAGGCCGTTGTGCGCGTTTTTGCGGATGCGCTCGAAAGCCATAAGCAGGCGGTCGTCCACCTTGGCCTTGAGAACTTCAGCTTTTTCTAACAGTTCCGCCTCTTCCTTTTCCGTATCGGCGATGATGCCTTCCAACTCGGATTTCTTCTGCTTCAAAACCTCTTCCAGTTCGGAAAGTTTTTCGGAGGTTTCCTGAATGAGGGCCTCTTTTTCAGCGATGTCGGCGTTGTACTTGGCGATATGCTTTTCAGAAACCTGGATTTCGAGGTTCTGGTATTCGATTTCCTTGCTTAAGGATTCATACTCGCGGTTGTTGCGGACGTTGTTTTGCTGCTCCTCATATTTCTTGATGGCAGCGGCAGCCTCTTCCTTCTTGGTGTTTTCGCCGGAGATTTTCAATTTCAGGTTATGAATCTCATCGTTGAATTTGGCGATACGGGTGCGTTTGCCTTCGCATTCGTCCTCGTTGTCGCGAATTTCCTCTGGCAGCTCGCCACGGATCATGCGGATATCGTCGATTTTGGTACAGATCTGCTGCAGATTGTACAGGGAAAGCAGTTTCTGCTCGATGGTGATCTCTTCGGCGGTGATTTGGTTGTCCTCGTGTTTTTTCACTTCAATGACACCGTCGGCGGTCTTCTCAACGGTGATGTCGTCTTCAAGTATCACTTCAGCGGCGGGTGTTACCTCTGCTACTTCCGGAGTGTCGGGTGTGGGCTCCGCATCAGCGGTTTTGGTTTTCTTTTTGGCGGTTTTTTTGGTTTTTGTTGCGGCAGCAGTCTTTTCCACTTGAGCCGGATTTTCTTCTTCAGTAACTTTTTTCTTGGCCATATTCTGAATGATTAACGATTACATTACAAATACTCAATTTCCAATTTATCCATTTTAGAAATTGCGGCTGCAAAAATAGGAAATTTTTCTGTAACTTCCTTATATATTATTTCACGGATAAAGTATTCCCCCTCATAATGTCCGATGTCGGCCAGCAGCATTTTCCCGTTGGGGCGGAAAAAGTCGTGGTATTTGATGTCGCCGGTCACGTATGCGTCGGCTCCGGCGTGCAGGGCATCCTCAATGAAAGAGGACCCGCCGCCGCCGCACACAGCCACCCGCTCGATGGTCTTGTCCACGCTGCCGTTGTACCGGATGACACTCAGGTTCATCTTTCCCTTGACGAACTGGAGGAATTCGACGGTGGACATGGGTTGTGGCAGCCGACCTATACGTCCGAGACCGTTGCGGGCACTGCCATCGGTCTGTTCACCCGCCGCAGGCACTAACACGCGCACGTCCGTCAGCCCGAGACGCTCCGCGAAGGCATCGTTACCACCGCCCGCCGCACTGTCAATATTGGTGTGCATGGAGTAAAGCACCATCTTGTGTTCCAATGCTTTACAAATGATGCCGCCCACCCGGTCCTTGGGTTCTATTTTGCAGATACCCCGCCGTAGAATCAGTGGATGATGCGAAATCACCAGATTGGCGTTCATGGAAAGGGCTTCTTCAATCACCTTCTCCGACATCTCAAAGCAGACCAACGCACCCGTGATTTCCTGTTCCACATCGCCACACTGCACACCGCAGTTGTCAAAATCCTCCTGCAAAGAAAGAGGAAATCTCTGCTCTAAATATTCTAATACGTTTTTAATTTTCATAAAATCTCATTTTTTACTGGCGAAATCTTATTTCCTCTCCACGGAAAAGCCGAATTTTCCTATAATTTTGCCCAAATCATAATAATGCCCATGGGAATAAGATACAAGGTTGGCACGCTGCAGCTCCAGCGCATCGGTTTTGGGATTGAAGAGGTTCTCCTTGGCGTGTACGGCCACCACTTCCGCCAAGAACATGTCGTGGGTGCCAAGGGGGATCACCTGCGTCACCTTGCACTCGATGTTGACGGGCGCTTCATGGATGAGAGGGGCATTCACGTGCGACCCGTGCACAGGGGTGAGACCCGTTTCCATGAATTTGTTGAATTTCTTGCCCGACCTTACGCCGCACCAGTCGGCGATGGGGGCTAACTCGCGGCTGACCAAGTTGATGACAAACTCCCCGCTCTCCCGAATAAGCGGGTAGGAATGCCGTTCCGGCCGCACGGAAATAAAGCACATGGGCGGGTCCGAACAAATCGTACCCGTCCATGCGATGGTGATGATGTTGTATTCGTCAAGGGTGCTGCCGCACGAGACCATGACCACGGGAGAGGGGTTTAGCATGTTTCCCGCACGCAGCAGCCGTTTGCCGTCCTTCTTCATGACTAACGTCCTACGGAAAAGGCGCTTTTGTTGGGGATGATGAGCAACGGCATCGGGGAGGTACTCAAGATCTGGCGCATGTTGCGGGAGGCAGTAAAGTCGGTCTCCGCCTCTTCCCGCATGATGGTGATCAGGTTGGCATCCAGCTCTTTGGCCGATTCAAGGATGGTTTTGCAAACATCGTTGTTGGTCACGTTATGCGCTTCGGCGGTGTAACGGACGTTGGCTTCGTCGCACATCTCCATGGCGTTGCGCAGCTGCACGTTGATGATGTGGCGCGCCTCGGCCGTGTTCGGATAGTTCACGCCGAACAGATAAATCTGCGCAGCGAAGGCCTTGGCCAGATAGATGGCATGGCGCATCTTCTGCAACGTCTCGAAGCTGATGTCTATCGGAACGAAGATCTTGTGCAAGTCGCGGTTAATCTGGATGTTCTCACGCATAATCAGAACCGGCACTTCCGAGTTGTTGATCATACGGTAGGCGTTGTTGCCGATGTAGCCCTCTTCAAAACCGGATGCGCCGTGTGCTCCCATCACAATCATGGCATCTGGAAGGTTGGAGGCGTACGTGTTGATCTCGACATGCGGTTTCCCTTCCAGAATAACGCTGTTGACATTGGTTTCAGGCGACTCCTGACGGCATAATTTCACCCAGTCGTTCATTTTGTCCTGAATGTGCTGGACGTATGTTTTGCTCTCGTCAAATTCGTTCGCACTGGAGGACACGCTGGGGGTCTTTACCCATACCAAATGCAAGCTGGCTTGCGTTCTCAGGCAGATGGCCACAGCGTGACGCATGGCGACCATGGAACTGTTGGAAAAGTCAATACCGACAATAATATTTTTCATATCAGACAGATTTTAATTCTACAATATATTTAATGAAAGGTGAATCATGTTATTTGGATTCCGAAGAATAGTTGGGGGCTTCGGCGGTGATGGTGATGTCGTGGGGATGGCTCTCCTGGACACCGGCGTTGGTGATGCGGCAGAAGCGGGCGTTGTGTAGGTCGGCGATGGTGCGGGCACCGCAGTAGCCCATGCCGGAACGGAGGCCGCCGGCCATCTGATAGATCACTTCGTAGAGGTCCCCCTTGTAGGGCACACGGCCCACGATGCCCTCGGGAACGAGCTTCTTGGCATCATCCACATCGCTCTGCATGTAGCGGTCCTTGGAGCCGTGCTGCATGGCCTCTAAGGAACCCATGCCCCGGTAGGTCTTGAACTTCCTGCCGTTGAAGAGGATGGTGGTGCCGGGCGATTCTTCCACGCCGGCCAGCAGACCGCCAAGCATCACGGAGCTGCCACCCGCCGCCAAAGCCTTCACGATGTCGCCGGAGTAGCGGATGCCGCCGTCAGCAATGAGAGGGATGTCGTAGGCCTGGAGGGCCTTGTACACGCCATACACAGCACTGAGCTGGGGTACACCCACGCCCGCGACCACGCGCGTGGTGCAGATAGAACCCGGTCCGATACCCACTTTCACAGCATCGGCCCCATTGTCGGCCAGCATCTGCGCGGCCTCGCCAGTGGCAATATTGCCCACCACAACGTCCACGTTTGCGAAATTCTTCTTGATTTCCAATAAGGTGTTGATGACATTCCGTGAATGTCCGTGGGCGCAGTCAAGCACTAAGGCATCCACGCCGGCCTCTACCAAAGCCTCGGCACGCTGCACGGCATCGGCGGTGATGCCCACACCGGCGGCCACCCGCAAACGGCCCAGCTGGTCCTTGCAGGCGTACGGTTTGTCTTTCGCCTTGGTGATGTCCTTGTATGTTATCAGGCCCAGAAGCGTGCCGTCTTCGGCCACCACGGGCAGCTTCTCGATCTTGTATTGCTGCAGGATGTCGCTGGCCTCATTCAATCCCGTGTTGCGCGTCGTGGTGATGAGGTGCTCCTTCGTCATTACCTGGTCGATGGGCTTTTTCAGCTCTTTTTCAAAGCGGAGGTCACGGTTGGTGACGATGCCGATGAGCTTGTTCTGCGCGTCCACCACCGGGATGCCGCCGATATGGTATTCCGCCATGATGCGCATCGCGTCACCCACCGTCTTGTCGGCGGTGATAATGACGGGCGCATTGATCATGCCGTTCTCGGCCCTTTTCACCGACGCCACCTGCCGCGCCTGGTCGGCAATTGTCATGTTCTTGTGAATCACGCCGATACCGCCTTCACGGGCGATGGCAATGGCCATGTTGGCTTCCGTCACCGTGTCCATGGCGGCAGAAACGAACGGCAGATTCAGCATGATGTTGCGCGTGAAACGCGTCTGCAGGCTGACCTCTTTTGGTAAAACATCGGAATAAGCGGGAATCAATAAGACGTCGTCAAACGTCAGTCCGTCAAGAGCAATTCTATCTGTAATAAAAGACATAATAACATACTTTTTATTACGTGCAAAAATAATATTTTTTTGCAAACGGACCGATGAAAAAAACGATAAAAAAGGTTATTTTTGCAAGCCCGTTTCAATTGGGATGCAATTGTTTAATTATCAAAATTATATAAAAATGAAAAAGGTTATCCATACCGACAAGGCTCCCGCCGCCATCGGTCCTTACAGCCAGGCTATCGAGGCCAATGGCATGTTGTTTATTTCAGGTCAGATTCCCGTTGACCCCGCCACCGGCATCGTGCCCGAGGGCATCAAGGCCCAAACGGAACAGGTGATGAAGAACATCGCCGCCATCCTCTTGGAGGCCGGCTATTCCTTCGACGATGTGGTGAAAACCACTTGCCTGTTGAGCGACATCGCCAACTTCGCCCCAATGAACGAAGTCTATGCCCAGTATTTCCTCGTCAATGCGCCGGCCCGCGCCGCCTTTGCCGTCCGCGATCTGCCCAAGGGCGTTTTGGTGGAGATCGAAACCATAGCGGTGAAGTAGCCGTTAGCCATTGGCCGTTGGCCATTAGCTAAAATCCAATAGCCAACATGAACTATCTCACCGTCAATAATGTATCCAAGTCGGTAGGGGAGAAAAAACTGTTCCAGAACATCACCTTCGGTTTGGAGAAAGGCCAGAAGAGCGCGCTCATTGCCCGTAACGGTACAGGCAAGAGCACGCTCCTCAACATTATTGCCGGTCGCGACGTGCCCGATGAGGGCCAGGTGGTGATCCGCAACGACATCGTGGTCTCCTATCTGCCCCAAATGGATGGTTTTAACGACAGGGATTCCGTGCTGAACGCCCTGTTTGATGAGGAAACACCCGTGGTGCGCGCTGTGAAGGAGTACGAGACCTGCATATCCCTGATGGAGCGAAACCGGCACGAACAGGTGCCCCAGAAACGCATGGATGATGCCATCCTCGAGATGGACCGCTTGAATGCCTGGGATTATGAATCCAAGGTGAAAGAGATTCTCTCCAAGTTTGGCATCCAGAATATCTTTAAGAATATTAACGAGTTGTCGGGCGGCCAGCGCAAGAAGGCCGCCCTCGCCAAAACCCTGATTGCCGACACCGACCTTCTCATCCTCGACGAGCCGACCAACCATCTGGATGTGGAGATGATCGAGTGGCTGGAAAACCACCTCTCTTCCGCCAACATCACGCTGCTGATGGTAACTCACGACCGTGCCTTTCTGGACAAGGTCTGCAGCGACATCTACGAGCTGAGCAACGGCAATCTGTATCATTATCGGGGCAAATACGACTATTTTGTAGAAAAGAAGGCGGAACGTCTGGCCAACGAGGCGGCGGAGCACGACCGTTTGCGCAACTTGTACCGCCGCGAGCTGGAATGGGTGCACACCTCCCCGCAGGCCCGCACCACCAAGGCCCGCGCCCGCATCAACCAATTCGAGCAACTGCAAGAGCAGATGGACCGCAAGGTGGAAGCCGCTCCCGAAGCCTTTAAGGTGCAATCCGAACGTATAGGACACAAGATACTGGAAATCAGCCATCTGGATTTTGCCTATCCGAATCAATTCATCCTTCGGGATTTCTCATATATTTTCAAAAAAGGGGAAAAATGCGGTATCGTGGGCAAGAACGGCACCGGAAAAAGCACATTTCTGAAGATGATTATGGGGGAAATAAGACCCGATGGGGGCAAAATAACCCCCGGCCTGACTATCCAGTTCGGCTATTTTTCCCAAAACGGAATGGAGTACGCCGGCAACAAGATTGTATTGGAGTTAGTGAAGGAGCATGCCGAGGTGATCCGCATGGACAATGGCAACTACATCAGCGCCGCCCAGTTCCTGAATCATTTCGGGTTTCCGTTTAGTCAGCAATACACCTATTATCAAGACCTTAGCGGCGGTGAAAAACGAAAACTCCACCTGCTCATAACGCTGCTCAAGAATCCCAATTTCCTCATTTTGGATGAGCCCACCAACGATTTCGACATTGACACGCTGAATCTTTTAGAGGACTTTCTGACGAATTTCGGGGGCTGCATGATTATTGTCTCCCACGACCGCTGGCTGATGAACAAATTGGTGGACCATATCTTTGTGTTTGAGGGAGATGGCAAAATCAAGGACTATTACGGCAATTACACCGAATACCGCCAGATGAAAGACAAGGAGATGCGCATCCAAAAGCGTATCGAAAAGGCCAACCGGCCTGTGGAGGAAAAGGCGGTGCGCGAAGCTCCCAAGAACAAACTGACCTATAAGGAAAAACGGGAATTGGAGTCGTTGGAGGTGGAAATTGAAGAGTTGGAACGGGAGAAAGCCGACATTGAGGGCAAGATGAGTGCAGGACAGGGTACGGCGGACGAGTTTGCCGACTGGGGCCGCCGCTATGCAGAAATCAAAACCGTTTTGGAGGACAAGTCCAACCGGTGGTTAGAATTGAGTGAAAAAGACGCATAATATGATATTCAACCAATATTTTTACCATCCCGATCTGACACAACCTGTGGTGACGCTCAGCCAAGAGGAGTCGGAGCATTGTGTGCGGGCGTTGCGGCACCGCGCGGGTGACGAAGTGCTGCTGACCGACGGACTGGGCAACGAGGCACACGCCATCATCCTGACTGACAATCCGAAAGCTTGTCAGGTGGAGGTGCACGACGTGCGCATGGTGAAGGACACTTCCCTCCATCGGCTGCATTTGGCCATCGCACCCACCAAGAACATCGACCGTATAGAATGGCTAGTGGAGAAATGTGTGGAGCTTGGGATAGAATCCGTCCATTTCATCCTTTGCGACAATTCGGAGCGGCCGCGCGTCAACATGAACCGGATGCGGCGCATTGCAGTGTCGGCCCTCAAGCAGTGCCAGACCACATGGCTGCCGCCGATGACGCTGACCCGCTTTGACGATTTTTTGGAATCGCACGCCCCAATGCCCGCCGACAAGTACATCGCCTGGTGCGACGACGAGAACACCCGCCAGCTGGCCAACGAGCCCTTCCAGCACCAGGATGTAGTACTGCTAATTGGGCCCGAAGGCGACTTTAGTGCGACGGAAATTGAGATGGCCCGCCAGCATGGCTATACGGAGGTGAAACTTGGCAACCGCCGCCTCCGCACGGAAACCGCCGGCCTGTACGGCTGTCTTCTAATGGCTGTGAAAGATATTTAACAACTGTTTATTCAAGAAAATATATTGATTATGAAAAAAATATCCATCCTTTTGTCGATTATCCTGTTGCTGCAGGTTTGCGTGCGGGCGCAGGACGAGAACCCCAAAGTGCAACTCGCGGTGCGCGCCGGCCTTAACGGTTCCACCCTGCTGATTCCCAACAGCACCATTCAGAATGTGAGTGCGTTTGGCTATTCGTCGAACCAGAAACTCAAAATCGGTGCCACCGCCGGACTGGTGGTGGACTTCCGGCTGAGGGAAAAACTGTATCTGCAAACCGGCGTGCTCTATTCGTGGCAGCGGCTGTCACAAATCCAGAATGCCCAATATTCCGACACCTTGGGCATCCGCCACTCCGTCGCCTCCAACAATCTCTACACCACTCACCATCTGAAGGTTCCTCTGATGCTTTTCTATCATTTTTCTGAAGCTAAAAACCATTTTGTGGCTGGGGCAGGTTTCTTTTTGGATGTGGCGATGGCCGGAAAGCTTACCTATAACGGCTCGGAGGTGTTGACCACGGAGGATAAAGTCTTCTCGAACATTTTGGAAGGCGAACTCGAATTGTACAAGCCGGGCAAAAAGGAAATCTACTATTGCGAAGCCAACGACAACACCTTCCAGCACTATCTGTTAGCCCAAGATAAGATTCTCCAACGACTGGATTTCGGCATAGGTATGGAGTTAGGCTATCAGATTTCGCAATTCTACATCGGGGTACACGCTGATTTCGGCCTGCTGAACAACATGAATCCGAAATTCACCCAGCACAAATACGTACAGCGCAACCTGAATTTCCAAGTAATGTTAGGGTATAAAATCAATTAAAATAGAGGGAGGGATTCATTGTCTTACATCCCCTCGCTCTCGCAATAGGTTTCCCCAGTGCAGACCACCAGGTCGGCGCGGCGGCACTTCTCCTCCTGGGGCATCTGCCGTGCGATGCGCATCATGATCTCCTCCCGCGTAAGCTCGGGATTGCGCTTCCTTATGCGCCGGATACGCAGCTCCAACGGCGCGTCCGCCACAATGATCTTGTCGAAATAGGCGGTCAGCCCACCCTCGAAGATGATGGCCGACTCCATGATGACCGCCGTGCTCTGCTGCTGCTCGGCCCACTGCTCAAAATTGTGCATGACCGCCGGATGCACCAGCCGATTCAGCTTCTCCAACTGCACCTCATCGCGGAAAACCAAGGCCGACATCTTCTTGAAATCCACCTTTCCATCCGTAAAAATCCCGTCTCCGAACAGAAGACGCAGCTGCTGCTCGAAGTCGGGATCACGGTACAGTTTTTTCGCTTCATCATCGGCATAATAGACCGGAATGCCCATCTGGATAAAATGATTGGACAGATAGGTCTTCCCCGTGCCGATGCCGCCCGTAAGGGCTATTTTATACATGTCTATCGCAAATAGAAAGTTATCACCTCGGGCGACTCCACTGCCACCAGATCGCTACCGTAGCAATGGGCCACCAGATAGTCGCGCATCTCCTTGCTGGAGAAGGTGTAAACCGTAACCTTGTGCTTGGGCTTGATGAGGTCGCTGACGGAAATGTACACCGTCCGATCCTTGTTGGAGAAAGGCTTCATCAGATACTTCAGCCCCTTCTGGTTAAAGGTCAGCGCCACCACGGTGTCGGAAACCGTCACCGACTTCTTGCCCTCCGGCAGGTTGTAGCACTGGACCTTGAAATCCAAGGTTACACGGTAATCCTTGGAAAAGGTCACCACAACCCATCCGAGTGCCGCGATGATCAGGCACACCAGAAAGGCGAGAGGCGGTAGTTTCAGTTTCTTACTATTGCTCATGGAACTACTTGTTGTCGTTGTCGTTGTTGTTCTTGGCGGCATTCCGTGCCATGTTTTCATCCACAGCGATGGCCGCTTTGTCAACCTCTATGCGCACATCGTTGGCAATCTCCAGAACGAAGGTGGACTCTTTCACATCCACAATCTTACCATGAATACCTCCGATGGTCGTGACTTTGGCTCCTTTTTCAAGGCTTTTTCTGAATTCTTCCACTTGTTTCTGTTTTTTGCGCTGCGGCAGAATCATGAAAACGTAGAAAATCACGAAAATGGCGATGAGAAAAATCCACATCATACCACCGCCGCCAGCTGCGGGAGCATTACCGGATGCTTGTAAAAGAGGGAAAATGTTTGTCATAATAAAATTTTTTAAAGGTTAATAACTAAATGTCTTATTTGGAACTGGTTACATTGGCTGTAATAATCAAAATCGTCTCCGCCGGATAGGTGTTGGCCCCGACAAGAATCCGCTTGGTGACTTTCCCCTCCTGCGATTTGGAGTTGAAGGTCACCTGTATCTCGCCCGACTCGCCTGGACGGATAGGTGCTTTCGGGGGCACGGATGTGGTGCACCCGCACGTGGCCTCGGAAGAATAGATGATCAGATTGGACTTGCCGGTGTTTTTGAACTTGAACGAATAGGTCAGCACCTCGCCTTTCACCACCTCACCAAAATCATATTGGGTGGTTTCAAAGGTGATAACCGGCAACTTTTCGGCCTGCTTTTTGGATAATCCGTTGGCTGTCTGTGGAATATGCACGTCCGAAACCTGGAAGTCGCCCTCCTTAGCCGGCTTCTGATGACAGGAACCTCCAATAAACAGTGCCAAAATGATAAACAGGTAAATGTTTTTTCTCATAACTATGCTTTAATTTTGATAAAGACCCCGCCCTGTCTTGTGCAGTTTGCCCTGATCGCGAAGGTCCACAATCATACGATCCAGAATACCGTTAACGAACACTTTGCTTTTGTCGGAACTGTAATCTTTCGCCAAGTCAATGTATTCGTTCAACGTCACTTTAAGCGGAATGGTGGGGAACTCCATAAACTCGCAGATGGCCATCTTCATCAGCAGGATATCCATGCCGATGACGCGGTCCAGCTCCCAATTCTGCAGTTTGGCTTCAATCATCTCCTCATATTCGGCATCATGCTCAAGGGTTTTGCGGAAAAGTTCCCGGCAGAATTGCACATCCTCCACATCGTCCTTGAAAAGCTTCTGAATCTTGCAGTCATCGCCCTTGCTGGCCTTGAACTCCCCGACATTTTTATAAAACATGGCAAGCGCCTCCTCGTAATCGTCTAACCAGTTCGGATTCTTTTCACCGAAAAACCACCGGATGAAATCGTTGTTGGCGATGATATTTTGGATGATGCTATACACCAGCTGGCGGTCCTCCTCATAACTCCTCTCCGGATTGGCCATGTAGGTGATGTACTCCTCGCTCTCTTCAATCTCGTGGAACAGTCTCACAATGAAATCCGTATCGTTGGTCCAGTTGATATGATACTGGGGAAACAGGACTTTCAGGGTTTTGTTGTCCTCCATCTGCTGGATGATGCGGTTGTCCACAAACTTGGTGTTGGGGTTCAGATCCTCGAAGGTGGGGTTATGCTTGCCCTTCAAGTCCTCCAACTTGTTGCGCCGGTAATAGGTCACTTCGGGCAACATGGAAAAGAACCACAGGAACAGGGTGTAGCAATCTTTCACCGTCTGTATCAGATCCTTTTCCGCCGTCAGGGCGTTTTCAAAAGGCTTCATGCTGTGGGCATAGAGCGCCTGCATGGTTTTGGTTCTCAAATATCGTCTGCTGACCATGAGTGTGTGTTTGAGGATGGTTAATTATTTGAGTGTGAAATAACTCTCGCCCAAGAACTGGTCATCGGTGAACACCTGCACCACATATTTGCCCTTGATGGCTTTGTCGTCCGACATCAGATCCCACGTCAAGGTCACGTTTTGCGCCTTGTTGTTGTAGTTGACCACCGACTTGGACGAATACTGCAACCGCTGGCCGTCGTGCACGAAAGAGTAGGTCTCGCCAGAACCCGGAGTGAGCACCTTGCCCGTACCCGGGACAGCAATACGGCAATATACGTTGACCGGACCGGGCTCAATGAGGGAGTTTTCGCCCAAAATCAGCGTCGTTTTGATGCGCTTCACCCGCGTGGCCTTGTCGGTGACTTCCTCATCGCCTTTGGCGCGGACCAAATAGCCAGCACTGTGGATGTTGTACGCCTTATAGACGGCGGCACCCGTGATCTTGGCCGTCAAATCCTCGTTCGACTTCTGGATGTCGGCCTTCTCCTGACGCTCCTGCTCCAAGTTGGCCTTCACTTGGGTGTTCTCATCCTTCAGGGCTTGGTTTTCCTGATACAGCTTATCCATCTCTTTCACGTACTCCTGCGAAATGTTCTGCAGGCGTTCCAGCTGACGTTTGATCTTCCGGTAGTCGGCCTGCGAGTTGATGAGCTGCTCGATTTCGGCGGCATTGGCCATAATAAGGCTGTCTTTCTCGCTCAACTGCGCCGACAAATCGCCGTATTGGGCTTTGATTTTCTCATGCTCAGCCAACAGGGAATCCAACTCTGTTTTAAGTTCCATGTTGTTGTTTTCCACCTTGGTGTATTCCTTGTTCATCACCGGTTTGGCAAAGAAGGCCAAATAGAGCGTGGTGCAGAAAAACAGACCTGCCAAGATGCCTAAAATAGTCACCCATTTTTTCAACGGGTTGGTTTCGTTTGTGTTAGACGAATTGCTGTTAAAAGAACTTGTGCTTTCCATTCTTATGTTATTTTTATTTTTTCAATTTAAAATCTTGTTGAATAACGGGTTTCTATCGGTTAAATTGTAATATTATCACTATTTTTCTTCCAAATAACGGACCAGGTTTTTCGGCAGATAAAAGGTTTTGTTTTCCGGCATATACACGATCACAGAGGAGAATTCCTCTTTTTTCTTATTGACTATCACATAGTTCGTATAGCTGGGTATCTCCAAGGTCTTCTTTTTGTTTTTGACAACGAGCACCATCTGGTTGGGAGCGATACTGTCGAGGCGGGTGGTGTAGCCGCTGAACACCGTATGATGGTCGGCATAGATTTCCGACGTCAGCTTGGGCAGCGAGTCCGTCAGATTGAGCTGCCGGCAGAGATATTTGTGCATCTGCTCGTTGGTGATGTATCCGTTTTCCACATCATTTTGCGGATGATACATAGCATAGAACACATTCTCCATCGTATGGCCAAAGGTGGTGAATCCAAAGTAGGTGCGCCCGTAGAGGATCTGGCTGAGCATCCGTTCCATCGAGATGTTCTGCTTGCGCTGCTCTTTGGGAATGGGGGATTTGTCGTAATCCTTGGCCGTCTGCAGATATTGGATTTCGGCATCTGAGATTTGGACGTTGTAGTATTTTTCAATGAGGGCCGGCCATTCGGTCGTGTCAGCCACCTTCAGCTTCTCGCCCATCGTCCAAGTGGGGAGCTTATAGTCATCAATCGGCGACATGAGTTCCTGGAGGGATTTCTTGTCGTAACCGCGGTTGGATTTGGCGTTGCCGATGGTGACGGCACCCGTGCCGTGGTCGGGCATCACCACCACTAAGGTTTGGCCATCCTTCTTGGCGAAGTCGAAAGCCACTTGGCAGGCGCGATCGAAGGCTAGAAACTCTGTGACGGCGGCCTTCCCGTCGTTGCCGTGGGCGGCCCAGTCCACTTTACTGCCCTCCACCATTAGGAAGAAGCCCTCCGGCGAAGCGGAAAGTATTTCAAGAGCCTTCTGCGTCATCTCCGGCAGGGTTGGCGTGACTTTCGGGTCGCTTTCCATTTCGTACGGCATGGAAGATTCACTAAACAACGCCCAGAACGGAGCTTTTTGACAATTCAGCATGCCTTGACGGTCGTTAAGGAAAA
Source organism: Bacteroidales bacterium (assembly GCA_017540505.1). Lineage (GTDB taxonomy): Bacteria > Bacteroidota > Bacteroidia > Bacteroidales > WCHB1-69 > F23-D06. Next base: position 9,929 of record JAFYAW010000006.1, on the reverse strand, counting down.
CCTGATAATTATGGTTTTTGAGAAATTCCTGATATTCGGGGGTAAGATAGGAAACACCGCCGCCAATGACCACATCCACCATATTATAAACCATTTGTGGTGCTATTCGATTATACTTGCTCCGTTTGGCCGAATGCGCGGCACAGTCCGCCGGGGTGGCGTGCGGGAACTCGCAGGTGAAAACCAAGCCGGTGGCCTTGTGCAGCATCTGCCTGGAGGCTTCCAACAGCGTGGCCAACGGCTGATAAGCTCGGGTGGCATCCACCGGTACCAGGTCATGGTCGGTTTTCACCGGATAGGTGGAAACAAAGCCCGTCTGGGAAGACTGTCCTGTCATATAGCAAGAGGTGGTGGGGGCGGAGTCGCCGATGGGCGCATCCGACGACCATGTGCCCAAAAGCCCTTTGATGTAAGGGTCGATATTCAAATTGTTCTGGGAAGGATCGAGATAATGCTGGTACCAACGGGCAACAGACAGCAGGCTGGTGGAGGTGCCGTCGGGAATCATCACAATCACGTTTTTGATGGGTTTTGGTTGGGAAAAAACCGTTAACACCATCAAAAACAAAATGTTATAAAGAACGAAGCGTTTCATTTCAAGTCTCGATTTTAAGGCTGCAAATATACGAAATAATGTGCTAATCCCATCACTTGCCTGCATTTGTTGCTTACGGAAAAAAGATTTTGGCTTGTTTTAAAATTAATTGTATTTTTGTAGCCTTAAAAAAAGTTAAAAACCATCGTATGGCGAAAAGAGACATTTTACCGATAATCCCCCGTAGCAAGAAGACGCGGTTCCGCTACCGCGTGGCGGTGATCGGCAGTGGGAGTTGGGCTACGGCCATTATCAAAATCATATCCTCCAATCTGGAGCACATCCACTGGTGGGTGCGCGACGAGGAGGCCGCCGAAGAGATCATCAAGTACGGGCACAACCCCAAATATCTGAGTTCCGTATTCGTCAATCCCGAGGACGTGAAGGTCAGCACCGACATCAAGGCGGTGGTTGCCAAGGCCGAATACGTCATCATCGTCACGCCGTCGGCTTACCTGCACAAGACCTTGGAACCGCTGCAGAAGAGCCACTTGAGCCGTAAGAAGATCATCCTGGCGGTCAAGGGTATCATCCCGGAGACCATGCAGCTCATCAGCGATTACATGCGTACACAGTTCAAGGTGCCGCTCGACAACCTTTCCATCATCAGCGGGCCGTCGCACGCAGAAGAGATTTCCCAAGAGAAGTTCACTTTCCTCACCGCCGCCTCCCCGAACCGCGAGCTGGCGGAGACCGTGGCCAAATTCTTCACCAACCGCTATTGCCGCACCTCCGTCTCCAACGACATGATGGGCGCGGAGCTCTCCATTGTGTTAAAAAACATTTATGCCCTCGGTGCCGGCATCTACAGCGGACTGGGTTACGGCGACAACTTCATTGCGGCCTACGTGGCCAACTGCGTGAAAGAAATGAAATATTTCGTCTCTAAAATATACCCCAACGAAGAACGTCACATCTCGGATTCCGTCTATCTGGGCGACCTTTTGGTGACCGCCTACTCCACCTACAGTCGCAACCGGCTCTTCGGCATCATGATCGGGCACGGGCTCTCCGTGCGCGTCTCCCTGCTCGAACTCCGCATGGTTTCGGAAGGCTACACAGCCTGCCGCTGCGTGCACGAAATCAACAAGAAATACCTGGCCGACATCCCGATTGTGGAGACCATTTACGGCGTTTTGTATGAAAATAACAACGTTTCATCCGAAATGAAACGCATTGCCGAACATTTTGTGTGATGATCCGATTTGTAAAACATACGGATATCCGACCTGAAAAATGGGACGAAGCCATTCTCCGCTCGCAGTCGCCTACGGTGTTAGCCACCCATGGCTTTTTAGACACTCTCACGGCGGGCTCCACCTGGAACGCGCTGATTTTAGACGACTACGCCGCCGTGCTGCCACTGCCCGAACGCTCCAAGATGGGCATCCCGTACATCTACACCCCCTTCTTCCTCCCACAATTAGGCATCTTCTCCCCCACCCCGACCGACGCGGAAACAACATTAGCGTTTTTTAACAATATTCCAGCCAAATACAAACAGATCGACCTGCTTTTGAACACCACAAACGATGCCGGATTGCTCAAAAACGAAACTATACAGCTTGTTTCCCACCAACTTTCGCTCCAAAAACCCTATGAACAGCTCCAAGCGGATTTTTCCCAAAATACCCGCCGCAACATAAAAGATGCACAAAAACATTCTTTAACATATTTTGAGGATGAATCGATTATAGAGGATGTCATTCATCTTTTCAAACAGAACAAAGGAAAGGAAAAAAACGTCCACTACGGCAACGATGACTATCCTATTCTTCAAAAAGCCACTCAGAAACTTATTGATAATCAAAATCTTTTAGTGGCAGGCGTGCTCAACGCGAACGAGAAGTTAGTGGCCGGGGCGTTCTTCCTTCACGATTACACCAAGATCCACTTCTGGTTTTCGGGACGCGATGACGCGGCCTCCGAAGGCAAACCCATGTTTTTCCTGCTTGACGAATATATCCGACGCCATGCCGGAAGCGATAAAATACTGGATTTCAACGGTTCCAGCAATCCCAATGTGGCCCGCCTCTATCGGGGTTTCGGCGGAATGCCCTACTCTATCCCCATGATTCACCACACCCCCACCCTGTGGCAGCTGCCGATGCGGATTTACCGTTTTTTCAGCAAATAAAAACTTTTTAACACATTTTCTCTATTCAAAATTTCGAACAGAATGTCACCCAAACACGCTTTTTCTCTTTGTTTGATTCTTTTTTCCTTGTCCCTGATGGCGCAAAAAGATCCCACCCAATATGTGAACCCCATCATCGGGACCAACGGCATGGGACATACCTTCCCAGGCGCGTGCTACCCCTTCGGGGGCGTGCAGGTGAGTCCCGACACGGACACCATCCCCCACAATATCAACGGCCGCTACCAACCGCGCGCTTACGACTATTGCGCTGGTTATCAGCATCGTGACAACACCATCGTAGGTTTCAGCCATACCCATTTCAGCGGCACGGGCCACTCCGACATGGGCGACATCCTGTTGATGCCCTTCACCGGCGAAGTGCAGCTCAACCCCGGCACCGCCGATAATCCTGACGGCGGTTACCGCTCGCGCTTCAGTCACTCCACAGAAAAATGCTCGCCCGGCTACTACGAGGTGCGCCTCAGCGACGACGATATCCTCGTCCAGCTCACCGCCACCCCACATTGCGGCATCCACAACTACACATATCCAGAAGGTGAAACTCATAAGCTCATTATCGATCTCAACCATGCCATCTATAACTATGACGGCAAAGTGCTGTGGGCATCCCTGCGGATGGAAGACCCCTATACTCTAACGGGATATCGTATTACAAGTGGTTGGGCCAGAGAAAACTACGTATATTTTGCCATCCATTTCAGCAAACCCGTGAAAAGCTATGGCTATCAGGATTTCGGCAAAAAAGATTACAACGGTTTCTGGAAACGATTCGATGTGAACCACGACTTTCCCGAAATGGCGGGTCGCAAAGTTGTGGCCTGGGTGGAATTTGAAGAGAATAGCGGAACCCTCTTGGAGGTGCAGGTGGCTCTCTCAGCGGTCAGCACCGAAGGAGCATTACAAAACCTGTGGGCAGAAACCGAAATCAAAGAACGTCCGCACAATCCTGACAAACTTGCTTTTGATTATCTCTACCAACAGACCAAGCAAGCTTGGAACGATAAACTAGGTATCTTCAAGGCAGAAGGCACCGAAGACCAACTCGCCATGTTTTACACTTCGCTCTACCACACGATGATCAATCCCTCTATCTATCAAGATGTTGACGGAAAATATCGCGGTGTGGACCATAATATCCACCAGAATATCGAAGGTTATACAAACTACACGATTTTCTCCCTTTGGGACACCTATCGGGCAGAACATCCTTTGTTGAACATCATTGATCCGAAAGCCGCCTGTGATATGGTTTATTCCATGATTGACCATGCCGAACAGAGTGTGCATCATATTCTTCCCGTGTGGAGCCATGCCGGAAACGAGAACTGGTGCATGATTGGCTACCACGGTGTGTCGGCGGTGGCGGACAACTACCTCACCAATCATCCGAACACCCACGGCGACAACGTGAAATTGAACACGAATCTCATCAACGTGATGCCTTATATTCTGAACAGTGCCAACTTAGATTATTATGATCACACCGATATTTACAAAAAACTTGGATATGTGCCTTACAACCTGTCTCCTACGGGAACATCTGTCACTTTGGAAAACGCATACGAAGATTGGGTGATTTATAATTTGATAGATAAAGGAAAAATCTCTTCTGGCTATGAAAAGATGAAAGAGACCTACCGCCAGCGCGCGCTGAACTTCAAGAATGTCTACAATCCGGAGACGGGCTTCGCGCAGGCACGTTACGAGGACGGTTCGTGGAAGACGCCCGCCGACCTGCTCTCCACCTCCAACGAGGGCTTTATCGAGGGCAACAGCTGGAACTACTCGTTCTACGTGCCGCATGATGTCAACGGGCTCATCAAGATCATGGGCAGCGACAAGGTTTTCGTAAACCGTTTGGATAAGCTCTTCACGATGTATGTGCCGGACAAGTTCTTCGCTGAAACAGAGGATGTTACTCGCGAGGGGATGTTGGGCGGCTACGTGCACGGCAACGAGCCCAGCCATCACATTCCATATTTATATATGTGGACCTCCCAGCCGTGGAAGACGCAATTGCGCGTGCGCGAGGTGATGAACAAGATGTACAAAAACAATATTGACGGTCTGTGCGGTAACGACGACTGCGGCCAGATGTCGGCATGGTATATCTTCAGCGCGATGGGCTTCTACCCCGTCTGTCCCGCCAGTGGCCAATACGTCTTCGGCGCCCCTTATCTGCCCGTGAATATCCTTCATCTGCAAAACGGTAACACCCTGACCATCAAGGCCCCCAACGTCAGCGACCAGAACTGCTACATTCAGTCCATCACCCTCAACGGCCAGCCGCTACATAGTGCGTACATCACGTACGAACAAATCATGGGCGGCGGAGAGCTGGTTTTCACCATGGGCAGCAAACCGAACAAAAAGTGGTTCACCGAGAAACCATATTCGTTGGAGTAAAAAATTCAACTTATGCTTTTGGCTGTTGTCCGTTAGCTATTGGCTTTTGGAAATTGGGATTTGGTCTTTGGTCTTGGATCTTAGTTTCTTAACTCCACATCACTGAATCCTCTCAACTCTAAACTCTAATCTCTCAACTCTACTTTAATTTCCTTCAAAACTCGCATTTTTTTTACGCATTGACGAATGATTTTTACGCATTGACGATTCGATGTGAGGGAAAATCCATACTTTTGTGTTTTTGAAATTTCTGTCTATTTTTACCTCTTATATGCTGAAAATCAATATCTTAAATATTTCAGAATAATATTTTTTTACAATAAACGAAAATACTGCGGTAATGAGGAGATTTACAACTTTTGTGCTGGTGATGGTTTTGGCGGTATGTCAAATTATGGCCCAAGCTCCGGAAAAATTCACCTATCAGGCGGTCGTGCGGAACGCCAACAACCAACTCATGGCAAACACGCCGGTCGGGATGCGGCTGAGCATCCTACAGGGCAGCTCCACCGGCAGCGTGGTCTATTCCGAGACGCAGATGTTGAGCACCAACGCCAACGGTCTGGTCACGCTGAACATCGGGGAGGGAACCGTTGTTTATGGCAATTTCAGCAATATTAATTGGAGTTCGGGGGTGTTTTTCCTCAAATCGGAAATCGACCCTACAGGGGGAAGCAACTACACCATCTCCTCCACGCAGCAGCTGCTCAGCGTACCGTACGCCCTGTTCGCCAACGAGGCGGGCAACGTTCCGGCTTTTGCGGTGGTGCCTACCGACACGGGTTATGTCATCAGTATCATCCAAAACGGCGGTGCGCCACAGACTTTTGTGCTTCGTCATGGGACGCAGGGTCCGCAAGGCCCTCAGGGAGCAACTGGTCCACAGGGTCCACAGGGTCCACAAGGTCCACAGGGTGCTACAGGAGCTACCGGTGCTACTGGTGCGCAAGGTGAAACCGGTGCCACGGGTGCTACCGGTCCGAGGGGAGCCGCTGGCATTTCCCCGCTGGTGACGACAATCTCTGCTGGGGATAGCACTATTGTGACAATTACGGATTCGTTAGGCATACACCGTTTTGTAGTGTATAATGGCCCTGCCGGTCCACAGGGTCCACAGGGTCCACAAGGTCCACAGGGTGCTATAGGAGCTACCGGTGCTACTGGTGCGCAAGGTGAAACCGGTGCCACGGGTGCTACCGGTCCGAGGGGAGCCGCTGGTATTTCCCCATTGGTGACGACAATCTCTGCTGGGGATAGCACCGTTGTGACAATTACGGATTCGTTAGGCATACATCGTTTCGTGGTGTATAATGGCCCTGCCGGTCCACAGGGTCCGCAGGGTCCACAAGGTCCACAGGGTGCTACCGGTGCTACCGGTGCTACCGGTGCGCAGGGTGCGCAAGGCGAAACCGGTGCCACGGGTGCTACCGGTCCGAGAGGAGCCGCTGGCATTTCCCCGCTGGTGACGACAATCTCTGCTGGGGATAGCACCGTTGTGACAATTACGGATTCGTTAGGCATACATCGTTTCGTGGTGTATAATGGCTCTGCCGGTCCCCAAGGTCCGCAGGGAAATCCCGGTGTGGGCGTGCCGCAAACGCTCTCGCTTGATGGGAACAGCCTGTCAATTTCTGAGGGTAACAGCGTAACTCTTCCAAGTATTCCGACTAATGTGAGCGCCTTTACCAATGATGCGGGCTACCTCACCAGCGACTCCATTCCCACCAATGTCAGTGCCTTCGCCAACGATGCCAGCTACCTAACCTCCTTCACTGAAACCCAAACTCTCGCCGATGTGACCGCTCAGGGCAACTCCGCCGGCAACCGCCAGCTGAAGGACGTAGCCGACCCAACCGAAAGCTACGATGCCGTGAACCTGCGCTCGCTTACCCTGATGATAGACTCGGCAAAAAACACCATGCAGCAAATGCAACAACAGTGGCTGCAAGCACAGCAGCAATGGCAGGAAACACAACAGCAGTGGCAGATACAACAGCAACAATTGCAACAACAATGGCAGATTCAGCAAACACAACTGCAACAGCAGATTGACAGCCTGACACTGATTCTTAATTCGATAACAGCCGACACCGCTTTCGCTCTTTGGAACACCTCTGTTGTGAACAAGACGGCCTGCAACGCTTACGAGTGGCACGGGGAAACCTACACCCAAAGTGGAATCCATCTTTATGGCTACACCAACACGGACGGCTCCCACAACATAGAGGCCTTGAATCTGACCGTTTTCAACTCCGATACCATTCATATACAGAAGGATGCGTGTGACAGTTATACATGGAATGGCACAACCTACACAGAATCAGGAGACTATTATTTAAGACTGACCAACCAATATGGTTGTGACAGTCTCCAGGTTCTGCACCTGACTCTTCATCATGGAACACACAATGTGGAGATTGATACCGCTTGCGATAACTATACTTGGCATGGTGTCAACTACCATGAAAGCGGTGTTTATACCTACGCATACTCAAATGAATATGGCTGTGAGAGTGTAGATACCTTGAAGCTGACCATTTATTACACTCATAAGATGGAGACAGAGACGGCTTGCGAGAGCTATACTTGGCACAATACAACTTATACTACCAGTGGCACTTATACTTACGCCTACAACAACGAGTACGGTTGTGCCAGTACGGATACATTGAAATTGACGGTCTATCCAGTTACTCACCATACAGAAACAGATATTGCCTGCGAATCTTATATTTGGCATGATTCCACTTACACTACCAGTGGCACCTACACATACACTTATAATGACGAAAATGGCTGTGAGACGGTGGATACCCTGAAGCTGACCGTGTTACATGGCTGTACTATTGATGAAAAGTCTTGTCCAGGTACACCAATTCTCGTGGATTTTGACAACAATGGCTATAGCACCGTACAGATTGGCAACCAGTGCTGGATGAGGAACAACCTGCGCACCACGCATTTTGCCGATGGCACATCCATACCTTTCAGTAACGGGATGTCTGTAGCAGTACCCTATTATTACGACTACAACGACATTAACTATCCTGAGTTTACCTTGGCGGAACGAGGCCTGCTCTACAACTGGTCTGCCGCCATGCATAGCACATCCTCAGTGCCGTCTAATTCTGTCGGTGTGCAAGGTGCCTGCCCCACGGGCTGGCACATTCCTTCCGACGGGGAGTGGGCACAACTCATTAACTATGTGAACAGCCAGGAGCAGAACAGATGTGGTGGCATTGATGGACAGATAGCGAAAACCTTGGCATCCACCACAGGTTGGGATAGGGGCTATTCCGGCTATGAATGTCTCGTGGGCAACTACCAAAATACAAATAACACTACCGGTTTCAGCATTGTTCCGGCAGGCAGCCTGACACGTGCAGGTAATTATGACGGTCAACGATATAACGCTCTTTTCTGGACTTCTACAGAAAAAGAAGAAGATGCCTCACAGGCATATCGTTGGAGTATAGGTAACAACAGCTTGGGTATGAGTAGTGGTGCAGATTATAAGGATTGTGGTCTATCTGTCCGATGCCTGCGCAATGAAAACGGGGGAAGTGGCGGCGATACCCCGGCACAAATGTCTGCTGTGATTACCGATAATCCCACAAATGTCTCCCCAACCTCAGCCACCTTCAACGGAATTATTACCAATAGTGGCAATGCAGGGGTAACGGAGCGAGGTTTTGTGTATGGTGTGGGAACTGTCATAACCGATACGGTTCAAGTGACAGGGTTAGATTTTGTCTTTACAGCCGGGAACCTTACCCCTAACACAGAATACAGCGTAAAGGCTTATATTATAAACAGTTCGGGTACGAGTTACGGCCGCATGGTGAACTTCACCACTGCGTGGGAACCTCAGCCGTGGGACGGTACAGGCCGCAATCCCAACGATGCGCGTCCTTGCAATGGCACGCCAACAGTAACCGACCACGAAGGCAACGTCTATAATACCGTGCAAATCGGCACACAGTGCTGGACCAAGGAGAATATGCGTTGCAAAACATCTCCAAGTACAGGTACTCTAATTTTGGAAACATCCTATTCCGCTTTCTGTCCATATACTGCCAAGAAGGCTTATTATTTGTATGGTGATTCCACCCTGAATACAAGTGTCTATGGCCTGCTATATAATTGGAATGCGGTGGTGGATACATTCAACACTAATTATGGTGAGACCGATTGGCATCCTTGGTGGGAAAATTCCACTTTGGCAGTGTCTGTCACCTTCAATGGCCACCGCAGGGGCATTTGTCCCCAAGGTTGGCATGTGCCTTCCGATTCGGAGTGGACGCAGCTTGCTAACTATGTGAACAGCCAAGAACAATACCGCTGCAATGGAACTGATGGTTCCATCGCGAGAGCATTGGCCGCGCCCACAGGTTGGAGCAGCAATAGTAGTAGTAGCGGTAATGGTTGCTGGTTGGCCAACAGCCCTGCAAACAACCAAACGGGATTTACGGCTGTTAACACAGGAGGTATTTACAGCAATGGGGTAAAATTTTGGTCTTCTACCCAAGTGGACCGAGGCCATGCGTGGAGTTGTGTAATGCCTACCGGAAATAACTATCCAGTGCTGAATCTTGAGTGGATTTATGAGAATGATAGAAGATCTGTCCGCTGTCTGCGTGATACAGGAACGGTAAACGGTGGTGGAAGTGTTGACCCTCAGCCAAACTGTAGTTCTTACACTATCAGTATCAGCGGTAATACAGTCCTTTGCAGCGGCGAAAGCACCACCCTTACGGCTTCCGAGGC
>JAFYAW010000005.1 GCA_017540505.1 Bacteroidales bacterium | reverse complement strand
GGCTTCCGCTCCGGTCTGGCCACTCAGAGGCGTCCAGGTGTCATCGGTGGCACTTTTCATACTCCATGCGAAGGTGTTTCCGCCGTTGCCGCCGGAAGGCGCAGCCGTTGCGGTACCGTTATCGTGAGGATCGCAGCCCTCTGGAGTAGAGCTGACCGTTACAGTCAAAGCCGCTGCCGGCTCTTTCACCGTATAGGAGGTGGTGCCGGTAGCTGTGCAGTTGTGGGCGTCGGTGACCGTCACTGTGTAGGTGCCGGCATCGAGGCCGCTGACCGTATAGGTGTTGCCGCTGTTGGAGATTTGGGTAGCAGGGACATCGGTGCTGCTGCCCTTCTTCACGGAAACCGTGTAGTTCGGTGTGCCGCCGGAGACAGTGAACTTGAACCAACCATCGGCATCGCCATTACACTTGGCATTGGTTGTAGTGTCAACCTGGGCGATGGTGAGCGGTTCAGGAATGACGTAGTTCTGTGACTTACACGTGCCGGTGTGGCAGCCTGACAGACGGTCGGCATAAATCGTATGATTGCCCGGAGCAGGAGCAGACACTGTGTAGTTCGCTCCAACGGCAGAAGCATTGGTCAAGGCGATGTAGTCAATCTCCATGGTGACATCCGATGAACTGCTGTAGTCGAAACGCCATCCGGTAACGTTTCCGCCGGAGAGCCAAGAACCACTTTGGGCTGCATTAGCCGTATTGAAAGTAGCTATATGCCATTCTCCATCACTATTCAGTGACACTGGAACAGAATAATACGTTGTAGCAGAATTGTTGACTCCATTGGCAAAGAAAAATTCGGCAGAACCAGCCGTGCCGGAAAGGACCTTGTAACGCATCTGATAGTATCTGTATGCACTGGGGTCAAAGCTGCCAAGACCATACATGTTAATCCACGGATCAGAACCCGTAGCTGTAACCACCAGATTACCTTGATCGTTGACATAAAAAGTTGTGTTCTTAGGTGTATAACTACTCTTTATGGTCTTAAAGTCCTCAAAGAACGCAGCCTCGGGGCATCCGGTCTCGGACCAGAAGATCTCGTCATCGGAACCCGTGCCGCCGGTGGCGGTGAAGGTCACATCGTCACCATTGCAGATGTTCTCATCGTAAGTGATGGAGGTCGGGGCGGTGAGGTTCGGAGTAACGACAACCGTCACCGTTCTGGTTTGAGCACACTGGTCATCATTGGCCACCACGGTGTAGGTAGCGTCAGCTGTCAGTGCAGCGGTGGTATAAGTATTGCTGCTGCCGCTCTGTACAGGCGTGCCGGTAGCAGTGGAGCCCTCATACCATTTGTAGGGCGGGAACGTCGGGGTAGCCGTGAGCGTAGAGGTGCTGCCACTGCATATCGGTGTCTCGGCCGTCAGCTCGAAGGTGCCGATATTACCCACGGCCTGCACCATCTCGCTGGCGTCGAACACGTCATCCGTGCTGTTGCCGAAGGTCTGGTCGCCGTACTCAATGATATAGCCGCGGGCGGTATAGCTGGAGCTGGAACCGATTCTATCATACCCAATATCATTCCATGAGAAGTGGGTAGTATCTGTTTTGCGCAGATGGCCACGACCTGTATAATAGTCATTGGAAGCATCACCACCAACTTGGAGAATGGTCAAACAGGACTCTACATGAGTGTTATCATATTGACATTCAATAGAGGGATCACCTGTGAAGTTATTTCCTCCGTTAGGTTCTCCTTGACCATGACCGTTCCAATTAGAGTATATGTGAAGATTATTATAGAAATAGTCGTACAAATTATCCAATGAGGTCGAGCTATGATCGTGGAAACTTTGGCAAGCCGTAGCTCTATCCACAAGCATCTGTCCTCTTTCAGGACCGCACGCCCAATACCACGCCTGGTTTCCACCAGCAACCGTTTGTGCATTTTCACTGGTATTGAAGCCCAGGTAGTACTGGTTGTTGTTGGGATCCACGCCTGTGTTAAGCAATCTTGTAGCACCAAGCCAAGCTACCGACTGGGAGACTTTAGTGAGGAAGATGTCCTCCTCGTAAGTAGTCGGAGTGGCCAGATAGCCCTTACGTCCGTAAAGGGTGCTGTTCTTGGCATTTTCATAGCTGGAGACCCAGGTTTCGTGACCTTCATCTGCAGAGGTATAAGGTACATATCTATAGTAATGGTCGTTACCGGAGAAGTAGTAAATATCGCTCTCAAAGGCGGCCATGTCGGCACCGATGCGGACGCTGCTATGCGTGCCCGCAGGGATGCAGAAAGTGATGTCGCGGATAAGCTGCTGGATCTGAGCAGCGGTATAACCTTCCGGCAAAACAATCTTCTTGGAGTAATTGGAAATATGAACAGTGTCATATCCGTTTTCCGGTATAACATAGCTTGGCAGGTTCAGGCTGCTTCCAGCCGCCGGGATATCGCTGAAGGAGACTGTCACATGGGTAGCATAACCTTGGAATGTGGCATTCGGGAACGAATAACAGTTGCCGGACGCTGTAGGACAACCTAACTGCATGTCAAGTTCAGAGATATAGACCGTAGCCGTCTTGTTACATCCATGGCAGGTAAAGGTGTACTCAAACTGGTCTTCAACAATAGAAGAAGTGTTCGGCGTATATTTGAAGACATTCTCTGTAGCGCTCCAGGTCACAGTACCATGAGTGGGGCCACTGCCAGGCACTACGGAAGCTTCTCCGCAGTAATTTTCGTCATTGGCAAACACGTTCAAATCCATCACCGCGGTGCTACCCTTGACGTGGTTGAAGTAGTCATCTACAGCATCCACGTCGTAAGCGGTAAGCTGAATGTCGGTCTCCGTCTTCAAGGCACAGGCACCGTTTCCGGGCACACCGGCAATCACATCGCTATTGGCCACGAACATACGGTAGTAACCGGTTGTAGAAGTATTGATGCAGGTAGAGTTAGAGTTGGCCACATCATCCCAATCGCTGGTGCCATTGGCACTATATTGCCATTTATAAGCAGGGTTGTTAAAGACAGATGTTCCTGTCAGAGTCACTGTATTACACAGTTGGGCGTGAACGTCCGAACAAGTGCTCGCATCGGTTGCACTCGTGGTGATCTTGCCACCGCAGAACTTCACCTGAATGTCGTCAACAGCATAATCGTTACCGAAGGATTCAGTCGTGTAATTACAGTTACGAAGCACGAACTTCACCTTAGTAAGGCCTGCCGGAACCACGAAGTCGATACCATATTGCTGCCATTTCTGTTGTTCGTAAGTTCCATTATCATAGTTAACTCTGACCGGTTGCCAAATGCCCGTCTGGACCAAGATTTCTCCTGTGGTAGGATTCTGCAACTGTACATCAAACAAGGCAGGAGCTGCTGTTCTTGGACTATGTTCATCATCCCACTGACCACTCTGGAGGTCAGAAACCCAGAATGAGAAGGTAAGATTAGAACCTGTACATAAATTATCTATAATTGATGTGTACATTGGGCCCCACAACGATTCGAACGATGGGTCTATAAACATCATATAACCCATACTGGGGTCACCTGCGTGCGTGTGGTCAGAGACACCAGGGATGCACCATCCAGTGTTGGTATTGCCTCTCTCAGAATAGAGATGGAAATCATCTGTTTTTTCAAGACTGTACGCTCCATAACCAGCAGGAGCTCCAGGTGTGAAAGGCATTGAACTTGACGCATTGGCATTCTCGGTCGAACTGTATGTCGGATCTGAAAGGTTATTTCCACCGAAATCCTCCTTGAATAGGATTGTTCCGTCCGTACAGGTAGCATCTGTATAGGAACCGCAGTGGGTATTGTTCGTTATAGTAATAGCTTGAGCCGTTCCGACTGTCGTACTACCACTTACAATTTTAACATAAGCGGTTTGTGTCCCAGAATTCGTCTTATTAAACATATGGTGATCATCGGCGTAACTAAATTGAGTACAAGCCGCATCTGTATAAACCGCATAGTCGTAACCAGACGGGAGATTTGACTTCAATTCGACATGTACGAGTGTACCCTGACAAGCAGTGTAATTAGTCGTGACGAGATCCAATGTAGGTGGAGCGTCCAACACCGTTACATCCACAGAATTGGATGCTGTGCGAGCACAAGTGTGCGATGCATAAGAAAGCGAATTCGTGAGCGTGACAGCATAATTTTTGGAAGTTTGCAGATTGTTCAACGTCACTGTTGAACTAGTCGAGCTATTGGCATTGGAATTCCATTTGTAAGAAGTGGAAAAATTAGTGCCAGTAAGATTATTGTGAGGGGTTGCTGTAAGCGTAGAAGATCCACCCTTTACCACGGTTTCAGGATTTGCGGATGCCGTCACTGACATTGTGCTATTGTCATAAATCTTGAACCATACACGAACAAAACCGCTGTGACCGGCACCACCACTACTGGTAGAACCAGAACTGTTGGAACGTGCGCCGCCACCGCCGCCACCATAGCTTTTACCACTATCGCCATTGCCCCATCCAGAGCTGCCGTTCATACCTTGACCTCCACTACCACCTTTCAACCAAGTTGCAGTAGTAGAATAAGTGGTAAGATTATGAGCCGATCCGCCACCACCAGATGGTTGTGGGTTTCCAGCATTTTGGTCATTTTGTATAGTTTGGTCTGCAGAATTTCCATCTCCATCACCACCAGCAGCACTTCCACCAGCACCTGATCCAACCCTATCATGGAGAGCTCCATTGTCGCCGTCTCTATTATCACAAGAGTAGCCACCTCGGCCACCAGTTTTATTCACATCTCCTCCTGTTGCCGTGCCTCCGGCACCAACAGTGTAAGAAGTTCTTTGAGAACTAGCTCCGGCCTTACCACCACCAGCAGAAATGTTACAATTGGTTCCCGTCACAGTGGTAGCTTTACCATCAGCAGCAGCACCTCCTCCAGCTCCAATTTTAATGGTATAATTGCCTGAAGCATTGGTAACATGCTTGCGCGCATACGCACCGCCACCTCCACCAGTACCGACTCTCGGGCTGACGACCCAATCGTTCCAACTAGTTCCATCAGCCTTGGCGTTACCGCCACCGCCGCCGCCACCGATGGCTTCAATATACAATTCGTTGCAGTGCGCTGGAACAGTAAAAGTGCCATCAGAGGTGTAATCTCTGTAACACCAGCCATTCCAAGTTTGTCCCCACGCGCTCATCATTCCTAAGAGCATGACGAGGGTGAGCAGGACGGGCAGCAGGGTCACCCGCTGTTTCTGTTTTCCGGTTTCAAATAGTTTTGTCTGTTTCATACGTAAATGTTTTTTATTATTATTTTTCCCAAATTTCACATATTGTAAACCCAAGTGCAATGGGGAAAGGGAGAACCCTCCGCCGGCAAAAACGGCAGAAACGCGGCACTCCTCGTCGCCAAATGGCATTCAAAATTTGTGAGAAAGTAGAACTTCACAAAGCAGTCGGGTTTTATTATACATTTAATTACCAATATGTTAGCAGCGCAAAGCACTGGGAATTGCACTCCACAGCACTTTACAATACGAACAACCTGCAAAAATAAAAAATTTCCGATACGCGGCAGCCTTTTTGGGGAGTTTTTTTTTAGACGGGCGGGGGATGGGGATGCGATTTACGATTTACGGTTTACGGTTGGCGGCTAACTCATTAATCTTATCTATAACTATCTGGTTGATGTCGGCGGTTCCGCCGGCTGGTGCCGCAGGCAGGCCGGCAGGTCTGCCGGCTCCGGCAGAAAACACAATGGCACACCCCCGCCATCATCGCACGCCGTAGGTGTGCGGGTTGGTAAAAGAAGGGGGATTTTAAATCACAAAAAAAGGAAAACCCCGAAGGATTTTCCCTTTGCACACAATAGGTTATACGGAATGAGGGAATGGCTCCCCCACCCTGTTAGAACGCGTAGCGGGCACCCACCATGACGCCCCAGTCGAAATAGTTGACGTTGTAGTCGCGGTTGAACATCAGGCCAAAACCGGGACGGAAGTCCGCCTGAAGCGTGAGCGGGAAGTTGAAGACATATTCGATACCTCCGATGGCGTTGACACCCAACTTGCCGAAGAATACTCTGTAGTTGTAGCCGTAAATGTCGCCATACGTGAAGTTGGTCCAGCCGTATCCGCCGCTGAGACCGCCACCAACGAACCAGTGCAGGCCACCGGCATTGGTGGGAGCCTCATACATCAGGTTGGGATTGGCCTCAAAGGATGTCACCCAGGACATGCGATCGTGCCATGCGTATGGAGTGCCCTTCTGCTTGTAGGTGGCCGGTGAAATCGTCCACTTGTAGCCGGCATCCACACTGAAGGCCAGATGGTCGGTGAAAAAGGTCTTATAGGAGAAGGCCTCCATGTTGCCCAGCGTCACGCCGATGCTGTGACGGTAGGGGGCTTGCGCATTGACGGCCCACACAAGGCCCAACGCCAATAAAAGCACACTTAATCTTTTCATTTTTTCGGTTTTTTGTTAAACAATATTGTTATTTATACGATTTGTCAAAAAACAACCCCGCATTTTTACAAAAGATACGGAATTTTGCGCAAAAATATCACATTTATCGCTCTTCTATTCTTTTTAGAACAAAAAAGAGGAACATCCGCATGTTAATAAAAAACATATCTTTGCACATCTAGTGTTCTCCCGTATGAGAAAGATTATCTGCCTTATCCTCTGCCTATTAACAACTTTCTTGACCTTCGGGCAGGGCATACAGCCACGCAATGGCGACCTGCTTTTCGTAGGTTTGCCTATGGATTACAATATTAAAAACGACACTTCCAGCATGGATGCGGCCATCACGCAGGCCACCGGCAAGGAGGGGGAAACCAACTACATCCACGTGGCCATCCTTGAGGTGGACAATGCCGGCAAAATCTGGGTCATCGATGCCACCCTCAAGCACGGCGTGGACCGGCACCCGATAGACACATTCCTGTCGGACTTCGCCTTAAAAGACGGTTCGCTGCCACTGCTCAACGTGTTGAGATTGAAGAATAACCGTCACGCCGCCGACTATGTGGAGAACGCCAAACGCTTCTGCGGCCTACCCTACGACATCTACTTCCTGCCCGACAACGATGCCCGCTATTGCAGCGAGCTGGTGCGCGACGCATATATCACCCCCAAGGGGCGACACATCTTCAAGACAGTCCCGATGAACTTCAAGGCCGCCGACGGCACCTTCCCCATCTACTGGGTACGACTGTTCAAACAGATCAACCAACCGATTCCGCAGGATGTGCCGGGGACAAACCCCAACGACATGTCGAAGTCCAAAAGGCTGAAAAGAATCGGAACCTTGTCCCTCACGCGGTAAACCCCATCACCGGCGGATGTCCTTATATACCCGCTGGCGGATCACCTCCTGCAAGTCAACATCCTGCTCATCCAACAGAGCGGGTTCATAGCCCATCTCCCGCGCCTTCTGCTCCGGATAGACAAAATAGGTGCACGTGCACTCGGCGCACAGCACACCATCCGGACTCCAAATCTCGCCCCGGACCACGGCTAACGTGCGACGCTGCTCCACCAGTCGGGCACGCAGCAATATATACGGCCATACCGTGCTCACGGGCTTGCGGTAGCGCATTTCCATTTTGGCGGTCACGCCCGATGTCTGCAACTGGTAGAAGACCACCCAGCCGCAGATCTCATCCAGCAGGGTGGCCTGCAAACCGCCGTGCAGCGTGTCGATCCAGCTCACATGATTGGGGCCGGAATGCCATATCGATACCACATCCTGGCCATCCCAGTAAAACTCCATGTGCATGCCCACCGGATTGTTCGGGTCGCACCCGAAACAGTTGTAACCGTTGGTGTTGCCCACCCAGGGGTTGATAATCTTTTTCATCCGACTCGTGATTTTTTAATAACAAGCCTTCAAGATGGCCAGCACATCCTCCGTAGTGGTCACATAATAGCCACCGCACTTGATGGTGGACTCAGCGATAGCGGGCAGCATCTCCTCCGTGGCACCCACCTCGCGCAATGTCTGCGGAATCCCCATCTCGGCGATGAAGTCGCTCAAGGCCTGAATGCCCTCCAAGGCGATCTGCTCGTCACTCTTGCCAGTCGGATCCACATGCCAGATGTTCTTGGCGTAGCGCACAAAACGATGCATACCATATTTATATATGTATCGATAATACGGCACCGAGATGATGGCCAACCCGATGCCATGGGCGCAGTCGGTGTAAGCCCCCAGCTGATGCTCAATCATGTGCACCTCCCAGTCTTGCGTTTTCGAGAGGGCCAGAATCTTATTCAGTCCCATCGTGGCGCACCACATGATGTTGCTGCGGGCCTCGTAGTCGTGCGGATCCTTCACAGCCTTGCGGGCGGCGCTGATGAGGGCCAGCATGTCGCCTTCGAGCAGATAGTCGCTCACGCAGTCATCGTCGCCGGAGAAGTATTGTTCCATAAGGTGTGAAAAGATATCGAAGATGCCGCTTACCATCTGGTATTGAGGCACGCTGAAGGTAAATTCAGGGTTCAGGATGGAGAATTTGGGGGCCAGCTCCTCCAGCGGGAAGACACGCCCGAGTTTCAGTTTCTTGTCCTCGTGGGTAATGACGGAACCGCCATTCATCTCAGAGGCCGTGCCCGTCATGGTCAGGATTGTGCCCACCGGGACCACCAGATTGGTCACCGGCTCGCCGTTCTCCCAGTAGCGCACCCAGGGGTCGCCCTCGCAGTAGGCCGATGCCGAGATGCCCTTGGAGCAGTCCACCACCGACCCGCCGCCAACAGCCAAGATCAGGTCGGCGTGATGCTCGCGCACCAGACGCGCCCCTTCCATCATCTGCGCGTACGTAGGGTTGGACTTGATGCCGGGCAGTTCCACGACATTCTTGCCGTTTTCATGCAGGATGCGCATCACCTCGTCATACAATCCATTCTTTTTAATGGAGTTTTTGCCATATACTAACAAGACATTCGGCCCGTATTTGCGGATTTCCTCCGGCAGATGTTGCATCGCCGTGCGACCGAAATGAATACGGGTGGGATTCTGAAATGTGAAATCAAGATTCATAATGGTTATTTTTAATGTTATAATTCTTAAATGCCGTCAAAAACGACGACTAATATTTTTTGTGCAAAGATACATTTTTCTGCATTGTTTGGCACAAAGTTTGCAATCCAACCCGTTGTTTTTTTTTGTCATCATAAAAATCATTAATATGCAAACAGGTAATATCAATGTTAAAACCGAGAATATTTTTCCGGTAATCAAAAAATTCTTGTATTCCGACCATGAGATTTTCCTTAGAGAACTGATTTCCAATGCTGTGGACGCCACACAGAAGATGAAGACGTTAGCGGCGATGGGCAAGACGGACAGCGAGTTAGGCGACCTCACCATCGACGTGAAGGTCAACAAGGAGGACAAGACCATCCATGTCATCGACCATGGTATCGGCATGACTGCCGAAGAGGTGGACAAGTACATCAACCAGATCGCATTCTCCGGCGCAGAGGACTTCCTCTCCAAATACAAAGGCAACGACGCCGCCAACATCATCGGCCATTTCGGACTGGGCTTCTACTCCTCCTTCATGGTGGCTGACCGCGTGGACATACTGACAAAATCGCACCTCTCGGATGCCAAAGCTGTCAAATGGAGCTGCGACGGTTCGCCGGCATTCACCTTGGAGGAGATCGACAAGGCTGACCGCGGCACCGAGATCGTGCTGCACGTGGCCGACGACACACAGGAGTTTCTGGACGAGAACAAGCTCGTAAGCCTGCTGACCAAGTACTGCCGCTTCCTGCCCATTCCCATCCGTTGCGGCACTAAGACCGAATGGCGCAAACCCGAACCCAAACCGGAAGACGACAACACCGACAAGAAAGAGGAGCCCAAGGAAGAGGCCGTGCAGGTGCCCCGCATCATCAACGACACCGAGCCCATCTGGCAGAAGGCACCCTCGTCCCTGACCGACGAGGATTACCGCAAGTTCTATCACGAACTCTACCCCATGTCGATGGATGAGCCTCTGTTCCAAATCCATCTGAACGTGGATTATCCCTTCAACCTGACGGGCGTGCTCTATTTCCCCAAGGTCAAAAACCAACTCGACCTCAAGAAAAACCGTGTGCAACTCTATTGCAACCAGGTCTATATCACCGATGAATTAGAGGGCATCATCCCCGAGTTTATGACCCTGCTGCACGGTGTCATCGACTCGCCCGACATTCCATTGAACGTGTCGCGCTCCTACCTGCAGTCTGACGGGAATGTCAAGAAAATCTCCACCTACATCAGCAAGAAAGTGGCGGAAAAGCTGGAATCCATGTTCAAGGAGAACCGCGAAGATTTCGAGAAAAAATGGGACGAATTGAAAGTGTTCCTGCAATTCGGTTCCCTCACGGACGAGAAATTCTACGACAAAATCAAAGATTTCTACTTGCTGAAGAACACGGATGGTAAATATTTCACTTTAGAGGAATACCGTAACACGGTGAGCGCGCTGCAGACCAACAAGGACGACATCGTCATCATGCTGTACGCCGCCAACACGGACGAACAGCACCTGTACATCCAGGCGGCCAAGGAGAAGGGCTATGACGTGCTGCTGATGGACGGCTTCCTCGACCCGCACGCCTTGAACATGCTGGAACAGAAAAACGAGAAGCTGCGTTTCACGCGCGTGGACGCCGACACCATCGACAAGCTCATCGAGAAAAAAGATGAGACGTTCCCCTCCAAACTCTCGGAGGAGCAGCAGAAGTCACTGAAAGAGTTTTTCACCAAAAATGTGGACGAGAAGACCTACACCGTCATGGTAGAGAGCCTCAGCGAGACGGACCTGCCCGTGATGATCACGCAGAACGAGTTCATGCGACGTTTCAAGGATATGGAAAAAGTGTCAGGGCAACAGAGCTTCTACGGTGATTTCAACCATTATAATATTGTGGTCAACGGCAACCACCCGCTGGCCGGGCGCATCCTGAACGAGAGCGACGAGGCCACGCGCACCAAGTTAGTGCAGCAGATGATCGATCTGGCTCTGCTCTCCCAGAACATCCTCACGGGCGAGAAGCTGAGCGAATTCGTCAAACGGAGCTACGAGATTCTATAGCTACCTCCAATTCATGGTACCATTCCTCCCCAAAAGCCTGTATCAGAGGCTCTTTGAGGAACTTATAGACGGGCAGGGCCAACGCTCTGCCCTTTTCACATGCCGTTTTGCAGATGTCCCAATGGTGATAGTTCAGGGCGGTGTACTTCCCAACCCTGCT
This sequence comes from Bacteroidales bacterium, assembly GCA_017540505.1. Classification (GTDB taxonomy): domain Bacteria; phylum Bacteroidota; class Bacteroidia; order Bacteroidales; family WCHB1-69; genus F23-D06. The sequence continues at coordinate 68,414 of JAFYAW010000005.1, read as the reverse complement.
GACACGAATAGGATAGAGATAGCAGGATATTGGCTTTCTGAAAGAGATTTCGCCCTGCAGGAAAGCCTTTTCAATAGCGCATTTCGTGATGCCATCCTCCTCAAAAGAGAAGGCGCACGCCTTGGTGGCCGGAATCAGCGGCGTGCCGAAGCTGTCGCCATCCAGCACAAAGGTTTCTCCCACGGCCTCCACCGCAGAGACGCCCGCATCGGTCATATACTGCCGGAAAACAGGGTAGCAGCTATCCAGATCCGCCACCTCGTCCGCTGCTACGGGGGCGCCGGCATCGCCCTCCACGCAACACGCGCCCGCGCACTGCGTCAAGTCACAGCAAAAGTATTTGTCTATCAGCTCATCCGAGACCAGAACATCGCCAACGATCAACATAGGATTGGATTTTTATGGAAAAAAATAGGTCGGCGGGCAAGCCCGCCGACCTACCATTATAAAATCATCTCTTATTTCAGTCTTCTGAACTGGCAGGTGAAATGGCGCATCAAGGCAGCCTCCCAGGTGATTTCCAGACCGCGGGTGATGGTTTCGCGGCGGTCATACACATTCTTGAGAGCGGCGGCAATCACGTCCATGTGGTTGTTGGTATAGACACGGCGCGGGATGCAGAGGCGCACGAAGTCGTTGCCTCCGAAACGGTTCTCGCGGGTCACAGGATCACGGTCGGCAAGCACATAGCCGATCTCGCAAGCACGAATACCGGCTTCCAGATAGAGTTCGCACGTCAGCGTCTGGGCCGGAAACTCCTCCTTGGGGATTTGCGTCAGCACCTTGTCGGCATCCACGAAGATGGCGTGGCCACCAGCGGGACGCTGGTAAGGAATGCCGTATTCATCCAGCTTGTCAGCCAGATACTGCACCTGTTTGATACGCGTTTCCACCATGTCAAACTCAATGTTCTCCTTCAAACCCACTGCCAAAGCATCCATGTCACGTCCGTTCATACCGCCGTACGTCAGGAAGCCCTCGAAAGGAATACAGAAGAGCTTGGCACCCTCGTACCATTCCTCCTTGTTGGTAGCGATGAAACCGCCCATGTTCACGAGGCCGTCCTTCTTGGCACTCATGGTCATGCTGTCAGCATAGCTGAACATCTCCTTGCAGATTTCGCGCAGAGTCTTGTCGGCATAGCCCTCCTCACGGGTTTTGATGAAATAGGCGTTCTCAATAAAACGGGCACTGTCAATGTTGACGGGCACGCCGTACTTGTGGCAGAGTTCGCAGGTCTCGCGGATGTTCTTCATGCTGACCGGCTGGCCGCCAACCGTATTGTTCGTGACGGTGAGCACCATGAACGGAACATTGCCCTGGTTCTCTTTCAGCACCTTCTCCAACTTCTCCAGACTGACATTGCCTTTGAAAGGCACTTCCAACTGGGTGTCATACGCTTCCGGAACGGTAACGTCAATAGCGAAGGCCTTGCGGCTCTCGATGTGTCCCTTGGTGGTGTCGAAATGGGCGTTGCCGGGGATGATGTTGCCGGGCTTCACCAAATAACTGAACAGCACATTCTCGGCAGCACGGCCCTGGTGCGTCGGGATGACGAACTGGAAGCCGGTAAGCTCCGTGATGGTGTCTTTCATGTGATAGAAGGAGCGGGCGCCACCGTAGCTCTCATCACCCATCATCATGGCACTCCACTGACGGTCGCTCATCGCGCCCGTACCCGAGTCGGTCAACAGGTCAATGTAAACATAGTCGCTCTTCAGCATGAAAATGTTGTTGTGCGCTTCAAGAAGCCACTTTTCTCTTTCTTCTCTTGTGGATTTCTTGATGGGCTCCACCATCTTGATTTTCCACGCTTCTGCAAAAGGTAATTCCATAAAATTGATGTATTTTGGTTATTAATTCTTTGATTTATTTGCGATTTGGCTATTAGCTTTTAGCTGTTAGCCATTAGCTTTAACTTCTTAACTCCTTAGTTTCTTAACTCCTAAAACCCCTCTAAACTCTCTACTATTTATTATCAAAATCCTTCGTATGCGTCAGCTTCTCCTCCTCATCGTAGAACTTCCACTCGCCCACTCTTTTGCCATCCTTGTAGAATCCCGTATAACGCACATTCCCATTCTCATAATAGACCGTATATCGTCCATCCTCCTTGCCATTCTTGTAATGGGCCATCGTCTGCACATTGCCGTTCTTATGATAGGCGTACCAGAGACCGTCGCGGTTGGTCCCCTCCGACAAATTACCATCAATAAACAGCACCTTGCCGGGATAGTAATGCGTCTCGTGCACCTTTTTGGTCGTGGGCATTCCAAGGCTGTCTTTCTCATAATAATAGACATCCTTCGGATCATCCCCCTCGTATGTCGCTACAGCCTTTTCATAATAGAGGGTATCGGCAAAATCCATCGGGGGGAACTCGTGCAGTGCGGCCAATTCCGGGTCCACTGGCTCCACCGCATCCGTAACAGCCTCCTTTTCCCGCAGGGCTGCATAGACCAACAATCCGGCCAACAGCAGCAACGCCGCAACCAGCAGCACACAATGCCAGCAAACGCCTTTCGACTTCTTCTCTTCCAATTGCATACCCGATTCTATTATTTATGTTTTCTGGTAAAGGGTTTGTTCAGCTCATCCAGCACCTCGTTGGTGATGTCCTTGGTGGGGTCGGCGCACAGCATCTGTCCGCCGGCGCCGTAGCTGAACACGAACGAGGCGTTGTACTTCTTGTTGACGCGTGCAGTGGCCGCCTTCAACGAATCGGCAATCTGGGCCAGTGCTGCCGTATAGCGGGCCTCAAGGGCTTCCACCGCCACTGCGTAGTCGTTCTGCAAACGCTGGCTCTCCTGCTGCAGCGAGGCCTCGGCGTACTGTGCCTGCTGGGCTGTAAGCTGGCCGCTCTGCATATTGTTCTGGTAGTTGCTCAGCTTCTGCTCCAGCGCTTTCTGACGGTTCTGGAACACCACCGCCTGACGCTGCTTCTCCATCTCAATGCTGTCCGTCAGCAATGAGACCATCTCATACTTCTCGTTGATGGTGTCGATATTCACATAGACCACATCCCCGTTGCCAGGCTGTCCCGACACTAACGGTGCGGCATACTTCTCCGGCTTATGGCAGAAATGGAGGATAAAAAGCGTGACCACCGCCGCCAGCATCAGGGCGTTGAAAATCCACTGCCCTATCCGACAACGCTTGGCTCGCGCATCACAGGTGCCATCATTGCCTTTGCTGGCCTCTTCCGGTTCCATCCGCATCTCGGGTTCACCATCCGGCTGCTCCGGCGTTTCCGGTGCCTGACGCTCACTCTTCTCTTTCGATTCCGCCGCTACAAAGCCAGGCATAACCTCGTCCGGCACAACATTCTCATTTAACAAATTGTTTTCTCTAATCTCTTCCATTTTATTCTTATTTCTTTTTTCAAAACTCTAAACTCTCAACTCTAATCTCTAAACTCTTAATTCCCTACATCCGACAAATACTTGATGCGCATCACGCGGATCTCCTCCAAGGTGTATTCGTCCTCACCCAGCACTTCAAGTGCCTTCTCTGCCGAATCCGATTCCGCATTGGCGAAATAGTCCAGAATGTCCTCCTGGTGGTACTCCTCAATCTCCTCATCAATATAATAGCTGATGTCAATCTTGGTGCCGGAGGAGACAATCATCTCTATCTCGCTCAACAACTCATTCATATCCAAACCCTTGGCGATGGCGATATCTTCAAAGCTCACCTTCCTGTCAATGCTCTGGATGATGAACACCTTGATGGCCGACTTCTTGACCACGGATTTCACCACAAAGTCCTGTGGACGCTCTATCTCATTCTCCTCCACATAATTGCGGATAAGTTCGATAAAACGTTTGCCGTACTTCTGCGCCTTACCCACACCCACACCGGCGATGTGCGTCATCTCCTCCATCGTGGTGGGATACTGGATACACATATCCTCCAACGAGGGATCCTGGAAGATCACGAACGGAGGCAAATTCTCCTCCTTGGAGATATCCTTCCGCAAATCTTTCAGCAGACCGAAGAGGGCCGTATCAAAGGCTTCTTCTACGCCACCGACCACATTGTCAATCACCTCGTCTTCCTCCTCCTCATTCTCCTTCGCCGGCTTGGTGGTCATGATGGAATAGGGGTTGAGCATATACTTCTCCCCTTTCGGGGTGATTTTGAGCAGACCGTAATTCTCCACATCCTTTACAATAAGGCCATCGAAAATGGCCAGACGGATGATGTTGGACCAGAATTTCTCGTCGTAATCCTGTCCCTCGCCAAACTGTTTGAGCTTGTTATGCTTGAATTTGACGATGGAAGTTGTTTTATTACCAATCAGAATGTCGATAATCTGGTCTTCCTTGAACTGCTGTTTCACCGTTTGAATCACTTCCATAGCCAACACAATAAGCTCCGAAGCGTTCATCTTGGGTTTCGGATGGTTGCAGTTGTCGCAGTTGTGGCAGTTCTCCTCCTCATAGTTCTCACCGAAATAGTGGAGCAGATGTTTGCGGCGGCAGCTGGTCGATTCCGCATACGAGGCGGTCTCCGCCAGCAGCTGGTTCACCACCTCCTGCTCGGCCACCGACTTCTTGTTGGAGAAGTTCTTCAACTTGTGCAGATCCTTGTAATCATAGAAGGCGATGCAGAGGCCCTCGCCGTCGTCACGGCCGGCACGACCGGTCTCCTGATAGTAGCCTTCCAGACTTTTGGGCATATCGTAGTGGATGACAAAACGCACATCGGGCTTGTCAATACCCATACCGAAGGCGATGGTGGCCACGATGACGTCGGCCTTCTCCATCAGGAAGTCATCCTGGTTCTGCACACGCGTGCGCGAGTCCAGACCCGCATGATACGGCAGGGCCCGGATCTTGTTCACCTGCAGGAACGAAGCAAGCTCCTCCACCTTCTTCCGGCTCAGGCAGTAGATGATACCCGACTTGCCGGGGTGGTTCTTGATGAATTTCACCACCTCCTTGTCCACGTCCTTGGTCTTCTCCCGGATTTCATAATACAGATTCGGCCGGTTGAACGACGAGATGAAAATCTCCGCCTTATCCATGCCGAGGTTCTTCTGGATATCGCTCTGCACCTTGGGAGTGGCCGTGGCCGTCAGCGCAATCACCGGAACCTTTTTGCCAATCTTGTTGATAATGGCGCGGATGCGGCGGTACTCCGGACGGAAATCGTGTCCCCATTCCGAAATACAGTGAGCCTCATCGATAGCGTAAAAGGAGATGTTCACATCCTGGAAGAACTTCACGTTCTCCTCTTTCGTCAGCGACTCGGGAGCCACATACAGCAGTTTCGTCTTACCGGAAATGAGGTCCTGCTTCACCTCGTTGATCTCCATTTTCGTCAGCGAGGAGTTGAGGAAATGGGCAATACCCATGTCCGTGCCGAAGTTCCGGATGGCATCCACCTGGTTCTTCATCAAGGCGATCAGCGGGGAGATGATGATGGCCGTGCCCTCCTTCATCAGTGCCGGCAGCTGGTAGCACAAAGACTTGCCACCACCAGTAGGCATGATAACGAAACAATCTTTGCCCTTGAGCAACGATTTAATAATCTTCAATTGGTCACCTTTGAACTTGTCGTAACCAAAAACCGTTTTCAAGGTCTGCAGAATCTCCTTATCCGTATAGTTTTTCATTGGCAAAAATTTATTAGACTAATAGACTATCGACAATAAAAATTTGTAGTTTTAGGGAAGACAAAGATATAAAAAACTTTAATATAACAAGCGCACTAAAAAAAAGAATTTAAAACCTTTTTGTGGATAACGAATAAACCCGGTCTTTGAGCAGATAACGCCGCACATACGACTTGACCCCATCTTCCAACGAGTAAAACGGCCTCCTATAGCCCACCCCACGCATCTTATGCATATCCGCTTCCGTGAAATACTGGTATTTTTCCCGTATATCCTCCGGCATATCCACAAATTCAATATTCGGTTCCATCTTCATCGCAGCGAAGGTCGATTCCGCCAAGCTCAAGAAAGGCCGCGCCAGACCGGTACCGAGGTTGTAAATCCCGCTGGCCGGATGATGGTTCATGAACCAGTACAGCACCCGCACCAGATCCTTCACATACACAAAATCGCGCAACTGGTAGCCGTCCGCGTAATCCGGACGGTGCGAGCGGAAGAGCTTCACCTTCCCTGTATCCTGAATCTGATGGAACGCATGGAACACCACCGACGCCATCCGCCCCTTGTGGTACTCGTTCGGGCCATAGACATTAAAGAACTTGAACCCGTACCAATACGGCGGGGCTGAAGGCTGCTTCAGAATCCACTTGTCGATCTCGTTCTTGGACTTGCCGTACGGGTTCAGGGGCTGTAGGCGGTATGCCAACTGTTCCTGATCCACATAGCCCAACTCACCCGCGCCATACGTGGCCGCCGAGGAGGCGTATATAAGCGGAATCCCATGTTTGGCGGCCAGATTCCATACCCGCCGTGTGTAGTCCACATTCAATTCCTCAAAGACGGAATAATCAAACTCCGTGGTGTCCGTGCGGGCACCCAGATGGATAATCCATTCGATGTCGTCAACATGCTGCTCAGCCCACTGGAAGAAATCATTCCGATGTATCTTGTCCAGATACAACTTATCCTCCCAGTTCCGGCGTTTGATTTCCTTGGAAAAATCATCCACCATAACGATGTCACGGCGGCCCATCTCATTCATTTTAGCCACCATACAACTGCCAATAAAACCGGCCGCACCCGTAATTACAATCATAGGAATATTTTTTTTGCAAAGGTAAAAAAAAACGGGTACCCTCGGCACCCGTTTTATATTCTATGAAAAAAGTCTGGTTTTTGTTTTTAAAATTCCCAAAGGTCGCTTTCGAATTTACGAAGCTCGTCGGTAATCCGCTCGGATTCAATGCGCTGGTCGCGGGAATTGGTAATGTATTCCTGAATCTCACGGTCATACACATTGGCCTGCTTGTAAATCAGGGAGGCAAACTCGCGCTTCCAGGTCAGCAGATCATCAAAAGAGAGACGCTGGGCGTTGTTGCGCACATTATAAACCTCCTGCTTGGCGAGGAACGGTCTCAGCTCACTATAATAGATGTAACCGATACGTTTCTTCACCGGGGCCTCACTCACATTCTCCTCCTGATCCTCATCGAAATTGGAAGATGTGTTGGGGCGCACATACTCCATAATGGGTTCGAGAGTCAGAATCTGGGTCTTGAATGTGGAGGTCTGCTTGTCGAAATACCATATTTCCTTGATATTGTAGGAAATAATGTCCTTCGGCTCGAAGGGAATCTCCACCGGCTTGGTACCAATGACCTCACCCGTTTCAATGTCAATATCATCGATATTGTAGGAAATGGCCAGGTTGCCTCTCAAATCTCCACGCGGAGTGGGCTCCAGGCACATGTCATCCGTATAGACGGGCAGAACTCCTTCCGTCTTTTCGGGGTTGTCCATATCGATGGCATCGAAGATGGTCTGGGCAAGGCTGCGCCACGTGCCGCGCACTTCCGTGGGGAAGTAGAGCGGGTGGTTCACCTTTTCCCGGAGGTCGATGGTTCTCCAGATGGTGTAATAGTACATCACGTCAGCCTGCCGGATGGGCGCATACGGAACGGGGTCCGAGAACTCGCCCACATCCACCTGCTCCCAAGCAAATTCTGCCGGGGCGCGGTTGATAGGCTGCTGCATGGTGCTGCCTTCCTCATCATCCTGTGCAAAAGCGAATGAGAAGGCGAAAATTCCGATTAATAACAAACCAAACTTTTTCATAATATAGTAGTTTTAAAATTATCTGATACGAACAGAAAATTCGTCAAGTGTACGGGATCCGGCCTCGGACGACACTTTGATATCCGAGAAGTAGATAACCGTATTGGCGGGAGACTTCTGGATTTTGGCTTTCACAGCCTCCGAGAGGGCACCGCCCTGGCAAACCATGGCGGGGTCTTCCATACCCTTGCTCACGAAGATAACGCGGAAAGAGTTGACTTTCCATTTCAAGTCGTAGGCAAAGTCCTCACCCATCGTGGCACGAAGCACCGGGTTGGCGGTAAGCTCAGCCTTGGCGTGTTTGCCACCGCGGATGTTGGCACCCAGCACGGCACGAGGATCGGGAACCTTCTTCACACGGAAGGTGGTGGCACCGAGCTGCTTGGTGGACTCACCCAATTTGGCAGAAACTGTGGCAGTGACGGTCCTTCCGATCAAGGAAGCGGGAACCGACACATCGAACTTGCCGGCACCCTGGCTGCTCACATTACAGCCGGGGAACGAGATGCTCAACTTGCCGGGATCCACCGGAGCGGATACGGACACAGGGTTGGCAATACCTGCGTAAAGCACGTTCATCTTGTCAGCCGCAATCGTAGCAGACGGTTTCAGCACAGCGTATTTGTCGCTGAAGCCGTAGTATTTCGGTTGGCCGCTCGGGTCCATAATCTTAATCAAACCGGCATAGCGTTTCTCACCCACATCGCCCGCGGCGAGTTTCAGTTTCACGACGCCGTTTTCGCCCTCCAGCTTGGTAGCACCCGCCAGACCGGCTTCGGTCAGCGTGTCAGCACCCATCTTGTAGAAGACTTCCGGAGTGGATTTCGTGTCGTAAGCAGCCACGATGATGTCAGCCTCGTAATTGTCGCCGGAGAACACCATCTGGGATTTCGGGATGGCACGGCCCTCCACATGGTCGAACTTGAAGTCCTCGGCACTGATGGAGGCCTTCAGGTAGGTGAGCATCATGGACTCGGCGTTGCGGACCTCACCCACCTCCTTATTCAAGAGGGTGACGGCAGCCGCTGCGATGATATGGTCGAAATTGTGCTCCGCCCACGTCTGCACGGCACCTTCCTTGGTGAACTTCTGGTCCACATTCAGACCCAGACCTTCAGAAAGTCTCTCGCGGTCGGCGGGTTTCGCCAGCTTAAGGATGTTCTTCTTGTATTCCCGGATCTTATCTGCAAGCTCGTAAGCGTGCTTCTTGTTGATCATATAGTCGGTAGGCTTGTCGAAGTTCTCCTTCGCCTTCATTGTGGAGACCGTGGAGGGGACTTTCACCTTCTTGCCTTTCTCGTTCTTGATTTCAACCAACGTGTCACCATCAACGTAGAAAATCAGGTCCTGGCGCATATTCTCAATGTATTTCACCATCTTGTCAGTCTCTTTTCTGAGGTTCTGCGCGTTAACGTATGCATCGTGAATCTTAGCCTCACCCAGAATCGTCTTCTGCTGTTCAAACCAGTTGTAGTCGGCGAAATTCTGTTGTGTGGCGTTGCGTGTGGAAATAGCCAATGTGTCGTCCACCACGATGAAAGCGTTCAAGATATCCGCAGATACGTTCAACGCCAACATGGCGGTATAGACCAAGTACATCATCTGAATCATTTTCTGTCGCGGGGTCTCCGGACAATTTGTTGCACCCATATCTAATAAATTAAGTTAATGATTTAGTGTAAACAGTGATTAAAATGATGCGGACTATTTATTGGGGTTGACGCCCATGGCGGCAAGCATGTTGCCATAAACCTTGCTGAGGGCGGCGATATTGTTCGTGAGTTTGTCCATTTCAGCCTTGTAGGTCGTGGTCTGCTCGTAGGCGGCGGTGAGCTGGTTGACAGCCGTGGTGGCTTTCTTCAAGCTCTCGACGTAAGCGGCAGAAGCGCTACCATCGCTATCGATGGCGGCAGCGGCCTTGTCATATTTCAATGTCAGATTGCGGACGGATTCGGCGGCCTTGGTCATGTTGCCAACGAAGCTGTCGGTAGCCACGGCGGCATCCGAAACGCCGGCCAGTTTCTTGGCGTTATCGCTCAAATTGCGCATACCTGTTGCCAGACTCTCAATCAGTTCGGGACCGATCTTAGCCTCTTCCAGCATCTTGTCAAGCTGCTGGGTCGGCGTACCGTTCTGGGCCAGTTTCTTCTTCTCACGTTTGCTCGGCTCTGCCGGTTCCTCGGCGATGGCCAGCTCCGGATATACTAAAGCCCAGTTGTATTCGACATGCAGGGGTTCGAATGCGGAGAAGAAGAAAATGATGGTCTCCGTAAACATACCCACCATAAGCATGATGTTGGCACCCGGCCAGTGGAGGATCTTGAACAAGGCGCCCAAAATCACAACAGCAGCACCCCAGCCATACAACTTGGCCATGAAGTTCTTGTACCCGTTAGTTCTGACTAATCTTTCAATAGCATTCATTTTTGATAGATTTAATTTGGTTAATGATTTATGAATTTGTTATAATAATTTTCTATTAATAAACGTGAGATGCGTTCTTGCTGGAACCGTCGCCACGCTGACGACCCATGTAGGACTGCACGTTACGGAATCCGACGTAGGACTTACAAGTGTCCTGATACTCGTACGTGCGCGCATAAACGGTCGTATAGTAGCTGACATCCTTCCAGGAACCGCCGCGGATCACTTTTCTCTTCTTGGCCGGAGAGTCGTCCTTCTTGGCATAATAGGTGTACACCGGGTTCATGTCATGCGTGAAGTTCGTAGCCGACTTGTCGAAGGCATCCTCGCACCATTCAGCCACATTGCCGCTCATGTCAAACAGACCCCAGTCGTTCGGGTGATAGTGGGCCACAATGCTGGGATAGAAGTTATCGTCAGCGATGTAGTTACCTCTCTGGGGTTTGAAGTTGCTCAGGAAGCAGCCGTTCTGGTTGGTGGTATAAGGACCACCCCACGGATAGGAGGCAAGGCTGTTGCCGCCACGGGCTGCCCATTCCCATTCCGCCTCGGTGGGCAATCTGAACTCATGCTCGTTGGCATACTCCTTGGAAGAGAGCCAGGACATGCGGAGGTGTGTTCTCCAGTAAGAGAAGGCCTTGGCCTGCTGCCAGCTCACACCCACCACGGGATAGTTGTCGTATTGCGGGTTGGAGAAGTAGTTCAGCACCATAGGCTCGTTGTAGGAATAGACAAAGTCATGCGCCCAGCAGAGGGTGTCCGGGTAGATGTTGACCACCTCATGTTTGATAAAGCGCTGATATCCGTTCCCCAAGCTGCTGGGACGGTTGGCATAGAGACCACCATATTCGCTGCCCTCCTTGTCGAACTCCTTGGTGGAGGCACCGAAGTTGTCGGGATCCTTCGGATCACGGAAGTTGCGGTAGTCATACCACCAGTACTCGTAATTGTACATGGCGACATTGGTCGAGTTGGGACGATAGTGATAGAAGCGCGTGTTGACCTTGTTGTACAACGGGCTGAGAGCAGCCTGGACCTCCTCGTTGTCGGAATCCCAAGGAATCTCCTCTTTCCAGTTGATCAATTTGGGCTCTATGACTTCACCTTCGTTCTCACCACTCTTGTATTTCAGATAGTGGCCGTACTTCTCGGCTTCGGTGATTTCGGCGTCACCGAGGAGCACGTGTGCGATGGAGTCGCGGACCCAATACACGAACTGGCGGTATTCGTTGTTCGTGATTTCCGTCTCGTCCATCCAAAACGCGGCAACGGTCACGTTCTTTGACTGTTGCGTCAGAGCGAACGGCACATCCTGATCGCCGCCACCCATGATGTAGTGGCCCGTCGGGATATAGACCATTCCGAAAGGATCCACATCATAGAAATCCGGACGATCCTTTACGCCGACAAGTTGTCCATCACCACCGTTGGAACAGGAGGAGAGCACAACTAAGGCTGCTGCAAGAAAAATAACTACCCTTTTCATTTGTATAAATTTTATTGATTTTTCTAACGTGAGTATATTTGATTTATTATCATTAATTTTCTTTACAAATGTTAATATTGGTTCTTGTAGATGGAACGAGTGGAACCGTAGCCTGAGAAAATCTCCGGTTTGTAGATGTCGAAACAGTAGCGGACCATCACCTCAATATCACCGAAACTGCGGTTGATACGATAGCCCAACTTATTGGCTGTAAAGCTGTAGGAAAGACCGGCATCCAGACCTTTGAGATAGATATTGGAGGAATTGTAGAACGGACGTGCTCCGAAAATCACCGAAACAGCATCCTGCAGACGGTAGCCGAGACCACCCCAGAAAACACCGTTATAGCGGGCCAGGAGCATCACATCCCATTGGACCACGTTGAATTTCACCTTTGACATGTAATTACCCTTGGAATCCAGGACGAAATTACCGTTCTCGTCCATCTTGGGCACAGGTGAATAACTCATTTTCAACATCGTTTGGGGAAGCAGTTCCCAATTGGGGTTAGCCGGTATAATCCAGGTGTATCCGCCATGCAAATAGAGATGCGAGCTACGCTGCGTACCGCGGTCACCCGTGAGGCGCAGCTTCTGGTCCTTGTCCAAAGCCCCGGCGATGTTGGTCAGACCTGCCCCCACATACCACTGGTCGGTGGTGTAAAGAAGGCCGAAGGAGAAGTCCATATCCAACGTGGAGTTGTCCAATCCTCCCAACACAGGGTCGCCCGACTCTATGGGACGGAAACTGGAGCTCGATATTTTCTGGTTGAACAGCGAAAGCTGGGCACCAATACCCAGATGACCGCCGCCGATGCGCAACTTGTACGCATAGCCCAATTTCACCCCCACATTCTCGTAGAAGCCCAACCAATCGCCCACAACCGATATGCCTATGGAGCCGTGCAGCTTCTTCAAATAGGATTCCATGTTAAAGAGAAAGTCCTGCGGGGCCGTCTTATTCGAGGAGTCCACACCGTTCACCGTATATATATCTTTCCACCCCACATATTTGTTGTTATAGATTGCCGTAAAACACAAAGTGTTGTTCTGCTCACCAATACCACCCGCATTATAATAGGAAGTTGCCCAAGGGAAAAGGGTAAATTGTGCATCATCCTGCGCATAACCCACCGCCCCGAACATGCCGGTGAAAAGCAATAAGACCAAGAGTTTTTTCTGCCAATCTATCATATTAGTTTTTCGTTTTGTTATACAATAACAGCCTGTCTTGCAATCATATATAACTTTTTTCGAAAAATTCTACTACTATAAGTAACTCCCATTATACCCCTCCTTTACCAAAAAGTTACAATGCGCATTAGACATTATTTTTTTTCAAGCGACAAAGATAATATAAATTTCTTTTGCTTTCACCCCTTCCAGCAAAAAAATATACCATTTAAACTAACAATAATGTATTATATTGTGAATAAGCTAATTACTTAAAATTGGGCTTTCACAGTCACACTGCCGGTATGCACCGTACGATGCCCTTCCGAAACACGTCCGTCATATTGCAACGAAAGCTGCAGGAAATCGGACACCGGCACCTGGTAGGTGACACCCCACAGCGCATTATGGCCCACCGCCAATCCTTTGAGCAGGGCGTATGTGACCGCATTGCCCGTACCGGCCTCTCCGCGGATGAGCACATAGCGCACCGTGACGACCGCCGCACCGTATTTCGGCGACCTGTATGTGAAGGTGCCGCCCGCCTCATGCGAGCGCGTATGTTCACCGCCAAGATTATTATGCTGATTTACAAACTGATACATCACCTCTCCAAAATAACGGTTGTTGTATTGGCAACGCACCTTCCCATCCGCCTGATGACGCACAATCTCATACGTACGCTGCGTCAGGTAATCGGAGCGGTTGACAGTCACCCCGTGCTGGTAACCCGCCTCCAAGTACCACTCCGCACTCGGCGCACTCTTCAGCACCACCTGCTGCGATGAGATGCCGTTTCGCTCATAGCCGTAGTAGAGGAGGTTCTTGTTCATGGACTTCTGCACAATGAAATCAAAGGCGAACTTGGAGGCACTGTTGTTGAATGAAACGGTATTGGTGACTGTGAACTGCCTGCCCATCAGAGCGGTGTCCTCAAGATTCGAATAAAAGGGGTTGAAATTCGGCCTTTGGTGTTTCAGTTGCGAACGGAGCATGGCCACATCGGAGAAACGGGCCAGGAAGCGACGGAATCCGTCGGCCTGCTGCCACACCGCCGCCGGTCGCAGCTGCACTGTCTGCGTGAACTGGTTGTTGTAGGTGTTCACATACTCCGTGCCAGCGAGCCACACTTTCACATAGTCCGCCTCGTCCTGAAAGACGGCCACCTCAAACTCTCCGATGTCCTCCAAACCGTCGCCGTTGTAGTCGATCCATATATGCGTCCCCTGCCCTGCCGCCACCTTCAGAAAGGTGAACGCCTTCTTCAACTCCATGCCACTACCCGCCTCGTAATACGTGCTCAACACAATGGCATTCTTGCAGAAACGTCCTGTATATTCGACATTTCCGACGAAATAATGCTCCGAAGCATGCCCGTCGGTCGAATCCCGCAGACACTGGTTCCGATAAGTGGCCGCAAACAGGATATGCTGGTTCTTCAGCCGGTCGATTCGAAGGGAAGCCCCCGCCTCATGTATGTCCGTATGAAGTCGGAGACGGTCTTCCACAGGAAGCATCTCCTCCCGATTCTTATACGAAACCTGATACTGAACAGAGGCAGAATCACTCTTCAAATAGGCCATCGTTTCATAAAAAGCATAACTGGATGGACGAAGCAACCCCGCATCCGTTGTTCGGAACATATTGTTCTCCAACAGATTCCGAATACCAAGCTCCAATTTTGAAAAACGATAGGCAATCTGGTTTTGGGAAGACCAGAACGCACTTTGCTGCACGGAATCCCGAGTGGAAAGAAATGAGGTGTTGGTTTTGAGCACCCAGTGTTTCAGATAATTATCCGAGACCAACTCCTGCCGCAAGGCATTCAGCTCCCCTATCCTGTTGAACCAGTTGACACGATAATGCGTAGTGGAAAACTTCGGGTGAGCCAAGGCAAGCTCGGCATGCAGCATCTGCTCCGAATGTGTGAAAGACTGGTCTTCTGCCAAATTATACTGACGGGCGAACTCCACCTCCCGGAAACGCTCCACAGCCCGAAAGTTCTTGTGTACGAACTGCCAGTCCAAGTCCGTCACCAGGGACCACAACCGACTTTTCTCCTGACGCTTACCCAGCATTTGCTGATGATGGACGCCCATATCGAAAGCGAATCCGACATTGTCACGATTATCCAGTTTGGAGAATGTGTTGACATCCTTGTGGGAGAGGGCCAGTTCGACACGGGCCGACGACTGCGGACGGAACGCATACCGCCCCGACACGGTCAGCATCTGCGTCAGCATCGGGGTGGCCAGTTGGACCACCGGCTCGTAATCGCCTTGCGGCACGCCGTCCTCGGGAGCCACCCAGCCGAACACCCGTCCGTTGGCCGTGCTCCGAAGCAGCCGGTACGACCCTTTATTCGGACCCAAATACGTGAAGCTGAGGCGAAAAAGCTGTTCCGTCTCTGATGTGGAATAGACATAGACGGGATAATATTGTCCCGCCACCAACGTGTCGCGACGGGCATAGAGAATCTGTTCCGGCGAGAACGCTGCCGAATCGCATCGCGCAAAATAGGCATACGGCGTATCTCCGTCCAATCGGGACAGGAACAGCTTCTCCGCATCGGTCAGTTCAGGCTGCACAGGATGGTTTTTCAGATCCTGCTCGCGGAAATAATGCACGTCCAGCGTCCAACGCTGGCGTTTCCCTAACATCATGGAATTGTACGAGAACAGGCTGTAACGGGTGTAATGGCGGTCGGTATATTCAAACTCCACCACGATACGCTTCTCGGACGTGACCAGCATGGCGGGTGTGAAGGTGATTTCCGCCGTATTGTAATCCATCACATAATCGTGATCCTGCCCCCGTGTCAGCAACACGCCATCCACATACACGCGCTCGGAACCCGCTACGATGGCTATATTGATTTCATTGGCCTTCCCGTACAAACGATAAGGGCCCTGTACTCCGTTCTGTGGTTCTATCGACTGTCGGGCGTATGTGCCTTTTGTCACGCCGCCGCCCAACTGACTGGTCATTCGGAATACGCTGTCTTTTGAAAAAAGCCCTTTCGCCTTCATGCCCAACAGATTTCGCGACAAATAGAGGAACTGGGAAGATGGTTTCTGAACCAACACATCGCCGGCAGATATTTCTAAATATTGTTTAATATATAATGTTATAAATATATTATTGATATCTTGCAAATATTGTGTATTCCCTTCCGGCTGGATGGGAATATTCTTGTCCGAGATGGAGGCCTCCACCCGCACATCCTCCGACAATTGTCCGGAGAGTTGCAGGTTCAGCGTGGAGTTGAGAACCAGGTCCTGCCGGTTTCCGACGGAAACGCCCCGTGAGATGGAACCGTTGCTCAGGAGTTGGTTGTCCTGTTGCAAGTCCGCCACCGTCCGGAGCTGGCCCACGGCAGGCTGATAGCGATAGGTAGGCGACTCGATGAGCGCGCGGGACTTGTGAGCGTACGGCTTGGCAAAATCCAGCGCGTATGTCTGATAGCGATAGACCAGCGTTTTGCCCAACAGGGCCGAATCCTGCAGATAGACCACAGCGGCTATCGGATCGAGGCGATAGGCGGAGGATGGCACATCAAGAATAACGAACGTCTCGGCCCGGATGGAGAGCGTGTCGGCCTTGAACGACATGCTTTGAGGCACAACGTGTCGCACACGCCATTCGCCATCCGACTGGCAAAAAGCGTAACTGATTGACAGCGTAAAAGTTGTCAAAATCAAAAGGCGACACAGCCTTATTTTCAGCATGCTTGTAGAGCGTTAAAACATAAACGCATAAGAAAATGTTATTTTGGATAACTCATAATTATCAAATTTCGTATTTTTGCACGCAAAAATAATTTTGACAAAAACCAACAACGATAATGGAAAAAATAGAGTGCAACGATTTCAAGGACACCCGTTCCGGCTTTGGTGCCGGATTGGTGGAAGCAGGCAAGCAGAACGCCAACGTATTCGCCCTCACGGCCGATGTCACCGGCAGTGTGAAGATGGGAGATTTCAAAGCGGCTTTTCCCGACCGGTTCATCCAGGTGGGCATTGCCGAGGCGAACATGGTGGGCATCAGTGCCGGCCTCGCCTTGAGCGGCAAAGTGCCTTTCGCCAGTGCCTTCGCCGGGTTCATCACCGGGCGTGTCTATGACCAGATCCGCATGACGGTGGCCTATTCCAACCTCAACGTCAAAATATGCGCTTCCCATGCCGGCCTCACCGTCGGGGAAGACGGAGCCACCCACGAGATGATGGAGGACTTGGGGCTGATGAAAATGCTGCCGAATATGGTGGTGATCAATCCCTGTGACTACAACCAGACCAAGATGGCCACGATTGCCGCCGCCGAGTACAACGGCCCCGTATATCTCCGTTTCGGACGTCCTTCCGTGCCCAACTTCACGCCTGAAGGGCAGCCTTTCATCATCGGCAAGGCTCTGACGATGCAGGAGGGCACCGATGTCACCATCATAGCCACCGGGCATTTGGTATGGCCAGCCCTGCAAGCCGCCTACGAGCTGTCCGAGCAGGGCATCTCCGCCGAGGTCATTGACATTGCCACCATCAAGCCGTTGGACGAGGAAGCCATTCTGGCCTCCGTGGCCAAGACCCGCTGTGTGGTCACCGCCGAGGAGCATCTCATGAACGGCGGGTTGGGCGATTCCGTCTGCCAGCTGCTCTGCCGCCGCCAGCCCGCACCCGTGGAGATGGTGGCCGTGGACGACAAGTTCGGCGAAAGCGGTACCCCCAATGAACTGATGGAGCTGTACGGCTTGGACCAGCAGCACATCGTGGAAGCATGCAAGAAAGTCATCGCACGCAAATAACACACCATGCCCGAAGCAACCGACGAATTCATACTCTCGCTGTTCCAGAACAGCAAGACCCGCGAGCAGGCATTCGAAATGCTGCTGAAGAAATACCAGCGGGTGATCTACTATAACGCCCGCCGCATCGTGACGCTGCACGAGGATGCCAACGACGTGACACAGAACGTGTGCATCAAGATCTGGCGCAACCTCGACAGATTCCGCGGCGACTCCTCCCTGAAGACGTGGATCACCAAGATCTGCATCAACGAGGCTCTCTCCTTCATCGAGAAGAAGAAGAAACTGCTCAACCTGACCGACGACAGCTACATGGATTTCCTTGTCGTAAGCCAGGCCGACACCAACTTCATCTCCCCGAATGAGATTGAGCAGCTGCTGCAGGAGGCCATCATGAAACTGCCGCCCAAGCAGCGCGCCGTGTTCACCATGCGCTACTATGATGAGACCCCATACGCCGAAATGTCCAAGATTTTCGACACCTCCGAGAGCGCCCTCAAGGCCTCCTACCACTTCGCCGCGGAAAAAATCAAAAAAAATATTTCCGAGCATTTAACCTTTTAGTTTTTATATAGTCAACGAATCTGTTTTTTTCAAAAAAATGGAGATGATAGATCTTGATCAATTAAGCAAACAGGAGCATTACAACATTCCGGAAGGCTACTTCGAACAGCTGCCGGGGCAGATGATGAACGTGATACGCAAGGACAAGACCCGCCGACGCAACATCTGGCTCACTGCCGTTGCCGCCGTCATGGCGCTGGTCATCTGCAGCACCGTCGTCATCGGCTACATGAACAACGACAGGATTCCGGGAGAAGTTGTGGCCGACACGGCCATCACCACCGCCGACAGCCAGTTGGAAGACCAGATGGTGGACTACTACAGCTCCGAATTGGCACAAATGGATTATTATAATTACTAAAAAGGAAACGATATGAAACGACTGATTGCATTCGTCTGTCTGATGACAGCTTTTCTCTGCGCCCTTCAGGCCCAGGTGAAAGAGGACCCCAACAAGATTGTCAAAGATCGCATGGACAACATGCGGGCGAAACTCAAGCTGAACGCCACGGAAAGCAAAACTTTCTGGACTGCCTACGAACAGTATGTGCGCAGCGAGGTGAAAGCCTTCGAAACCTACCGTAACAACCTGGCCAAGAAAGGCATCAAACTGAACGGTTCCGGCCAGAACAAAGAAGTGATCGATAGGCTTACCGACAGCCAGCTCACCTATCTCCACGACCAGAAGTTCGAGCTCCGCAAGAACCTTCTCAACCTGGAGTCCGGTTTCTACAAGAAAATCAAGGGAATACTCACTCCGAGACACGTCCACGAGTACTTCAACATCGATAACAAGTACAAGCAGGACATGGTCAGCAAGAAGAAAGCTGCCGCCGAAGAGAAACCCACAGGCCCTGTCAATGCAGGCAAGAAACGGAGATAAAAAAGACTGCCTTCGGGCAGTTTTTTTTTGCCATTTTGAACGGGAATAAAAAAATTCTCTGACTTACTGAACGATAAAGAAAAAAGTGTATTTTTGCCAGCCCAAAAATTAGGGGTATAAAACTATAATAATTAAAAGTTTAACAAATTAAATTGTATGCCTACAATTCAACAATTAGTAAGAAAAGGAAGAAAAAAGCTTACTTCACAGAGTAAGTCAAGGGCATTGGATGCCTGTCCGCAACGTCGCGGAGTTTGCTTGAGGGTTTACACAACCACTCCTAAAAAGCCCAATTCAGCCATGCGTAAGGTGGCGAGGGTAAGAATGACCAACGGTAAAGAGGTGAACGCCTACATTCCGGGCGAAGGCCACAACCTGCAGGAGCACAGCATCGTGCTGGTGCGCGGCGGTCGTGTCAAAGACCTCCCGGGTGTCCGTTATCACATCGTGCGCGGCGCGTTGGACTCCGCCGGTGTTGACGGTCGTCTCCAAGGTCGTTCCAAATACGGTGCCAAGAGACCCAAGAAAGCTGCGAAATAAGCTGTTTTCAACCAAAAATCGTAAATTGAACGCCGTGATTGGCGATTCAAGAGTAAATAATCATTATTGAAGATACAAGAAAAATGAGAAATTCACACGCAAAAAAAAGGATCATTCTTCCGGATCCGAAGTACAATGACGAACAGGTAACGAAATTCGTCAACAACATCATGTTGAAAGGCAAGAAAAACCTTGCTTTCGAAATCTTCTACAAAGCCATCGACATCGTTGAGGAGAAGACCAAGGAAAACGGTATCGAGGTTTGGAAGAAAGCCCTGGAGAACGTAACCCCCAGCGTTGAGGTCAAGAGCAAGCGCGTCGGTGGTACCACCCTCCCCGTCCCTGAGGAGATCAAGCCGGGCAGAAAGCAATCTGTAGGTATGAAAAACTTAATATCCTTCGCCCGCAAGCGCCACGAGCAGACGATGGCCGACAAGCTGGCCCAGGAGATCATGGCCGCGTACAAGAGCGAGGGTGCCGCTTTCAAGAAGAAAGAGGAAATCCACAGAATGGCCGAAGCCAACAAGGCATTCGCCCACATGCGCATGTAACAAAACTTCTGACATTCACTATAGTTTCTGACTGAAAAGAGGACATTCCAATGGCTGAAGATCTGCTGAACATCCGGAATATTGGCATTATGGCCCATATCGATGCCGGTAAGACAACAACCACGGAACGGATCCTCTACTACACCGGAAAGAACTATAAAATCGGCGAAGTAGATGAGGGAACTGCCACCATGGACTGGATGGTGCAGGAACAGGAACGAGGGATTACGATTACCAGCGCCGCCACAACGGTGATGTGGAAACACCAGTCGAACGACTTCAAGATCAACATTATCGACACACCGGGACATGTTGATTTCACCGTTGAAGTCGAACGTTCTTTGAGAATATTGGATGGAGCCGTAGCCATTTTCTGCGCCGTGGGCGGTGTGGAAGCGCAATCGGAGACCGTGTGGCGGCAGGCCAACAAGTACCATGTCGCCCGCATCTGCTACGTCAACAAGATGGACCGTTCAGGGGCCAACTTCTACGCCGTAGTGGACCAGATCCGTGAGAAGCTCAACGCCAACCCCATCCCACTGCAACTGCCTATCGGAGTGGAGGATTCCTTCATCGGGGTGGTTGACCTGCTGGAGATGAAGGCGTACCAGTGGAATGAAGAGGACCAGGGCAACACCTACGAGGAAATCGACATTCCCGCCGACATGGCTGACGAAGTGGCCGAATACCGCACAAAGCTGATTGAGGCATTGGCCGAAGAAGACGAATCCCTGATGGAGAAGTACTTCGACGACCCGGACAGCATCACCATCGAAGAACTGGTATCCACCATCCGCAAAGCCACCCTGGAGCATCACATCGAACCGGTGCTCTGCGGGTCCTCCTTCAAGAACAAAGGAGTGCAGAAGCTGCTGGATGCCATCGTGATGTACCTTCCCTCCCCCTTGGACATGCCTGCTATCACCGGCACGAACCCCAAGACGGAAGCCGAGGAAACCCGTCCTTGCGACGCCAACGCGCCGTTTTCGGCTCTGGCCTTCAAAATCGCCACC
Source organism: Bacteroidales bacterium (assembly GCA_017540505.1). Taxonomy (GTDB): domain Bacteria; phylum Bacteroidota; class Bacteroidia; order Bacteroidales; family WCHB1-69; genus F23-D06. The sequence continues at coordinate 47,248 of JAFYAW010000005.1, read as the reverse complement.
GACCCGTACGTCGGAAAACTGACCTTCATCAAAGTCTATTCCGGCGTGCTCAAATCCGGCGAGACGCTCTACAACGTCTCCACCGGCAAACGGGAACGGGTCTCCAAGATCCTCCAAATGCACTCCAACAAGCAACAGCCGTTAGAGAGCGTTTCGGCAGGAAACATCGTGGCCCTCGTGGGCATGAAGGAGATCCACACCGGCGACAGCCTCACCGACGAGAAGCATCCCGTGATTCTGGAAAGCATCACCTTCCCCGAACCGGTGATCCAAATCGCCATCGAGCCAAAGACCAAGGACGATGAGGACAAGATGATGCAAGCCTTGGAGAAGCTCTCCGACGAAGACCCCACCTTCATGGTGCGGGAGGATTCGGAGTCGGGGCAGACGCTCATCAGCGGTATGGGAGAGTTGCATTTGGACATCCTGCTGGACCGCCTCAAGCGCGAGTTCAACGTGGACTGCAACCACGGCAAGCCGCGCGTGGCCTACAAGGAGGCATTAGCCTCCCCGCTGCAATACCACGCAGCCTACAAACGGCAGACCGCCGGCAAGGGTTCCTTCGCCGTCATGGACTTCCGCCTCGACCCGCTGCCTTACAGCGAGAAAGGGCTGAAATTCCAGAGCGAGGTGAAAGGCGGGGCCATACCGAAAGAGTATCTGGCCGGCGCCGAGAAGGGATTCAAGCTCGCCATGTCGAACGGCAAATACGGATTCCCCGTGGAATCCATGTCGGTGACCGTTTTGGACGGGGAGACGCACCCCGCCGATTCTGACGCCCTCGCATTCGAGATCTGCGCCAAGATCGGTTTCCGGGACGCCCTCCAGCAAATCGACACCTGCATTTTGGAACCCATCATGAAGGTGGAGATCACCACGCCGGACGAGTACATCGGCAACGTGACCGGCGACCTCAACCGCCGTCGCTCCGTGTTGGAGCAGATCGACGCCAAGGTCGGATTCCAGGTGATTACGGCTCAAGTGCCTCTGGCCGAGATGTTCGGATACGTGACAACCTTGCGTTCCATCACATCCGGCCGGGCAACATTCAGTATGGAATTCCAGAAATACGCGGAAGTTCCACCCGAAGTCAAGGACTATATCATGAATGTCGGAAGATTTATTTTATAGGAAAATACAGAAAAAAACATATTACGTAATAATTAAAAAACAAAAACAGTGAGTCACAGAATTAGAATCAAATTGAAATCATTCGACCACACCCTGGTTGACAAGTCAGCCGAGAAGATCGTGAAGACGGTCAAGGGTGTCAAGGACGACAAGGATGTTGTATTGGTTGGACCTATTCCATTGCCAACGCACACCAAAATTTTCACGGTGAACCGTTCCACCTTTGTCAACAAGAAGTCCAGAGAGCAATTCCAGCTCTCCACCTACAAGAGACTCTTGGACATTTACGGCACCACCTCCAAGACCATCGACGCCCTGATGAAGCTCGAATTACCGAGCGGCGTGGACGTTGAGATCAAGGTCTGATGAAAAAGAATATGAGGGAGTAATTGGCGGCGCAAGCCGTGAACGGCATCAACAATCCCTGCCATCGGATGGCATGGTGCCGCTCCTAAGCAATAAGACTCATGGACGCACCCGCTGTGTCTATGGGTCTTTATTATTTTATTGGAAAGAAAAAAAGTATAAAAAATGACATCACGAATACTGTTCTTCGTCCTTTTCATGGTCTTCATTACCTTCATGTTAGCTTTGGACTTGGGGGTGTTTCACAAGAAAGACCATGTCATAAAAATCAAGGAGGCGGCCATCTGGACGGGCATCTGGGTGCTGATGGCCATGGGCATGGCACTGCTCATCCGTTTCCATGCCGAATGGATTCACGGTATCACCAGCCTCGCCGACCTGAACCTGTACGCGCATGGGAGCACGCTGGCCCAAGAGATTGCCGGCTTGGATTATGCCAGTGCGCTGGATGTGTATCGGAAAGAGATGGCGAACCAATTTCTGGCAGGTTACTTCTTAGAGGAATCGCTCTCCATCGACAACATCTTCGTGATGATCATGATTTTTGCCAGCTTCGGCATTGAGAAACAGTACTATCACCGCGTGCTGTTCTGGGGTATCCTCGGGGCCATCGTGATGCGCTTCATCTTCATCTTCGCCTTGGGGGCCGTGGTGGAACGCTTCTCCTGGATTTTAGCCATCTTCGGCGTCATCCTCATCTACAGCGGTATCAAGATGTTCCGCGATAAGGGCGACGAAAAGATCGACACTGCCAACCATCCCGTGGTGAAGTTCGCTGCCAAGCACTTCCGTCTCACGCCCAACTGCGACGGGCACAACTTCTTCACCAAGATTGACGGCAAGCTCTTCATGACGCCGCTGTTTCTTGTGCTGTTGGTGATTGAGTTTTCGGACATCATCTTCGCCGTGGACTCCATTCCCGCTGTCTTTTCCGTCACCACCGACACCTTCATCGTCTTTTTCTCCAACATATTCGCCATCATGGGCTTGCGGTCGCTGTTCTTCCTGCTGAGCAACGTAACCGACACCTTCTGGCTATTGAGATACGGCCTTGGCGGCCTGTTATGCTTTATCGGGCTCAAGATGATCGGGCATGAGTTCTTCGGGCTCACAATCTCCACCACGGCATCACTGATGATCATTCTGGGCATTTTGATTGTATCCATTGTCGCTTCCCTCATTTACCCCAAGAAGGTGCGTACTGCATAATCGTCTATGACACTGTTAGAATCCTTTCTGTTAGCCTTGGCCCTCTGCGTGGACTCGCTGGTGGTTTCCACCACGTGTGCGATGAAGAGCAAAATGAGCTATTCCCGCGGATTGTTGCTGGCCTTCACCTTCGCCCTCTTCCAGGGCGGGTTCCCCTTGATTGGTGCCCTGATCGGGAATGCCTGCCTGTCGGCCATCGAGTCGGTTGACCACTGGATAGCCTTCGGGCTTCTGGCGGCGGTAGGCATCAAGATGATCGTGGACGGCTTCCGCAGCGGCGACGAACAGAAGGTACTGGACATCTCCCGCTATTGGGTAATCTGCACATTGGCCGTGGCCACGAGCATTGACGCCTTCGTGGTGGGCATCGGCTTCGGGATGAACTCCAGCCTGGCCCGTATCCTCCTGACCGTCCTCATCATCTTCGTCGTCACGTTCATCGTCTCCCTGATTGGCATCACCCTCGGCAAGCAGCACATACCCGTGCCGGAGAGATGGGCCTCCCTCCTTGCCGGACTGGTACTCATCGGCCTCGGCATCAAAACATTGTACGAGCACGGGGTGTTTTGAGGCGGTTGGGAGTTGGCCGTTAGCTATTGGCCGTTGGCCGTTGGGATATCTAAATCAATCTTCTTCTTAATGGCAGATAATGTTTGGTTATCCAAAAACAGGGATCATCACCGCTTTCCACATATACAACCATGAAAAGGAGACAATGTACAGGATATGTGTAAGAAACATTTAATGCATCTGATTTCAGGGTGATGTCGTGTCTGCCAGGCCGCAGCCAACAGCTTTTACGTTTGATAATAAATCCGTCATCCTGAAACAGCGTGTCAATATACAACGGATTATCATCTATGAAAATCTCAAAATCCACTGAATCCCGGATCACAGTATGAACGATATCATCTGTCACATATTGGTTTTCCCTTAAAACAGTATGTTGGCTATATGGCGCACATGTTTCAAAAGCATTGAAGACCAACGAATCCACAACAAAATTCCCCTTGCAGATCAACATACAAGCCAATTCGAAAACCACAAATAAAACGAGAATCAAGCATATAACTATCCGGAGGATTGAATGTTTCTTCTTCATATTACAATTGTCCGATTATTCTAAAAAGTTCATTGCGGAGGCAAAGGTAGTGTTTTTTTTCGATTTGCGGTATCATGGAATGTATGGGGATTCCGCTCAACGCTACCGCGTTTCGCGGAATGGTGCGTTGCCACTACGACATGAATGCGGCGGCACAAGAATTTGGATTTCGGAAAAGACAATCTGCCGCCGTCTGGACAGCAAGTGCGATGTGCACCATTCCGCCAGCGACGGCAGGAGCGGCGGAATCTCCCCACGTCCCGACAGGGATGGACGCTTGGCAGCATTGCACGTGCGCACGCAATGTCGCGGCGCGACAGGCACGCGCCACGGAGAAAAGACATGCACGCCGCGAAACGAAAAAGACAACCGAGTGACGGGAGAAAACAAACCCCTTCGGAAAGGTATTTCCTATTGTGGGCAATATCGTAATATTTCGTATTTTTGCCCTCATGAATCATTTATATCGTTTCTTATTGTTCATCCTTTTATTCGGTTGCAACAATGCTGTGTTTGTGGCAACCGCACAGGACACTCCCTCAAAAATATGGGATTCCTATGACACCATCATCACCATGCGACAATATGAAATATGCGACTCCACAATATTCGAAGTTATTGACAGTGTTATAGAAGCGGAAAGTTTATGCAACTATTACACCGACACTATCTGTATAGTAATCGTGGTAGATACTTTGTCCATTCCTGATACAAACATAAGTTATTGCTACTATGCTTTTTGGATGGATAATTACAAAGATGCTTTTCTGGTAGAATATACCGGTTTCTTTCAATATGATGGAATTATCTGCTTCGTCAGAACACATCGGAATACGGACCTGACAGAATCTATTTTCAGGGAAAGGGAGGAGACAGCATCCTTCTTCTATCATTATAATGCAGCCGATTTTTATGAAGATGACAGTCATTCGTATAACATCTACGCCTATTGGTACAATCGTTTCATTCCACTATTGGTTCTTCCCTGCCATTGGATGCCAAAAAGACAAAACGAATAATTGTGCGTCGGCCCTATTCCTACCCACCCCGGCAGACCGCTGGCCTGCCTTATGGGCAGCCAAAGGATAACAGTTCGTGATTAGCGGTCAGTGTTTTATGAACCACTCATCGCAAACCGTAAACCGCAAATCGCAAAACGGCATCCGCCACCGAGAAACTTGTTAACAAACATCGTTTGATAAAATTAATTTTCGTATTTTTGCAGTTCGTAAAATCGAAATTGTAATTTTGGATTATTATATATATCAATTTTATATACAATGAGTTACATAGAATTTGAAAAATCGGACCTCGTAAACCTCAACTATTCCATGACTCGTGAGATCCTGCGATGCAGCCGTACCGGCTCCTTCGCCACCACCACACTGGCGGGACTGAACACCCGGAAATACCACGGGCTGTTCATCGTGCCGCAGGACAAACTCGGCCATGAACGGCATGTGCTCGTATCCAACCTGAACGAGACCATCATCGTGAACAACATGGACTTCCGCCTGAGCGTCCATCAGTACAAAGGCGGCGCCATCGAGCCCAAAGGGAACAAATACCTGCAACGCTTCACGGCGGACAACATACCCACCTGTTACTACCGGGTGGGCAAGTTCAATTTCACCAAGGAGATCCTTTTCCTGAACAACAGCGATAGGCTGATCATAAAATACACCATTCTGGACGATTACGAATCGGCCTCCATGCAATTCCAGCCGATGTTAGCCTTCCGCAACATCCACGCGCTGACACATGCGAATCCCTATGCCAACACCTCTTTCCAACCCGTGGAGAATGGCGTGGGCTACTGCCTATACGACAATTACACGCCGGTGTACCTGCAATGTTCGGAGGAGATTTCCTACCAGCACAGTCCGCTCTGGTTTTACGATGTGGAATATGCTGAAGAACTCAACCGCGGCTACGACGGCCACGAGGACCTGCTGGCTCCGGGCCTCATCACGGCCCTGGTACGCAACAAGGAGCTTTACATCACCATCGGCACCGAACCTATCAATCCTGCCGACATTGCCGGACTATTCGAGGTGGAGGCCAAGCAGCACACCCCACGCTCCTCTTTCTTCAACTGCCTGCGGAACGCTGCGGAGCAGTTCATCGTCAAGCGTAACGGCAAGACGGAGATCATAGCCGGTTACCCGTGGTTCGGACGCTGGGGCCGCGACACGTTCATCGCCCTGCCGGGCCTCACCTTGGCATTGGGCAAGAACGACCTCTGCAAGGAGATCATGGACGACATGGTGAAGGAGATGCGCGACGGCCTGTTCCCCAACATCGGGGAGGGCAGCGATGCCGCCTACAATTCGGTGGACGCCCCGCTGTGGTTCATCCGCACCCTGCAACTCTATGCCGAGTGCATCCGCAAGAAACGCCTCATCTGGGAGGAATACGGCCAGACGCTGAAAGACATCCTGAGCGCCTACCGAAAGGGCACGCTGAATAACATCCGAATGCTGGATAACGGGCTGATCTATGCCGGCGGCCCCGGCTTGGCCCTCACGTGGATGGATGCCGTCATCGACGGCAAGCCCGTCACCCCGCGCACCGGCTGTCAGGTGGAAATCAACGCCCTCTGGTATAACGCCCTCAAGTTCTGCCTCGACTTGGCCAAATATTGCAAAGACAAGGAGTTTGTGAGCGAGTGGGAGCCGATAGCCACCCATTTCCCGGACGTCTTCAAGGAGACGTTCTGGTCGAAGGAGATGGGCTATCTGGCCGACTATGTGGACGGCGACTACAAGAACTTCCAGGTGCGCCCCAACATGATGATCGCCACCTCCCTGCCCTACACTCCCATCAGCGAGAAGATCCGCCAGCTGATCCTGAAGCGCACCTGCGAGGAGCTGCTGACCGAGAAGGGCATCCGCACGCTGTCGCCCAACGATCCCGAATACAAGGGCCACTATGCCGGCAACCAGGCCGAGCGCGACGCAGCGTACCATCAGGGCACCTGCTGGCCGTGGCTGCTGTTCCCGTTCACCGACGGGATGCTGGCCGTGTACCAAAACGCCGCCATCCCCGTTTTGCAAAAGATCTTATACAAATTCGACAGCTGCATGAAATCCTACGGGGTTTCCACCATTGCCGAGATTGCGGACGGCGACCCTCCATACAGACCCAACGGCTGCATCTCGCAGGCGTGGAGCGTGGCTGCCCTCCTTTATCTTAAATGGAGGATTGAGCACTACAAATAGAGACGTTTGAGTTTTTATGAAACGAATAAAACAATATAATTCATGAGAGTATTAATGTTCGGGTGGGAGTTTCCACCGCATATTTCCGGAGGACTTGGAACCGCTTGCTACGGGCTCACAAAAGGCCTGGCGCTGAACGGTGTGGATGTCACCTTCGTGATGCCGAGGGCATCGGGCGACGAGGACCAGACCTTCGCCAGGATTGTGAACGCCAGCGACGTGGAAGTGGATACCCGCTACTCCTCTTTCTATACCGAAGCCGGGGAAACCTCCTTCATACAAGTCAACTCAAAACTGGTGCCCTACGTGGGGTTGGACGACTATTACAACGTCATCAACCAGTTGGAAAGCGGACTGATGCACGAGGAAGTCTCCGGTGAAAAGCGCAAGTATCTGTTTTCCGGCAAATACGGACAGAATCTGATGGAAGAGGTGAACCGCTACGCCGAGGTGGCCGCCGAGATCGCCAAGCAGGAGGAGTTCGACCTCATCCACGCACACGACTGGCTGACCTACCGCGCAGGCATCGCCGCCAAACGCATCAGCGGCAAGCCGCTGGTGGTGCACATCCACGCCACCGAGTACGACCGTTCCGGCGAGCACAACCGCAACGACATCGTGTATGGCATGGAAAAAGAGGGTATGTCGGCGGCGGATGCGGTATGTGCCGTCAGCGACCTCACCCGCAACATCGTCATCGAGAAATACGGCATTGATGCCCGGAAGGTGTTCACCCTGCACAACGCGGTGGTGCCTTCCGACAAAAAGGTCGAGCGCGAGAAATTCGTGAAAGAGAAAATCGTCACCTTCTTAGGGCGTGTCACCTTCCAGAAAGGTCCGGACTACTTTGTGGAGACGGCCAAGCGGGTGTTGGACAAGGACCCCAACGTGCGTTTCGTGCTGGCCGGCGACGGCGACATGATGCAGCACATCATCAGCCGTGTGGCCGAATTAGGCATCTCCGACCGCTTCCATTTCACCGGCTTCCTGCGCGGAGCCGACATTGACAAGATGTTCGGCATGAGCGACGTTTATGTCATGCCCTCCATATCGGAGCCGTTCGGCATCTCGCCGTTGGAGGCCATGCGCGCCAAAGTGCCCGTCGTCATCTCCAAGCAGTCGGGTGTGGCCGAGGTGCTGCAGCACGCCATCAAGGTCGATTTCTGGGACGTGGATGCCACCGCCGATGCCATCTACGGTCTCCTGCACTACCCGGCCCTGTCGAAGCTCTTCGCCGACAAGGGCGAGGAAGAGGTCAACAACCTCAAATGGGAGTATGTAGCCCAAAAACTCAAAGTCATTTACGAAAAAACACTGCGTCATGAATAGAATATGTTTCCATTTCCAGATCAGCCAGCCCTATCGGTTGCGCACCTATCGTTTTTTTGACATCAATCAAAACCACGATTATTTTGACGACTATCAGAACCACTATCTGACCAAGCGTCTGGCGGAACGATGCTATCTTCCGGCCAACAAGATGATGCTGGAGCTCATCAAGAAATATCCAGACACCTTCAAGCTCAGTTTCAGCATCTCCGGCAGTTCCATCGAACTGTTCAAGAACTACTGCCCAGAGGTGATTGAGAGTTTCAAGGAGCTCATCGCGACCGGCTGCGTGGAGATCACCGGTTCCACGTTCACCCACAGCATCGCCTCTTTGTATGGGAAAGATGCTTTCATGGAACAGATCCACCTACAGGAGAACCTGTTACAGGAGACCTTTGGTGTCAAGCCGGTGAGTTTCTGCAACACGGAGATCATCTATTCGGACGAGATTGGCGAATGGTTGGGCGATGCCGGCTACCGTGTCATCCTCACAGAGGGTGCCCGCCACATTTTAGGCTGGAAGAGTCCCACCTATCTGTATTGCAACCCTTACCAGACGGATGTGCGCCTGCTACTCCGCACCTACAAACTGTGCGACGACATCACGCTGCGCTTCAACGACTATAGCTGGGACCAGTACCCGCTGACCGCCGACAAGTACATGTGGTTCCTCAACAACAGCAACTTCGGCAGCGAGGCGCCGTTCATCAATCTGTACTGGGACTACGAGACCATCGGTGAGCACTATACCGCCGACACGGGGATTTTCGACTTCTTCCGCGACCTCGTGGACCGTCTGGTTGCCAACGAGAACTACAGTTTCATCACACCGAAGGAGGTTTTAGACATGGATGTCACCACCGCCACCATGCACGCGCCGTGGCCCATCTCCTGCTCCGGCGAGGAGAAGGACACGCACGAGTGGATCGGCAACGAACTCCAGCAGGAAGCCTTCAACCAACTATTCAAGCTGCAAAAGCTGTATGACCAGTCCACCAACCCGCAGGCCAAGCTCAGCTGGCTGCAACTGCAAGCCGCCGACCACTTCAACTTCATGAGTTCCAAATGGTTCGGACACCGGTTTGTGAAACGTAACTTTGAGGTGTACTCATCGCCCTATCAGGCATTCATCAATTATATGAATGTTTTGAACGATGTGAAGCTGCAATTGGAAAAATAGTGTTTCCAACATTTTATAAAACAAATAGCCGTTCGGGACAGCCTGAGCGGCTATTTTTGTTTAAATGATTGATGTTATATAATATTTTACGTTATTCCTCATTAAAATTTGCTTAGATGAATTACAATGTGTAGAAAGCCCCCTTTACGGGTACAAAAATACAAAATATACGACATCCGCCCGCAACAGGAAACACCTTTTCAAATGGTCCTGTTTGCCACGTTACCGGATATCATTTTCGTTTCGCGGCGGTCCTATTCCGTTCTTCGTGGCACATGTTTGCCACGCCGCGAGGGGGTGGGACGCATCGCCCAGTCCCCACATTGCGCTCGCCACGCTCGCTTATGTGGGGTTATTGAGAGGATGTCTCTTCGAGACATTGCACAGGCACGCGTGTACCGCGCCGCGAGGGGGTGTGCGTGGTGTCCATCTCCTACCTAGCTTTCGTCCCTGTCGGGACGTGGTGTGTGCGGGGGCACCTTTCCACCAAGCTTTTGCCCCTATCGGGACATTTTTGTGTGATTGGGCCCAATTCCTACAGATATGCAACGCCTAACGGCGTTGTGGCAGGACTGACGCGTTCCCTGGCTACAGATATGGATCCCCTGACGGGGATGTTTTGCGAACTGCCCCCCAAAAGTTGGGGGAAAAACCAACCGAGGCGTGGGGAGATTCCGCCGCTCCTATCGTCGCTGGCGGAATGCGGTAGCGTTGAGCGGAATCCCCATAATCCAAAATCCAATCGAAAATCGTAAATCGCAAACCGCAAATCGTTTATTTATAGTCTGACAAATCCATACAAAAACGATACGGCAGCAGGGCATCCTCTCCGGCGTAGTCCACCCCGATGCGCGGAGTGGCATGTATCCGCCCATCCGGCACCACCAATCCCCTATCCTCTATCCAAACGGCATCCGAAGACAAAGACAACCCGTTGTCGGCCACGGTAAGGCCTAACAGTTTGCTTACCTTGCCCGGGCCAATGCCGATATCCTTGGTTATCTGTGCTTTGCTGGTCCGGCGGAGCATCAGTTCCTCCCCATGTGTAGGCACAATGCCACGGATAAGGATCGCGTCGGGAACATCTTCCACATTGGTGACAATATTCAACATAGAATGGATGCCATAGCACAGATACATGTAAATCACCCCGCCCGCATGGTACATCATCTCATTGCGTCGCGTACGCCGGCCCCCAAATGCATGCGATGCTTTGTCGGAAACGCCCTTATAGGCTTCCACTTCCACTATAATCCCACCCGTTAGTTGCCCATCCTTGAAGGTGAACACGGACTTGCCCAACAGGTTGCGAGCAACAGTCAGAACATCCGATTGGAGAAAAAAGGAGGGTTCGATTCGCATAGGTTTCGGAATTCGGCGGCGAAAATACGGAAAAAAAGGATGCAGTGGTCAGCAGTAAGGCAACTGTCATTCAAATAAAAATTCCTATTTTTGCGGCTTCTAAAACCAAACCGTATGACCTTTGACGAACTCCGTGCACAACATCCCGTATTCACCTACGAAGGGTACGACTATTCGCTTGAGGGTGAAGGCCTGCGCATCCAATTCCACTACCGGATTGGCGATGCCATCCGTTTCGACCCCACCATGACGCTCTCGGCAGGTCGGAACGCACGATATCCCGCCAACCTTAAGACGTTGGAGGGCATCATCTTCCACATCGGGATGATTGAGCTCATCAGCTATTGGAAATGCACCTGCAGTCCCGTGGTCCGCATCCTGCCGCACCAGCTGAGCGCCGACCAGCAGGAGTGGTGGCGCAAGCTCTTCTGGCTGGGCTTGGGCGAGTTCCGCTACACCAATAACCTGCACACCACCCCAACCGATTTCTTCGACTTCGAGTTTGCCGAGGAGGCCACCGAGATTCCCGCATCCGCGTATCCGCACGTGGAGCCAGACAACCGCGTCATCGTGCCAATTGGGGGCGGCAAGGACTCCGTCGTCACGTTGGAGGAGCTGCGGACCAGCCGCGAGGTGGTCCCGTTCATCATCAACCCGCGCGGAGCGACCATCGAATGTGCCCGTGTGGCGGGATTCCCCGACAATAAAGATATGCTTATCCTGCAGCGCGAGATAGACCCGCGTCTGATCCAGCTCAACAAAGAAGGCTACCTCAACGGGCACACGCCTTTCTCCGCCATGTTAGCCTTCTACACCACCCTGCTGAGCGCCGTCACGGGCATCCGCGACGTGGCCCTGTCGAACGAGTCGAGCGCCAACGAACCCACCATCCCCGGCACCCAAATCAACCATCAGTATTCCAAATCGTTGGAATTCGAGCTGGATTTCCGCGACTACGTGGACCATTTCATGAATGGCTGCAACCACTACTACAGCCATCTGCGCAAACTCACCGAACTGCAGATTGCGGAACGTTTCGCACAGCACCCGCAATATTTTCCCGTATTTAAGAGCTGCAATGTGGGGAGCAAGGAGGACAAATGGTGCTGCCATTGTCCCAAGTGCCTCTTCGCCTACGTCATCCTGTCGCCGTTCATCGACGACAGCACCATGGTCCGCATCTTCGGGGAGGACCTGCTCGACAACGCGGAACTGGCCCCTACTTTGGATGAGTTGGATGGAATGTCAAAGACCAAGCCCTTCGAGTGCGTGGGTACCATCCGCGAGGTGAATGAGGCGATGCGACGTCTCTGCAACACACGCCCCGACAAGGCTTTGGTCAAACACTACATAAACAAATCCTTAGAGCAGTTGGAAGACAATATGTTGGAGGAGTATTTTAATATGTCACCATGACAGTAAATAGTGAATAGTGATTAGTGAATAGTAGATTTAAGATTATTAAATTAAGAAACTTATGAAACCTACATTACTCATTTTGGCGGCCGGCATGGGCAGTCGTTACGGCGGATTGAAGCAATTAGACCCAATGGGGCCCAATGGTGAAACCATCATGGACTATTCAGTCCGATATGCGGTGGAGAGCGGCTACGGCGGCGTGGTCTTCGTCATCCGGCGCAGCATGGAGGAGGATTTCGCCAAGCTCATCCTGCCCCGCTATGCCGACAAAATCCCCGTGCGCTATGTCTTCCAGGAGTTGGATATGCTGCCAGCGGGATTCAGCGTCAATCCGGAGCGCAAAAAGCCCTACGGGACGGCCCACGCCATCTTAGTGGCCAAAGACGCTATCCGCGAGCCCTTCACGGTCATCAACGCCGACGATTTCTACGGGCGCGACGCCTTCCAGGTGATGGCCGACTTCCTCACGCATGTGCCTGACACAAAGCCCGCCACCTACGCCATGGTGGGCTACCGATTGGACAAAACCCTTTCCAAGCACGGGACCGTGTCGAGGGGCGTGTGCCAGACGGACCAGGACAACCACCTCGTCTCCATCGTGGAAAACCACAAGGTGGGCTACACCGACAACGGCATCGAGAATATCGAGGAGGGGCTGATGGCGCGCTATGACGGCAGCGAGCCCGTATCGATGAATTTCTGGGGCTTCACGCCGGATTTCTTCGACGGGCTGAACGCCCTTTTCGAGGATTTCCTCCGCAAGAACGAGCAGAACATCACCGCCGAGTTCCCCATTCCGGATGTCATCACCCACCTGATGGCCACGGGCAAGGCGAAAATCAAAGTGCTGCACAGCAACGCTGAATGGTTCGGGGTGACCTATCAGGAGGACCGTGCCTACGTGGTGGACAAGCTGAAACAGCTGGAAGACTGACCTCCAAATTTTTAATCCGAATATTATTATCATTAAAAATAATCCGTTATGAAACTTTTATTAATCAGCAATTCAACCAATTACAAAGAACCTTATTTAGGATGGTGCCAGCCGCTCATCGCAGAATTTTTAGAGGGAACCGCGAAAAACATCGCCTTCCTGCCCTACGCCGGCGTGGACGTGGGCGGCAAGGTGTATCCTGCCAGCTATGACGCCTACACGGACCGTGTGCAAAAGGTGTTCGACAACTTCGGGAAGAAAATCCTGTCTGTCCATGCCAGCGACGACCCCATAGATGTCATCAACAAGGCCGACATCATCATGGTGGGCGGTGGCAACACATTCCACTTGGTGGCCGAGATGCACCGCAACAAGCTGATTGAGCCCATCCGCCGCAAGGTGATGGAGGGCACGCCCTACATCGGATGGAGTGCCGGCAGCAACGTGGCCTGCCCCACCCTGTGCACCACCAACGACATGCCCATTGTGATGCCCGAGAGCTTCAAGTGCCTGGATCTGGTGCCGTTCCAGATCAACCCACACTACATCGACCCGTACCCGCAAGACATCAACGACACCATCCGTCATGGTGGGGAAACGCGCCAAGTGCGACTGAACGAATACTTGGCTGTCAACCAGCAGATGACGGTGGCCGGTCTGCGCGAGGGCACGGCCCTGTGGGTGGAGAACGAGCGCATCACGCTGCGTGGCACGCGGGAAATGATCATCCTGCGGTACGGCCAGGAACCCGGCGCGAAGAAACCCGGCGATGTGTTCGGATTCAACCTGCGGTAAAATCCGATGAATTCTTCTATTAACGACCAAGTTTTACACCTGTAAACCTGTCAAGGTATCACCTTTCACTCTCCCATTTTGCCACATTCTGTTCAATGTAAGTGGCTATTCTATTCATTTCCTTACCGTTGCGGATTATCCGGTCATAAAACCGCGACTGCCAACCGAAAGGCAGGCCGTTTTGATGGGCATATTTGGATATTGCCGTTTTCATTCTGGATATAACATGTGATAATCGTCCGCATTTATTGGCAACATACTGCATATATGCATTTTTAATTGTAACGGATTTTCTAACATTCAATTGATTTGTCGTAGAGCCGACATAATATGGCGGCTCTACGTTTTCGATTATAACAATTGCATGAATGTGATCCGGCATTATTTGCCAAATCGGAATTTGCACATCATTATGTAATATTTCCATTTTCATCAAACAATCATTTGCAAATCTGCCTATTGGGGTTAAATGCATAACACCTCCCGAAATCTCACCAAAATAGTGTTCACGATTACGTGTGCATATTGTCACAAAATACCCACCCCCATTATAATCATGCCATGCTGCGCGCACAGATTTAATTCGATATTTGTTTTGAAATTTATCATCCGACATATTATTGTTTTTTATTTATAACGATTTTTATATTTAAATTATTGTTAACAATAAAATATTATTCGCGAATCGGATTCCGTAGAGCCGTCATAGTATGGCGGCTCTACAATCCGTCATGATTTGGCGGCCCAACAATCCGTCATGATTTGGCGGCCCAACGATTAGGGCAAACAATTGGGGCAACCATCATTAAAATTAATCGTTCATTGTATTCGCAATTTCAAATGCCATATACGAACAACAATCATTTCGCATTTCATGCAATAAAACGCGTGCTGAATCGTTAATACGGACGCATTAAAAAGGAGGATCAGTATGTATATAAAAACGTTGGTTAAGACGATTTTCACTGCAATGATTTTTTGCTGGGCGATGCAGCTGCAAGCCCAGACGGAAGATTCCTGTTTTGCCAAGGCACCAGCCGAAGTAGGGGTTGGGCAGCAGTTCAAATACACCATTTCCAGCACAGGTAGAGGGGAAGTTGTATCCACGGATTTCGGCAAATTCGAGTTCGTGAGCGGCCCGAGTGTCGGCTCCAGCACGTCCATTTCCATCAACAACGGGAGCGTGCAGCAGCAGACCACCTACACCTACACGTACTATCTTTCCGCCCCTAAGGAGGGCAGCTTCACGATTCCGGGGGTCAGCCTATCCATCAACGGGCGCATCTGCCGCAGCAATATGGTGGAGGTTCGGGTGGTGAAAACGCCCAAGAGCCAGCCGCAGGAGGAGCAGCAGGCCGACAACTGGTTCCATTTCGAGTGGCCGGACATGCAGATGCCCGACATGGACTCGTTCTCTTTCGAATGGCCCTTCCAAAACCGGCAGCGACCTCAGTTCCCCAACGAGCAACAGCCCAAGAGCCAACCGGACAAATCTTCCAAGGCACCCGCCAAAATCGGCAAGGAGGACATGATGCTGAAAGCCACCACCACCACTTTGGAAGCCTATCAGGGAGAAGCGGTGGTCGTCACTCACAAACTGTATGTGAAAGAGGATATTAGCGGGTATAGCATTGAGCGGGCCTCCTTTGGCAGCAGCAACGACGTGTGGATGGATCCGTTGGAGCTGAACCGGCAGGAAAAGAGCACCGAGACCCTGAACGGCAAGACCTACACGGTGTTCACCATCAAGCAGACGGCCGTATATCCGACCAAAACCGGCAAGATCGTCATCCCCAAATTGAACGTCATTTTAGCAATCCGTGTGCCCGCCACCAGCCGGGATCCCTTCTGGGGCATGTTCCAGACCTACCAGACACAGACCGTGCAGCTCACCTCCAACGAGCTGACAGTGAAGGTAAAAGCCCTTCCCGGCGCACGCAATGACGGCAAGACGGAGGTGGTCGGTAATTTCAACATCACCTCCAACATCAGCAAGACGGAAGCTTACGCCAACGAGCCCATCACCTTCACCGTCACAGTGTCGGGAAATGGCAACCTGCACCATGTGAGCGATGAAGATTTCAACATCGACTTCCCTGCCGACTGCGATGTGACCTATCCGAAAGTCATCAGCCACATCTCCGCCAAAGGCGACATCGTGACGGGCACCAAGACCTTCCGTTTCACCATCATCCCGAGGATGGAGGGTACTTATCTGATTCCGGGGGTAAAATACACCTATTATGACTATGATAGTGGCAGTTACAAAACATTGACCACCCAAGATTACCAGCTTGAAATCCAGCCGGCCCGAACCCGTGAAAACCCGTATAACGACACGGAAAGCAAGCCGAAAAGCAAGGTAAAAACCTACAAGATTTAATTAACATTTCCCCTTTCATAAAATTCGCATCTCCGCATTTTTCTTCTTATTGAAAATCATACATTTGCCCACTACAATTGGGTATTTGTATTAATGTATAATATAAAACAACGCCGGGGACTGCGATACGGGCTGACATTTCTGTTTGCCCTATGGTTGGTTGCTTCTGTTTTCGGGCAATCGCCGGTGGATACCATACCCGTCACAGGGCAAAAAAACATACAAGGATGTACTGGATTCATAGTTCCAACGACCGATGCCAACGGCTACTGCATCACCAACAATAACGGTTCGATTACCATAAATCCGCCCGCCGGATGCGGTGTACATCTGGAAGGCTCGTACATCATCACCGATTTCACTTTTAATGGTGTGGTTGAATTCAAGGACCACATTTACATCTACAACGGGCTATCCACATCCTCACCTTTACTGGCAGACGCCACCGATGCCGGCTATGTGAATGTCACCTCAACCGGCCCGATGACAATAAAATTCACTACCAACTATCTGTTCCAATACAACGAATTCCGGCTCAAATACAGCTGTGTGGCCGGTTGCGGCTGCGAGAACGACTATCCGTTGACGTTCTCCTGGAACAACGACATACTGACGGTGGAATGGATCCCCACCCAATCCGGAGCCTCTACCGGCTACACGTTGGAATATGGTCCTGACGGATTTGTGCCAGGCACTGGTACCGTTGTATCCGGTATCACCGAACCTCGCTATAACATTGCAGGTCTTATACCCAAGAACAAATACAACTTCCGTCTTCTCTATCCTTGTGCCGTAACGTCCAATCCCGTAACTGGCAGCTACACCATTCCAGAAAACATCATGTGTATTGACATGCGGGACCTGAATCGCTCGAATATCACCTGCACATACGGCGGTTACGGAGCCACGGGCAATCCTTACGAGCATATAGGCATTGTGGCAAGTCATCACAATGTTGTTCCCCGACAAAGTTTTGACCCCTACACAGGAGGATTACTTCAGATGATTCCTGATGGGGAAACCTATTCTGTCAAATTAGGCAACGCAAAACCTGCTGAAAGTGAAAGCATTGCATACACATACACCGTAGATACCACCATAGGCGACATCATCTTGTTGAAATATGCGGCTATTATGGAGTTGCCCAATCACACTTTAGTCAATCAGCCGCGTTTTGATCTGGAAATTCTGGATCAGTCCGGTCGGATTGTCGATGCGAACTGCGGACAAGCACAATTCATCTCCAGCCAATCCTTGGGATGGAATGAGTTTCATTACCGGTCGGCATCTGGCATCTACAACGGAACCCAACCGCGGTATGACGACCATGATGTTCTCTGGAAAGACTGGACTAACATCGGTTTTAATGTCTCGGCCTATCACGGCCAAACCATCACCATCCGACTGACCAACCGCGACTGCGGTGAGGGTGCCCATTGGGGATTCGCCTATTTCAATCTGGGGTGCATGAAACGGAAGCTGACGGTGGAGCAATGCGGCGATGCGGTGACCAACACCTTCACCGCCCCAGCTGGCTTCAACTACAACTGGTACTACACAGACGATCCGAGTACGATTATCGGGACGGGGCAATCCATCACCGTGCCGGTGGATTCCACGAGAATGCTGGCCTGCGAGGTCTCGGATTTGGAGGGCAATGGCTGCGGATTCCAGTTGCAGGGTGTGCTCCATCCTATTGTTCCGGAATCCGACTTCGACATCGTGCGAACGCCCTGCAGCCGGCATTACACCTTCCACAACAACAGTATCATCTCCAACGGCACACCCACACCATACGCCACCGAGTGCGAGAGTGCCTATTGGAACTTCGGCGACGGAACCACCTCCCAGGCGTACAACGCCACGCACACCTACGCGCAACCGGGCACCTACACGGTGACTTTGGTCAGCGGCATGAACCTGGATGCTTGTTTGGATACGCTCCGGAAGACACTCGTCGTGCCGGTGGACACCACCGACTTCCGCGACACTGCCTGCGTGGAGTACTGGTGGAACGGCCAACGTTATGATGCCAGCGGCGACTATACGCAACACATTCCCCGTCCGGGAGGCCTGTGCGATTCCGTGGTCACCTTGTATCTCATCATCTATCCAGAATATGAGCACTTCGATACCGTCTCTCTCTGCGGAAGTGACCTGCCCTACACCTACGGCGACACTGCTTTTCTCATTGAAAGCCGAACCGGAGACTATCCGATCCTATTCCATTCGCAAAACGGATGCGACAGTCTCATCCATTTACGGCTCATTGTCAACCCACCTTACTCCACCCGCGACACAATGTCTGTTTGCCCCTCCCAATTGGCTGCTGGCATTCCTTACGGCGACAGTCTGCTATACAGGACTGGCACCGTGCCCGTGCATTTCCTTAGTGGCCAGCGATGCGACTCCACCGTATGGCTCACCCTTTTGCCGATTTCCGACACTTACGATACCGTACGAGTGGACACCTGTGACCTTTTCACATGGATGAACGGACGAACCTACACACAGAGTGCTACCGATACCGTCATACTCACCAATGCTGACGGATGTGACTCCGTGGTCACCCTATTGCTCAACATCCGCCACGCCACCGCTGGCATTGATTCCATAACCGCCTGCGACTCATACCGTTGGATTGACGACAGCACCTATACGGCAAGCACCAACGCACCCACCTTCACGCTAACTAACGCGGAAGGGTGCGACTCCGTGGTCACCCTTCACCTGACCATAAATCCTGTTTATGAAAACACCGATACCGTAACGCTATGTGGCAGCGATCTGCCATACACGTACGGAGACACTCTTTTCCCCATTGAGACCCGGACCGGCGATTACCGAATCCTGTTCCATTCCCAGCTGGACTGCGATTCCGTCATCCGGCTGCACTTGGTGGTGAATCCGCCCTACAGCACCCGCGACACAGTGACAGTATGCCAAAACCGCTTGGGCAATGGGGTTCCATACGGCAACAGTCTGCTCACCGTGGCCGGCACCACGCCAGTACAATTCCTCAGCGGGCAGCAGTGCGACTCCACCGTATGGGTCACCCTGTTGCTGCCCGCCGAGAGCTACGACACTGTTCGGGTGGACACCTGTGACCTTTTCACGTGGACAAACGGGCGCACCTACACGAGAAGTGCCAGCGACACGATGGTCCTCACCAATGCCGACGGTTGTGACAGCATCGTAACCCTGCAACTCCACATCCGCCATGCCACCGCCGGCATCGATTCTGTGAACGCCTGCGGATCGTTCACCTGGATTGACGACACCACCTATACGGAAAGCACCTCCATCCCGACATTCACCTTGACAAATTCAGATGGTTGCGATTCTGTCGTCACGCTGCATCTCACCATCCACCCGGAATATCACCCCAATCACATTCTCCATATCTGCCGTGCCGATTTACCCTACACCTTCAGCGAGCGTTTGACGATACCCGTCGGAGCAAACAGTAGCCAGTACTGGTTCAACGACACCACCCGAATGGGTTGCGACAGCATCACCGTAATCAACGTTTTCATCCACGAGAATCCCCATGACATTCAAAATCTGACACTTCCAGACAGTGCATTGCCCCACTACTACCGACCTCTGGACACCTTGTTCGAGGCGGGATCCCATTCCGGCAACTATCTGTTTCATTTCATTTCCGATTCTTATCCCTATTGTGATTCGGTAGTGGAGTTGCATCTCACCATTGAACTGTGGGCGCAAACGTTCGGCGACATCAACACCCAATGTAATCCTGATGCGCAGCATCCCTGCAACGGATGGGCATCCGTTAACGTACGCGGGGGAAAGCCGCCCTACACCTATCTATGGGACGACCCGCAGCATCAGACCACAGACACGGCTTTCAATCTTTGTGAAGGGGACTATCAAGTGACCATTACGGATTCGTTAGGAGCGGTTTTAGTAAAACCATACCATGTTGGCAATTACATTTCTGACACATCGGTTGTTTTCGACACCATTGGAACAAGCCAGATTCCCTATCAGTATCACGGCTATACATTCCAACAGCCTGTAAACAACACATTCCTCACCATCCAAAACAGCCAAGGATGCGACAGCCTCGTGCTTTATTCGCTCTACATTCGTCCCAATGACACCCTGAGGAAGAGCTGCACCTTGTGCAACGACTTCCCTGCCGAATGCGAAGGGAAGGTCATTAACCATGCAGGGACAACCGTGGATTCTATCTTGCTGGCGAACCAATCCTATCTCATCCGCATCTTCCAAGTGGACACATTCCTCACGCCCAGAAGCCTCATCTACGACACCGCCTGTGCTCCCTACATCTGGAACGGACACACCTACACCGAAAGCGGCGTCTATAGGGACACCTTGGTAGGCTCAAACAATTGTGATAGCATTGTCACGCTGCGCTTAACCATCACTGATTTCCCGAACCCCATCAACAACATCCAGATTCCGGACATTTGCGTGGGTGACACGGGCATCATCACTATCGGACATAATCCAAGCAACAGTATCTATTACGCATCCGAGGAGGATGCCCGCATCAGCCTGAGCGAGACCACTTTCCTTCCCGACGGGCAATACTGCAACAACAGTTGTGCCTACCAATCATCCATACACTTCGCCAACTTCCCCGCCACATCTGTCATTCGTGACGTGAATGACATACGATATGTTCGACTTAATTTGGAACACACATGGGCCGGCGACCTGTATATTAAAATCACATGTCCCAGTTTTCAATCTGCCGACATTCTCAAATTTTCCAGAACATCATCCAATACAGGGGACAGTCCCTGTATTCAAAACATCGGTGCGGCACATCGGGGCTGGCAGGCAGCACCCAATGGTCAATCGAATGCAGACAAAGGCACCGATTTCGGTATTCCAAACACAAGTGATCACAATCCCATCTGCGATGCCAATCAGAACCCTCCCGGCACAGGTTGGAATTATTGTTGGTCAAACAACACTAACCAAGGATACCAATACGGGAACACGAATTCTCCCAATGATGACATCATTTACAGGGAAGCCAATGTCCAACGGGAAACAATCTTTGGTCATACATTATCCGAGCGATTCAAAGCCTCTAACATCGCCAACGGAACCCATTTCTACAAGCCGGACCAGTCGTTCCAAAGCCTTGTAAACTGTCCGTTGAACGGCGACTGGACAATAACAGTTATTGACGGATGGAAACAAGACAACGGTTACCTTTTCAGCTGGGAGTTGGCATTGACCCCCGAGTTGCTGAACGTGTCGCGCCATCCCATTGACAGCACCATACTGACAGGTCTGTGGAGTGATCGGCGGAACGACTCCACCTATTGGGTCACACCTCCCGCCACCATCACACAAGACACCACTGTCCAATACCTTATCACCGTGTTCAGCAACTATGGATGTCATTTCGACACCATTGTAAGCATTCATTACAGAGCACCCAAAACCACGATTCTTCACGACACCATCTGCCGTACCGATCTTCCCTTCGTTTGGGAGGGGCACAACATCACCGACACCGGTTATTACAGGCTTACGAGTATGCCCCATCAGGCTGCCAATGGCTGCGACAGCACTGCCATCCTGCACCTGACGGTTTACGACACCACCCATAGCCATATCACACAACAGATTGGTGCACAAGAGCTTCCGCATCCATTCAACGGAGTTTGGTTCCACCAAGCGGTGACAGACACGATTATCATCCTTGAAAACCAGTTTGGCTGCGACAGTCTCCTCCACTATACGTTACAGATTTTCGACAACACATCGGACACCCTTGACACAACCGTCTGCCGGGAGGCTTTGCCGTTGACCTGGCACAATCATCTGTTCACCTTGACAGACACAACTGCCACGGACACTAGTGTCAACGCCAACCACTCCTACCATATCACCCATTACCACGTACACACTTTCCCTGTTCTGGAGAGCAGGTTCACGCACCCAATGACCGACATCTGCGCCGGGCATGTTGACAGTCTGTCCATTGGCACCAGTTCCAACTCGGACATCCGGATACAATACGCAGGCCTGCCCGACTCGCTGCCCATTATCGGTGGAATAAGCATGACCGGACCTTGGCTTTCGGGAGTGGCGGGGCATTACCACATCCAGCCACCATCATCCCTATCTGCAGATACGAACATCCTATACCAGCTTCACGTTACAGACGGGCATGCCTGCGAGTACGACACGGCTTTCTTCATCCATTTCACAACATCTATCACCCTTTTCCAAGCCGACACATTCTGTCATGAGATACTTCCGTACATCCATCTCAACGACACTATCCGGGAGCCGGGCACATATACGCTGACTCCGGAGCTGCATCCAGGCATTGGTGGCGGCTGTGACACCATCCTGCATATCAGCGTAACCATTTTGGATTCAGTCAATCCGGTCGCATCGCTCAATATTCCGAGCATCTGTGCGGGTGACACTGCCATAATCACCATCAGCTACGATGCGAATGCGGAGATACAGCTTTTCAGACCCAACCACACCATCTATTTCCCTGAACCCATCTTCCTGCCCGACGATTTGGATTGTCCTATTTACGGCAACATCTACCGTTCACCTCTTATCATAAACAGCGGTCGGGACAATGCGCAGATACGCAATGCTAACGACATTCGATTCGTGCGCCTGAAGATTGAGCATTCCGCCATTGAAGATCTCCGCATCCTGCTCCGCTGCCCAAGCGGCGATACGGCCGTCATGCTGCCATCCCGCCTGTATGACGGATGGCCGGGACAAGACCCGAGAGGCAACAACACCCCGTTCCAGAACATAGGGCGCATCAACATGGGAGTGGCCAACCGCATTATGGAGACAACAAACTGCAATCCTGCAACCAACCCCATCGGAATACCATGGAACTATGTATGGTCAAACAACACCGACCAAGGGTACAATTATGCCGGAGGGACATACGGATATCTTTACGAAATCCCCAATATACATTTCACGCCCAATCCGCTTTGGGACAACAGCTACAACCAAGGCAACTATTCATACAAAGTGGATTCCTCCGACGTGCACGCCGGGACCCAATTCTACCATCCGAAAGAATCGTTCCAACAATTAGTGGGCTGTCCTGTGAACGGGACATGGCAGATTCAGGTTGAAGACAGGGAAATCCATGACAATGGATACCTCACCGAATGGGAACTGTCGCTGGCCCCCGACCTGTTCGCCAAAACCGTCTATTCCATTGTGCAGAAACAGCTTACCGGTCCATGGATTCAGCCCTTGTCGGACAGCACCTTCCGGGTGACGCCACCCATAACGCTCCCGCACGACACCACCATCCTATATCAGCTCACCACCATCAACGAGCGTGGATGCCGTTATGATACGCTGATTGCCCTGCATTTCAAGACACCTCATCGCAGCGACACCATCATTACCCAATGTGATTCCTTACAGTGGAGAAATAGGATCTACACCGTCAGTGGCACTTACATTGACACGTTGGTGGGAACCAACGGCTGCGACAGCACCGTCTATCTGCACCTGACCATCCAGCAAAGTCTGCGGGACACGATACGGGACACCATCTGCATTGGAAATCCGTATGTACGGCACGGTTTCAACCTGCTGGCAACGGAAACGGCCAACACAGGAACCTTCACCCACACAAGAAGACATGGGAACGCCGAGGGTTGCGACAGCATCATCACCTTGTTGCTGAAGGTAAACGACTACCCAACCCTCGTCACTTGCGGTGACACGGTCATCCTTTTCGGTGGAAGCGCCGCTCTCTGGGTGACGGGCGCAGATTCCTGCAAATGGCTGCCAAGTGAGACTTTGTCGTCAGCCTTCACCTTGCAGACCACGGCCACACCCAGCCAGTCCACCCTTTATCGTGTCATCGGCTACAATTGGAACTGCAGCAGTCATGACAGCGTGCAGGTGCTCATCAACCGCGACATTGACACGAGCATCTGCCCGGGAGCACTGCCCATCGTATGGCACGGCATCACCTTCAACGACACCCTGCCCAAGTCCACCATCCTGTTCAATCCCAACGGTCTGGACGACGCCATCACCATGCACCTGCATTATTTCCAAACCCAAGACACCATTGTTGCCGACACCGTCGTCGAAAACCTCCTGCCTTTCTTCAGCAACGGGTTCCCGTTCTACCAAAACACCGACACCCTCTTCGTGCTGACGGACCATAACGGCTGCGACAGTCTCGTGCACTACTCGTTGCGGGTGCTGTGGAACAGCGCGGACACCCTCACTGACGAGACCTGCTGGAACGAACTGCCCTTCATCTGGCTAGACACCGCCCTCTACGAGAGCAGCACCGTGGTAAGGAAACTACAGGCGGCCGACGGCACCGACAGCATCCTCGTCTTCCAGCTGACGGTACTCAACAGCTATGACACCACGATTATCAGCCATCTGTGCGAAGGCGACGAATACCACACCAACGGGTTCAACATCTACGCCCAAGAGACAATGAAGGCCGACACCCTGCTACGCGTGCGGCAGATGCAAACCATCGAAGGATGCGACTCTATCATCCGACTGAACGTGAACATCACCCACGCACACCCCATCATCACGCCGTTGATCGGGGATTTCTGCTACGGGGCATCCGAAATCCTGAGTGTGGACGACATCTACACGGACTACCTATGGAGCACCGGGGAGACCACGCCCAGTATCACGGTGACATCGCCAGGCGAATATACGGTGACAGTCATCAAGAACAACTGTAGTGGGACGGACCATTACCTGATTTCGCCCTGCGTGTTCAGCATATACCTGCCCAACGCCATCACACCCAGCCTACCGGACGGGAACAACGATTACTTCTATTTGGATGAACGGACGAAAAACCTGATTGACGGTGAGCGGTTCAACATCCGGATCTTCAACCGTTGGGGCGAACTTGTCTTCTACTCCAACGACAAGTCCTTCAAATGGGACGGCTCGTACAACGGCAAGATCTTCTACAACAATGTATATGTATATAAGATAACCTGTTATGACAAAAACGGCGAGCGCCATACCCTGAAAGGAACCATCACGGTGTTGTAACCACAGGGCAACAATTGAAAAAAGCACCTTTTATTATTTTATTAAAGAAAAGATGTATTTTTGCAGCGTTTCTTGAATATTGTGAAATGAACCGCATCCATTTTAAAGAACCGTGGCATACGGCAAAATGTTTTATCCTCCCCCTGCTGCTGGCCATCACTTTACTGGCCTGCAAACAAATACGCAGCGAGCGGGAGCCAAACTGGTTCAAGCAGAACTATGCCACGTTCAATAACAAGGAATACATTGAGTATTTCACCCAGCGCGTGAACGATTCGATGCCGGATATGCCGTATCTGAACATTATCCAAGACTATTATAAGGAAAACGCGGCACCGATATGGACCTACAACGGGTTTCAGGAGCACAAAATCGACACCCTGCTCCACTATTTCGACCTATCGTGGCAACACGGCATCGGATGCAACTACTTCCAATACGACAGCATCGCATCCCTCATTGCCGGCTTGCGGGAGAACCGCATCGGGGATGGCGACCTCATGTCCACACTCTTCCATCTGGAGATGATGCTCACCGAGAACTATCTGCGCTATGCCAACGCCCTCGCCTTCGGGGCCACCGACCCCAAGGTGGTGAACGGAGGCAACTGGCTCTACGAAACCCAATACGCCGACTCGCTATTTCTGCACAACGCTTTAGTTTCCAGCGAAAACACCCCCAAATCGTTGCGAGTCATGCAGCCCAACATGGAGCTATACGCCCTTCTGCAGGAGGAGCTTTTCCGCCTACATGAGCTAAAAGACACCGCCTTCACGCGCATCCCGCAGATACGCGTGCGTCAGGGAGAGGCCAACCGCCATCTGCCCAAAATCTGCCAGCGGCTCCGACTCACCGGCGAACTCCCGGAAACCTTTCCAGACACCACCCTGCTGACATCGGAGCTGATAGCCGGCATCAACCTCTTCCGCAGCGACAACGCCATCCCCGAAAGCGACTCCTTAGACAAGGAGACCATCGAGAAACTGAACCGGCCCATCGCCTACTACCAGAACCGCATCGCCGCCAACCTCGAACGGCTGCGCTGGAAAGTGATTCCCGAAAAGGGCGAGAACCGCATCGAGGTCAACCTGCCCGACTTCACCTTACAAGCCTTCGTCAGCGACACAGTGGCCTTCAAGACCAACATCTGCTGCGGCCGCACACAAGCCCCTGGTGAAGGGCGCAAACGAAACGGCATGATCATGGCCTACAAGGCTGAAACCCCGCTGCTGCACAGTAACATCAACCGCATCATCCTGAATCCGGAATGGAACATCCCATACGACATCCTCAAAAACGAATACCTGCCGAAGCTGCGTAAAAACAACATGGCGGTCATCAAGCGCGAGCACCTCTACGTCATGAGAGGTGGCAAACAGGTTGTGCCGGACTCCATCGACTGGAACAAGGTCAGCAGCAACAACATCCCCTACCGGCTGATCCAATCCTCGGGGCGGTACAACGCCTTAGGCCGCATCAAATTCGATTTCCCGAACAGCGAGTCCGTCTATCTGCACGACACCAACAACAAAGGGGCCTTCAAACGTCGGAAGCGCACTTTCAGCCACGGCTGCGTGCGTGTGGAGAACCCCTTCGCACTGGCCCATGTCATCTACAAGTTCAACGACTTCGACACGCTCACCATCGAGCAGTACGGCATCATTGTGGGGGACGCGCCTACCACAGAAAAGGGCGAGAAATTCCTGGAGGATATGCAGAAACGGGATTCCATACGGTACGAACGCCTCACCGACAGCGAACGCATGTTCTACCGCAAGCTGAAACCCACCGGCATCACCTTGAAAAAGAAAATGCCCCTTTACATCGAATATTACACCTGTTTCGTGCGGGAGGACGGTCGCATCCAATATCGGGAAGACATCTACTATAAGGATTCCAACATCCTGAAAAAGACCGCCAACACTCCATAATCTTTCTATCTATCATTTTTATTTCTATGGAAAACAACAACATTCCCAACTGGGATGACACGCTTTGGAAAGAACGTTTCGCGACCTCCCAGCATCCCATCAACTATGTCGCCCTGAAGCAATTGCGGCAACAAGTCTTTTTCAATACCGTACAAATCGTAAAAGAGGGCCGTTACATCAGCCGGAGCGGTCAGGAGGTCGTTCCCGCCTTCAACACGGACATCCACCTGCAGACGCGCTACTACCGCAAACGCATCGCCCTGGAGATCACGTCCCGACCTTACGCGAACACCGTCACGGTGGTGCAGGCCGACACCCTCGCATGCGCCCGACAGATGCTCGGGGATCTGCACGAGCCGGTCTGTGTGCTGAACTTCGCCAGCGCCACGCACCCGGGCGGAGGTGTGCAGAACGGGGCCGCCGCCCAGGAGGAGTACCTTTTCCGCTGTTCCGACTATTACCGTTCGCTCTTCCAGTTTGTGGATTTCGGAACTCTCTACCAGGTGCCGCGTTCCTCGGACAGCTATCCCATGGACCGTCATTTCGGGGGCTGCTATACCCCCAATGCGACCGTCTTCCGCGACACGGAGAGCCAAGGTTACGCTTTGATAGACGACCCCTGGAAGGTCAATTTCATCGCGGTGGCCGCCCTGAACCATCCCACATTGCATGTTCTGGACGGCGAGAAACGAATCACCGACAACCTCATCCCCACCGTCCGCGACAAGATGCGTACCATCTTCCGCATCGCCATCGACAACCGGCAGCACAACCTCGTGTTGGGGGCGTTCGGATGCGGAGCCTTCGCCAATCCGCCCAAGCACATCGCCGAGCTCTTCCGCGAGACCCTAGACGAGCCCGAATTTGCCGGATGCTTCCAACATATCGTCTTCGCCATCAAAGGCGGACCTGGCGGCGGTAACTATCTGCCATTCAAAGCCATATTGGGATAACGAAGCATATCAAAAAAATTACTACTTTTGCACCGTTTTTTTAGAATAATACTTTTATTGTAAGTAATTTTGCATCAATATGAATTATGCACTCATTACCGGTGGTTCCCGCGGAATTGGCAGAGCTGTCTGCCAGAAACTCGCCGCTATGGGATTCCCGGTCCTGATAAATTACCAGTCCAACCGTGACGCGGCTTTAGAGACACAGAAACTCATCGCAGAGGCGGGCGGCGTGGCCGAGCTACTGCCCTTCGACGTGTGCGACAGCGAGGCCGTGGACCAGGCCATCGACACGTGGCAGGCCGCCCATCCTGATGACTATATCGGGGTGCTGGTCAACAATGCCGGCATCCGGAAAGACACGCTGATGGTCTTCATGCAGAACAGCGACTGGCAGTCTGTGCTGAACACCACCCTCAACGGATTCTTCTACACGACGCGCCGGCTGCTCAAGGGCATGATCGGGCACCGCAAGGGACGCATCATAAACATGGCCTCCCTCTCCGGACTGAAGGGACAGGCCGGCCAGACCAACTATTCGGCGGCCAAGGCGGCCCTGATCGGAGCCACGAAGGCATTAGCCCAGGAGATCGGATCGCGGAACATCACCGTGAATGCCGTGGCACCCGGGTTCATCCAGACGGATATGACCAAGGATTTCAACGAGGCTGACTTCAAGAAGATGATTCCCGCCGGACGTTTCGGCAAGCCGGAAGAGGTGGCCGCACTGGTAGGCTTCCTCGCCTCGGACGACGCCGCCTACATCACCGGGGAGGCGATTTCGATTAATGGGGGGCTTTATACGTAAATGCAGAGACCCCTATCAATTAAGTTAAGAAGTTAAGAAACTAAGAAGTTAAGATTGAAAGTTCACAGTTCAAAATGAGACGTGTTGTCATTACGGGAATGGGTATTTACTCTTGTCTGGGGAAGAATCTGGACGAGGTGACGAAGTCGTTGTATGCCGGAAAGTCGGGCATCGGCATTGACCCGGCGCGGTTGGAGTACGGCTATCGTTCGCCGCTGACTGGTCTGTTGGAGCGTCCGATGCTGAAGGGGCTGTTGGACCGCCGTTCGCGCGTGTGTCTGGCCGAGGAGGGCGAATACGCCTACATGGCCACTGCCGAAGCCCTGAAAAACGCCGGCATCGACCTGGACTATCTCGCCCAAAACGAAGTCGGCATTTTCTACGGCAACGACTCGTCGGCCAAGGCGGTCATTGAGGCCCACTCCACGGCCATGCAGTACAAAGACACCCAGATGATGGGTTCCGGAGCCATCTTCCAATCTATGAACTCAACGGTGACCATGAACCTGTCCACCATCTTCAAGCTGCGTGGGGTGAACATAACCATCAGCGCGGCCTGTGCCAGCGGCTCGCACGCCATCGGGTTAGGTCTGCTCTTCATCCGCAACGGGATGCAGGATGTGGTCATCTGCGGCGGTGCGCAGGAGACGAGCTACCTCTCCATGGGAAGTTTCGATGGCATCGGAGCGTTTTCCATTCGGACCGACGACCCCACGAAGGCCTCGCGTCCTTTCGACCGCGACCGCGACGGGTTAGTGCCCAGCGGCGGTGCCGCCACGCTGATTTTGGAAGAGTACGAACACGCAGTCCGGCGCGGCGCACCCATCATCGCCGAGGTCGCCGGGTACGGGTTCTCCTCCAACGGGGCCAACATCTCGCAACCCAGCGACCACGGGTCCGCCACCGCCATGCGCCGCGCCATGCAGGATGCCGGCGTGATGCCTGCGGACATCGACTACATCAACGCACACGCCACCTCCACCCTTCAGGGCGACGCCTTTGAAGCCATGAGCCTGCAGGCACTGTTCGGCGAGTGTCACACTCCCATCAGCTCCACCAAAGCCATGACCGGCCACGAATGCTGGATGGCCGGTGCCAGCGAGATCGTCTATTCCAACCTGATGATGCTCAACTCCTTCATCGCCCCTAACATCAACTTCGAGAATCCCGACGAATATTCCCAACATTTGAACATCATCAACAAAACCATAGAAAAAAACATCGATGTGTACCTCTCCAACTCCTTCGGATTCGGCGGTACCAACAGCGCATTGGTCATTAAGAAAATCAAATAATAAAATTGAATATGCAAAGAGAAGACGTCATCAAAACGGTGAACAACTTTTTAGTTGAAGAGATTGAGATAGAAGAGAATCTGCTGAAAGAGGAAGCCCTGCTCAAGGAAGATTTAGGCATTGACAGTCTGGACTTCGTGGATATCGTCGTCATCGTAGAACGCAACTTCGGCTTCAAGATCAAGCCGGAAGAGATGAAGGATGTGAAGACACTGGGGCAATTTTACGATTATATCGCCAACAAAGTGAAAGAATAAGATGGCGGAAACGCGGCAGTGGCAAGGCAAGACAAGCGGCGGCAAGTTCGGTCAGCATTTCCTGTTCGTTCTGCTGCGGCACATCAAGGTCACAACCCTCTACCCCATCCTCTACCTGATCATCCCATTCTGCCTGCTGTTATCGCGAAAGCCCAACCGGGCTCTTTACAACTATTTCCATCAGATACATGGCTACAGCCGGTGGCGTGCCCTGAAAGCCACGGCCCGCACGGCGCACACCTTCGGCAAAGTGGTCATTGACAAGTTCGCCCTGCTGGCCGGTCGCAGCGACCAGTTCACGGTGGACATCCCCGACCGGCATCTGTTCCACGACCTGCTGGACCAGCCCTCCGGGTTTATGCTGGCAGGTTCCCACATCGGCAACTTCGAACTGTTGGGGCATTGCCTCAAACAGGACAAGAAGCCCATCAACGGCATCATCTTTGGCGGTGAGAATCCGGAGATGCAGCAACGGAGAATCGACACCTTCAAGGAAAACCACGTCAGGCTCATCCCGGTGATGCCGGATATGTCGCACCTGTTCGCCATCAAGAACGCCCTTGACAACGGCGAGATCCTCACCATCCACTGCGACCGCATCTTCGGAAGCCCCAAAAAGAAAGTGGTCGATTTCCTCGGACATCCCGCTGAATTCCCCGTCGGGCCGTTCCGACTGGCCGCCCAGATGGAGATTCCAATGCTGGCCGTCTTTCTGATGAAAGAGAAAAGAAGAGACTACAAGGGCTACATCATCCCACTGACGGCAGACCATACCCTGACCAGTGTCACCGCGCAAACGGAAAATCTGCTCCACCAGTATGTGACCGCCGTGGAGAACATCCTCAAACAATATCCGGAACAATGGTTCAACCTGTATGATTTCTGGCAGTTGGAACCTCAAAACGTAAAATCCTAAAAAAACATAATCCCATGGAATTATCCTCTCCGCAAAAAGAAATGTACGCCAAAGACCGCTTCACCGCCATGCAGGCACAGCGTCTGGCCCAGGAAATCGCCTTCGGTCCCATCGTGTTCCAAGTGGCCCGTCTCATGGTCAAATTCGGCATCTTCCAGATGTTGGGTGATGAGAAAGAGGGGCTTACGATGGAGGAGGTGGCCCAACGGGCCGGCATCTCGCTCTACGGGGCCAAGGTCCTGTTAGAATCCTCGCTGACCACCGGCACCGTCACCATGCGTGATGACCACTTCCATCTGGCCAAGGCCGGCTGGTTCCTGCTCAACGACGAGATGGCCCGCGTGAACATGGACTTCAACCACGACGTGAACTACCTCGGGCTGTTCCGTCTGGAAGAGGCCATCCTCAACGGCAAGCCGGAAGGGCTGAAAGTGTTTGGCGAGTGGCCCACCATCTACGAAGGGCTCTCACAGCTGCCCCCGCAAGTGCAGAAAAGCTGGTTTGGCTTCGACCATTTCTACTCCGACAATTCCTTCTCGCAAGCCTTGGAGATTGTCTTTTCACGGCAGCCCAAGACGCTGTTGGATGTGGGAGGCAACACCGGACGCTGGGCCATGCGCTGTGTGGGCTTCGACGCACAGGTGCACGTCACCATCATGGACCTGCCCCAACAGTTGGCGATGATGCGCGAACAGACCAAAGGATTAGAGGGTGCCGACCGCATCCACGGGCACGGCTGCAACCTCCTGGACCCCAGCGTGCCCTTCCCCACGGGATTCAACGCCATCTGGATGAGCCAGTTCCTCGACTGTTTTTCCGAAGAGGAGGTCACCAGCATATTGAGTCGCGCCGCCGCTGCCATGAACCACGACAGCCGGCTCTACATCATGGAGACCTTTTGGGACCGTCAGCGTTTTGAGACCGCCTCCTATTGTATGGCACAGATCAGCCTTTATTTCACCGCATTAGCCAACGGAAATAGCAAGATGTACTACTCTGGCGACATGGCCCGTTGTGTGGCGGATGCCGGACTGGCCATTGAGTGCATCCACGACGGACTTGGCCTCGGACACAGCATCATGCAGTGCAAACTCAAATAAGACAACATGTTCCCCACACCTGCTCTTCCATTCATCCCGCAACGTCCACCTATGGTCATGGTGGACAATCTCCTGAGCTGCGACCCTATCACGGTGCGCACCGACTTCCGCATCCCCACCGACTGCATTTTCCTGCGCGACGAGCTTCTATCGGAATCGGGATTGATGGAGAACATCGCGCAGACCTGCGCCGCGCGTATCGGATGGCTCAATCAGGACAAGCCCGTCCGCATCGGAGTCATCGGTTCCATCAACCATTTCGAAGTCTTCCGGCGGCCCGCTGCCGACGAGGTGCTGCAGACCACCGTCACCGTCGCCAATGAGGTCTTCGAGGCCATCATCGTACACGCCGAGATACGACAGGAGGAAGAGATGATTGCGCAGTGCGACATGAAAGTGTTTGTTATTGGCAATTAATCACTGACTACTGTTCACTGTTCACTAATCACTAATCACTATTCACTATTCACATATAAAACCGAAAATCATGACCCAAAAGAAATTGCAAGTTGAGAAAGAGGTGGAGGTGCGTTTCAGCGAGGTGGACTCCATGGGCATCGTATGGCATGGAAATTACGCCCTGTATTTTGAGGATGCCCGCGAGCTTTTTGGGAAGACCTACCATCTTGAGTACCTGCACATGTACGAGATGGGCTTTTACGCGCCCTTGGTGGAGTTGAGCATCCAATACAAGAGGCCTGCCACACTCGACGACAAGCTACGGGTCATCTGCACCTATCGGGAGACCGATGCGGCGAAGATTATTTTCGACTATGAGATACGCCACGCCGACACCGACGAGATTCTCGTCACAGGACACTCGGTGCAGGTGTTTTTAGATATGCAACACCAGCTGGTATGGCAGACTCCAGCGTTTTATACCGAATGGAAAAAAATCAACGGTCTTTGCTAACGGACGCTACATGGCATTCGTGCAGGTCACCACATCCACACTGACCGTATTGCCATACATATCCTCATGGAAAAATTCGCCGTTGAGGCTGCTGCAGGCAGTTTCCGCATCCACCGTTTCCGTATAATACTGTTCTGTACTGGTAGTGCTGTAATGCGTAACCTTGTGGCAGTCGCACTGTTTGGTGCAGGCCGAAAAGAGGAGGCCCACACCGGCCACTACCGTCATTATAAGTAGGAATCGTTTCATAATCCGTGTTTTTAAAATCCGCTGCAAAGGTAATAAAATTTGAAGACGTGGGATTGGGTGTTAGCTGTTGGCCATTGGCAGTTGGGGAGTTGGGGCTATAGTTAAGAAGTTAAGGAACTAAGGAGTTAAGGCAGTTGGTTATTGGGAGTTGGGTATAAAACTATTCTGATACATTTTTGTTTGCGGAATCTTGATAATAAAACAACGGCAACAGCAACTTTATATAGAATCCTTCGGCAAATGGTGTTTTCAGCAAGGCTGTTTGGAAATGTCTTTTAGTATGAGTATCATAATCAAGAATACATAAATACTCCACATGTTCGTCATAAAACTTGTATGGCATCAACAAAACCAAATAATGATTACAATTCAAATAGGAATATGTAAGATTATGGAAAGGAATACGCTCGCGTCGGGTGCCACCCCACAGGTCACTATATCCAACTTTGCATAACCCGTTTTCAAAATATTGTTTTTTTATTGTTGAAACGACAGCTGTGTCCGAAATGAACGGTATGACATAATGGAAAATAAAAGGAAACCAGTCCGGATCCAAAAATCTGAATGCATCCGGCAGTACTTCCCAGTAGGTATAGAAGGAAGAATCCTTATCTGCAAACTTTAACAAGTTTTTCTTTTCAACACATATCGCCGTTGTTGACTGGTTGGCAATTTTATCAACAAAAATCACACTATCCATTTGTCTTATTTCATAGGAAAACAAGATGTTGTCGTAGCCATAGCGATCATTGTCGTTCTGAGCCGAAGAGAGCACGGCTGTCGTCAGGATTGCCAAAAGTGTCATGACTCTTTTCATAACAAAAACACTTATTTTTTAATAATACCTTGCGCCAAACCGACGCATGAGCGAATGCCAAACCAAACTTGTTTGGGTTTGGCTAAGCGAAAAGGAGGAACCCGAGCACAGCGAGGTAACTGAAAAGCCGGTTTCGGTGTCCTTTTCTTTTGGGGAGAAGGTGTGGGTCCTGTGAGCAGTAATCAGTGAACAGTGGTCAGTATGGGAGTTCCCGCGCCTCTGCGTCCTACTGGCGGGCGCGTACGCCTGCGCGGGCGGAGCGGGAAACGCGCGGCGGGAGGTGGTGGGGCTATATGTGCGAAGTCGGTTCATTGCGGGGGCAAAGGTAGTGATTTTTCGGTTTGCGGTTTACTGAATGTTTGGGGATTCCGCTCAACGCTATTGCGTTTCGCGGAATGGTGCGTGTAGGCCAAAACAAGAATGCGGCGGCACAAGAATTTGGTTTTTGGGGAAAGACCGTCTGCCGCCGCCTGAACAGCAAGTGAGGTTTGCACCATTCCGCCGGCGACGAAAGGAGCGGCGGAATCTCCCCAAGTTCCTGACGGGACGTGGGGGCATGTGGCACGTTTCTACCGGGCTTTTGACCCTATCGGGGCATAGATCACGTTCTAATGTGAGGGGAATCCCCGTAATTGCCGAATTTTTGTATATTTGCGCCCTATTTTAAATTAGGTGGTTTTTACACATAAGTGTATGATTTACAGTATTGGAGACAGCATCATTTCCCCCCTTGCCATGACCAGTCACGGCAACTTCGAGGCCGTGCTTCGCGGAGAGAGCCGCCTGCAATACTACGAACATGCCTTCGGACTGCCCGAGCCATCTTTCCTCTCCCTTTTTGAAGAGGAGCGCCTTGACCAGGCTTTCAGCGCCCTGTGGGATTGCGGCACCGCCGGTTACACCCGAATGGAAAAAGCCGCCATCGTCGCCGCCAGCCAGGCCATCGGAGAGGCCAACATCGCCGCCGACCGCGACAATGTCGTCTTCATCCTCTCCACCACCAAGGGCAATGTGGATCTGCTGGAAGACAATCCATACGAACCGGAGCGCGTCTATCTGTGGCGTTCGGCACAACTCATCGCTGAGTTCTTTGACAACCCCAACACCCCGGTGGTGGTCAGCAACGCATGCATCTCCGGATGCGCCGCCCAGATAACGGCTGCCAACCTGCTCCGCCACGGCGGCTACAAATATGCTGTAGTCGTCGGGGCCGAGACACTCTCCAAATTCATCGTTTCCGGCTTCCAGTCGTTCAAGGCCCTCTCAAAAGAGCGATGCCAACCCTTCGACACGAACCGCTGCGGTCTCAATTTGGGAGAAGCCGCCGCCGCCATCGTCTATACTATTGATGATGACGACATCGCCCTGCCCGACAACACCCTGATTCTCCGTGCCGGAGCCATCAACAACGATGCCAACCACATCTCCGGGCCCTCCCGCACGGGCGAAGGCCTTCTGCGCTCCATCCGCAAAGTCACCGACGGGCACGACCTTTCCCGTCTGGCCTTCATCAACGCCCACGGCACCGCCACCCTGTACAACGACGACATGGAATCGGTGGCCGTCAACCGCGCAGGCCTGCAAGACACACCCGTCAACAGTCTGAAAGGCTATTTCGGGCACACCTTAGGCGCTGCCGGCGTGCTGGAAACCATCCTGTCGCACCAGGCCCTCAAGCATCACACCATCCTCAGAACACTCGGCACCGAACAACCCGGCACCGTCCAAAGCCTCAACGTGAGCCTGCAAAACCAGCCCACCGACGGCAACACCTTCCTGAAGCTCATCTCCGGCTTCGGCGGCAGCAACGCGGCATTGCTGATGGAAAACCACACACACACCAACGAACCATCATCCGTTGTAGAGACGCGATTAATCGCGTCTGAATCAAAAACCAACGAACCGTCAACCGTAGAGACGCGATTAATCGCGTCTCTACAGGAACATCATATCGCCTCAACGTGCCAAATCACGGATAACGCGGTCATCCTGAACGGGGAAACCTTCATCACCCGCGGGGTACAATGCGAGAACTGGCTGGCCGACATCTACCACGCCAGCGGGATGCAGTACCCCAAATTCTTCAAGATGGACAACCTGTGCAAGGCCGGCATCCTCGCCGCCGAAATCCTGCTGCGCGACGTGGACTTCGACCGCGAACAGGTCAAGGAAGACTGGGGCATCCTGCTGATGAACCAAGCGTCTTCCTTGGACGACGACCGCCATTACCAGACCACCATCCGAGATGCGGGCAACTACTACCCCAGCCCGGCCATCTTCGTCTATACGTTGGCCAACATCGTCACCGGCGAAATCGCCATCCGGCACAAAATCGGCGGGGAGACTTCCTTCCTCATCTTCCCCGACTTCGCACCCGAGCGTTTGGAACGCATAGCCGTGCAGACCTTGGCCGCGAACCCCGAACTCAAGCACCTCATCTGCGGCTGGGTGGACTATGATGAGGGGAGGTGTGATGTGAGGATGTTCCTTTATCAATTAGTTGAGAGTTGAGGGTTTAGAGTTTAGAGAATTTATCATTTTTAAAATATAACACAATAACATGGAAGATTTGATTTTAGAATTAAAAGAAGGCATTATTGACGTGTTGAACTTAGAAGGCATGACGCCCGCCGATATCGACGAGAACGCACCCCTCTTCGGGGAAGGTCTCGGACTGGACTCTATCGACGCACTGGAACTCATCGTGCTCATGGACAAGAACTACGGCATCAAGCTGGCCAACGCCGAGCAAGGCAAGGAGATTTTCAAATCCGTGCGTGTCATGGCCGAATACATCCAAGCAAACCGCACAAAATAAAGCGTCATGGGCAGCATTGTGGTGACCGGCATGGGGATTATTTCCGCTTTGGGGGCTGGCAAAGAGTCCACCCTCCGCATGCTGATGGCCGGAGAGCGAGCCATCGCCCCCATCCGTCATCTGCAAACCCGGCACAAGGACCTGCCCGTGGGCGAGGTGCCCTACAGCGATGAGGAGCTGAGGGCGCTCATCGGATTCCCCGATGACCGGATCATCACCCGCACATCCCTGTTAGGCCGTGTGGCCTTGCGCGAAGCCATAGAGGACGCACACCTGACCGATACCGCCGACGGGAAGCGCATCGCCTTCATCTCCGGCAATACTGTCGGCGGCATGGAGAAGAGCGAGCGCTATTACCATGACTTCCGCACTAACGAAGAGCATAAGGAATACATCGCTATGCACGACTGCGGAGCCTGTACCGACCTGATTGCCGAAGAGTATGCCGGCAAGTTCAGCCTCATCACCACCATCTCCACAGCCTGCTCCTCGGCGGCCAACGCCATCATCCTCGGCGCCGACCTCATCCGCTCGGGACAAGTGGACATGGCCGTTGTGGGTGGCACGGAGTGCCTCTCTGCCTTCCACCTCAACGGCTTCAACACGCTGATGATTCTGGACCCGCAGCCCTGTCGTCCCTTCGACGCGGACCGTCATGGGCTGAACCTCGGCGAAGGGGCCGCCTACCTCGTGATTGAGCGTGCGGAGAGTGCCTGCGAGCGCAACATCAAGCCTTTGTGCGTACTTTCTGGCTACGGCAACGCCTGCGACGCCTACCACCAGACCGCCACCTCCCCTAACGGCGAAGGGCCCTTCTTGGCCATGCGTCAGGCGTTGGAACAAAGCGGCCTGCAACCGTCCGACATCGACTACATCAACGCGCACGGTACCGGCACTGGCAACAACGACGAATGTGAAGGCATCGCCATGATGCGCATCTTCGGCGACACCGTGCCACCCGTCTCATCCACAAAATCCTACACCGGACACACCACCAGTGCCGCCGGCGGCGTGGAAAGCGTCATCTCCATTTTGGCTCTGCAACATCAGTTCATCCCCGCCAACATAGGATTCCAAAACGCCATCGACAAACACAACTTCCGCCCCGTGGACCACGTCCTCCAACCGGCTGGATTGCAGCATGTGCTCACCAACTCGTTCGGATTCGGCGGCAACGACTCCTCCTGCATCTTCTCTATTCCTGAAAATGCCGCTCCCGTTGTCCCGTTCCCCGAGACATCGCCATGCTACATCCAGTCCGTGGCGCAAATCTCCATCCAACAACCCCTCTGCGACGACTGGTTCGACATGCCGGTACCGCACACGCAACCCTACAACGAATCCAACGATCCCGACTATAAAAACCACTTTCCTCCCATGGTGGCCCGCCGCCTCGGGAAACTGCTCAAACGGGCTATCGTCACCGCCAAGCAGGCTTTAGGGGAGACAATCCCGGAGGCCATCATCACCGGCACGGGACTGGGCTGTATTGAGAATACAGAGAAATTCCTTGTCTCCATGTTAGAAAACGGCGAGGAGTACCTGCAGCCCACCTATTTCATGCAATCAACGCACAACACCATCAGCTCGCAGGTGGCGCTCCAGCTCCAATGCCACGGGTACAACTGCACCTACTCGCACCGCGGCACCTCGTTTGACAGCGGGCTGTTGGACGCGCTCACGCAGATACGGCACGGGCGCATCCGCAACGCCCTCGTGGGCGGCCAGGAGGAGATGACCCCCGCCTATTTCGAGATGTTAGGCAAGATCGGATATTGGAGAAACGGCGACATCTCGCCCGATGCGCTCCGAGCCTCCGACCGGCAAGGTTCGTTCTCGGGCAGCTGCTCGCTGAACATGCTGCTCACAAACCAGCGGGACGGCAACACCCTCTGCGCCATCCACGACATGAGGATGTTGTACCAGCCTTCCGATGAGGAGATGCGTAACATCCTTCAAGAGATGCTCAACCGCGCCGGCATTACGCTTTCCGACGTGGATGCCGTGGTCATGGGCATCAGTGGAGATAATGACAACGACCTCGTATATAAGGATTTCCACCAGAAGTTCTGTCCCAACATCCCCATCGTCTGGTACAAGCATCTTTTCGGTGAATCCTTCTGCGCCTCCGCTTTCGGACTCTATGCCGGAGCTGTATGCCTGCATCGCGGACGCATTCCCAACCACCTGCTCTACCATCCCGCCCCCGAAATTCAAAACCCGCATAATATTTTGGTCTTCAATCATTTTAAAAACAAAGACCAAGCCCTAACACTCCTATCAAAATGACCATTCTACTCATCATATTGATTATAGTACAATCCGTCCTGTTAGTGGCCGCACAATCGTTCCTGAAAATCTCCGTGGAGCTATTCGGGAGCTTCTCCTGGTCGTGGTCCTACTTCAAGACGGTGTTCACCACCTGGCAGTTCGCGGCATCGGGCCTCTGCGCCTTGTCCGCCATGCTGGTCTGGATGTACGTGCTGAAGCACTACGAGTTCAGCGTGGCATACCCGTTACTGTCCATCAGCTACATCATCGGGCTGATAGCCGCGCAGTTTGTCTTCCACGAAGCCGTGCCGCTCACCCGCTGGATCGGGGTCGTCATCATCATGATTGGGGTTTTCTTCATTGTAAAATAGTCTGATTATCAGATTATTTTAAACATTTATTTTAATTTTATTATAAAAATTTTATT
This sequence comes from Bacteroidales bacterium, assembly GCA_017540505.1. Taxonomy (GTDB): domain Bacteria; phylum Bacteroidota; class Bacteroidia; order Bacteroidales; family WCHB1-69; genus F23-D06. The sequence goes on along the minus strand of JAFYAW010000005.1, from coordinate 7,002 downwards.
GAAAACACAATATAATAAAACAATTATCGTTCTCCAATACATCTAATTAAAAACAATTATAGGATTGTTCGGAAAAAATTAAACATATCGCTCACAACACCGTCACAGCAAACCGCGTTTGAAAAATGAACCTTATGAAAAAAACACTCTTCCTATTCACCCTACTTCTATCGTGCATGATGTTGCAGGCCCAGAGTGCCGGCGATGTGGAGCAGACTGGCGACAAGCGCAGTGCGCTGACGGCCTCCATTGAGAAAGCCCACAAGCAAATGACCTCCCTGAGTGCGCAATTCACCCAGCGGAAGAGCTCCGCACTCTTCACGGAAGATGCTGTCCAAAAAGGCAAGCTAAACTACAAATCCCCCAAGATGCTCCGTTGGGAATACACATCGCCCAAAGCCATGACGGTCATTTTCGCCAATGGCAAAGTGTTGCTGAAGACCGACAAAGGCACCGTCCAGAACCCCAACAAGATGCTCAACGAGATGGGAACGATGATTATCGGCACCATCAACGGCAGTTTCCTGAATGACGCCACCAATTTCAGTGCAAAATATTATAAAAACAGCAAAACCGGCACCATAACAGTCGTGCTAACCCCTGTCAACAAGCGCATCAAAGCATACTACACTAAGATGACCATCACGCTGGATGCCAAAACGCTGCTGGCCGACAAAGTGGTCATGCAGGAGGTCAGCGGTGACACCACCACCATTACCTTCTCCGATAAAAAGACCAACCTGAGCCTTTCGGATTCGCTGTTCAAATAACGACAACCATGTTTCTTGATACATTATTCCACATTGATTCTAAAACCATTAACGATAGTGAAGCCACTTTCACAGTTGGGCTGAATCCGTTGCATCCCATATATGGCGGCCATTTCCCCAACGACCCTATCACGCCGGGCGTGTGCGTGGTGCAAATCGCCATCGACCTATTTTCACATATCCACCAGCAGGAATATATCCTTTCGCAGGCCAAAAGCATCAAGTTCATCCAGATTATCCGGCCTAATGAACACGAGCAGGTGGACTACCACCTGACATGGGAACCTTTAGAGGATAACAGCTTTCAAGTAAAAGTTGTTGTGTCGAACAACGACACCGTTTTTTCCAAGATGTCGGTTATCCTTACCACTTTAACAGAGAACAAATAGCCGGAAACGCGTATGATTGTCTGTATCGCCGAAAAGCCAAGTGTTGCCAAGGACATCGCCCGCGTGATCGGGGCCACGCAGTCGCACGACGGCTACATGGAGGGCAACGGCTACCAGGTGACGTGGACCTTCGGACATCTGTGCACCCTCAAGGAGCCGCACGACTACACCCCGCTGTGGAAGCCGTGGGCCCTGAGCCGCCTGCCCATGATACCGCCCCGTTTCGGCATCAAGCTCATCGATAGCCCCACCATAACCAAGCAGTTCCATATCATCGAGCAGCTGATGCAGAAGGCCGACCGCATCATCAACTGCGGGGATGCCGGCCAGGAGGGCGAGCTCATTCAACGCTGGGTGATGCAGAAGGCCCGCGCCACATGCCCCGTTTCCCGCCTCTGGATCTCCTCCCTGACCGAGGAATCCATCCGCGAAGGATTCTCCTCGTTGAAAGAGCAGTCTGAATACCAGTCGCTATACGAGGCAGGACTGTCGCGTGCCATCGGGGACTGGCTTTTGGGCATGAACGCCACACGCCTATACACACTCAAATACGGCCAAAACCGACAAGTGCTCTCCATCGGGCGGGTGCAAACGCCCACCTTGGCACTCATCGTCAACCGGTACTGGGAAATCCACAACTTCCAGCCACAGCCCTACTGGGTGCTCACCACCCTTTACCGCGACACCACCTTCACGGCCGTCAAGGGCAAGTACCCGTCCGCCGAGCAGGGCCAGGCCGACCTGCAACGCATTCTCGGTCACGAGTTCACTGTTACGGATATCACCACCAAAAATGGCAAGGAAGCGCCGCCACGCCTCTACGACCTCACCTCGCTGCAGGTGGAGTGCAACAAGCGTTACGGCTTCTCCGCCGACCAGACGCTGCAACTCATCCAGGGACTCTATGAGAAGAAATTCACCACCTATCCCCGTGTGGACACCACCTACCTCAGCGACGACATCTACCCCAAATGTCCGAAAATACTCCAAGGGCTGACACCATACGCCACCCTGACAGCCCCGCTGTTGGGCAAGAAGCTCCCGAAGAGCAAGAAGGTCTTCGACAGCAGCAAGGTCACCGACCACCACGCCATCATCCCCACGGGTGTGGCCCCGCAGTCGCTCACTCCGGACGAACAGTGCGTATATGACGAGGTGTGCCGTCATTTCATCGCCGTCTTCTATCCCGACTGCGTGTTTTCGCAGACCACAGTCATGGGAGATGTAAACGGTGTGGCTTTCAAGGCGGGAGGCAAGCAGATTTTAGAGCCAGGATGGCGCACGGTCATCAAGCCGGCTAAAAGCGATGGGGAGGACAAGAAAGACAAAGACGACGAGACCAAGAACGAGGAGCGCATCCTGCCCGTCTTCACGGTAGGCGAGCACGGACCGCACAAGCCCCAGCTGACAGAGAAAAAGACCACGCCGCCGAAGCCTTACACCGAGGCCACCCTGCTGCGCGCCATGGAGACCGCCGGCAAGAATATCGAGGACGAGTCGCTGCGCGAGGCCATGAAGGAGAACGGCATCGGACGGCCCTCCACCCGCGCCGCCATCATCGAGACACTGTTCAAACGGCATTACATCCGCAAGGAACGCAAGAGTCTTGTGCCGACCCCCACCGGTATCGAGCTTATAGGACTGATCCATGAAGAACTTCTCAAAAGTGCCGAGCTCACCGGTATCTGGGAGAAGAAACTGCGCGAAATTGAGCAGCACAAATACAATGCCGGACAGTTCATCAACGAGCTGAAACAGATGGTCAAGGACATCGTGTGGCAGGTGATGAACGACAACAGCAACCGCCGCGTGGCCGTCACGCCAGAAGAGAAGAGGTAGTTTTTCAGAAATCGGGATACAGCAGATATTTTGCACGCATCTCTTTGAATTCCTTCAATGGTTCTTGCCAGGACTCACGAATCTGCTCCGCACTTCTGCCCGCCACAATCTGTTTGCGCAATTGGTCGGTGCCAGCCAACTTGTCAAAGAAGCTCGGGCTGGTGAAAAAATGCTCCTTGTCGCTATAATACTTGTATGCCGTAAGAAGGAACTCCAGATTGAAACAATTGACGGAATCAAGATTCTCTGTGGCAAACTCCTTCAGATAATATCCGCGACACTCTTTCCCCTTATGCGGCGGATTTTCCGACACACCCGGTATGGGCGTTGGCGTAAACTGGAAAGTACCTGTCTGCAGGCCTGGCGCACCGAATATCTGGAATGGAAGGTCCGTGCCTCTGCCCACGCTGATATTAGTACCCTCAAACAAGCAGAGCGACGGATAGAGATATATAGACTCCGCATTCGGGAGATTGGGCGATGGCGACACCGGCAGATTATAGCGGGTGCTATGAGTGTAATTTCCCAAAGCAATAACCGTCAGATCACATTGAAATCCATTGGCCAGCCAAACCTCCCCGTTGATCATCCGGGCATACTCCCCTATCGTCATGCCATACACCACCGGCACAGGATGCATACCCACGAAAGACCTGAAACTGAGGTCCAGCACCGGACCATCCACAAAATAGCCGTTGGGGTTCGGTCTGTCAAGCACGATAACCTTCACACTATTCTCCGCTGCCGCCTCCATCACATAATGCAATGTGGAGATGTATGTATAGAATCGACATCCAACATCCTGAAGGTCAAAAAGAATCACATCCACATCCTTTAACTGTTCCGGAAGAGGTTTTTTGTTCTTTCCATACAAAGAGATGATGGGAAGGCCCGTTTTCGGATCTGTTCCAGAGGCGATATGCGCACCCGCCTCAGCCTTGCCCCGGAACCCGTGCTCCGGACAGAACAACTTGACAAGCTTCACCTCGCGGGCCAGCAACGTGTCCACCAGATGCACATCTCCTACCATAGAGGTCTGGTTGCCGCAAACGGCCACCCGCTTCCCCTCTATCAACGGGAGATACTCTTCCATTCGCTCCGCCCCCGTAATAACCTGCCCATTCACCATCAAAGCCCCAAGACAGAAAAACAGGACAAGAAATCTATTTTTTACAACATTCAGGGAATTCTCCATTTTATTTGTCTTATTATGAATATTCTGATAAAAAAACTACCCGATGTTACTCGGGTAGTTCGCGATATGTTAAAAAGACGATTATTTTTGAATAACCATCTTCTTGGTTATCGAAGTGTCTTTGAAGGACAAGGTGTAGTAATAAACACCCGCCGCCCAGTTGGAAGTGTTCACATCCAGATAGTTCTGGCCCTTTGTGCCGGACTGGTCTTGCGAATACAGCTGCTGTCCCAAAGTGGAATAGATACTGATATTAGCGGCACCGTCCTCCGGCAGCACGTACGAAATACGCGTATGGTCGGACGCAGGATTCGGCTCGTTCTGCTTCAAGCCCACGCCATTCTCTTCTGCATAGTCATCCACACCACTATTGGTACAGGTCACCACTGTCTGGTAATCGTTTTCCGTATCTTTATCCAAATCCACATAACAATCCACTCTGAAAGAAAGCGGATGGAAGTTATAATGAACGAGGAATGCGCCTTTGGTCGTATAATGAATGGTGTCATCGGCATCTATATGACGGACAACATGTTCGTACAGGGTGTCGAATTTAGTACCTATTGACATAATGTAACGCAAATCGAATTCCTCAAGCGGGGAGTATCCATTATTGCGGAGCGTAATAGTCGGATGCACACTGTCACCCATTATCAGACAGTCAGAATAAACATTATCCTTCGGGTAGATGAAATTAACCACCTCCAAGTCAGGATAGCCCGGTCCCAGATAAATGTCATCAATAGCGGGGTCGATCCTGTTCTTATGGTTGCTCAACGTGAATTTCAGCTGACCCACCCCATTGAAGTTCCGAATGGTAGTCACAAAGCGTTCCCAATTCGGGGACACATTGCGATTGTTGGCGAAAGTCAATGTATCAACCAAGGTGAAATCATCTCCTGAGCCAGCCTCAATGGTCAGTTTAAGAGATGTGTTATCATTTGTAGCGGCTGCAGGTGCGTAGAAATACTTGTAGAACACCAGCTCAATCGGATACTGTGTCTGACGGTGCATGTTCAAACACTTGGTCGTAGCAGCCGTCCACTTCGAGTAATTGACAGTACCGCTCTTACCTTCCACCATAGCATACCGGCCATAGTCAGCCTGCAAGGTGTTGATTTGGGTATGGTCGTGAGCCGGACCATAATTGACATTCGCATTCGGACTGTTCTTGGAATTAATCACCCAGATATAGTTTGCCGTATCGGAACCTGACGGCTTCATCCATCTGGAGTAATCGAAATGCAGATCCGTCATACCCGTATTCTGATCGAAGTTGTCTTCAAAGTTATTGATATTGGAGACAATAGGACCAAGAACATTGGTGTTGGCCGTAACCGTCGTCGCATTGTTCAACGCAAACTGGTCACCCGGATAACTCACAGAGGCCGCCACAGTGAATGCACCCAGAGAACTGATGTTCACCTGCGGAATAGTGACAGGATAGGTATTATTGGCAGCCACAGAGCCAGCATCAACAGTGGCGGTATAGGTTCCTGTATTGGCACCCGTAAGCGTAACCGTCACAACGGCAGCATTACCCGGTGTGAAGTATTGGGTTTCTGAACCATAGTTCTTCAAAAGCACCTTGATAGTGGCCGCCGTATCCATACAGACATTGCCCATCGGGTGGACAATCTGCGACACACCCAAATCCACCGGCTTCGGCGGAACAATATTCACCGCATAGTCTTCCGTCTCACCCGCATAACTGTATGGCGAACAAGCATTGGTGAAATTGGCCGCCACACAAATCACCCTCATACGGGTCAATCCCACAGAAGAGGTGGTAGGAACATCAACGTTGAAGCTCGTGGTGGCATTGGCGGCCGTACTGGGAATGGATCCCTGCGGCTGCGGCAACTTCTCACTCGCCTCAAAGGTACCGTTCCTGTTCCAGTCTATATAGACCGTCTTCCAAACGCTTCCGGAGGCGGCAGCCGTATAAGAGTGCGTGATGGACATCGGATAGGTCTGTCCCTGGATCAGCTCGGCAGCCGGCACCGTTGCCGTATAATCGGTGTACATGCCGTCGCCTTCCGCCGTGTAATTGGTGAACGGCGTACCCTGTCCGTTGTTGATGGTGGAAATCGTCACATTGGAGATATCCAAACCTGCAGCCTGAGTGGACCGTGAGATACAGGGATCGCCCACGTTCAAATTCATACAGAAGGTGTCGTTGAAATGCAGGGCATCACCAGTCAAACCGGTGTATGCGCAGAAGCGTGTGTCCATATAAGCCTCCGTAAGGTCGGCATGGGCGGTGAAGGTCTTCGTACCCGTGGCACCGGCGGGCAAAGAACCGGAATAGTTCTCCGTAACCGGTGTACCATTACCCAAACGATATGACACAGGGAAGTTGGAAGCTGCTGACGAACCGAAGTTCTTGACGGTAACCGACACCGTCTCGTTGGCCGTGTATTGATTTGGCGAAGTCGGCGTGTTAATGCCGATAACACCCACATCGTGCTGCGGAACCTGCGTAGTGATGGTAATCGGACTCTTCGGAGACTGGCAGGTGTAGTTGAACAGGAACCTTGTGGACCAGCGGTATCCACCACCCGTGAAAGAAGTACCTGTAGCCGCCGACAACAGATAGATACGGCGTTCGGTATTGTTGTTGGTATAGGATGTGTTGGCGAACTTCGGTTCCACAATACCCAGATTCTGCACACAGCTGTTGTCACCGCAATCGTGCTCCACATACATCATCAGGGCTCCACCCGAATAGTCGAAACAGCCCTGTATCGGGATGGCGACCCATCCCACCTGATCAAAGGCCATATTGCCATCGAACACCAGCTGCGCT
>JAFYAW010000048.1 GCA_017540505.1 Bacteroidales bacterium | reverse complement strand
GTGTCTGATATACCAGTCCCCCGGGGCCGTCACATCAAACTCTGCAATTAAAAAAAAACTGCAAAAAAATAGAGAATTAAATCAAGTGAATCAAATAAGAAGAATGGGACAAACGGTCAACCTTATTCAGGCATTAACATACTTGCCAATAGCTAATAGCCAATGTCTAACCGCCAACAGCTAACAGCTAATAGCCGAGGGGACGGAAAAAGGCATGTTTTGTCGGGCCGTTACCGTACAATCTGGAAATCCATCTGCCGTTTGATCATGTCCACCGCTACGACGCGCACTTTGATGCTGTCGCCGAAGCGGAGCGAATGGCCGTGGTGCAAGCCCACTAACGTATAGTTCTCTTCGTCAATGTAATAGAAGTCGTCGTCAAAGCTGCGCATGGGAATCATGCCCTCGCATTTCGACTCTTTCAGCTCGGCATAGATGCCCCACTTGGAGATGCCGGAGACGGTAGCCTCAAACACTTGTCCCACCTTATCCATTAAAAACTCGGCTTGTTTGTACTTGACGGAGTCGCGTTCGGCTTGCGTGGCCTGCTGCTCCATCATGGAACAATGCTTGCAGTATTCCTCGAATTGGTCTTTATTAACACTTTCTTTATTAGCTAAATAATGGTCTAATAAACGATGCACCATCAGGTCGGGATAACGACGGATGGGGGAGGTGAAATGGGTGTAGAAGGGGAAAGCCAGCCCGTAGTGCCCGATGTTTTCGGTGGAGTAGCAGGCGCGGGCCATGATGCGGATGGAGAGCTTGCTCAGCATGTCATAGTCGCTCTTGCCCTTTTCATCCGCCAACATCTGGTTGAGCGATCCGCGGAAGGCCTTGGTGGAACTGGTCTTCAGGTCGAAACCCAGCTTCTTGACGAAGGTCTTGAAGGTGTTAAGTTTCTCATCTAACGGTTTGTCGTGGATACGATAGACGAACGTGTTGGGCTCTTTGTTGCCGGTGCGTTTGCGCCCGATCTTCTCGGCTACGCGACGGTTTGCCAGCAGCATGAACTCCTCAATGAGCCAGTTGGCCTCTTTCTGTACTTTCAGATACACGCCGATGGGATGGCTGTTCTCGTCTAATTTGAATTTGACCTCCTCCGTTTCGAAGTTGATGGCGTTGTTGTCAAAACGCTGCTTCCGCATGATGGATGCCAAATCGTTGAGTTTTAATATGATGTCTGCTAAATCACCCTGTTTTGTTTCGATGATTTCCTGCGCCTCTTCGTAATTGAATCTTCGGTTGGAGTTGATGACGGTGTGCCCGAACCACTCTTTGTGGACCTTGGCATGGTCGTCAATGTCGAATACGGCGCTGTAGCATAGTTTGTCCGCGCCGGGATTGAGGGAGCAGAGGTTGTTGGACAATGCTTCCGGGAGCATGGGGATGGTGCGGTCCACCAGATAGACTGATGTGGCGCGGTGGTAGGCCTCCGCATCCAGAGCCGTGCCCGGGCGCACATAATACGACACGTCTGCAATGTGGATGCCCACACGGTACAGTCCCTCAGACAGTTGCTCGAAGGAGAGCGCATCGTCGAAGTCCTTGGCGTCGGCGGGGTCGATGGTGAAGGTGGTGACGGAGCGGAAATCCCGCCGCCGCAGAATCTCCTTCTCGGCAATCTGTTTGGGGATGGCGGCGGCCTCCTCCTCCACATTTCTCGGGAAGGCGAGCGGGAAATCGTTCTCGGCCAGGATGGAGAGCATCTCCACGTTGTTGTTGCCAGGCTGTCCCAGCACATGGGTGACCTCGCCTAACGGGCTGCGTGTGCCCGCCGGCCAGTCCACGATGACCACCACCACCTTGTCGCCGCTTTTGGCTTTCTTCAGCAGGCGGCCCGGGATGATGATGTCGCGACGGAAAAAGGCATTGTCGGGGATGAAATAGGCCACCCCTTTTTTCACCTGAATGGTGCCCACTAACTGCTTTTTGCTCCGTTGGACAACTTCAACCACTTGTCCTTCACGGCGTTTGCCTTTCCGGGATGGGAAGATGGACACGCGCACGATGTCGTTGTTGAGGGCATTGCCTAAATTGCCGTCGGCAATGAAGATGTCCTCCTCCAGCGATTCGTCATGGGTTTCGTTGCGGTCGTATTGCGGGATGACAAAGGCCATGCCGCTGCGTTTCATCTCTATCTTGCCCGTCACGATGTTGCGGCCACGCTCTTTCCCTTTCAACTGCTTGTAGTTGAGGCGGTATTTGCCGCGCCCGGCCTTGAGCAGGAGCTTGGCCTCTATCAGCCGCTCTATCTGCTCCTTGACCTGCTCGCGCCCCTTCTTGTCATATACACCGACCTTGGCGGCAATCTGTTTGTAATTCAGCTTTTCATTCTTGCCCTGCATGAGGGCGTCGATTATTTTTTTTGATAAATCTTCCATTTCTTTAGTTTGTAGTGATAGATTAATTGATTTTAGTAAGATGTTGTAAAATAATAGATTAGTGAATATGATTTCTATGGTTTGATGTGGTCAGTTTTGTATTTTCCGTTTTCATCGTAAATGAACCACGCTTCCAGCTCGGGGTGGTTTTGCAGGATTTGGGTGGAACGGTCGCGTCCGAGCACCATGAAGGCGGTTGCGAAGGCATCGGCGGTGGTGCAGTCGGGGGCGATGACGGTGACGCTGAGCAGGTTGGTCTCCTCCGGTTTCCCCGTCGCCGGATTAAGGATGTGGGTGTAGCGCACGCCGTCGCGCTCGCGGTAGTTGCGGTAATTGCCCGAGGTTGCTACCGCTCTGTCGGACAGCTCGAATTGTTGGCTGCTCTCCACGGGACCGTCCGCGCTCTCTGTTGGAACCTGGATACCCACTTTCCAAGGTCTCCCGTTCTTGTGTCCAGAGGCCACCACCTCACCGCCAATCTCCACAATGAAGTCTTTGTATCCCAGATGCTTGAACAATGCTGCCACCTTGTCCACGGCGAATCCCTTGGCGATGGCGTTGAAGTTCAGCTGCACGCGCGGGTCCCGCTTGACGAGGCTGTCGCCCTCCAACCCGATCAGCCGATAGTTCACGAACTGCCGCACGGAATCGACAACTTCCGGAGTGGGGGAGGTCGCTGTCTTATTCCGTCCGAAGCCCCAAAGTTCGATGAGGGGCTGGCAGGTGCAGTCGAAGGCCCCGTCCGTCTGCTCCGACACGGAGAGTGCCTTTTGGATAATGTGGAGCAGGTCGGCATTCGGTGTAATTTCTTCGCCCCAATTGAAATGAGTCAGCAGCGAATTCGTGTCGAAGACCGAGAAGGTGGCGTTGACCACTTGTAGCACGGAGTCCACACGGGCGGGCATGTCCGCGTCATCCGCACCCATGTATGTGATGTGGTAAATTGTGCCTAACGCACGCCCTTCGAAGGTGTTGGGCTGCTCTTGTCGGCATCCGGCAAAGGTAACTAGGATGAAACCGAGGAATAGAATTATGTGAGATTTCATTGTTTGCATTTTGGCGCGGCAAAAATACGAATTAATTTGGATAAAAGGATTTATTTTGTACTTTTGCCGCTCAAACCATTTGCCGATATGCTCTCCGTTTACTCTAAGAATCTGGAAAATGCCGTCAATGAGATTGCCAAGCTTCCCGGCATCGGGCGGCGCACGGCCCTGCGTCTGGCTCTCCATCTGCTGAAGACCGATGCGGAGGAGGTGGGCCTGCTCACCGACCGCATCAACCGCCTGAAGACCGATGTGTGCCTCTGCCGCAAGTGCTACAACATCTCCGACAGCGAGGTGTGCGACATCTGCGCGAATCCCAAGCGCGACGAGGCCACCATCTGCGTGGTGCAGGACATCCGTGATGTGATTGCCATCGAGAACACGAACCAGTACAGCGGCTTGTATCATGTGCTGGGCGGTGTCATCTCGCCCATGGACGGCATCGGCATTCACCAGCTGCGTCTGCAGGAACTGTTTGCGCGGGTGGAGACGGGCGCGGTGAAGGAGCTGATCCTGGCTCTGCCGGCTACCGTGGAAGGCGACACTACTAACTTCTTCATTTACAAGAATGTGAAAGAAAAGGTCCCGAAGATTTCGACCATCGCCCGCGGCATTGGAGTGGGGGAAGAGCTCGAATACGCCGACGAGGTCACCCTCGGCCGCTCGCTGCTGGCCCGCACCGACTTCGACGTGGCCTATAGGAAACAGTCGTAGTTGATTTATCGGAAAAATTATTCGTAGAGACGCGCCATGGCACGTCTCTACAAACGGTTATATTTGAAATTTATGTGTTTAACGTGGGAATTAGAATTCTCAAACTCTCCGGTACAATCCGGATGTCAAGGGTGGCGGGCATCATCACGGGTTCGCCGTCGATGTTGACAACGCCCTCTTGGGAACGTTTCACCTGGATGTGTTGGGCTTTGATTTCCGTAAAATAGCGGGAATGGTCCAGTCGTCCGGCCATCATCTTCAGGGCGGTGTCGGGAGCCTGCAGCAGGGTGGGGCGGTTGAGGATGCAGGTGTCGATGAGGCCGTCCTGCAGGGATGCTTGCGGGGCGATGATGGCGTGGTAGCCGAACTGGTTGGCGTTGGCGAAGGTGATGAGCAAGGGGCTGCACTCCAGAGTCGTTTGTCCGTCAAAGATGAGCGTATAGCGTTCCTCCTTGAAATGGAGGTAGTTGGCCAGCGCGTATTGCGAGTAGGGTAGGAAGCCCCGGCGCGGGTCGCGGGAGAAGTCGTAGGCGGTCTGTGCGTCCAACCCGATGCCGGCCACGCTGATGTAGGGTGTGCCGTTGATGGTGGCAGTATCAATGCGTTGTATCTCACTATTTTGCAGGAGTGTTATGGCCTTGTCTGTCCGCAGAGGGAGGTGCAGGCTTCGGGCGAGGCCGTTGCCAGACCCGTAAGGGATGACCGCCAGCGCCGTCTCTGTGCCGATGAGGCTCCGGGCCACCTCGTTGATGGTGCCATCGCCGCCCACCGCCGCCACGATGTCATAGCGTCCTACCGCCTCCTCCGCTAGTTCCGTGGCATGGCCCGCGTGTGCGGTGAAGACGATTTCGTAATCGAAATCGGCGGAATCCAGACAACGGGCTACGCGGTCTGGAAAGTTCTGCTTGGCCTTGTTCCCTGAAATGGGATTGACAATGAATAAAATGCGCTTTTTCGGCATGGGTACAATGATTGAGAACGCAAAAATACAAAAAAAGATTACTTTTGCATCCTCAATCCGCATTTATGAAAAAACTTTGGAATAATGATTTTACAGTATTGGTAATGAGGATTTTACCATTGTATGTTTGTATTCTCATCACCCAGATTCTTTTTTACTTTTATAATCGTCCGGTAATCGGCGACCTCTCCGGCGTCGAGCTGCCGATGCTCTTTTGGGGGTCGCTGAAGTTCTCCACGATTTCGATCCTCTATCTGAATGCGCCGTTCATCTTGCTTTCCCTGTTGCCGTTGCGTGCGCGTGGCACTAAAGGTTATCAGCGGATGCTCTTCTGGCTTTACACAATTACAAATTCTATCGGCATAATCGTCCTGAATCTGGCCGATGTGATCTACTATCGTTACGCTTTTAAACGGATTACATTAGAGGAAATGCACTTTTTCGAGGAGAATGACAATACGTTTGGCATTCTCTTCAAGTCGATGGGGGAAAACTGGTATGTGGTGTTGTTAGCCGCGTTGTTGGTTTTTTTTCTTGTTTATGTTTATAAGAAAATAAAATATCATCCTACGGAAATTGCCAATCCTATAGCTTATTACGTGACAAACACGTTGATTCTGGCGGTCTCTTTCCTGCTGTGGGTGGCGGGGGTGCGCGGCTCCACGGAGTGGAAGGCTCGCCCGGTGACCATCAGCAATGTGGCCTACTATACGCAGTCGCCGCAGAAAGGGGCGGTGGCGTTGAGCAATCCGTTCTGCCTGTTGCGCATGATCGGCATCCGCCAGATTGAGGTGCCGCACTATTTCTCCGAGGACGAAGAAGAGGCTCTGTTTACGCCGTACCATTATCCGGCTTTGTCGCAGGCACCGGTGGCCGCTGGCAAGAATGTCGTCATCTTTGTGCTGGAGAGTTTCAGCCGCGAGCATTCGCAATACCTGGCTCCCCACCTGAACCCGGATGGCGGTTACACACCCTTCCTGGATTCGCTGATGCGCGAGGGACTGGTCTTCCCGAATGCATACGCCAATGGCATGAAATCGATAGAGGCGCTGCCGTCAATTCTGGCTTCCATTCCTTCGTATAAGACCTCGTTTGCCCTGTTGCCGCAGGCCTTGTCGCCGTTGGACGGTCTTCCGAGGATATTGTCGGAACAGGGCTACCAGACGCACTTCTTCTGCGGTGCCCGGGCCAACCAGATGGGCTTCGAGGCATTTGGCAAGCTGGCAGGCATCAATCATTTCCACAATCGGGAGGATTATGAGGCCAAACATCCTGGTCCGGGGCAGGCCAACATCTGGGGCGTGTGGGACATGCCGTTCCTGCAGTTTGTGGCCGAGGAGATGAATGGGATGAAGACACCCTTCTTCACGGCGGTGTTCACGCTGAGTTCCCATCATCCGTATGATCTGCCCGAGCCGTATGCCGGCAACATGCCCGCGGGCACGACGCCCGTGCAGCCTTGCGTGGCCTATACCGACCTCTCGCTGCGTAAGTTCTTCGAGGCCGCTTCCAAGATGCCTTGGTTCCAGAATACGCTCTTCGTCTTCGTGGCCGACCATGTGTCGCCGCAGATGGCCGCACCCGAGACGCGCACGGCCAAGGGAAACACGGCGATCCTGTATTTCATGTACACACCAGACCACTCTGTGCAGGGCCGTTACGATCAGGTGACCCAGCAGTTGGATATCATGCCCACCGTGTTAGGGCTGATGGGCTATGCGAAGCCCTATTTCGCTTTCGGGCGCGACATTTTCAACGAGCCTGACCGGCAGCCTATGGCGGTGAACTGCGTGAACCAGACCTTCCAATGCCTAACGGACACCGTCAGCCTCTATTTTGACGGCAACCGGCGGCTTTACGTCTTTAATGCGAGCGACACGCTGCAACAGCGCGATGTGCTGGACGCTGGCAGCACCTTGCAACGGGATATCGAAACGAATACGAAAGCCCTTCTGCAATCCTATTACCGGCATGTTTCGGAAGGGAAGTTCCGCGTACCGTGATTTTTTGTATTTTCGCCGCCGCTTATATTATTTATGGTACAAATTAAAAAAAACACAAAAATATGAAACGTCTGTTACTTGTTTTACTGGCCGTTATGTCCTTCGGATGGATGTCGGCACAAGAGTTTACGGGATCTGTTCGGATCAACAAAGCTTTCCCGGATGATTTGTTCTATGAAAATCTGGTTCGGAACTATCAGGATTTCACCGCCATTCCTATGCCCGAGGCCCAGGTTCCCAGCCAGCCGGTGGTGCGTACGGGTGCTCCGTATCGTCCTGTGACGCAGTCGAAACGTATTCTGGCACCCGGCGAGGCACTGATTTTTGCTGTGGACGGCAACACGGTGACGGAGGAGACCGACCATCTCGGCAATACATTCTCTGCTGACATCGAAAACGCCATCAGCAAGGTGCCCGAATGGCTCCAATATGACCTTCGTTTCAAATTCAAGGTGGTGACCACGTCATCCGTACGCAATAAGATGGTGACTGTCATCAACAATGCTCCCAAGAAGTATTTGGACGAGGTGGCTTACGTGGTCACGTATCTGCCTGTGGAGGTGTTGAGTGGATCGCGCCTGCCCAGCGACTGGAGCTATCTGATTGACAACGCCCGCTGGATTTACACCCACGCTGATTCTCTGCAATATGTGCAGATTGTGGAACATGGTGACACCACGACGCAGGATTGGTACACCACGACACAGTACCGCATCAAACAGGGTTCCAACTATATATGGCGCGAGGTGGACCGCTATTACTACTATCAGTTCCTCGTGATGCCCAAACTCGAACAGGAGGTGCTGGCCATTACCGACAACCTGACCTCCATCAGTAGTTCCCGTACGTGGGGCTATTTCTGGCGCGATTATCTGTGGAATGACTATTCTCATGCCGTCAATACGGCGGATACGGCCTATCGTGGCTATAAAAATGTGAACACGTGGGGCTATGTGGCCATCAACTCCTCCGGTGCCCGTGATACGGTCCGCATTGACACCATTCCGAGATTGGGCGAGATTATGCAGATGCCGACCTATCTTTGGGATGAAAACCCGACAATCTATTTCTTCAACAGACCCTTCTCCGCTACGCAGAGTGCGTTGAATGTGTTGGGCAACTGGGCCTCCCGCTGTGTGCCGCAGGATGTGACCAGCAGCAACGACTACCGTCCTTCCGAGCCTAACCACATCGCCTGGAAGCATGTGGGTAATTGCCATGAGGATGCTTTGCTGGTGGTGGCCGCCGCCCGTACCGCGCTGATTCCCTGCATCCATGTGGCCGACTTGTGCGATGACCACGTGTGGGCCGCCATTCATGACGGCGGTGACTCGATATGGCATCATTTCGAGTTCTTCCGTGGAGGATGCTCTGCCAATAGACCTTACTACTGGGGTATGACGAATATGCAGGCCAATGGAAACTATGGCTGGAATAGCTCTTTGGTACAGGGATATGTGCCGGACGGACATCTTCTCAACTTGTCGGAAACGTATTCGGATCAGACACCCTGTACGCTCAATCTGACAATCACCGACCAAGATGGCTATCCTGTGGATGGGGCGCGGGTGAATCTCTATTCCACCAACACGCAATATGGTACGGAATATAAGCTGTCGGCAGGCTACCTCTGGACGGACGCTCAGGGTAAAATCTCCGTCAAGCTGGGTACGGGCAAAAAGTACTATTTCAAAATCACTCATTCCAAATACGGCAGTTTTCCCGAGACATCTGGTCAGATTTACGTCTTGATAAGCTCGAACACTGCAGCTGGAAATGTTTATAACAGGGCCTTCCAGATACCGGCCTCCGCGCAGTCGCCGCGTTTCCAGATCACCTCCACGCAGGAGGCTTACGAAGCACAGAAAAGCCTTCAGATCAATCTGGATGCCCGGAATGTGACTTCGGATTCCAATCCGGAGGATGCGCAGTCGTCCACATTCTATGAGCGCACGAATGACTTGGCGGGCCTGCGCACGTATGTGGTGAGCGAGAGCGAGATGGCCTCTTTCCGCAACGCCACCCGCACCGGCAATGTGGAGTTCGATTTCGGTTCCCTGTCCGATGGCACCTTCAATATCCCGACGCACACGAGTGGTCGCACGTATGTGGTGCTGGCCAATCTCAACAACTTCAAGAACTATATTGAGGTGTCGTACGATGCACAGGTGGTGGATGGTGCGGAATTCCCCAGTTCATCAGGGGTGACGCAATATGACAATGCCAAGACCGAATGGTTGCAGGCCTACCCGAATCCTGTTGCTGATGTGCTGAACTACACCGTGTCGGAGCAACTGCTGGGCACGACTGTGCAGCTGGTGGACATGACGGGCCGCGTGGTGGCCGAAAGCAAAATCACCCATCTGGAAGGTTCCATCTCGATGAACCATCTGGATGCCGGTGTGTATCTGCTTCGTGCCGGTTCCCGGTGGATGAAGGTTTTGAAAAAATAATCTGTTGAAAAAAAGAGTGTTGACACTATGAATGTTCATTTTATAGCTATCGGTGGCAGCGCCATGCACAATCTGGCCATCGCCCTGCATCTCAAGGGGGACCATGTGACGGGTTCCGATGACGAGATTTTTGAACCGGCACGTGGACGGTTGGCCCGCTACGGCCTTCTGCCGGAATCCATAGGATGGCACCCCGAAAGGATTACCCCGGAGCTGGATGCCATCATCCTTGGAATGCATGCCCGCATCGACAATCCTGAACTTTTGAAGGCCAAGGAACTCGGTCTCAAAATCTATTCTTATCCGGAATATCTCTATGAACACAGCAAGGACAAGACGCGGATTGTCATCGGCGGAAGCCATGGCAAGACAACCATAACCTCCATGATTATCCATGTGTTGCAGCAGAACCATATTGAATGCGATTACATGGTGGGAGCCCAACTGGACGGCTTTGAGGTGATGGTCCGCCTGTCGGATACGGCCCGTGTGATGGTGATCGAGGGGGACGAGTACCTGACCTCGCCCATCGACCGCCGGCCCAAATTCCACGTCTATCAGCCCACCATCGGTATTGTAAGCGGCATCGCCTGGGACCATGTGAACGTCTTCCCGACATTCGACATCTATGTGGAGCAGTTCGAAACGTTTGCCAAGATGATTCCGGCGGACGGATGTTTTATCTATTGTTCGGATGATGAAGTGCTGCAGTCGCTATCTGGCAGGATCACGCAGACGAAGAAGCAGCCGTATAGTGTTCACCCGTATCATATCCGTAACGAAGTCACCTATTTGGATACCCCGTACGGCGAGATTCCATTGCATATCTTCGGGAAGCACAATCTCACCAACCTGAATGCGGCCCGCTATGCGTGTGCAGCCATCGGGGTGCCGGAGGAGGATTTCTACCGGGCAATTTCCTCGTTTAAGGGTGCGTCCAAACGTCTGGAACTGGTGGCCCGTAACGCCCATTGCGCCGTGTATAAGGACTTTGCCCACTCTCCCTCCAAGTTGAAGGCTACGTTAGCCGCTGTGCGTGAGCAGTATCCGAACCGCAAATTAGTGGCCTGCATGGAACTGCACACCTTCAGCAGCCTCACGGAACAGTTCCTCACCCAGTACAGGGGTACGATGGACCTGGCCGATACGGCTATGGTCTATTTCTCCCCGGAGGCGGTGGCCTTGAAAAAATTGCCGCCTCTTTCTTCCGAAAATATCTATACCGCTTTCGGACGGAAAGATCTGGAAGTGTTTGACGATTCGGCGGTGATGGTTGATAATTTATTGAAAATCAATGATAAAGATACTGTTTTCCTGATGATGTCTTCAGGAGATTTTAACGGTGTGGATTTGACCGCTTTAGGTGAAAAAATTATATCTTTGCGCGCTTAATTTTTAAAACCCATAAAAAACCTATAAGAAATGAAAAAGATTTGTTTAACCATGTTGTTGGCTGTGGCAGCGGTTCTGTGTTTTGCCCAGCCGCAGATTCAGTTCCAAGAGACCACACATGATTTCGGCAAGATCAAGGAAGAGGGTGGAAAGGTCACCGGCCGTTTCATCTTCACCAATGTCGGTACGGAGGATCTTATCCTGACGAATGTGCGTCCCGGTTGCGGATGTACTGCCGCCAATTACACCAAGGATCCGGTGGCTCCGGGCCAGCAGGGCTTCATCGATGCCACGTACAATCCCTATAACCGTCCCGGCGGATTCAACAAGAACATCCGCGTGACGACCAACGAGCCGCGCTTCACGGACGGCAGCAACAGCGCCCCGCACATGATTTTCATCAAGGGCGAAGTCATCAAACGCCCCCCGACAGAGTTTGAGAAAGCCGGTTACACCAAGTCCAACGGTATGGCCCGCTTCTTTGATCCCAATGTCAAGCTTGACGTGTTGAACACTCAGAAGGTACGGGATACCTTCAAGGTCCGTAACTTCTGGACAAAGCCGGTGAAATTTGAGATGAATGCCCCCAAAGAGTATCTCACGGAGGTTTATCGCAGCTTCGGCACGGAACTCAATCCCGGTCAGGAGGGTTTCATCGTTTTGGAATTTGATGCCGCCAAATGTGGCCAGTTCGGTCAGGTTAAGGAAGCGGTCACCTATATGACGAACGATTCTATTGAGGCCCGTAAGCTGCTGCACTACGCAATCAATGTCAAGGAGGATTTCTCCAAATTGACGGCCAAGCAGTTGAAAAACGCTCCGGTGGCTGAATTGGGTGCCTTGGAGTATGATTTCGGTTCCGTGGCCAAGAATGCCCAGACGCAAGGAGTTATCACGCTGGCTAACAAGGGCAAGACCCCGCTGAAGATCCGCGCCCTTTCATCAAGCACAGGTTATTTCCGTGCCAGTGCGCAGATGATGGAGATCCCTGCCGGCGGTTCCACAAACATCACGATTACCTTTAGGGCCAACTCCCGTGCGGGAGTGCAGAAAGGCACTATTGAGGTCATTACCAATGACCCGAACAATTCCACTCAAGTAATCAATTTGAAAGGCCAAATCCAATAGTCAGCTGATTCAGGCTGGCGGGAATACTACCAGATGAGCGTGTCCACGGCGGAGGCGAATCCACTCCAGTTGCCGAGGACACGCTCTCCTTTTATGTTGGAGGCGACTGGGGCCGGATTGGTGAAGGGATTGCTGCCTAACACCGCCTCGCTGCCTCCCGTAATCATGAACCGGTAGGTGTCGTAGTCCATCTGGCTGTGACGCACATAGACCGTATCGCCCGGACGGAATGTCATGCGCGAGTAGGCTTTGCGCTCCTCCTCCGACATGGCCGACGCGAACAGCATGGAGACCCCGTAGCGCTCTATCTCGTAGTTGAAGGTGAGCCCGTTGAAGGTCTTGTCGTCGAAGGCCACGGGGATGCTGCTCACCCACAAGCGGTCCTGGAACACAGGACAGTGCACTTTTACCGAAAAGGCATAGTAGTTGCTCTCCATAGGATTGTCGGTCATCTGAATCCGGATTGCCCGCATGGAGTCGGAATTCACAAACTCGGAGGGGTTGTCAAACCGGATGGAATCCAGCGCGAAAGTGCTGGGGATTGTCGTCTGTGCTGTGTATTGCTCGCCCGCATAATTCACCGTCAAGGTGTAGGTGGTGTTCTCTTTCCCTTTCAGGTTTGTGCTCTTAAAGGCGAAGAACAGCGGTGCCTCGGGGCAGAACTGGAAGGTCAGGCGCTCACTCTCCCCGTCGGAGGATGTGACGATGACCTCCGCATCCGTGATCATCACGTTGTCGCGCAAATAGTCCAGATCGATTTCCGCCAAATAGGAGATGCTCTTGGACAGCATGACGATGGCGGGCTGCCCGTTCTCAATGGTGCCCTCAATAACCAACTTGGGCTCGTATTCGGGCATGTCCACATCAATCTCGCTCTGGCATCCCGCTGCAATCACAGCGAGAAACAGTAGGAGGAGTTTGCTATAACGATGAAAAACATTCACGATATCTGATATTTACAATTAATCATCATTTTATTTTTTGAGACGCAACACATTGCGTCTCTACATTTCTGTTGTCATTCATTCTTTAAAATTTGAACCACCACATCACTGACGGGATGATCGGGAACAGGCTCATTTGGTAGGCCTTTGTGTCGATGTTGAAATCCAGATTGGTCGGGTCGATGTCGGTATGGGTCTCAAAGAAGATGAAGAACGGGTTCTTTCTATTATAAACATTGTATATGGAGAAATTCAGTCCCGTCTCGAAGCGTCGTGTCTTCTTGATGGTCCAGTTGACGGCGAGGTCGAGGCGGTGGTACGGCGGCATCCGGTAGGCGTTTCGGCTGCTGTATTCGGTCATCAGCGAGCCCATGTAGAAGTAGTAGCCGATGGGGATGGTCATCGTGTTGCCGGTCTGATACACCCAGAGGGCCGACACGGTGAGCTTGTTGCGCAGTATCTCGTATGCGAGGCTGATGGAGACGTCGTGGCGGCGGTCGTATTTGGCCCAGAAGGGTTCGCCGTTGTTCAGGTCGGCGAACTGCTTGCGGGTGAAGCCTAACGTGTAGCCGACGAAGCCGGTGATCTTGCCGCGCGATTTCTTGACGAACACCTCCGCCCCGCAGGCCCAGCCCTTGCCGAACACGTACAACTGGTCGGGATTGATGGTCAACGCACTGAAATCCAGCCCGTCACGGTATTCTGCCAGATTGTACATTTGTTTATAATAGAGGTCGATATAGGTTTCAAACATATTCTGATGGAAATTGCGGAACACGCCCAACGAGAACTGCAGGACGGTTTGTGGTTTCAGGATGTCAGTGGAGGGCATCCATACGTCGGTGGGCAGCGAGATGGAGGCGATGGAGATCTGGTGCAGGAACTGGTAGTTCAGGGTGGCCGATGCTTTGATGGAAGTGGCGGAGTCGATGAGGAAGCGGATCGAGAGACGGGGTTCCACTTTGTTGTATGTCTTGATGAGCTCGCCGGGCCGGTAGGTGATAGAGTCGCGCACGTTGCCGAGCTCGTCCAATTCGTAGCGGGTGAACGGGCCGATGTGGCAGAAGTTGGTGTAGCGCAGACCCATGTTGAGGAGCCAGCGGCGCGAGATGTCCCACTCGTCATGGGCGTACAGGCTCAGCTCGTTGGCGAAGTAGGGCTGCACCTTCGGCAGCGAGAAGTCAAAACCCTCACCGGCCTGCACGGCGTATTGTCCGGGCAGACACTGGTGCAGCACATCGTGAACGCCGAAACGTATGTTGTGCTTGGGTGTCGGCATCCAGGTGAGCTCGCTTTTCAGACTGTAGTCACGGATGCCGGAGGTGAGCTTGAATTCGAACACGTCCATGCCCATCTCGGTGCCGAAGTCATAGTAGCTGAAGGTGCCGGAGGTGTTCAGGAATAACTTGTTGCTGATGATGTAGTTCCAGCGGGCAGAGGCCGTCGCGTTGCCCCAGCGGAAGGTGCATTGCGTCTGGCCGGAGTTCGACTTGAAGCCATACACATCGTTGCCGTAGTAGGCCCCGAAGTAGAGACGGTGCTTGTCGTTGATGATGACGTTGAATTTGGCGTTCAGGTCGTAGAAATAGAAGTCCATACCCTTGAGCGGCGACTCCTTCTTCAAAAAGGGTTGGATGATGAGGTCGGCGTAGGTGCGTCGTCCGGAGATGATGAAGGAGGCCTTGTTCTTCTTGAAGGGTCCCTGTACGGTCAGATGTGAGAAGATGAGGCCCACACCGCCCTCCACGTTGTAGTTTTTCAGGTTCCCGTCTTTCTGATATACGTTGAGGATGGAGGCAGCACGCCCGCCGTAGTAGGCTGGCATTCCGGACTTTATCATGTCGAGGTTCTTGACGGCATCGGCGTTGAAGATGGAAAAGAAACCGAACAGATGGCCGGCGTTATAGACGGTGGCCTCGTCGAGGAGGATGAGATTCTGGTCGGTGCCGCTCCCGCGCACGTAGTAGCCGCTGTTGCCCTCGCCGCCCGACTGCACGCCTGGCAGCAGCTGGATGGATTTGATGACGTCGGCCTCGCCCATGAGGGCAGGCATCGCCTTGATGGCCTCGATTTTCATCTCCATGCGCCCCACATCCGCACTGGCCACGTTCTGGTCGCTGCGCACCCCTTGGATGACGACCTCCTCGCCGGCAATGGCATTCGGCACCAGTTCGATGTTGAACGTTTTGTTCTGCTGGAGGTTGATGTCGGTCTGTAATGTCTGGTAGGATAAAAAGCTGGCGGTGAGGCGGTAGTCGCCTTTGGGCACGCTGATGGAGTAGAAACCGGCCTGATTGGTTATGCAACCCAGCTTCTCCTGCGGGCGGGTGGTGTCGGTGAGGATGATGTAGGCCCCCATGAGGCTCTCGCCGCTGGCCTGGTCGCGTACCGTGCCCGACAGCGTGACGCGCTGGGCCATCAGCCAGCCGGGAACCGTCAGCAGCAGGATAAGCATTGGAAAGCAGGGTAGGCGTTTTATCATAAGGGCGGATTAGACGAAAATAGTTTTAACGTGCGTTTGGTGGTTTTAGTATGTTTGTTTGGGATTATTATGGTAGTCAGTGAATAGTAATCAGTAAAGGGCGAAGCCGTTGGGGCTGCGCCCTTTGTTATATGGCTTGCGGGTTTTATTGGAGATTCCGGTGGTTTTTGCTGGCAAAAACCACCGGAATGGCGCGCCCTTTTAGTGTATAGAGGGAAGATGGGCGGCGGGGTGGATGTTTTAATAGACATTGTTCATGCTCCGCCGCCCATCTTCCTTTTTTGTTTAGGCTGCGTTGCGCACCATTCCGCCGACGACGGTAGGAGGCGGCGGAATCTCCGGCCGTTGGGAGTCCGCCGCCCATCTTCCTGTTTTGTTTAGGCAAGCGCTGCGCACCATTCCGTCGCGCACATAGTGTGCGGCGGAATCCCCATCAGTCAATACGTTTTTTTTGTAATTTCCTCCAGTACATTTTTTACCTGATCCATCTATGATTCTGGTTTTTCAGTAAATCCATTTTCTGTTACTAACTCTTTCCACTCCGGATTTCGAGCGTTGATAAGCTTGATTTTTTCTGCACGCCGCATGTTTTTCATCTGGTTTTCCCGGTGTATGGCGGAATTGTAATCGTTGAACGTTTCAAAATAGACGCAATATTCGCAGTTGTATTTGTCGGTGAATGATCCTTTGAAAAAATGATTCTTATGTTGTGCAACTCGCTTAACTAAATCAAATGTGCACCCGACATAGAGAACATTGTGGTGCTTGTTTGTCATTATGTATGTGAATCCCGATTTCATGTTCGACTTGATCCTATTTTTGCAATTATTATAGATAACGTTAAAATCAATATGATATTTTGAATGGATGTTGATTATGTGTTTTAAGTAATCGTCCAATCGTGATTTGGAAGGCCTAAGGCCATATAGTAGGGAGATTCCGCTCAACGCTGGCGCGTTTCGCGGAATGGAGCGAGACGGCTATGACAAGAAAGCGGCGGCACAGGAATTAGGGGCCTCAAAAGGATGTCTGCCGCCGCAAGGGTTACAATTTCGCTGCGCACCATTCCGCCGACGACGGTAGGAGGCGGCGGAATCCCCATCCGTTGAGTGTCCGCTGCCTCCGCGATAACTGATCAGTGATTAGTGAACAGTGAATAGTGAAGGGGCGTGGCCGTTGGGGCTGCGCCCTTTATTGTATGGCTCGTGGGTTATGTTGGGAACTGCGGTGCGTACCATTATTTCCTTCTTCTCGTTTTTGCGCATGAATATGAAAACAGTTTCCGAAATCTTCCCGACGAATTCCCAGGTTTCCTCGTTAAGAATTGGATTTTATCCGGAAAATATCCTTTCTTTATTGTTTAAAAAGTAGTGTAATATATTGAATTTAAATAATATACGTTGCTGTTAAATAAAACAAAGAAATGATAAAGAAAAATCTCCGTCGGATAACTTGTTCATTATCAAAAAAAATGTATCTTTGCACCCGCAAAAAAGATAATAACAGAAAAGACATAGAGAGATGAAACAAGAACTGATTCAATACGTTGAGGATAATTTCATTCCTAAACAGGAATTCCCGAAATTCAAAGCAGGTGATACGGTTACCGTATCGTATAGAATTGTGGAAGGCTCCAAAGAGCGTATCCAGCAATTCCAGGGTGTTGTGCTGCAAATCAATGGCAATGGCGCCACCAAGACCTTCACGGTGAGAAAGATCTCCGGAGGTATCGGTGTTGAGAGAATCTTCCCCTTCGCCACTCCGATGATCGCCGGCCTTACGGTGAACAAACGCGGTGTTGTGCGTCGCGCCCGTATTTTCTACCTTCGTAACCTCACGGGTAAGAAGGCTCGTATCAAAGAACGCAGAGGTTAATAATTATCATATTAAGGTTTATAAAACCTCTCTTTCGGGAGAGGTTTTTTTGTATCTTTGCAGTCGTAAATTTTATTCGCAGTGGCTCTGATAGAATCTTTTGAGAAAACCGGCAACACGCTGTTCAAGTACAGAGGACAGATTCCCGTGCTGATATTCCTGCTGTCGCTGCCCATCCTTTTCCTGACCAACGAGTCGCTTTACCAGGGCCTTTATGCCGGAAAATACACGCTTGTGCGTCTTATATGGTCGGTGGTGGCCGTGCTGATCTCCTTGTCGGGCCTGGCCTTGCGCGCCTACACAGTGAGCACCACCCCCAAGGGCACGTCCGGGCGCAACCGTTCCGGCCAGGTGGCCGACAGCCTCAACACCAAAGGCATCTACTCGGTGGTGCGCCACCCGCTCTATCTGGCCAACTACCTGATCTGGGCTGGTGTGCTCGTTTTTTCCCTGAACATATGGGCGTTCATCATCGTTTCACTGGTCTATTGGCTTTACTATGAACGCATCATGTTTGCGGAGGAGGCTTTCCTGCGTTCCCGCTTTGGTGCTGACTTTGAGGATTGGGCCTCCCGCGTGCCCGCTATCATCCCCAATTGGTCCCTGTTTGAGAAGGGCGACATGTCGTTCTCCTTCAAGACGTTCCTCCGCCGCGAATACGCTACCTTCTTTTCTACGGTCTTCTCGTTTGTGGTGGTGGACTATGTTCTGTTCATTCTCTCGTTTGTGCAGTTCTGCCCCTGTCGCCTCTCCTGCTCCGAATGGGTGCGCCCCTCACTCTACGTGCTGGCCGTCGCCCTTGTGATTACCCTCGTTCTCCGCACACTGAAACACCATACGTCCATATTGAAAAAGGATGTTGGAAGAGATTGATTTTGGAGTTAAGAAACTAAGGAGTTAAGAAGTTAAGAAACTAAGAATCATTATAACGTTCAACATTTTCACTTTTGAATTTTATCAATATTTAAACTAAATATCATGAACATCACACACATTGAACACATCGCCATCGCGGTGAAGAGCTTAGAAACTTCGATTCCGTATTATGAGAACATCCTCGGCCTCAAGTGCTACAACATTGAGGAAGTGGCCGACCAGAAGGTGAAGACGGCCTTCTTCAAGGTGGGACAGACCAAGATTGAGCTTTTGGAACCCACTTGTGAAGAGAGCACGATTGCCAAGTTCTTGGAGAATAAGGGTGAGGGCCTGCATCACGTGGCTTTTGCCGTTCCGGATACGGGTGCCGCTTTGAACGAGCTGGCCGAAAAGGAGGTCCGTCTCATTGACAAGGCTCCGCGCGGTGGTGCGGAAGGTCTGTTGATTGGATTCGCACACCCGAAGGCCACGGGTGGTGTGCTGACCGAGTTCTGCTGTCCGAAACCCGAATAGTTTCCCTCTGTGATGAATAGGAAGCTGTGGGGCATCTGCCTGAAATGGGGGCTGGTGCTGGGTGGTATGCTGGCTGTACTGGAGGTGGTCAAGATGGTGGCCCGCCAGGTGGAGTACGGCTCTGCCCAGCTGTTCGACCTTGCCATGATCATCGGCTACATCCTGATTCTGTATGCCGGTATCAAGGAGTTCAAGGCGTCATATCCCAACCGATTGTCGTTTCCCAAAGCCTATTTGTGTGGATTGATACTTTCCATCATTGGCTCTGTTATTTTCTTTGGCTATAATCTGATTCATTATCAGGTGATTGAAAAAGACGGATTGTCGAAGAAGTACAATACGGCCTTGGAGAATTTCCGTAAGGTCATCGACAAGGATACCATTCGGGCGGACGAGTTGACGTGGTATGTGGATACGGTGCGTGTGTTGGTGGAAGCGGCGGAAAAGGACTATCTGCTGCAGAACCCGCGCCCCGATTCCGTGGAAATGGATGTGCATAAGGGCGTGTCGCTGATTAATAGCTATTTTGCGGACAAGGTTGCGACGCGTCGTTCGTCTGACACCACCAATCATTACCGGATGTCGAACTTCGCCCCATACGCTAAAGGTGTGATGGTGGAGACGTTACAGCTTTATATAGCTCAAAACGAACAACATGCATCCACTTCGGATGTGAAGGAGATTGTGCAGCGCGCGTTGGTCACCATCGGGCCGATCAATCCTGCACAACGCCGTTTCGAGCTGAACAAATCGCATGTGCCGCACTACGATCAGGCGGTCACGTACGCGTCTGTGTCTGCCCTTATGGATTTGCTGTACGGCATGTTCTTCAGCATCTTTGTGGCCATGTACCATTACCGGTCCAAAGAGCCGGCTCCGGAAGAGGAGGAAACCGAACCGACGGAACCGGAGGAGCCGGAGGAGACTCCTGAATCGTAATTTTTTATTTGTAGAATAATAATTTGAATGATATGAATATTTCTGTAATTGTCCCCCTTTTGAACGAATCCGAATCCATCCCCGAATTGGTGGCATGGATTAAACGTGTCATGGATGAGCACCAGTACACCTACGAGGTGCTGATGATCGATGACGGCTCCACCGACAACTCTTGGGCTATCATTGAGGAGCTGCACCAGCAGAATCCGAATGTAAAGGGCATCCGATTCCGCCGTAATTATGGCAAGTCGGCGGCGCTCAATACCGGCTTTGAGGCTTGTCAGGGCGATGTGGTCATCACGATGGACGCCGACCTTCAGGACAGTCCCGACGAGATTCCCGAGCTCTACCGCATGATTGTGGAGGATGGCTATGATCTGGTTTCCGGCTGGAAGAAAGTGCGTTATGATTCCAAATTGGCCAAGAACATCCCGTCCAAGTTCTTCAATTGGACTACTCGGAAGATGTCGGGCATTCAGCTGCACGATTTCAACTGTGGGTTGAAAGCATACCGCAAGGATGTGGTCAAGTCCATAGAGGTGTATAGTGAGATGCACCGTTACATTCCGGTGATTGCCAAGTGGGCTGGCTTCAGCAAGATAGGGGAGAAGGTGGTGATTCACCAGAAACGCAAATATGGAGTCACCAAGTTCGGGTGGAACCGTTTTGTCAACGGTTATCTGGACCTGCTGACCATTTCCTTTACCACGCGTTTCGGCAAAAAACCGATGCACGCTTTCGGTCTTTGGGGCAGTGTGGCATTCCTGGTGGGATTCGTGTGCGCTATATGGTTGATTATCGCCAAATTGGTGCATCAGGCGCATGGGCTTCCCTTCCGTCAGGTGACCGACCAACCGTTGTTCTTTATCGCCCTGTTGGGTATGGTATTGGGCTTCATGCTATTCTTGGCCGGATTCCTCGGCGAGATGATCGCGCGCAATGGCTCCGACCGCAACAAATATCTGATTTCCGACCGCATCGAATAGCCAGTGGCCACAAACAGCCGTGCGGACGACCTAAAACCCCCCCCTTCTATTTTTAGAAGGGGTGCCTGAAAGGCGGGGTAGTAATATCTGCCTGCGTGACGATGCCGGTTTCGTAAAAATACTGGATTAACTCCTGATAAAATGGGGTTTTGGAGAGCGTGTCGCAGTTGCCCACGATGATAAGCTTCAGTCTGGCGCGGGTGATGGCCACGTTCATGCGACGCAAATCCTTCAGGAACCCGATATTGCCTTGCTCGTTGTCGCGCACCATGCTGATGAGGATGATGTCGCGCTCCTGTCCTTGGAATCCGTCCACAGTGTTGATGGACAGATGGTTGCGTATGGTGGCAAGGGTGCGGCTCTTGGCAGCCATGCGGCGCAGGATGCCCACCTGGGCCTTGTAAGGCGAGATGATGCCGAAGGTGGTGTTCTCCACCAGGTTGCTGTCCACGAACAGTTGTCGGACATAGCTTTTCAAGATATTGAGGAGCAGATTCGCCTCGTCGCGGTTCAGACGGCTTTGTGAGGCACTGACACGTTCCGAGAACTGGCTCCGGCTGGTGTCAATCCATACCAATGGTGCGTCCCAGGGCGCAAGGGTGCGGTGTGCCACTTCCGGCGCGGCCTTCAGCTTCCCTTCGTAAAACCATCGGGACGAGAAATTCATAATCTGCTCATTCATGCGGTATTGGATGTTCAGCAGGGTTACGGCCACAGGCTTCTCTTCCACAATCTTTTGCATCAGGGTTCTGTCCAGTCCGCCTTTGGCCGCCTCCATGCACTTGATGGTGGGTGGGAGCTGCTGGTGGTCACCGGCGAACACCACGCGGTCGGCTTTGAGGATGGCGGCCCAGCAGGCGGCCTCCAAGGCCTGGCTCGCCTCATCGATGAAGACGGTGCCGAAATGGCGCGATGACAGCACAGGGTTGGCACTGCCGATGAGGGTGCAGGTGATGACCTCGGCCTCTTGTAGGATATTCTCCTGGATACGCTCTTCCAGCTCTTCCACACGGCGGTGCAGACTTTGGAGGCGATGGTACTTGTCGGTGGTCTTGGACTGATGGATTTCGCGGATAAGTTTACGGATGGCCCACAGGTCGCTGTAGTCGGGGTGCACCGAATAGCGGTGCTCGTAAGAGCATTCCAAAAGGGGCTTGTTGATGCGCAACGGGTTACCCACGCGCAGCACGTTGATGCCCCGGTTGAGCAGTTGCTCGCTGATCCAGTCCACTGCCGCGTTGCTGGGCGCGCACACCAACACCTGTCCCTCCCGCAGCACCGTCTCGATGATGGCCTCCACGCAGGTGGTAGTCTTGCCGGTACCTGGTGGTCCGTGAACGACAGCCACCTCGCGGGCGCGGACGATCCGGTTGACGGCCTCGTTCTGGCTGGCGTTAAGATTCGGGAAATGCAGGGCGGGAAGATCCCGGAAGGCGGGTTGTGTCTTGCCTGCCAGCGTGTCGCGCAGGTGCACCCATTTCTCGCCGTCGCGGTCCATGACACGCTGCAGGGCTGATTCCATCACGTCGTACGTGGTCTCATCGATGCCCAACTGGATTCCCAACTCGTGTTTCTCCGCTATCCGGGTGAGCAGGGTGGGGAAGGTGATGTCCGGCACGGACACGATCATCCGTTTCTGCTCAATGCGCTGGATGAAACAGCTGCCCGGCACCATGGTGAGAGTGTCCCCTTTGTCTTTTCCCACATAGAAGAAGGAAACCGACTTCCCCGGCTCGAAGGCGCAATCGATGCTTATGCCGTAGCCTCCGGTATATTCAACCTCCATAACCGCCAGGTTGAGCGCATTGTAGAATCCGATGCCGGTGTGTATGGGGAACCAGCTGCTGTCGGTATTGTAATGCGAGGCCACCGCCGCCCGCATCGAGAGTTCAAAGGTGCGGCGGTCGTACTCCCGCTCCATGCGAAGCAAACGGAGTTGGTTTTTTATGTTTGAAAGGTTTGTGATGTTTGTAATGTTTATAGTATTGCCCAGTTCAGAATGAAAATGCCACAGTGGATAAACTGGGTTCTGATTTTGCGGGGGCAAAGGTAGTGAATTTTTCTCGATTTGCGGTTTGCGGCACCCTGAAAGTTTGGGGATTCCGCTCAACGTAACCGCATTTCGCGGAATCCAAAAACATTCCTATGTCCCGCAGGGACCAAAGCTCGGTAGAAAAAGATAACGACGTGTGTCCCCGAATCCCCGTAGGGGATGCATATCTGTAGAAACGGGGCCTACGCACATCCTCGCGGCGCGGCAGAGGCGTGCCACGGAGAACGGGAAGGGGCCGCCGCGAAACGACGACACGAGGGAAAGAGGCTTAAAATGCCATTATAATCACCGAATCTTAAATTGCTGCACAACAAAGAGAATTATCGGCTAATTTTAGGAGAATTTTCAGCTTTCTTTTGAAATAATTCTTTCAATTGATTGAAGGCCGGTTCTTCCTCGTAGGTTTCTCTTAACTCCGCAAGAGCTTCATTCCAATATTTTAGATTCATTTCTATTTTACTCAAATACTTTAAATATTCCTCCTTTACTTTATCATTCAAACCGTTGACACACAAATGAATATATTGTTCCATTACGATAGAGGTGGCATCTTTAGGGTAATGTGGCGGATAATCATTGTTGATGTATTTTGTAATACCTAAATTACACTGTACCAAGGACGACACATAATCAATGCTATTGCCCTTACTCATAAAACATAAAACCTCATAAATAACAGTTCTACAATCATCTATGAATTTATCAGCGTATGTCCCATTCTCAATATTTGAGGTCTGACGGTATATGGCCTTGCAAATGTCAGCCAGTGTGTTTGCATACGGCAATTTTTCTCGGCAAGGTTTCTTGTGTTCTTCATCAGGATGTTTTTTTATGAATTCAGACAAGTACATGTATTGTAACGCATACATACGCATACATTGGTAACTTACGGTTTGATGATATTTTTCATTATCCCACTCATTTGTCTTTTTTTTAA
Organism: Bacteroidales bacterium; assembly: GCA_017540505.1. Classification (GTDB taxonomy): domain Bacteria; phylum Bacteroidota; class Bacteroidia; order Bacteroidales; family WCHB1-69; genus F23-D06. The sequence continues at coordinate 2,229 of JAFYAW010000048.1, read as the reverse complement.
ATGATGGCCATTCTGTTGCAATTTCTTTTTCCGCTTCTTTTCCGACAGCACGAACAACTTCATATTTTGCGAGCCACGGAAAGTCCTTTTGAAAAATATACTTGAAATAGATCCTGTGTACAGCTTGATCTATGACTGGTTCTTTCTCATGTTGGAAGAACTCTTCCAATTCCTGCATAAAAATCGGATTTTTTTTCTTTATGAGTTCTTTAAAATAAAGTTGAATCAATTCCTTTCCATTAGGGATGTTGTCTCCTTGATAAAGTGAGAAAATACGCAAAGGAAATAATGAGTGTATTCTTACACATTGGAAAACAAACTCTTCTGTCAGTATTATGTCAGACCAAACCTTTGAAGATAAGCCATCGGTAAAGATTTTCCGATGGCAAAATTTCTTTTTCATATCCTCCTCGTATGGAGACGGATCCATGTTGGACTCTTGGTTGAATCTCTTAATTGAACGTTCAAAATTACTCAGATGGTATTTTTCAATGAAACCGATTAATAAAGACGGATTCTCTGTCATCAATTCATGATAGTAATTCACAATCTTATCCCAGTTCTTCTTTGGAAACAACTTGCACTTAGCAACATAGAATATTAAAACCACCAATCCGAGAACCGATATCAGGTATGCCCAATATTCAGCAGGTAGCCCATTTTCGTGAGCTAAAAAAGCGGGCCATTTTCTAATGTTGCACAAGTAGTCATAAAAGATAAGATAGTTGACAAGAACTACACAAACGAGGCCAACATATAGGCTCCTGTAGGTAAACTTATAAAGCCATATTTTTTTGTTATTGGCTATGGTAACTGTAACTAACGCAACCAAAATGGATATAACCATTAAAAAGTCACTAGTGCCCATTTTATTAATATTTAGTTCTTTATAAAACGAAAACTCTCATAATTCTTTTACTTTTTTTCAAAGGAAGGACTACACTCTATGCATTTGAAAAATCTGAAGTTTTTGGTTGCGTGTTCCAAATTTTTGAGCAATTAGGAGATAATTCCTACGCAGGCATTTTTAGTCTTTTATACAACGGACAGAAAAACCGCAGTCCTTAAGGTTGTTGCCCCTGTCCACAAACGGTCCGTAGAAGGCCAGCTCACACTGCCATGCTTCGTAGTCATAGTCCTCCGTAGAAGACCAAAAGTCGGCAAAGGCACCGAAACCATGGTAGCCGCCGTAGTAGTTACTGTAGGAGCCAGAGGGAGGGGCCGAAAAGCTCGTAGCATTGTTGGAATATTGTTTATAACCCACTGCACAACTATAAATATCAGGATCTCTTTCTCCCCAGTTTTCCCAACCCGTCTGCGTGGCTAACGCCTTGGCAATATATGTGCTGTCGCCTTTGCACACATACTTACCCACATAGGTTATCATCTGCATCCATTCTGCTTCGCTGGGAACGTGCCATCCGTTGGGACAAACGCCCTGTATCCCGCTGGGATTTGCCGCGGAGGACGATGCTCCGTGCATCATCGCTGCCCAATTGTACAGATATCCATAAACGGGCACATTGGCCATATTCTCTTCATTCGTCTGCCCAAGTCCCGGAGCATAACGATATGGTGTCTCGTAACTGTATGCAGTGCCTAATGGAATACTGGTCCCATCGGCATAGTGTGTGGTTCGAAGGTTGGATGCCATCCATATCTGGTCGCCAATTTTCACGGCATCGTATTTATTACCATCGATGTCTTTCACAGCATTGGGGATTTTTTTCACCGTAGAATAATCGTATTGATTACAAGGGGCATCTTGGCCGACATTACGTTGAGGGGCATTGCGGTTGCAGGCAGTAATACACAAAGCGGCAAACGCAAATGCCGCAATTATCCAAATCTTTGTTCTTATCATCTTGAAATATCATTATATCTCTCCGCTGATTCCCAACTGCGGACAAAACATAATATCAACCAAAGACCACATAAAAAAAGCGCGGGAATCTGAATTCATCGCTCATCCCGCTACTCAGGCTCTGGTATTGCCTTCCAACCGAGGATAAGCAATGCCGAAGCCCACGCTGTATGCATATTGAAACGGATTTATTTAAATGTCAATCCGTTTTATAGAGACGCAACGCATTGAGTTCACTGAAAAAGTCCCCCTCCCTCCCCAAAAAATAAACATCATTTAGCAATAACATCTGCGGTCTATCTTTCAAACACCGCAGATGTTTTTGTTGGTTTTTTTATCAAAGCACTTGGTTAATTAACTGATTT
>JAFYAW010000001.1 GCA_017540505.1 Bacteroidales bacterium | reverse complement strand
GAGCATTATCATCATCACCACCATCATCATCACAACCATGACGAGGGTGAGGCGGAGGAGTACGGCATCAGCACCTTTGTATATTACCGGCGGCAGCCGCTCGTGCTCGGCAAGTTTGACGAGTTTGTATCGAGGCTGCCCAAATCCGTCATCCGCGCCAAGGGCATCTGCTACTTCAAAAGCGAACCGGATGCCTGTTATCTTTTCGAGCAGGCCGGCAAACAGCTGACCCTCCGCGACGTGGGCTTATGGTTCGCCACCATGCCCACTAACGAGCTCATTGAAATGATGGAGAAGGAGCCGGGGCTGCGCCGCGATTGGGACGAGCGCTATGGCGACCGGATGCAGAAGATTGTCTTCATCGGGCAGAAGATGGACAAAGAGGCGATAACGGAAGCGTTGGACGCCTGTTTAACCGAATAATCATCAAAAAAACAAACACGTATGGCAATTATATCCAAACAGAATCTCAAAGGCGACATTTTCGGCGGCATCACAGCCGGTGTGGTGGCCCTGCCTTTGGCCTTGGCTTTCGGCATTCAGGCCTTCGGCGGCATTGACGACCCCTCCGCCAGCTCTATGGGAGCCTTGGCCGGTCTTATCGGGGCGGCGTTTCTCGGCTTCTTCGCCTCTCTGTTCGGGGGCACACATTCGCAAATCAGCGGACCTACGGGCCCCATGACCGTCATCACGGCGGCACTGATCAGCGGGGTGTGGGCCTCGCAGCACTCCATGAGCGCCGTCCTCATCAGCATGTCACTGGCCGGCCTCTTCTGCGGCCTTTTCCAGATTCTGTTCGGCATCCTGAAGATCGGCAAATATGTGCGATACATACCGTATCCGGTCCTCTCGGGCTTCATGAGCGGCATCGGGGTCATCATCATCCTACAGCAGCTCTATCCGTTAGTGGGGTTGAAATCCCCTGTCTTAGTGGTGGATATGATCACCCAGCTGCCCCAGCGCGTGGCCAGCGGTGTTTCTGTCACCTCTCTGCTTCTCGGACTGGGCACCATTGCCATTATCACCCTTTTCCCCCTGATTACGAAAAAGATACCCGCCACCCTCGTGGCCTTGATAGTCATGACCGTCGTATCGCTTTTCTGCAATATGGATGAGAAACTCCTCATCGGCTCCATACCGTCGGGATTCCCCATGCCCATCTTCGCAAAAAGTGGCATTTCGCTGACAGGCCTTGACTGGGGTGTGATTCTGAAAGCCTCCATCATCCCGGGTCTCACCCTGGCCGGTTTGGGCAGCATTGACACGCTGCTCACCTCCGTAGTGGCCGACAACATCACCAAGACGCACCACAACAGCAACCAGGAGCTGGTGGGCCAGGGCATCGGCAATATGATCAGCGGTCTGTTCTGCGGCATCGCCGGCGCGGGTGCCACCATGCGCACCGTGGTCAACGTGAAGAGCGGGGGCCGCACCCGACTCAGCGGCATGACGCACTCGCTGATCCTCTTCGCCATCCTCCTCGGACTGGGCGGTCTGGTACGCTACGTGCCCCTCTCCGTGCTGGCGGGCATCCTGATCACCGTAGGCTGGGGCATCATCGACTTCAAGGGATTCAAAGACCTGCTCAAGATACCCAGGGCAGATGCCGTCGTGCTCATCATCGTCTTCCTGCTCACCGTTTTTGTCGATCTGCTCACCGCTGTCGGCATTGGCATGGTGATCGCATGCGTGCTCTTCATGAAACGGGCCAGCGACCTGGTGGAAGGCGGCTACAGTTCCAGCGAGCTGACCAACTTCGACAAGGAGAGCCCCTGGAGCGACGAGGGCGGCATTCCCGACGACATGCGCCACCGGATCTACATCCAACGTCTGAACGGCCCGATCTTCTTCGGCACTATCACCAAGTTCCAGTCCGTCATGGATGACGTGCCCGCAGATGCCAAGATTGTCATCATCCGTATGCGGCTTGTCAGCTTTATGGATCAGTCGGGACTTTATGCGATGGAAACCGCCATCAAGGAAATCCAAGCACGCGGTGCCATGGTGCTGATGACCATCATCCAGCCCCAGCCGATGTACATGCTGACCAAAATGAAAGTGATTCCGGAGCTGGTGCCCGAAGACCACACCTTCAAGACCTTTGAGGAGTGTACGGATTTCCTGTCCGAATTAAATCACCAATAAAAAGAGGCTAATCTTTGACGCAGCGGACGGAGCATCCGTAGCATTTGTATTCCATGCAGTTGTAGCTGTCGCTGTTGTGGTTGAACACGCCACACTGCCAGGCATGGAGTTCATCGTATGCCGACGAGCTCCAGAAGAATGCCGATGCGCCCACATCCTGCATTCTGTTTTCGGTATAAAGGCCGGCTGGCAATGCCGAAAAACCGTTATTGTCCGATTTTATCACCAACGGTGCTCTCCACATTCGCGCTCCACCCTTCATCACGGCCCCTGCTTCCCGGGTGCCGCCCAGATGTTTGAGCAGCACATTCCACTCGTGGCTGGAGGGCAGATGCCATCCTCGCGGACAAATCCCACGGTGATGGATGGACGATGTATGGGCAAAACACTCGTTCACACCCAGATCCATAGCCGAGGACCAGTTGTACAGCAGGCCGTAGCGGTTGTCTTTCGGCACCGCATAATAGGAGGCGAACATCGGCTCCGTGAACGAATAGATAGGATTCTGGGCCCAGGATTTTCCCGTGGGGGAGGTTGTGCAGCGCATATTCTCCGCCATCCAGCACTGGGTTCCGATTCTCACCGTCTGATATACGTTGCCCTGATGGTCACTGATGGTCATTCCGCACGCCTCCGGCAATTCCGCAGGTTGCGCAGTAATCATTTGATAACCAAACAATAAGAGCAATAATAAAACGGTATGTCTTCCCATATTCAAAAGAGCGGCAAAGATACACTTTTATCCACGGGGCCGCCTCCCGAAATCGGGAATGTTGAAATCTTTTGCATCCGTTATCCAAAATAAAAACCATCATCTGTAATAAGTTATCGAAAAAAACGTACTTTTGCAAATAAATACATCTATTGCTCTGTATGATGAGACCCCTGCACCTTCTCCTATGCCTTCTGTTTTTGAGCATCACCACCGGTTATGCCCAACGCGACTCGCTTACATTAGTGCAGGCACCTTGGACTCACGACACCCTTAACGGTATAGTATTAAAGACCTTACATTTCCAACACAAAGAATACTTCCAGAGCAACCAGTTTATAGCCATATTGGAGATTCCCGGCGACAGTCCGCACCGGTTAGGATTCGCCTGCGACAGCGTTCGTACGCGAACCTCAACCTTAGCGGAACGCCACGACGCCATCGCGGCCGTCAACGGTTCCTTCTTCGACATGGACCGGCACAACCCCATCTGCTATCTCCGCATCGACAGCGTGGAACGGGGCATCAACGAACCGGGGAAAGACACCGTAAACCGCAAATACTACCAATACGGCACACTGGTTCTTACAGACGGCAAGCCACACATCCTGCATACTGACAGTGCCCGCCTTTGGGAACGGGAGCTCCCCTACCGCGACATCATGACCGCCGGACCCCTGCTGATTTGGAATGGTCAGGACCAGTCCATGCGCAACGACCTCTCCTTTGTGAGCAAACGGCACAACCGCACTGCCATCGGCATACGCCCTGACGGCACCGTGCTGCTGCTGGTGGTTGATGGGCGCACTCGAGAATCGGAAGGCATGTCCCTGGACGAGCTCATCCGCACCCTGCGCTGGATGGGCTGCCGCGATGCTCTCAACCTGGACGGCGGCGGTTCCACCACCCTGTATGTCAAGGGCAACGCCCACGGCGGAATCGTCAACTACCCCTCCGACAACGGACGTTTCGACCATGCGGGCGAACGGGCCGTCTCCAACATCATCATTGTCCGCTAATTGTTTAAGGCATACATCTTGCCGGGCTTGCACGTAATCACCCCCTTCAATTCCAAGCCCAACAGAATTCCCGCTATTTTTGACGGTGAACAGCCGGACATCTGCTCGGAAAGCACATCCAACGGCACCTCTCCACCACGTAACGCATCCACCACCGTCTGCTCCTCGGCAGAAAGATTGAGGAACAACGAGGTCTGCACCGGGCGGGCGGGACGGGCATCCCAATTCATCATCTCCAACAACTGCTGTCCCGACGTGACTAGGGCCGCCATGTTTTTCCTCACTAACTCATGGCAGCCGTCATGCCGACCGTCGAAGATGGAACCGGGCACGGCAAAGATGTCGCGATTGTAGGAATGGGCAATGTAGGCGGTAATCATACTGCCTCCCTTGGCTGCTGTTTCCATGACAAGCACCGCATCGGCCATCCCGGCGATGATACGGTTGCGGCGCGGGAAGTTCACACGGTCGGGGATGGCCTGGAAATCGTACTCGCTGACCACTGTCCCGCCCCGCTCCACAATCTGGCGGGCCAAGGACGTGTTCCCGGGCGGGTATATGCGCCCCAGCCCATTTCCTAACACGGCAATGGTGGGCAGGTCGTTTTCCAACGAATTATGATGCGCCTCCGTGTCCACCCCATAGGCCAGGCCACTCACCGTAACCACATCCGAGCCACGCAATTCGGACAATATCTTGCGGGTGGCATCGCGCCCGTAGTCGGACACGTCGCGCGTGCCCACCACCGCCAACATGCGGGTACGGTTAAAGATGGGCTCCCCCTTGTAGAAGAACGAGAGCGGCGCATCCTGACAGTTCTTCAACCGGTAGGGATAGTCGGCATCCAGGCACGAGCACAACCGTATATGGTATTTCTCCATCTGCCGCAATTCCGTCTCCACCCTGCGGGCCATGTCGGTTGTGACCGTCGGCGGGGGCAGCTTGCGGGCCCGTGCACTCATCTTCGACCGCCATGTTTCGGGCTGGGTGAACAATTGGCAGGCCGAACCCGCCAACCGCAACATCTGCCGCAAGGTGGCACTCCCATACCCTTCCAAATGCCGCAACGCCAACCGATAAAACTCTTCCGAATACATTGTAATTTTTTTGTTTGTCCTAAATACGATTCCGCATTTTTTCACGTTATATTAAAGTCCGCAAAGATACAAATAAATTTGTTTGATATTCAGAATATCGTATATAATTTTTTACACAATATTATGAAAAACATCGTTTACATTCTTTTAGTGGCAGTTGCGCTGGTGTTCGGGGCCTGCAAGAAGAGTTCCACGCCGGCATTCAAGTCCAACAATTTCTCCAATGGGAAAGCCGGGGAGATGATTTTGGCTATCGACACCGCCTATTGGACTCCGGCGGCCATCCAGTGCATCTACGACGTCATCCAGCAGCCGCAGCCTGCCATCAACCAAATCCAGCCGATGTTCGACGTGCTCCAATGCAGCAACAAGGATCTGCTTGCCTCCTTCATGCGGCACCGCAACATCGTCCAGTTCGACTATAACCCGAACTATGGGGGCAACCAATACGAGCTGAAGGAGAATCCTTACAGCAGTCCGCAAATCCAGGTGGTGATTCGTGGCAACAACCAAGACACCTGTCTGGCCCTGTTCCTGCAGCATAAGGATGAGATCATCCAAGCCATGTACGATAACGACATCGCGCGACTGCAGAACGCACACCGCAACCTCAACAATCCCACTTTGGAGAAGAAGATAAAGCAAAAATTCGGCATTTCCCTGACGATTCCGGAAAGTTATATTGTGGGACGGGAAGAGCCCGACTTCCTCTGGTTGCTGTACCGTACCCCCAAGAACGACCGTTTCATCATGATATACAAGTCCGAAGCCTATCCGCTCACTGCCAAAAAAGTGGTGGAAGAGCGTAACCGCATCACCAAGGCGTACATCCAAGGAGCCGTGCAAGGGGCCTACCCCATCGTGGCCGACTTGGAAGGACTTCCGCTGTCACAGGAATACAAAATCCACTATCACGACGGCATCGAACTGCGAGGTCTGTGGGCATCCGTGCGCGACAAGATGGGCGGGCCCTTCTACAGCTTCACCATGCTGACCCCCGATCAGGACTCCTGCATCACCATCGACGGGTTCGTCTATGCCCCACAGGAGGAGAAGCGGGATTATCTCCGTGAAGTGGAGAGCATCGTGAAATCCCTCAAATAAAACCGGTCTCCTGTAACATTCTAGCCTTTTCCTACGACATACCATTGTGGCGAAACACATACAGGACATAGAGAAGCTGATTGACGGTTGTCTGCAACAAGACCGAAAGGCCCAATATCGATTGTATGAACTTTTTGCTCCCGCCATGTTAGGGGTGTGCTGCCGGTACGCTCCCACCAAGGAGGAAGCGGAAGACATTATGATTGAAGGGTTTGCAAGCGTCTTCAGCAGTCTGTCCTCTTTTCGTCACGAGAGTTCTTTGCCCGTCTGGATACGAGGAATCATGGTCAAAACCGCCATCAACACCTTCCGAGCGCACAAGAAATTCCTCTTGCACGACGAGATCACCGAAGCCCAAAACATACAGGCATCCACCTCCACGGGGAGCGACATTCTGACAAAGTTGGAGGCGCAGCAGGTGCTTGCCCTCGTGCAGGAGATGCCGGAAGACTGGAGGATCATTTTCAACCTGCGCATCATGGAAGAATACAGTTTCAAGGAGATAGCCGAAGAGCTGGGGCGCAATGAAAACACCATCCGGGTTTATTTCCAGCGGGCGAGGGCATGGTTACTCAACAAAATCAACGAACAAGAACAGTTAAGGTAGAATGAAGAACATCAAGGACATATTATCCGCTTACGAGGTCGAGCCGTCGGCCGGCTGCTGGGACAAGCTCAGCCAGCGGCTGGATGCGGCTGCGGCGCAGGCATCTGCCGACACGTCGTCGTCATCGGCGGCGGGCACGTCTGCGGGCAAGGGTGCGGCCCTTCTGCACTCCGTGGGCGCGAAGATCGCCGCCACCATAACGGGTGCCCTCATTGTGGGCGGCGTGGTCACCTTCGTCGTGCTGCGTCCGAACTCTGCTGAAACGGCCCAAACAGACAACACCCCATCCACCACAATGACGGTCGCCGACACATCTGAAGAGAATAATGCCATTCCCTCCACCTCCAACATAGGAAACACGGAACCCGTTGTCAATAAAGAGAAAACAGATGTCCAAACCAACATGCCGACTTCGGCTGCGGATGCCGAACCTGTAAGCACCCCTGACGCTCCATCCACAACCACGCCAGCACCATCCCATCCGACTCCCACGACCATCACCGCACAACCCGTCCTCGCCCCCCAAGCGGCAAAGCCTTCGCTCTCCACGAATACAACCTTAGGGCAAGTTTCATTAAACCAGCCTTCTGTCCTCTCCCAGAACATGCAAGACGACCCCGTGTTGCAAAATCTTTCGGAAGATGCCATCGACTGGACCCCGCCGACCAAGGTGGAAATCCCCAATGTATTCACACCCAACGGCGACGGCATCAACGACCGGTTTGTCATCAAGGGTATCGAAAACTGCGAGAAACGCCAACTTGAGATGCGCAACCAGGCCGGCAACATCGTGTTCCAAAGCAGTCGTTACGAGAACGATTGGGCCGGCGACAACTGTCCCGACGGCACATACCGTTACCGTTTCATTTTCTCCAACCGTAACATCAGCCAAACGCTGACGGGTACCGTAACGATCCTTCGGAAATAGAGTTAGAGGGCGGAAGCCTTCTCCCGCAGGAATTCCACCGCCTTAATGTTGCGCGGGGAAACCACGTCAATCCAGCCGCTTTCGATCGGGTACACATGTTTTTCCCGGACCGCCTTCAGCTTGTTATAGGGATTGCTTGAGCAGAACGCATCCATATCCTCTTTGCGGATAAGGATGATGTCGGGATCTTTCTGGAACAGGAACTCGCGGCTAACGTTCCAGTTGGACACCGAGCCGCCCGCATTCTCGCAGCCGGCGAGCTCGATGATTTCGTGGATATGGGTGCCTTTGGGGGCGGTGAAGTCGCCGGCATCGCCGAAGCCCACCACGTAATAGACGCTTTTGCGGTCCTTGGGCGCGGGCGCATGGGCTTTCATATCTGCGATTTCCGTCCGCCAGCGGGCCGCCTCCTCGTCCGCCTTCCGCTCGCACTGCGTGATGCGCCCGATAACCTCCATCATCTCCGCCATGCCCTCCATGGACGACTCCTCCACAATACAGATTACGGGGATGCCCATCTTTTCAATGGCATCCACATCCTTTTGGGAAATCATGGAACCGATGAGCACCACATCGGGATGCAGCGAGAGCAACACCTCGAAGTTGATGTTGTGCATTCCGCCGATTTTGGTAATCCTTTGGGTTTCAGGCGGATATTCGCAGAAGTCGGACACGCCGACCAGCTTCTCCTGTGCGCCCACGAGGAACATCACCTCGGTAATGGCGGGCGAGATAGAGACGATGCGCTGCGGAGCCGTGTCCAACTGCACAGGACGCTGGTAGGAATCCTCCCACGTGAAAAACGCCCCCTGCTTTTGGACGGTTTTGGGATTATGGCAAGCACTGAAAAACAGTGAAAAGCACAACAGCAAAAAGGCGAAAAGACGGATGGTTTTCCTCATAAACAAGCGGATTTCAAAACAGGCGGCAAAAATAACACATTTTCCGAACCGAAAAAAGGCCAATGGCTAATGGCTAACAGCCAAAAGCCAAAGGCCTTAACTCTGTTTTTTACTATATTCTAACAGCCAAAAGCTATTTATTTCAACAGCATCTGGTTGTATTTCCGTAAGGATTCCAAGATGTTGACCTTCACGTGGATGAAGTCATCAGTACCGGCTTCCTTGAGGGCGTCGAGGCACTCGGTGGGATTGCCGGCCACGAGGAACGGCGTGTTCGGGTATTGCGCCTTGCACTGCTTGGCAGCCTCCACACCGAGGGTGGCGTACTCCTCGTCGGAGCTGCACACCACGATGAGGTCGGGATTGGCCTCGCCGGCAGCCTTCACACCCTCTTCCACGGTGGCGAAGCCGGAAGGCTCCACAATCTCATAACCGGCACAGCCGAAGAAATTGGTGATGAAACCAGCACGCGCCTGACGCATGGCCAGATTGCCCAACTTCAGCAGATATACCTTCGGACGGTGGTTGGTGACAGCGTATTTCTCCGTGGCGAGACGGATCTCCTCAAAGGCAATCGCGCCACGGTAAGTCTTAAGTCCTTCATTCTCATCCTTCACCACACGCTCAATCTTGTCAGCCATCTTCTCATTAATGTTAGGATATTGGTTGGTACCTAAGAGAATATAACGGCGGGTGGCGATGTCCATGTCACGCTTCTGGCAGCTCTTCTCGATTTCCGCCTGCAGGGTGCCGTCCTCAATGAGCTTCAGCGCACCGCCGCCGGCCTCCACCTCACGGAAGAGTTTCCAAGCTTGCTCAGCAATCGAATTGGTCAGATTCTCAACATAATAGGAGCCGGCGGCGGGATCCACCACGCGGTCCATGAAGGCTTCCTCCTTCAAAATGATTTGCACATTGCGGGCAATGCGGCGGGAGAACTCATCGGATTCCTTATAGGCCACGTCGAATGGCTGCAACGAGACGGAATCGGAGCCGCCAATGACGGCGGACATGCCCTCCGTAGTGCTTCGCAACATGTTGACGTACGGATCGTAAAGGGTTTTATTCCAAGTGGATGCCACCGTGTTGATGTGGATCTTATAGGCACAGGAACATTGCGGATGGTACTGCTCCACGATGGTGGACCACAAGAGACGCACCGCACGCAGCTTGGCGATTTCCATAAAATAGTTGGAACCCACCGACATGGTCAGCTGCATACGCGAGGCGGCCTTCTCCACCTTCATGCCATGTTCCGTGCAGAACGACAGATACTCATTAGCCAAAGCTAACGTGTAACCAAGTTCCTGCACAATCGTGGAACCGGCGTTGTGCAACACGATGCCATTCACGTTGATAACCTTGAAGTTCTTCATGCAACCGTTCAGTTCCAAAAGCTCCACGGCCTGCATCATATCCTCTTCAGCGGATTTCCAGAACCTGTTGTGTTTCAAACGATAGGTCAGCGGGTCGAAGTTGATGCTGCCCTGCACTTTCTCCTTGTCGAAGTTGTGCGCCTCCACATAGCTGACGAAGCGTTTCATCAGGTCGAGGTAGCTCTTCACGTGGTTGAACTGCACACCGACAGTGTTGAGGTCGATGCCGTTGAGCAGGGCTTCCAGCGCGGCGTCGCTGTCGATTTTGGCGGCATTGAACGCAACGCAGGTGGCACCGCGCTTCAGTGCGTCCGCCGCAATAGCGTTGGCCTTGGCCGGATCCGCCTCCTCCACCTCCTGCACGATGTCCCACTTATTGTTGTCGGCTTTCGTGCCGCGCGTGTAGGGAAACTCATCGGGCAGCGTGTTGAGATAATCCAGATCTTCCAGATTTTCAGCACGATAATAAGGACGCACATTGAATCCTTCATCGGTACGCCATACCAATTTGCGCTCGTAATCAGCGCCTTTCAAATCTTTTTGTATGGTAGCCTCCCATTCTTCTGTGGAGATAGGAGGAAATTCGGTAAACAGTTTTTCGTCAGCCATAAACAATAATTTAATTCGGCTGCAAAGATAAAAAATAGTTTGTTATCTTTGCCGACCAAAATGCAGCCCATGGGTTCATTTCTTACATATAGTCTGTATTCAATGGATTATCAGCTCATAACGCTGGTCAACGGAGCCAACACACCGTGGCTGGACCGGTTCATGTGGGCCATGACGCACGCATGGCCGTGGCTGCCGGCACTCGCATTGCTGCTTGGGTTGGTTTTCCTCTGCTATCAGCGGCGTGCGTGGCGCGTGATCCTATTCATTGCACTGACGGTGGGCACCTCCGACCTTATCTCCTCCGGTATGCTCAAGCCGCTGGTGCATCGTCCCAGGCCTTCGCACAATCCGGAGCTAACCCTGCACCTGCACGAACGGCCCAACGGCACATTTTATCGCGGCGGCCCCTACGGCTTCCCCTCCTCGCACGCGGCCAACAGCTCTACCATCTCCATCCTTCTCTACCTATTCCTGCGCCCGTTCCTGTCCCGCAAATGGCCGCTGGCTCTCTTCCTGACCGGATTTGTGCTGCTGTTCTGCTACACCCGTGTCTATCTCGGGGTCCACTACCCTACCGACATCCTCGCCGGCTGGTGCGTGGGCATCATCGTGTCGCTGTCGGCTTTCACACTGTACCAATATCTGGATAAAAAAAGGCAAAATGTAACTTTATACCGATAACAACGTTTATATCACTTTAATATTAAAATTTTCAAAACCCTTAATTTACTGATGCTATGTTAAATAAAAAAATCGAAGCAGCTATCAACGCCCAAATCAACGCCGAAATGTGGTCGGCTTACCTCTATCTCTCCATGGCTACCAAGTGCCACGACCTCGGTTACGGCGGCATGGCCAACTGGTTCGAGATCCAGTTCAAAGAGGAGCAGGATCACGCCCAAATCTTCTACAAATATGTGATTTCCCGCGGAGGACGCGTAGTGCTGAAGCCCATTGACGCGGTGCCTACGGATTGGAAAGACGCCCTTGACATGTTTGAGGAGACCCTCAAGCACGAGCAGGTGGTCACCAGCCTCATCAACGACCTGTACGCCCTGGCCACCAAGGAGAAAGACTATGCCACCCAAAGCATGCTGAAATGGTTCATCGATGAGCAGGTGGAAGAGGAGGAGAATGCCCGCACGCTGATTGACAGCCTCAAGATGATCAACGGCAACGGCTACGGCCTTTACATGCTGGACAAAGAACTGGCTGCCAGAGTGTATAGCACGCCGTCGCCCCTCGCCGCCGAGGAGTAGCACTATTCACCAATCGCCATATTAATTGTTCACGGCCAGATTTGAGTGACACCCCGATAGGTGATTTCCACATGCCCGTCGTCAAGAAGGGTTGCTATTGCCCCATTGGTTCCCTGGTCGTTCGTGACTTGCATTTCAAGTTTTCCGGCTTGGAAGAAAGGAATGTATGTGAAAAATCCGGCATGACTCTGTAAATATTGCGTTTCCGGAGACTCTTCAAAATAGGACAGTTTAATTGCAAAAGGCTCTAAAATACGATATTGTAAAAGCGTTCTCTTATGTAAACGGACTCCGTTACGGGTGACGTTTGATCGGAAACCGAACATGCCCTGTCCGGACAATGACAGCGAAACACTCTGCAATGTGGGTGGCCAGAAACCGCTCTCATTGGTCAGAGTCAGGTCCATGCGGCAATCGGACGAGTCCAGTGCATCGCTGACAAGGGTCCACGTGTGCGAATCCATACATGTGATATACACGATGGACCCGTCCATTTTTTCAACCCTCGGGTTATATTGATCGGGGACCGGCACGCAGGTCATCTTCATGCAGGCGCCTGGCTCATTCAGCGACTGGCCCTGTAGCATTTCCACCTCCAGATAGCTATGCTGCCAGTGGGTGTCGGTAATCCGCCAATGCCGTTCGCCGATAGTATCCAATTCCATCGAATAACTGTAGAACAGAGACTTCAAAAGATCGGCCTGTTCGGTACCGGATGCCGCCAGCGCCGCATTCATACGGAGTGCGGTTTCTATCGTTGTACCCATCATATCGCGCATACTACCGATCCATCCGTTGTACATGAGCTCGCCTGTTTGCGTCTTGCCCTTCTCGCCAATCCCGAGGGAGCAGGCCGTCATGGCCAATGTCAGCATCAAGTAAGTCAACCCTCTAACCCACTGTCTGATATGTTTTTTCATATTTATACTATTTATAATTTGAAACAAGAAACTAAAACTCATAACCAAAACCGGCGGAAATGAGGCCCTTGAAGCCCGCGCCCAACTCCACATTGCCGAACCAGCCTTTCGCACCCGCCTTGACACCCAGCATCGTGATGTGGACAGCCCCCGCAAACGCAGTATAGTTTGTTGCGACTGGCTGCACCTGTTTTGAGGTGAAATTGCCTATCAGCAAGCCTCCTGACAATTCAGAATACAACGTCACATGTTTCCGGTTGAGATAGGAGAAACGCAGATCAGCCATCAAATCAAAAAAGGTGTTGTGTTCGGATTGTCCTTTCACCCGTTTGTCCGTCAGCCGGTCGTAGTAATAGGCATAAAATTCAGAAAAGTCAGCGGTGAGGCCCACCCAAAGCCACTTGTAGGCGCGGTAATGATAACTTAGGGAAATCACCGGCGTGTAACGGACCTTGCGGTACGTGTCGCTGGTCAAGGTCCAATTATAGGGATTGTATTCTTCCTGACGTATTAAATATTTTTTGTATAGTTTTGGAAACCAATCAGAAAAAATGGTAAACATCACCAACGAGCTGTATTCGGACTGTAGGTTCGGGATGCCGACGTTGAACTGGAACTCATGACGGTGGAACGTTTTCTCGTCAGACCAGCCCGGCGACACTTCATCGTACCAGGGTACTTTATGGAAATTCTTCTCCTTATGCTTTTGGAACGTATGGATGTATGCAATCTGCGGATATATGAACTGGTTTCTCAAGGAGATTGTACCTTTTTCTATGACAGCATTTTGTGTAGAAAATGTGTACTGACCATGCCAAAACATTGCTGGGGAGAGATTGGCCCCAAGAGTGAAGCGTAGCAGGCCGTTGTTTTTCAGCCGGTAATAGAAACCCAAATCCATCAGGAAGCTCGTGTTGATGCGGTGTTCGTTTTTTATTTCAGAATAAAATTCTGTACTTATTGGATAAGAAAACGACGGATCGAACAGAGCACCTGCCCCAAAGAAAATCTCGCTGTTGTGTTTGGGATAGGGTGTGCTGAACCGGACTCCAATATCGGCCACAAGCCAGAACCGCGAATCAAACGGCATGTGGAATTCAAATTTCAAGGGAAAGGAAAAGCCGAACGTGGATTGACGGAAATGGGCAATTTCACCTATATAAATCGCATCCTCATAATGGATGTTACTGGCATAGTGGGAACCGAAATCGAGCCCTGCTGAAACGCCGAAATATTTCGCGAAATGATAGGAAAACTCCAGCCCGCCAACATACCCGCTGCCCGGTCGGGATTTTATAAAGCTTTTGTCGCCGTCAGAGTTTATGAGGGCAGCCGGACTCATCAGCTGGTACTGGAAAACATATCCGAGATGGAACCCTTTGAAAATCTCAGGCACGAAGGCGGATGTCCGGATGGGAGCAACAGGCGTATCCGGCTCCGCCACCATCGGATAATAAATCGTATCGTGCATGTAAACAGTGTCATAGACGATTTTCTCCTCCACGACGTAGATCGTGTCGCGCGCCTGCCCATGCAACTGCATACACATTAGAATCGATAAAAGGAATAAAGAGGTTTTATGCATTGGATTTTAGTATGAAAGTTTCAAAGTTAAAATTGTAGATTCAACTGGCAAAGTTATAAAAAATTATGGCATTGAAATAGGAACATACACCGTGTCATGGACCGTTTTCACCACGGTTTTATACACTGTGTCACGAATATAGACATATTGGGGTTCTGTAATCTCGGCGGTGTCGGGGACAGATGCAACGGAGTGGAATTTCCCACCAGACGGACGGTCGGAGTTCTTCCGCATTAGGATATCATTGGGTTCGGTTGTGCCGTCGCCAAATGTGGCTGTGTCGGCCGGTGCGCAGGCGGCAGCTGCTGCGGGTGCGGACGGGCCAGCGGGCGACAAACCGGCAGCGTGCGGCAAGAGGCGTGTGAAGGCGTAGCCCGCCATAAGGCAGATGACGGTACCAACTGCCAACGCCAGGAAGAGGCCCTTGGCCGCCAACAATACGGGAATCTTGGGAACAGAACCCCATGGAACAGACTCCATTTCATAGGGCACGGCAGGTTCCACCGCATAATCCCGAAGGGTTCTACGGCAGATATCATCCACGGCATGACCGCGTTTGAAAATGAGGAAAAAAGGAATCATAAGCTTTATTTGTTTGTGTTTTTTGCAGGTCAGCAGACGTTGCAGCTGCTGGCGCGCCAGGGCGAGATGGCGTTTGGAGGTCCGCTCGGCCATGGAAAGCGTTTCCGCAATTTCCCGATGGCTGTATTTTTCAAAGACAAACAGGTTGAACACGGTACGCTGCACGACGGGCAGGGCTGCTATAGCATCCAGAATCTCCGACTGGGTGAAATCGTACCGTTCCAATTCCTCCTCATCCACAGGTGCAGCCTCCAAATCAGCGGTGGAAAGATCATCCATTGGAACGAGATACTGTTTTTTCCGCAGATGCTGCAACACCGTATTCGTTGTGATGCGCATCATCCACCGGTCAAAGCTGCCAATCCCCTTGAAGGATCCGGACTTTTCGATAGCCAACAGAAACGCCTCATGCGCCAAATCCTCCGCCAAGGCGGGATCCATCACATACCGATGGCACAAGCCGATCATCTTCCCGATGTTCTGCCGGTATTTCTTTGTCCAAAAATCCTGTGTGTCTGTCATAACCTCTTTAATAGGATGCAAAAAACACAAAAAGGGCAAAAAAAATAACAAATCTGTTTTCGACACTATTCACCTCCTCTTCCAACTTTTTTGTATCTTTGCCCGCTTTATTAACGTGTATTAATTTGTAATTATTATAATAAACATATCACTATGACGAGACACAAGATTTCCTCCAAATTCCTGAGCATTGAGAAGGTTGAGAAAATCATCAACCGCAAACAGAAAATCGAACTATCGCAAGAGGCCATTGACGCCGTGCAGAAATGCCGTGCCTATTTGGACAAGAAAACCGACACGGAGAAGGAGCCCATCTACGGAGTGACGACCGGTTTCGGCTCGCTTTGCAACCGCAGCATCTCCAAGGAGGACCTCTCCACCCTGCAGCGCAACCTGGTGATCTCGCACGCCTGCGGCGTGGGCAACGAGGTGCCCCAAGAGATTGTGCAGCTGATGTTGCTGATGAAGATCCAGTCGCTCTCCTACGGACATTCCGGCGTGCAGCTGGCCACCATCCAACGGTTAGTGGATTTCTACAACAAAGGCGTATATCCCGTTGTCTATCAGCAGGGCTCGCTCGGAGCTTCCGGCGACCTGGCCCCGCTGGCCCATCTGAGCCTGCCGCTCATCGGCATGGGCGAAGTTTACTATAGAGGAAAGAAATATCCCGCCTCCGTCATCAATGAGAAGTTCGGCTGGGAGCCCATCACGCTGCAATCCAAGGAGGGTCTGGCCCTGCTGAACGGAACGCAGTTCATGAGCTCGTATGCGGTGTGGCTGCTCATCAAGGCCAAGAAGCTCTCCTGGCTGGCCGACATCATCGCCGCCGTATCGTTAGACGCCTTCGACGGCCGCATCGAACCCTTCAACCTCAACGTCCATTTCGTGCGTCCGCACGCTGGCCAGATCGTCACCGCCTCCCATATCCTGCAGCTGTTAGATGGTTCCGAGATCATCCAACAGCATAAGGAGCATGTGCAAGACCCCTACTCCTTCCGTTGCGTCCCGCAGGTGCATGGCGCCTCCAAGGACTCGATCCAACATGTTCAGGATGTGGTGGAAACAGAAATCAACTCCGTCACCGACAACCCGACGGTGTTCCCGGATGAGGACATCGTGGTGTCGGCCGGCAACTTCCACGGCCAGCCGTTAGCCCTGGTACTTGACTTCCTCTCCATCGCCATGGCGGAGCTGGGCAACATCTCCGAACGCCGTATCTACCAACTGATTGCCGGCAAGCGCGGACTGCCCTCCTTCCTGGTCAAGAATCCGGGCCTCAACTCCGGCTTCATGATCCCGCAATACGCCGCCGCCTCCATCGTGAACCAGAACAAGGCCTTCACAATGCCCTGCTCCACCGACTCCATCGAGTCGTCGCAAGGGCAGGAGGACCATGTGAGCATGGGAGCCAATGCTGCCACGAAGTGCTACCTCGTGGTCAACAATGTGGAGAAGATCCTCGGCATCGAGCTGTTCAACGCCGCCCAGGCACTCGAATTCCGCCGCCCGCTCAAATCCTCCCCGTTCATCGAGGAGTTTGTGGCCGCCTACCGCGAATTCGTGCCGTTTGTGGAGAATGACACCTACATGCACGAACTTATCCAGAAATCGATCGATTTCGTCAACGGCGTACACGTCCTGATGGACTAACCGCTTCTGGAAAAATCGCCAAAAAATCGAAGAACATGAAGAGAGGCCTGCTCATCCTGCTATGCGTCCTGCTGTGCGTCGCCTGCAAGCGTCCCACTCCCTTCTCTGAAGTCCCGTACATTGAATTTGTCGGGATCGAGAAGATTGACAACGGGACGGGCGTGGACGATCAGGCCGACCTCACGCTCTATTTCCACGACGGTGACGGCGACATCGGGCTGGAATCAGGCGATACCTCCGGCGTATTCTCCAAAGATTCGACTTACTATTACAACCTCTTTATCAATTTTTACGAAAAACAGCACGGCGAGTGGGTGCAGGTGGAGCTTCCCACCCCGCTGCACGCCCGCCTGCCCTACCTGAGCCACGACCTGCCCGAATCCATTGAGGGGAACATCACCATCACCACCTTCATCAACAACTACTATTCGCCCTACGACACCATAAAGCTGTCATGTCAGCTGGTGGACAGGGATTTGCATACCAGCAACATTGTAGAAACCCCTGAAATTATTGTAAAAAAATGAAGATAACCGACGACATCCGTAAACTGATTCAGTTGACGTTGAAAGAGGATATTGGCGACGGCGACCATTCCTCCCTTTCCTGTATTCCCGCCGACGCCCCCGGCAAGATGAAACTGTTGGTCAAGCAGGACGGCATCCTCTGCGGGGTGGACGTGGCCCGCGAGGTGCTGCGCCAGGTGGATGACACCATCCAGATGGAGCAGTTCATGCAGGACGGCGACGCCATCCGCAAGGGCGACATCGTCTTCCAGCTGCAGGGTCCAGCCCGAAGCATGCTCACCGCCGAGCGCACGCTGCTCAACTTCATGCAGCGCATGAGCGGCATCGCCACCACCACCCATGAGTATGTGGAGATGGTGAAAGACACCTCCGTGACGCTGCTCGATACGCGCAAGACCACCCCCAACATGCGCATCTTCGAAAAATACGCCGTTACAGTGGGGGGCGCGCAGAACCACCGCTTCGGCTTGTTTGACATGATGATGCTCAAAGATAACCACATCGACTTCGCCGGCGGCATTGAGAAGGCCATTGATGCGGCCAATGCCTACCAGAAGGAACACGGATTGCACCTCAACATTGAGATTGAGACCCGCAGTCTGGACGATGTGCGGCGCGTCATCGCCCACGGCGGCGTGCAGCGCATCATGTTCGACAACTTCTCGCCCGACCAGATCCGTGAGGGCGTGGCACTTGTCAACCATCGCTTCGAGACGGAGGCTTCCGGCGGCATCGTCAAGGAGACCCTGCACGACTACGCCGTCACTGGCGTGGACTTCATCTCCGTAGGCGCCTTCACACACCATATCGCCAGCCTCGATATGAGTCTCAAGACCATAATCCTTTAATTATGAAAAAGGGACTGAAGATCTTCCTGATTATTGTCGGCTGCATCGTCGGACTGCTGTTGCTGATCAGCATATTGGCAGGTCCCATTGTCAAGTATTACGCTGAAAAGCACAGCGTTGAGCTATGCCACCGCGTGGTCACGCTCGATCACGTCCGCATCAACCTCCTCACCGGCACCGTCACCATTGTGGGGCTGAACGCCAAGGAGGAGAATGCCAAGGACGACTTCATGTCCTTCCACAAACTCAACGTGCAGCTCTCATTACCCAGATTGTTGGGTAAGACTGTGCGCATCAACCACATCCGTCTGGACCAGCTGAACGCCCAGGTTATCCAGAATGGTATCCGCTTCAATTTCAGCGACATTATCGATTTTTACACCAAAGACCGGAAACCCAAACCCAAGAAAGGGCCTTCCAAATGGTCGGTGGACATCCGTAACATCCGCGTGCGGGATGCCGCCGTCAAGTACCAGGACGTGCGCGCGGGCAGCCTCTTCGACACCAAGGACGTGAATATCCACGTGCCAAAATTGGATCTGAGTGGCGGACCCTCCCATCTTGATATGACCACCGCGTTCCGGCAGGGCGGCGACTTCGCCATCCAAGGCGACTACAACATCAAGCAGGGCGACTTTGACGCCCATGTGCTGATGCACAAGCTTTCCCTGGACATGGGCCGGCCCTATCTGAACCTCCTTTCCAAGATGGGTGTGATGAAGGGTATGCTGGAAGGCGATGCCTCCCTGAAAGGCTCCGTTAAGGAGATTGAGAAGATGGTCTTTTCCGGAACTATGGCACTTCGCGACGTGGAGGCGCATCAGGCGGACCAGTCTCCATTGGCCTCGTTCAAATCCTTCGATATGAACATTGAGAAGGCGGACCTCGGGCAGAAGGTTTTCAACATCAAATCCATAGAGTTGAAAGACCCTGTCTTTCTTTTCGACATCTACGCCGACGGGAACACCTTCAGCCGGATGAAGGGCGACAGACTGACCGACACATTGTCGAAGGCGGATTCCGGGAAGCATGCCCGCGCGGACAAGAATAAGGACACGACCTCCACCCCGACGGAGATACGCTATAATGTCAAGAAAATAGCCATCACCAACGGTTCGTTCACATACGCCGACCACGCCGCCACGCCGGAAGAGCAGATTTTCCCGGTCACGGACTTCCAGCTCACGGCAGAGAACCTGACTAACGGGAAAACCTCGCCCATCAAAGTCACGGCCAATCTTGGCTCTTCCGGAAAGCTGGACTGCGAAGCCAGCCTTGACGCTCTGAATCTCAAAAACGCCGACATCATCGTCTCCATCTCCAACCTTGACATCCACGACTTCTCGCCCTACGCCCTGCACTATCTGGCCTACCCCGCCGAAAAGGGCATCCTCTCCTTCACCAGCGATGTCTCCATCAAGGACAACTGGTTGGACAGCCAGAATGCCCTGGATATCTACAAGCCCACGTTCGGCGACAAAGTCAAAGGACTGAAACCGACCGCTGCCAAGATACCCATGAAAGCGGCCATGTACATCATCACCGACCGCAAGGGGCACGTCAACATGGAGCTGCCCGTCAAGGGGGACATCTCCTCTCCGGAATTCTCCTTCCGTAAGATCATCTGGAAAACCTTCACCAATCTGCTTGTTAAGATTGCCGCCTCGCCGGTGGACATGATTGCCAAAGCCGTGGGCGGTGACAAGACGTTCCAGAAGATGTCATTCCCCGCTGGCGGTACCCCGAGTCTGTCGAACGAGAACACCTATCAATTGAATGAGATGGCGGAAGTGCTCAAGGAGAAGGAACTGATGACACTTGTGCTGGCCGCCGAGGCCGCACCCGGCGAAGAGGGCACCGCAAAACGTGCCGCCGAGGCAATCCGCAATTATCTGACAGGCAAGGGAATCCCCGCCAAACAAGTGGAACTTCTTCCAGTAAAATCCGTTGAGAACGCCTCTAACGTCAACGTGTCGTTTGAGTTGAAAATGAACGAATAACCCATGTTTTTGAACATAAACCGCATACGAGAGAAATTTGCCGCCTGGAGCGAAGACTTGGAACAGATTCCGGTACTCGGGAAGATTATCCGGAAATCCAAAACGCTTACGCTGCCTGGGTTTCAGCATATTCCCCTGTACGATGTGATGGGCTATTTCTTCCAATCCATGGGAAAGGGGGTCATCTTCCAGCGGGCCGCCGCCCTGACATACCGCATTTTCGTCGCGCTGATCCCCATGATTATCGCCTTCTTCACCTTGATAGCCTACACGAGCACGAACATGCAGAACACCATCCTCTCAATGCTGCAGAGCATCGTGCCGGTATATGCATGGTCAGCAGTGGAGGATATGATCACCTACGTGGTGACACAGCCGCAGGAGGGGTTATCCACACTCATGTTCTTCATTGGCATCTACTTCACCCTCGTCTGCACCAACGGCCTGCTGGCTGCCATGAACACATCCTACTTCAACGACACACAGCGTAACTTCTTCAAACAATTGGGGTTAAGTTTGGTTATCATGGTCATAGTCTTCTTCATAATCCTTTTGGTGGCCATGTTGTTCATCATAGCCTCCATGATTATGAACCACATCAACACCTATCTGATTGATTTGCGGAGCGGCTATTATTATCTGGTACATGGTGTGAAATGGCTATTGATATATGCCACCATCTATTTCATGGTCAGCATATTATACTATCTTGCACCTGTAAACAAGGAGAACTACCGTTTCTTTTCGGCAGGATCTTCGCTCTGTACCATCCTTTTGGTCCTCCTTCTCGGAATACTGAACATCTACTTCTCCAATTTCTCGAATTACAACCTCATTTACGGCTCGTTGGGAGCGTTGTTCGCCATTCTGTTGTGGATCAACTGGAGTTCCCTTATCTTCCTCATTTGCTACGATTTGAATGTCAGTATCGCCAAAGCCAAGGAGACCACAAAATGTGTTTCGCGGACAGCACCAGACGAGAATGTAGAGACGCAATGTATTGCGTCTCAAATATGAGAACGAGACACATTTTATTGCGTCTCAAAGAAAAACAAATAATTACGATTATACAATATTATATAATATACAATAAATATAAATATGGAAGATTTCTTAAGTATCCTGGTCTTGCTACTGCTCGGATTGGCACCCACCATTATCAAATTGGTCAAGGGAGAAAAAAACGCCCCTGCCAAGGCTATTCCTATTTTGGAAGAAGAGGATGGTGAGGAGGCGTTTTACGAAACACCCGAAATGCAAAAAAGCGCGCCGAATTTGCGAAATCAAACCGAATACTTCACATACGAAACGCTTACGGATTTGGATGATTCCACAGAAAAACCATCCGATTTGGAGGCAGAAAAACAACCGCAACCATCTGATAATAAAGCAGAAAACGTTCCCGAGCTAACGATGGACGGCGATGAAATCTACAAAGGGGTCATTTACGCAGAAATTCTCAAAAGGAAGTACTAAAAACTTGACTTAAAACGACTTTCTATCAAAAAAAAACAATAGTGTCCAAGCTATCGTTTTTTTTTTTATTTTAGCACCCCAAAAATTATATTCGGTAAAATAGAATAATGTTTAATATAAATTAATGGCTATGATTAAAAAATTACTCTCTACTCTCGGAGTGATCATCCTTTTCACAAGCATGGCATTTTCACAGTCCCAAATCAAGGGTAAGGTGTTAGACCAGGCGGGAGAGCCGTTGGGATACACCAGGGTTTACCTGAAGATTGGCGACAAGGTTGTGAACATGGGCATGGCGGATGACAAAGGTGAATACTCTATGTTCGGTGTGGAAGTCGGCACCTACGACCTGACTGCCGACGCTCAGATGACTTGTAAGAAGTCGCAGACCAAGACGGGTATCAAAGTGGGTTCCAACCAGGTGATGTTCATTGACTTCACCATTGACTGTACGAACGACGTGCAGGAGGTCATCATCCGATACGAGCCGCCTGTGTTTGACCCGGATAACACCAGTTCCACGAGCCGTATCAGCGGTGACAATGTGCGTACCACCCCTGGCCGTTCCGTGACCAGTGCCTTAGCCAACCTGGAGGGCGTGTCAAGTGTGGATGGTGCCATGTCATCTGTGCGTGGTAACCGTTCCGACGGTCAGCAGACCATCATCGACGGTGTGCGTGTGCGTGGTAACGGTAGCGTCTCCATGGCATCCATCGAGGAGGCCCAGCTGATTCAGGGTGGTATCCCCGCCGAGTATGGTGACGGTACCTCCTTCACGGTCATCACCACCAAGTCCGCTCCGAAGGACTTCCACGGATCTGTGGAGTTAAGAGGATCCATCGACGGATACAACAACTTCCTCGGTGCTGTATCCATCTCCGGTCCGCTGTTGAAGGGCAAGAAGAAAAACGACCCCACCCGTATCGGTTTCCTCTTCAGTGGTGAAATCTCCTACGACCAAGACAGCCGTCCGCTGAGAGGTGGCTATTGGGTGGCCAACGACGATGTGATTGAGGATATCAGCATGAATCCTCTCCGTTATAACCCGACCAGTTTCGGTGCCTGGTATCAGGAGGCCTGTTACCTCACCAGCGAATCGTTCCATAAGGAGCGCGTGAAGAAAAACTCCGGCACTTGGGACTACCTTGGCCAGCTGAAATTCGACTTCACCCTCGGCAAGAGACACAACATGCGTCTCTCCCTCGGTGGATCCTACGAGTACATCAAGGGAAAATCATGGAGCCGCTCATTAGCCCTGTTCAAAGTCGAAACGCCGACCACCATCAACAACACCTTGCGTGTGAATGCCCGTTTGAACCACCGTGTGTTCACCGACACCACTGGTAAGGCCACATTGAAGAACATCATGTATGACATCAACGTCAACTACACGCTCTTCAACTCCAACTCATACGCCACCCAGCATAAGGACAGACTGTTCGAATACGGCTATATCGGCAAATTCAGCACCCAACGGGTGAAAGGCTATTCCGAATACAAGGATGAACTGCAGGTTTCCGATGAAGGTAACCCCATCACGGTGCAAGGTGCCAGAGAGTTTGAAGGCTGGTACGACTCACTCGTGACCTTCCGCATCAACCCGGAATTCAACTGTAATCCTCTTCTCGCCCGCTACACGCTGAACTTCCTTGAGAATTACTCCTTGGAAGATCTCTACACCTATCTTGGTGAGGGATACCCCATCGACCTGAACCTCTACCAGCAGTTTGGCGCACTCCGTAACGGTGACGGCGCCGACGGCATCTATGGCATGTACAGCAGTCCCGGTGCGGTTTCCAGCAGTTATAGCAAGAGCCAGACCGAACAGTTCGGTGTGAAGGCCAGCATCTCCATGAACCTGAAGAACCACGAACTCAAATTCGGTTATGACTTTGAAAAACTGACCTACCGCGGATATGGCATCGCTTCCTTCTCTCTGTGGCAGTTGATGAGAACCGAAACAAACAAGCATATCACCGAGTTGGACAAGGAGCACCCCATCTTCGATGTCCGTTATGATCCTGATATGGAAAGAGATATTATCTATGTGGAATATGACCGCTTGAACGTGCTCACCGACCAGACGGTCTTTGACCGCAACCTGCGTACTTCCCTCGGTTTGGATCCCAACGGTTCCGACTGGATTGACATTGACGACCTGGATCCTACGGCCTTCAACGTCAACATGTTCTCTGCAGAGGAGTTGCTCACCGGAACATCCTCCGGTTCCTCCTCCATGGTCAGCTACTATGGTTATGACTACACAGGTAAAAAGAACAACAAGAAGACCTCCATCATGGACTTCTTTGACGCTGTGGACAAGAACGGACAGCGCACCTACAACATCGGTGCTTACGAACCTATCTACATGGCCTTCTACCTGCAGGATAAATTCTCCATCAACTCCCTGTTGTTCAACATCGGTTTGCGTGTTGACCGCTTCGATGCCAACCAGGAAGTGCTGAAAGACCCCTATCTGTTCCGCGAAGCTTATACGGTTAGAGACATCCGCAACCTCAACAGCAAGATCAAATTCGCAGGCAACGCCGAAGACAACTGGGTGGTCTATTATACGGGCATTGACAACTACATGAGTGAGGAAGGCATTGCCGGTACCGAGTTCAACTCCTCCTCCATCGTGGGTTACCGTAACGGTGACACCTGGTACAACGCCGCCGGTCAGGAGGTTGTTGACCCCGAATCCGAGCTCTCCCTCTACGTGAACGGTCCGCTCCTCAAGAATGAGATTGACAAGAACAAAAACACCAAGGTCGAATCCTCTGCTTTCGAGAAATACAAAGCGCAGTGGTCTGTCATGCCGCGTATTTCCTTCTCCTTTCCTGTTTCTGACAACTCCCTGTTCTACGCACACTACAACATCATCACCTCCCGTCCTACCAACCTGCAGATCTCCCCGGTTGACTATCTGTTCATCTCCAAGCGTAATTCCGCCGGAAACATCGTCAACAACCCGAACATGAAACCGCAGCAGAGTATCGACTACGAAATCGGTTTCCGTCAGAAGATCGGCAACAAATCCTCCATCAGCATCAGCGCCTACTATTCCGAAAAACGTAACCAGATTCAGGCTTACCGTTTCTCCGGCGCATATCCGAACACCTATTATTCCTATCAGAACATTGACTTCGGTACTGTGCAAGGTTTCACCTTCGCCTATAAGATGAACCGGACCAAGAACCTCACCCTTTCCGCCAACTACACGTTGCAATACGCCAAGGGTACGGGTTCCAGCACAACCGACCAGCTCTCCATCCTTTCCGAAGGACAGCCGAACTTGAGAACTCTTGCCCTCCTCTCCTTTGACCAGAGACACAGAATCGGTATCAATTTGGACTATCGTTTCGAGAACGGAACCGAATACAACGGACCTAAGACCGAGAAGCAGGTCGTGGTGGACGGCAAGCCGACCACAAAGACCATCCAATGGCTGGCCAACACGGGATTCTCCCTGTTGTTATCTGCCGCTTCCGGTACTCCCTACACACGTTCTGCCACCCCGTATTCCATCACGGGTATCGGTTCCCGCCAGGTGTCCGGTTCCATCAACGGTTCCAACACCCCATGGCAGTTCCAGTGCGACTTGCGTATCGACAAGACCTTCGTCTTCAATCTGAACAAGAACGCCAAGGACAAGGACGGCAATGCGAAATCCGCAAAGCCGGGCTACCTGACTGTCTATGTTGACATCCAGAACCTCTTCAATTTCAAGAACATTCTCTACGTTTATGACTACACCGGCAACCCGGATGATGATGGCTTCCTCTCCTCTGCAGAGTATCAGCAAGTGATCAACTCCCAGATCTATGTTCCTTCCTACATCAACTACTACACGATGACCGTTCAGGATCCCTACAACTACAGCCGTCCTATCCGTGCCAGCTTAGGCTTACAATTCGGTTTTTAACAGTTTGAAATAAAAAAAATAGGTATATATGAAAAACAATAACAAAATTTTCTGCTTGACACTCCTGCTGGTCTGCATGGTCTTCGGTACCGTGCAAGCCGAAAAAGTCAAAGGAGTACATAGACACTCTCCAAAAGCGGAATCAGCCACCTGTCTTCCGGCAAGTAACTCCAACGAGCTTTCGGTGAACAACGTACGTGCGTACATTGAAACCGGTGGTACGATGTGGTTCAAGGAAGTAGCCGAATACGAAGTGCCTAAGGGTTCCGGCAAAACATCCATGTTCTCCGCCGCCTTGTGGATTGGTGGTCAGGACGCCAACGGCCAGTTGAAACTGGCTGCCGTCCGTTTCAGACAACGTGGTGACGACTATTGGACTGGTCCTTTGAAGATCGCCGGTGCCGGTACGACCCAGACCGAGTGTATCAAATTCGACAAACTCTTCAAAATCACCCGTGCGGAAGTGGACAATCACATCTCCGGCTATAACACCAGCGGTTATGTGACCCCCGCCAGCATCTTGAATTGGCCCGCCCACGGCGATGAAGGCTATTCCTACTATCTGGCCCCGTTCAAAGATGTGAACGAGAACGGTGTGTACGACCCTGAAGCCGGTGACTACCCCTACTACGATATCAACAACGACCTCTGTCCCTGGACGGAGGACAACATCGCCTTGGCTGCTGCCCATCAGCTGCCGAGAACCCCTGAGGATTTGTGGACTGAGTATAGAAATTATGGTGGTTCCAGCTCTGGAGACTACCAGTACGACTGGCACAACTCCAACGGTATGATCTACGCTGACCATGTGTTGAAGGGCGACGAGACCCTGTTCTGGATCTTCAACGACAACGGTGGTGCACACACCGAATCCCAAGGTAGCCCCATCGGTCTGGAAATCCGTGGCCAGTGCTTCGGCTTCTCCACCAACGATGACCTGAACAACATGACGTTCTACTCCTACGAGATCATCAACCGTTCCTCCTACACCTTGACCAACACCTTCTTCTCCCAATGGGTTGACCCTGACTTGGGTTATGAGAAAGACGACTATGTGGGTTGCGATGTGGCCCGTGGTCTGGGTTACTGCTACAACGGTTCCAACGTGGACGGTAACGGCCAAACCAAGGCTTACGGTGACCAGCCCCCTGCGGTAGGTGTGGACTTCTTCCAAGGCCCCTACATGGACCCTGACAACCGAGACAACCCGAAATTCAATCCTGACAGTGCATCCGTTGCCGGATATTGTGCAAAATTCATAGATCCCAACGTTTACGTGTCCCCCTTGGACCAAATGGCCATCAACGGTGTGAACTTCGGAGACCAGATCATTGACAACGAGCGTTTCGGTATGAGAAGATTCGTGTATCACAACAACGACAACTCCGTGGTGGGTGACCCGGATGTGGCATTCGAATACTACAACATGCTGCAGGGTATCTGGAAAGATAACACCAAAATGCGCTACGGCGGCAACGCCCACTATACGGTAGGCGGTAACGGTCCGGATTGCGACTTCATGTTCCCTGCTTTGACGGATGTCTGTAACTGGGGTACGAAAGGTGAAGACCCGCATGCCACCTCTTACGGACCTGGCGGCTGGACGGAAGCCAATGTGGGCAACGCTCCGGCAGACCGTCGTTTCATGCAGTCTGCAGGCCCCTTCACCTTGAGACCGGGTTCCGTGAACTACATCACCGTAGGTATTCCATGGGCACGTGCCTCCCAAGGCGGTGCACAAGCCTCTGTGGAACTGCTGAAACTGGCCGATGACAAATGTCAGACCCTGTTCGAAAACTGCTTCAAGACCTTGGACGGTCCGGACGCTCCGGATCTGACCATCCGCGAACTTGAGAACGAGCTGGTACTCTACATCTCCAACGAAGACAAGAACAGCAACAACTACCACGAGACCTACTACGAGCTTGACCCGCAAATCTCCAAAACATTATCCACCTCAACGTTTGTTAAGACTTACGACACTCTGTATGTGTATGACGCCGACGGTAATCCCGACACGGTGATCACATCAGACATTGAAGCAGTCACAGTAGAAGACACGTTGACCACAGAACAACGCCGCTACTATTTTGAAGGATATCAGGTTTATCAGTTGGCGAATGCATCCGTCAGCGCCACCGACCTGAACGATCCCAACAAGGCTATTCTGATTGCCCAATGCGACATCAAGAACAAAGCCAGTCAAATTGTGAACTGGGTTTACAACGAGGCTATCGGAACATCCGTTGCCACTGAAATGGTCAATGGAGCCAACGAAGGCATCTTCCACTCATTCACAGTGAAGGAAGACAAATTCGCTACTGGTACCAATAAAGCTCTGGTAAACCATAAAGAGTACTACTTCATGGTTATCGCCTACGGTTACAACCAATACAAAGAGTTCAAACTTGATCCCGATTATTTGGACGGACAGCAGACCCCGTATCTGGCCGGTCGTCGTAACATTCGTGCTTACACGGGTATTCCGCACAAATCTTCCGGTATCATCCAAAACAGTGTCTATGGCGACCAACCCATGATCACCCGTATCGAAGGACAGGGCAATGGTGGCTTCTTCTTGGACATGACAGATGAATCTCGCCAGAAGATTCTCGAGCTCAACACATTCAACAATATTCAATACAAGAACAACTACGGTCCGTTGAACATCAAGGTGGTGGATCCGCTTCAGGTGAAGCCCTATGACTACACCATCCGTCTGATGCCCAACGATGTGGACGACGATGTGAACGACGAGACCGAATGGCAATTGGTTATCAGCGACGAAGTTCCTGATTCCGAATTGGAAGAGCTGGGAATCGACCGTGTTAGTACGGCCGCCATGCCTATTAGCATGACTAACGAAGAGTTGTTCCTCGACCTCGGTATTTCCATCTCCATCATCAACGACAACTTCAAGATTTATCAGAAGAATCTTGATGAATATGTGGCTGACAATCTGGGATACAATTACAAATCCCTTACCATGTACGGACAAGTGGACTTCCTGGGTGCCACCATTGACTATGGCGACGGTCTGCCTTGGTTGTCAGGTGTTCGCGACATAGAAGGTGATTATCCTGCCAACTGGATTCATTCCGGTAGCCAAGAGTCCGGAAAATGGTACGACTGGGGTATCGGCGAGGATTACGCAGGCCAGGAGGGTGCTGAGAACAAGTACTATCAATGGCGTACAGAGGATATGTGCTGTATCTTGAAACCCGGAACCCTGAACGATAACGAGACCACTCGTGGATTCAAGGATCCCAACCAACAGTTTGAAGGCATCCTCAACGGATTATGGTCACCCTACGTGCTGTCATCCCCGTATGACGGCGGTCCGCAGGCCAAGTACATCATTCCCGACAACGTGGCATTCCTTTCTGAAGGTGATGAGGGTCCGGCACCCATGTATTTTGATTTCCGCGCACTCTCAGGATCCATGTGGAACCCTGGTTACAACCAGACCATGACCAACCTGTACTCTGTTGACATTGTGCTCACACCGGATAAGAGCTTGTGGACCCGCGCACTGGTCTTGGAGGCCGGAGCCAGCCACGAGACGGAATCCTATAAAGTAAAACAGGAATTCAATGGACAGACTTACGTCAACTATCGTCACGAACCCAAGAACTGTCCGTCCGTGGACAAGGATGGTAATCCGTACACGGGCAACGATGACGTGGCCAGCAACAACCCGAACGACCCGAACTACATCGGTGCCACCGGCTACGGCTGGTTCCCGGGCTATGCCATCAACGTGGAGACTGGCGAGCGTCTGAACATCATGTTCGCTGAAAACTCCCAAGATCCTTACAACAACGGTAGTGACATGCTCTTCAATCCGACAAATGTGTACGCATGGTATCGTGATGCCTCTACCCAAGAATTCATTCTTGATGAGGAAGGCAATCCTCAGGGTATGAATCAAAGCACATTCAATATGATTCGTGACAACTACGGTCAATATGCACTGCAATATGGTGAGCCGCAGAACGGCGGTCGTCACTATGTCTATATCTGTGGAAGCTCCGGCAACACGTGCAGTTTGGTTTACGACGAACTGGTTAAAAGAGAAAAACGTAATTTCAACGACTCTGACAGAAACATCACACGTAACGGACAACGTCATGGTGGATACATCCCCAGCTCCGACGGCGGATATTTTGCATGGTACGATTGTGGTGCGTATGATGGCGGCAAATGGCTGGGTGAAAAGTTCAAATCTTTCGTTGGAAAGAAGAACATGGCCGACCCTGCCCGTATGCAGATGAAGATGCAGCTGTTCAACAATGTGATGTACACCAGCATCCCCATGCCTTACCTTGGATTGGAAGACAACTGGCTCTCCTGCGACGCCACCATCAAGATCCGCGTGTCACGTCCTTATTTGAGATACTCCTCCCGCTGGTATGACGACGCAAGCACAGCGCCGTACGCAGACCAGAACGACGGTTATCCGATGTACACGTTCACAACCAAGAACCTCGCTCCTGTCAAATCGGAGTCAACAGAACAGGTTCAAGAGGTACTCGATGATATCAACATCGTTCCGAACCCGTACTACGGATTCTCCCAGTATGAGCAGACCGCTCTGCAGAACTACGTCCGCATCGTGAACCTTCCTGAGAAGTGTACCATTTCCATCTACACGGTCAACGGAACGCTTATCCGGACCATCACGAAGGGTAATACGGATTCTTACGTACAATGGGATTTGAAGAACCACGCCAACATTCCGATTTCCGGTGGTGTTTACATCATCCATGTGAAAGCTGACGGCTTCGGCGAACGCACGCTGCGGTTCTTCTGCGCAATGCGCCCAACAGACTTGAATGGTTTCTAAAATTATTAATCTGTAAAAATCCAAGAATATGAAAAATACATATAAGTCATTAATAATTTGCACATTGATTGCTCTTTTATCTGTCGGTACGTCTTACAACGTGCTGGCAGGTAACAGAGACCGTTCCGGTCAGGCTGGTGCATCGCACCTGTTGATAGACCCCTGGGCACGCACCAACGGTATGGCAAATGCCGGCGTGGCCGAAATCCGCGGACTGGAGTCTGTCTATTCCAACGTGGCCGGTTTGACGTACGTGAAAAAGACGGATTTCGCCTTCAACCGCACCCAATATCTGGTGGGTTCAAACTGCGGCATCAACATCAACGCCCTGGCCTTCGCCCAGCATCTTGGCAAGACCCGTGATTTTGGTACGCTCGCCCTCTCCTTCTCAGCTATGGGCTTCGGTAATATCCAAATCACCACGGTCAACCAGCCGGAAGGCGGTCTGGGAACCTTCTCCCCCTCCCTCTCCGTTATCGGCATCCATTATGCCAAATCGTTCAACAACTTCATCAAGGGCGGTGTCTCCCTGAAGATTGTGAACGAGCGCATTGCTGACTTGCACGCCACGGGCTTCGCCCTTGACGCTGGTGTGCAGTACATTGCCGGTAAATTTGAGAACTTCAAGATCGGCGTGACCTTGAAGAACATCGGTCTGCCCATGTCCTACAAGGGTGACGGTTTGTCCTACAGAGGCCGCATCAACAACACAACGGTTGAACAGACGCTGGCCGTCCGCTCCGCCGAATACGAGATGCCCTCCCTGCTGGCAATCGGTATTTCCTATGACTTCCTGTTCTTCGGCGGCGAATATGCCAACATGTCCAAAGCCGAACTGGAAGAGGAAGGCCTCACCCGCGATGACGCCGCACACCGCATCACACTGGCTGGTACCTTCACCGCCAACTCCTACTCACGCGACATCTTCGCCCTGGGTCTTGAATACGGCTTCATGAACTATTTCATGATTCGCGCCGGATACGCCCTGGAGAATGTCACGAAACGCACGGAGACCGACGAGGAAGGCAATGAGCTCAATACGATTCTGTTCAACAACGATTCGTTCTTTGCCGGTCCTTCCGTTGGTGCCACGGCCGTTATCCCCTTGAAGAAAGGCAACACCGGTGCCCGTATCTACATTGACTATGCCTACAGATTCACCAACAAGTGGAGAGGCAATCACGTCATGGGTATCAAAGTCAGCTTATAGAATTTTAAATCCTTTTATAACCCGAAAATAGAAGAGACTATTACGGTCTCTTCTATTTTATATTTTAACAAGAAGAAGAAAAAATGGAAGACGTAAAGTATTACACTCAAGAAGGCTTGGACGCACTGAAGCGCGAACTCAACGAACTGGAAGCTGTGGAACGGCCGAAAATCTCACAGGCCATAGCCGAGGCCCGCGACAAGGGCGACCTCTCGGAAAACGCCGAATATGATGCCGCCAAAGAAGCCCAGGGACTGCTGGAACTCAAGATCGCCAACCTGCGCAACCTCATCGCCAAAGCCCGCATTCTGGACGAATCCAAAATCGACATTTCCAAAGTGCTCATCTACTCCATCGTGAAGGTTCGCAATGTCAAGAACAACGCCACGATGACCTATACCATCGTCCCGGAATCCGAATCCGACCTCAAGGCTGGTAAGATTTCCGTATCAAGCCCGCTGGCCAAAGCCCTGATCGGCAATTCCAAAGGCGACACCGTGACGGTGCAGGCTCCCGCTGGCAGCATGGACTTTGAGATTCTGGATGTTTCACGCTAATCCTAAATAACGCCATTATGGAAGATACCATTTTCACCAAAATCGTCAAAGGCGAAATTCCCTGCTATAAGATAGCTGAAAACGACAAATTCTTCGCCTTTTTGGACATTTCCCCAATAGCCAAGGGACACACCTTGGTCATCACCAAGCTGCAAAACGACTACATCTTCGACCTGCCGGATGACCTGTTAGGAGAGATGATGGTCTTTGCCAAAAAGGTGGCCGTCGGTATCCGGGAAGCCATCCCGTGCAACCGCATCGGCGTGGCTGTCATCGGCATTGACGTGCCGCACAACCACATCCATCTGGTGCCCATCAACGGGGTTGGCGACCTCAATTTCAAGGCCGAACGGGTCCAGCTAAGCCCGGAGGAATTCCAGCAGATTGCTGCTGATATCGCCAAAAAAATCAAATTATAAACCGAAAAATTAATTTTAATATGGATACAAAAGGATTGCAGGACATAGCTGCTCAAGTACGGAGAGACATCATCCGCATGGTTCACGGTGCCAAGTCGGGACACCCCGGCGGTTCACTCGGATGCGCCGATTTCCTGACGGCGCTCTTTTTCCAGATTATGGAGATTGATCCTGAAAAGTTCACCAAAGAAGGTACTGGTGAGGACATGTTCTTTTTATCCAACGGACATATTTCGCCGGTGTTGTATAGTGTGATGGCCCGCAGAGGCTATTTCCCCGTCTCCGAACTGGCGACATTCCGCAAACTGCACACGCGTCTGCAAGGACACCCCACCCCGGTGGAGGGACTACCCGGCATCCGCATCGCATCCGGCTCATTGGGACAAGGTGTCTCGGTGGCCATCGGGGCCGCCTTGGCGAAGAAAGCCAACCAGGACCCGCATCTGATCTATGCCCTGACGGGCGACGGCGAATTGCAGGAAGGCCAGATTTGGGAGGCGCTGATGTTTGCCGGAGCCAAACATGTGGACAACCTCATCGTGACCGTGGACTACAACGGCAAGCAGATTGACGGTCCGACGGATCATGTGTGCAACCTCGGCAAGCTCCGCTCCAAATTCGAGGCCTTCAACTGGATGGTGCTGGAGATGGACGGCAATGACATGAAAAAATGCGTGCAAACGCTCACATTAGCGAAGACCTTGGCCCGCAACCAGAAACCCGTTGCCATCATTATGAAGACGGAAATGGGCAAAGGTGTGGACTTCATGATGGGAACACACAAATGGCACGGCTCGGCACCCAATGACGAACAGGCTGCCGCCGCACTGGCCCAGCTGCCGGAAACCCTCGGTGATTACTAACAGTCCTTATCCGCTGTAGCGTGAAAATCATCAACCGATATCTCATAAAAAACTTTCTCGGGCCTTTTGCCCTCACATTCTTCGTGGCCCTTTTTGTGCTACTGATGCAGTTTTTATGGAAATGGGTTGATGAACTTGTCGGCAAGGGATTGGAAATCAGTATTTTGCTCAAACTCCTTTTCTATGCGTCCATCACCCTCACCTCCATGGCTTTCCCTCTGGCGGTGCTGCTGGCCTCCCTGATGACCTTCGGCAACATGGGGGAACGCTATGAGATTGTGGCCTTGAAATCTGCCGGAATTCCCATCAGCAGGATGATGAGACCGTTGGCCATATTGGCCGTTGTCATTTCCGTGATCGCTTTCCTGTTTTCCAATGTAGCCATACCCAAAGCCAGCGTGAAACTCAGGATGATGCTGTTCGACATTCAAGAACAGAAACCGGCCTTGAACATCGAAGAGGGTGTTTTTTACACCGGATTGGACAACTACTCCATCCGCGTGGGCAAGAAGATGCCGGATGGGGAGAAAATCAAAGATGTACTGATTTATGACCACTCCAGCCATCAAGGCAACACCACCGTCACCTACGCCAAAGAGGGCGTGATGACAGTCACGCCGGACAAGCACTATCTGCTGTTCACCCTATACGACGGTTCTTTTTGGGACGAAAGCTCCAAATCCGGCATCCAAAAGGATGGCCAGCAACACTATCCACTCACACGCGCCACCTTCTCCAAACAATACAAGCGTTTCGACATGTCCAGCTTTGAAATGGGCGAGGTGGATGAAAGTCTCTATCAGGGCCACTCCACCGCTATGACCACCAAACAGCTCAACCACAAAATCGACACCTTGAAGAAGGATATTACCGGACTGGCCCACGGAGCCTCCAAGGTCTTCTTCAGCAGTCTCTATTTTTTCAACTGGCTGGTGAAGGAAGACAGCTGTTTCGACACCATGTCACGTCAGCAGGCTCTGGATTTGACAACCCTCACACCCACCGTCCGCGAACGCATGTTCCGCAACGCGGAGAATCAGTCCCATTCATACGTGTTCAACGTCAAATTCGCCTATCAGGATATGGCATTCCGCACGTCATACCTATGGGGCTTCCAGATCGAATACCTCAGGAAATTCACTATGTCAGTGGCATGCCTGCTCTTCTTCTTCATTGGGGCGCCATTAGGGTCCATCATCCGTAAGGGCGGCATCGGCATCCCGCTGGTCATCACCGTCGTCTTCTTCACCCTTTACTTCGCCATTTCCATCATGGGGGAGAAAATCGCCAAAACCAGTGCCATGCCCGTTTGGTTCGGCATGTGGCTCTCCTCCTTCGTACTCATCCCTATCTGCGTTTTCCTGACCTATCATGCCACCACGGATTCGGCCATATTCTCGCCGGAGACCTATTCCAAAATGGTGGAAAAACTGAAAAAATTTAAATCATCCTTTATAAAACGTCATGAAAATTCTCCAACTGTGTCATAAACCTCCTTTACCCTTGATAGATGGCGGATGCATCGCCATTCACAACATCACGGACGGCCTTCTCAACAACGGACAGGAGGTCAAGGTGGTGGCGATTGAAACCCCCAAGCACCCCGTGAAGCTGGACGCCATGCCCAAAGAGTACCTCCAAAAGACGTGCTTCGAGTCGGTTTTCATTGACACGACCCCCCGTTTCCGCGATGCCCTCCGTGCTTTCCTGCACCGACAGCCCTACCAAATCAACCGTTTTTACTCCAAATCAATGGCTTCCAAGCTGACATGGATATTGGAACATGAAACATTCGACATTATCCATCTGGAATCCATCTATGTTACCCCTTATATTGAAACTATCCGTAAACACTCCCAAGCAAAAATCATTCTGCGGCTGCACAATATTGAGCACCAGATCTGGCAACGTCTCGCCGACAACGAATCGTGGCCGTTACGCAAGCTGATATACAAGACCAATGCCCGCCAACTGGAACGGGTGGAAAACAATATCCTGCAACAGGTGGACGGCTATATGACCATCTCGGAACCCGACCACCGCTTCTTTGAGCAGACAGCCCCGGACGTGCCGGGTACAGTCATCACTTTTGGGTTGGACATGGAGAAATACGAAAACGAAGAGGATTATATTCCCTCTGACGAACCCTCCCTGTTCCATATCGGCAGTATGAACTGGTCTCCCAACATTGAGGGCGTGGAGTGGTTTCTGGATGAGGTGTGGCCGGAGATTCACCGCGTACACCCTACCCTCACCTTCACGCTAGCCGGACACAGTATCCCTGACCGCCTATACCAGCGTCACGACGAGAACGTCGTCATTGCAGGAGAAGTACCCGATGCCAACGAGTTCATCCTGTCGCACGACCTGATGATCGTACCTCTTCTCTCCGGCAGTGGCATCCGCATCAAGATTGT
This sequence comes from Bacteroidales bacterium, assembly GCA_017540505.1. Lineage (GTDB taxonomy): Bacteria > Bacteroidota > Bacteroidia > Bacteroidales > WCHB1-69 > F23-D06. Next base: position 17,462 of record JAFYAW010000001.1, on the reverse strand, counting down.
GGAGGCAATGGCCCTCGGACGTGTCGTCATCACAACCTCCGTCGGTGCGGAAGGGATGGACATCGAAGACGGCAAGCACCTCTTCATCGCCAACACACCGGAAGAGTTCCTCAACATCATCAACAAGTGTATCACTACGCCTGACCTTTGCACCATCATCGGGGAAAACGCGCGCAACTTCATCGCCATGAACCACAATAACGACCTCATTACGGACCAAATCCTGGATTTTTACCATAACGTCACTGCAAAATAATGGCTTACCTCGACCAGATCAACACTCCCGAAGACCTCCGCAAGCTGCCAGTGTCCGCACTACCTCAGCTTTGCGACGAGCTGCGTTCCTTCATCATCGAACAGACAGCCAAGCACCCCGGCCATTTAGGGTCAAGCTTGGGTGTGGTGGAGCTGACCGTGGCCTTGCACTATGTATTTGACACTCCCAACGACAAGCTGGTCTGGGATGTGGGCCATCAGGCTTATTGCCATAAGATTCTGACGGGGCGTAAAACTCTTTTCCACACCAACCGTTGCTATCAGGGCATCAGCGGTTTCCCGCGCCGCGAGGAGAGCGAATACGACGCTTTCGGCACCGGACACTCCTCCACGTCCATCTCCGCCGCCTTGGGCATGGCGATGGCCGCCAAAATGGAGGGGAACATGGAGCGCAACCATATCGCCGTCATCGGCGACGGAGCTATGACAGGCGGTATGGCGTTTGAGGCCATGAACCAGGCCGCCTTCCGCGATGTGAACATGATGGTCATCCTCAATGACAACAAGATTTCCATCGACCAGAGCACCGGAGCCATGAGCCGCTATCTGCTCTCTATCACCGCTTCGCCACAATACAACCGTTTCAAAAACCGTATTTGGAACATCTTCACTTTCAAGAGCAAACAATCCAACCGCATCACCCGCTTCTTCAGTGGGATGGGCAATGGCATAAAAGGCTATCTGCTCGGCGGCAGCAACTGGTTCCAAAGCCTGGGATACCGCTATTTCGGTCCCGCCGACGGGCACGATGTCATCCATTTGGTGAAAACCCTGCAGGCGTTGAAAGCCCTCCCGGGATTGAAGCTTTTCCATGTGCTGACCGTGAAAGGAAAGGGACTGGATATGGCGGAGCAGAACCAGACGGCCTATCACGCACCCGGCAAATTCGACCCGACGACCGGACAGATCATCCAACAACCGCAGGATCAGAATCTCCCGCCCAAATTCCAAGATGTGTTCGGACATACGATCCTGGAATTGGCACAACAGGATGAGAAGGTGGTGGGTATCACGCCGGCAATGGGTACGGGCTGTTCCCTGACCATCATGAACGACGTGTTCCCCAACCGGGTTTTCGATGTGGGCATTGCCGAGCAGCACGCCGTGACATTCTCCGCCGGACTGGCTGCCGAAGGCCTTATCCCCTTCTGCAACATTTACTCTTCGTTCTTCCAACGCAGTTACGATCAGGTCATTCACGATGTGGCCTTGCAAAAACTACCGGTGATTTTCTGTTTGGACAGAGCCGGATTGGTGGGCGAAGACGGTGCCACCCATCAGGGTGTCTTTGATCTGGCCTACCTGCGGGCTGTCCCCGACCTTATAATCTCATCACCCTTAAATGAGCATGAACTCCGCAACCTGATGGTGACGGCCTACCACAACGCGAAACTGGGCGGTCTGCCGTTTGTCATCCGTTACCCGCGCGGACGGGGCGTGCTCCCCGACTGGCACAACGAGCCGGGTGACATCCCCATCGGGAAAGGACAACTGCTGCGACAGGGAGAACAAATCGCCATGATCACCATCGGCCCCATCGGCAATAATGTGGCCCAAGCACTTGACCAACTGAAGGAAAAGAACATCCATCCGACCCATGTGGACATGCGTTTCCTCAAACCGATAGATGAAACCCTGCTGCTCTCGTTAGCCGACACGCACAAGACCTGGATTACCGTGGAAGACGGTACTGAAAAAGGCGGACTGTTCTCGGCGGTAGCGGAATTCCTAGAAAGCCACCAGTTAGACAACAATCTGCATCATATCGCCATTCCCGACCGTTTCATCTCCCACGGCGACATCCCGCATCTCTACCACGAAGTAGGGCTGGATGTGGACAACATCAAGCAAACAATTGAAGGTTTGTGGCGTTAGTGAATTAGGGCATAAATAAAAAGGCTGAATTTCCGATGGGAGATTCAGCCTTTTGGTTTATAAGATAATTACGCTTACATTCTGAAGGTGACAGGAACCTGATAGAAGCAACGTACGGGCCTGCCCATGTTCTTGCCAGGTTTCCATTTCGGCATGGCCATCACACCACGGACAGCCTCTTTGTCGCAATCCGGGAACAACGGCACTTTCACCTTGGCGTTACTGACACGACCGTCCTTTTCGACCACGAACTCAACCAGCACCGTACCCATAATGCCGTTGTTACGGGCCACCTCAGGGTATTGGATTTCCTTGGTGAGGAAAGAGTTCAATGCTTCAGGACCACCAGGGAATTCAGGCATCTCTTCCGTGAAGTAAACAGGAGGAGCCGATTCGGATTCGTCCTCAATGACTTCCACATCCGAGTTGTCCACCTCTTCAATAACCTCATCTTCGATGAAGTCTTGGCTGAAATCCAGATCGGTGTTGACCTTGATGTTGTCCTCCACAATGTTCAGCACCACTTCCTGTTGCTGCGCGGGTTGCTCTTGTGGCGGCGGCGGGGTTTGGTCAGTGGCAATGACATCCTCGTCCTTCACCTCGATGAAGTCGTCATCAGCCATTGTAAATGCGGGTGCTTTGTCTTCGCTGGCAAACAGTTCGAAACCGGCATATACCAGGCCCAAAACAATCACAAGCCCGAAGAGAATGAAGAGACCTCTCTTATTCTCCAGATTTCCTTTGTCAGTTTTCTTTGTAAGCATAACGGTATATTTTTTCTAATGTGATACATCTATATTAGTGAACGGCAAAAGTAACATTTTTATTATTATCATCCGACATTTTTTCTGAAAAAACTTTTATTTCTGAAAAGTACTGGCAGGAAGATAAACAGCCCCACCGCAATTATCAGATATTGCACCAGTTACACTCTTCAGGCAATTGCTGGTTTCCTGCAGGCGCAATAAACCTAAGAAGGCGAAAACAAGCGCTTCCTTATAATCAATGGTAAGAGGGTCGGGGATTATCACCTGTAGAGGGGATTTTTCGGAAAGTCGTCCGATGAGAAAGCGGTTGTGTGCGCCGCCACCCGTGACCAGCATCTGGCCGGCCAACGCGGGTACCACCGCCGCAATCTGCAACGCAATGTGCTCCACAACAGTCCTCAGACAATCGGGAAGGGAATACTGCCCTAGGAACGGCTTCAACAAAGGGAAGAATGTCCCATCGAACCACTCCTTGCCCAAAGATTTGGGCGGAGAAAGCCGGTAGTATTCCAATTGGTTGAGTTGCTCTAACAGATGTGGGATCAATTGCCCGGATTGCGCTATTTTTCCGTCAGGGTCGTACTCTAACCCCTGACGGTTGGCAATAAGGTTCAAAGTCATATTGCAGGGCGAGACATCAAAGGCAACACGCTGACCATCACAACGATAGGATATATTGGAAAAACCTCCCAGATTCAGGCAGGCGTCGTACGTGCCGAACAGCAGCTCGTCGCCGATGGGCACTAAGGGCGCTCCCTGTCCGCCGAGGGCCACATCCGTGGTGCGGAAATCGCATACGGTACGGATGCTTGTCTGGGCGGCAATCACGGCCCCGCTGCCGATCTGTGTGGTCAAGCCATGTTGGGGCTGGTGGAAGACCGTATGCCCGTGCGAGGCGATAAAATCAGGCTTCGGACGCTGCCCAATCCATTGGTTCAGTCGTCGGGCAAAGAGAACGCCCAAATCCACATTCAGTTGCGCATACTCAAGGGCGGAAAGCCGAGTGGCATCCGCCAAACGTTGTCGGAATTCTGGCGGATAGGGGAATGTGGTCGCGTCAATGATACGATATGCCCATCTGCCCTCGATATGCTCAAACCGACACCAGGCCACATCCATGCCATCCAAGGATGTGCCCGACATCACTCCGATTCCGTTCCAAACGGTTGGATTCATGACAAAAGCGCTTCAAGACGGTCAAGGTGGATGCCGTTGGAGCCTTTCACCAGCACCATCGTGTCGTGCAGCGGATGCTGGCGCAGATAGTCGTTCAGGGACTCCACGTTAGCGAAGGTGTACTGCGGATGCAGTTGGCCGAATTCAGCGCCCACAAACCAGGCTTCAAGGCCAAGTTCCTGACATAAGCCTATCATGCGGCTATGCTCCTCGCGGCTGCATGCGCCCAACTCAAGCATATCGCCAAGGATGGCTAACTTCTTAGGATGCTGCAGCTTCGACAGGTTACGCACGGCAGCTTCCATACTGGTTGGATTGGCATTGTAATAGTCGGAAATGATGACATTGCTGCCGATGGTGTTCACCTGCGAGCGGTGATTGGAGGGGGTGTAATCAGCGATGGCTTCGGCGATCAGCTCGTCCGGCACACCAAAATAATGCCCCACACAAGCCGCTGCCAACATATTGTAAATATTGTAGCTGCCCGTCAGATGCGTGTCCACCTCCTGGCCGGCAACGCGTATGCGCAGATACGGCGACATGGAAAGGATATTGGCCTCTCCGCCTTCGGCGTAATACTGTACCTTGTCGTAATCCAGTTGCTGGCGGAGAACCGTATCATTGTTATTGACAAACAGAGTTCCCGCACGGCTGATAACCGAGCGGTACAAGGCCGTTTTCGTTCGTACAATCTCCTCCACAGAGCCGAAGCCCTCGATATGGGCTTTACCGATGTTGGTGATAAGGCCGTAAGTGGGTTGTGCGATGTTGCACAGGAACGCAATTTCCCCGGGATGGTTGGCACCCATCTCCACAATGGCAATCTCATCCGTCGGGCGGATGGAGAGCAGGGTGAGGGGCACGCCGATATGGTTGTTGAGGTTCCCTTTGGTGTATGCTGTTTGGAATTTTTTGGACAACACGGCAGCCATCAGCTCTTTGGTGGTGGTTTTGCCGTTGGTGCCCGTCACCCCGATGATGGGGATGGCCAGCTGCTGCCGATGGTAGGAGGCCAAGGCCTGAAGCGTTTTCAGTGCGTCGTCCACCACGATACAGCGTTCGTTTGCACGAAGTTCCGCATTCTCGGTGATAACATACGCAGCCCCCTGTTCCAACGCATTTAGCGCAAACTGGTTGCCGTCGAAACGCTCCCCTTTGAGGCAGACGAACAGACATCCGGGCTCAATCCTGCGCGTGTCGGTGCAGATGCTGGGATACTCCAGATATTTAGCATACAGTTTTTCCATTTTTATGATAGAAAAGATAAACGGGATTATTCAACAACAGATAATGGGATTAATAGATGAAGGGGAAAACCCGTTTGAGATGACGTTCTTTCATCTCCTCGGGAAACTCCTGCTGATAACGCTTGTAAAGGGAGTTGGCACGGGGAACCAGGTTGGCGAACGTCCAGATGAAGAACACCAGTCCCGACAGCGACCAGGTGAGGATGGCGAATCCGAGCCATTCCATCAGCTCGCCCAAATAGTTGGCGCTGGTCACATAGTTGAACAGGAAGCCGGACGGGAGGTAATGCTTGTTGTCGTCATCGCTCTTGCGGAGGTGCCGGATGATGTAGTCGGAACGGAGGTTGACCACAAAACCCATGATGAAGATGCAGAGGCCGATGATGAAATGCGGCGATTTCAGCCAGGCCACATCCGAGTAAGTCAACCCGAAAACCGTGTAGTTGCAGCGGAAAGCTTCAAAGAAAATCCAGTAGCCCTGCATCACGGCGTTCAGGATGTTGAAGGCGATGCCAGTGAACATGATGGCCAGCGACATCTGGCTCTTCTTCCCTTTCATCAGCCACGGGAAAATCAGCGACCGTTGGAAATAGTGGATTTCAAAGATCAGCAGAAACACCATCGGCACCGTTTCGAAACGGTGGGGTGAGGCCAGCCAGATAATAAGCATGGCCAGAAAGATAGGGAACTCCATCAGAAACCAGGCTAACTTGTTGTTGATGGTCTTTCCCCACTTGTTGTTGGTGAAGGCCCCGTAGCTGGCGTTGACGAAGTACAAGGATACAAATACCACTGCGGCCAGGCCGATCATCACATAGAGGTAAATGTAAAATGCGGAGGTGAATGTTTCAGGACTCATAAGGGTAAAATGTTATTGGATTACAATGTTCATGGGCATACGGGCCTGAATGCCTTCTTGCGAAAGAATCTGGTCAACGCCGTCAAACATAAAATAAAATTTTCCGAGTTTGGCGCGAATGGCGGCATCCATGTCGTCGTCATCGCGGAACAGCATGGAAAACCAGTCGCTTTGCTTGGGATAATAGACGATGGCATAGTCGGAAACCTTCGCCAGTTCGGCAGCTTTCTTAACGGCGTCATCGATGGAGCCGATCTTGTCCACGAGGCCTATGCCGATGGCATCCTGGCCGGCCCACACACGACCTTGGCCGATGCTGTCCACCGCGGCCACCGACATCTTACGACCGCTGGCCACCCGCTGGGTGAACAGGGCGTAAATCTGCTCCACAGAGTTTTGGAACATGGCGATTTCCGCCTCGTCCAACGGACGGTATCCGTTGCCGAAGTCGGCGTGCGGGTTGGTGGCCACCTTGTCGATGGTGATGCCAACCTTGTTTTTCAGAAAATTCTGGAAGGAGGGAATCATGCCGAACACGCCAATGGAACCGGTCAGAGTGTTGGGCTGCGCGATGATGTAGTCGGAGTTGCACGCGATGTAGTAACCTCCGGAGGCGGCATAATCGCCCATGGAGGTCACCACCTTCTTGCCAGCATCCTTGGCCTTCTCAATCTCTTGCCAGATGTTCTCGGAGGCAATAGCACTGCCACCCGGCGAATTGATACGCAACACGATGGCTTTCACGTCATCGTCCTTGTAGGCTTTCCGGAACTCCTTGATGAAGCTCTCGGAATAGATGCCCTTCATCTCCGAACCTTTGCCGTCGTGAATCTCACCCACGGCATATACAACGGCTATCTTCTGCTTTGATTTGGTGGAAGGATCGAAGGATTTGCGGTATTTTCCAAGGCTCACGAAATTGATGTCATCATCCTCGCCCAAGTTGAGCTTCGACTTGATCATCTTTTCCGCATCAGCCACGTAACAGAGCTTGTCCACCATCTTGGATGCCAATGCGTTTTGGGCATCGTACGCAATCAGATTGTCGGCAATGTAATTAAGCGTGTCCACGCTGATATGGCGCGAGGCGGAAATATCTTTCGTGACACATTTCCATAAGGTATTGGCTAACAGATCCATCTGTTCGCGATTGGCTTCACTCATCTTATCCATGATATAAGGCTCGATGGCACTTTTGAATTTACCATGGCGGATGACCTGCACATCCACATCCAACTTGTCAATGAGGTTTTTGTAGAACATGATCTGGAAGGCATAGCCTCTGAAATCCAGACTGCCGGTGGGGTTGAGCAGGATTTTGTCGGCAGTGGAGGCTATATAATAGCCGTTCTGGGCATAACTGTCGCTATAGGCATAGATAAACTTGCCCGATTTCCGGAAAGCCATGAGCGCATCATGAATCTCCTTCAATGAGGCCGGGGATGCCGCCGCTGAAGAGGAGCAGAGGTAAATACCTTTGATTTTGGAATCGGATGCCGCATTCTTGATGGAGGCCAGAATGTCGTCCAATCCCAAATTGTCGCTGTAGTTGTTGAACTTCGCAAAAGGCGTGCTGATGGCACGCTCCTGGATACTTTGCGAGAGGTCCAGCTTCAAGACGCTGTTCTCTTTTACGACTTCTGTGCCGGAGCCGCTTTTTGCTCCGGCAGCCACCATCCCTATCATGCCAAAAAACATGATGGTATAAAGTAGGGAGGTGATTATGCTGGCAAAAAGGAAACCCAGCATGGAGCCCCATACCACACGCCAGAATTTTCTGGACGGAGTTTCGGGTTTTTCCTGGAATGCAGGTTTGCGGGTGGGTAAATTGTTTGTTTCGCTCATATTATTGTCTTTTAAAAATTATCTGAAAAAATGCCGGCGTTGGCTGTGGCATCCGCCTTTCATGAAGGAGATGTATTCCATAAAGATTTCCGTGGGGTCCTCCATGAGGGAGAGTCCACACCGCTGCCCGATGGCGGACAACTGGTGTAGAGTATCGTATTCTATCGGGCAGGGCTGGGCCGCCTTGCTCTGATGGGGCGTTCTGGCGGAATCCGTGTAGGTGCCGAAAGTCTCTTCCGGCAGGGATGCCGGCAGGATAAGATCCGCCTGGTAATCGTGTTCCGCATCCCAGTTGGCGGTTTGCAGAATGGTGAAACGGGCGTCAGGGAGATGCTGCAGAATGTCGTCGGGAATGGTCACGCCGGTGGCGTTCATCAGCAGGATGGTTTCAAACCCGCTGGCCCGCAGGGTGGCACTGATATCGATGGGCGTAGTGCAAACCGGCTGGCCATAAAGCTCCTGCATTAAATTAACGGATTCTGTATCAAAAGGTTCCCCACTGACGCACAAGTCGGGGAAAATGCCCATGTCGTAAAGCCCTTGCGAGTTGAGGTCGGCTTTGATGCTGAGGAATCCGGACGATGGCTTCGCCTGAATGTCCAACAGCATGCAGAGGTTCTCCAGCTCAATGATGGCGCGTGCGTCCATCCAGCGTTCCCAAACGATGAAGGCGGGTGCCTCGGCATGAAGCAGTTTTCCAACGAAGCTCCGTACATCTTCCTCCGTGAGGGCGTTATAGCCCAGAAGCGCGTTGAAAACCTCTTGCAGGATGGCGGTTTTGTATTCGTCATAATGTTTTCCGAGCCCGTCCACATAGATACCTTTGGCCAGATTGTGACGGATAAGGTAATAGTTGAGACAGCGGAAGAACATCGCATGATGGCGTATGTTCAGGGTGTCCGGCTGGTTGAAACGATAGATTTCGGCTTGGGTGCAAGAATCGATCACACTGCGGACGGCCCGCATGGAATGGTTTTCAGCCTTCTCATCCAAAAGGCAGAGCAGCAGGTCAGAGCCGAACAGCTCGGCGTAAGGCAGGATGTCGTTTTTGTCATGGAAGAACGCCGTTCCCCGGTCATAGTAATCGAAGGAACCGATGGCGTTAGTGCGGAGACCTGCCCGCGCCAGCCTCTGGAGCAGATACAGCTCTTCGTTGGAGTAGTCGCCGGAGGTGAGCACTAAAGTTGCATTTTCCCGCCCATTTCTCCCCTGTTCCGCCACTCGCTGGAAGGCCTCTTCAAAAGAGATCTCCCTGTATTGGTTCTGGGTTCTGATCAGGGGACGGGTGAGGCGTGGCATGTTATTCGGTTTTGTGGGTGAGGGCGTGGAAGAGCTCTTCCATGCCAAGGGCGTTCAGTTCGGAAGCATGGGTAAGTCCCAATTTCTCAGCCATATTGGGAAGTTCGGAAACGGACGCGTCCGCAACGAGTTTTCCTTTGTTGATGATGATGACATGGTCGCACATGGCCTGCACCTCCTGCATGATGTGCGTGGAGAGCAGTACGGTCCGGCCTTTTCCGTAGGAACGGATCAGAGCGCGTATCTCGATGAGCTGGTTGGGGTCCAGACCGGTGGTCGGTTCGTCCAAAATCAGCACTTCCGGCTCGTGGATGAGCGCCTGTGCGATGCCCACACGCTGTTTATACCCCCGCGACAAAGCTCCTATCTTCTTGTGTTGCTCGACGGTAAGGCCCGTCTGCTCGATGATATGGTCCACACGCTGGGGAACTTTGTCCAGATGGTGGATGCCGGCGATGAATTCCAGAAACTCCCGGACGTACATGTCATAATATAGGGGATTGGCCTCCGAAAGGTAGCCGATTTTCTTGCGCAGGGCCAGTGAGTCGTTCCAGATGTCGAGGCCGCACACAGAAACGCTGCCCTCGGTGGGTGGGATCAGACAGGTGATGATTTTCATCATAGTGGTCTTTCCGGCGCCGTTTGGCCCGAGGAAACCGACGATTTCACCCTTCTTGGCTTCAAAACTGATGTCGTTCAGCGCATATTGCTTGCCAAAGACTTTGGTGATATGGTTGACAATAATAGACATATTACCGCTGTTTAAATAGGCGGCAAAGATACGGCTTTTTTTGTATCTTTGCCCGCTTAAAACTCATAGATGAATAATAGTGAGGTTAAACCAAGGAAAAATGCGCTGAAGACAATAATCCAGTTTGTGATTTTTGTCGGATTAGGCATCTTTTTCATCTGGCTATCGCTGCGTTCGTTAGACAAGGAGGATATACGGATGATCTTCGATTCCATGTCGATGATCAACAATCCGTTCAGCTGGTTCCTGTTAGTGATGGCGGCTTTGCTGGCCTTGTTCGCTGATTTCGCACGCGCCGTGCGCGGCAGGCTGCTGTTAGAGCCACTCGGCTATAAAATCCGTTATTCCATGTCGTTCTATTCCGTCATGGTCTGCTATATGGCCAACCTCGCACTGCCCCGACTGGGTGAGATTTTGCGCTGCTCGTTTCTTCAGCGCTTTGAGAACGTGCCCTTCCAGAAGTCCCTCGGCACGGTGGTCACCGAACGAGCCGTGGATATCATCTGCTGGTTTGTGCTGCTGGTGGTGGCGGTGGCGATGAACACCAGTATGCTTTCCGAGGTGGTGGTGGATCAAGATACCCAGATGACCGTCCGGATGTGGATGGAGCAGAAAGGTCTTTCCATACTCAGCAACTATTTTATTTTCATACTGATAGCATTTATTGTCGTACTCTATTTCCTCTTCCGTCTCACGCGCAAGTGGTGGAGCCATATCGCTTGGATGATGAAAGTGAGGAGTTTCTTGGTCGGCATCTGGCAAGGCGTGATTTCGATTAAAGACCTGCCGCATCCAGGACGCTATGTATTGTGGACGTTCATCATGTGGATTGCCTATTTTCTCGGCACGTACAGCTGCATTCTCGCCCTACCTTTCCTGAGCCATGCGGGTCCCGGCGCCGCTTTCTCCGTGCTGATTTTCGGCACTATCGCCTTTATGATCTCCCAAGGAGGATTAGGCTCTTATCCGCTGATCACGGCCGGCATCTTAGTGCTCTATGGCGTGTCTTATACTCAGGGACTTGCCGGAGGTTGGATTGGTTGGATTCTGCAAACGGCCGTTTCCATCGGCTTCGGCTTGATCTCCTTAGTGGCTGCCTCGTTTTATAAAAAGAAGGATTCAGTGAATCCGATACCTACTGACGAAAACCCATCTTCTTCCAAATGAAGGATTTTATAAGTCATATTGCCTCCAAAATCGTTCCGCCCTCTTTTTTCTTGGATAATGAGAAAGAGCTTCATGCGGGAACGCTGGTGTTCACCAACGGATGCTTCGACGTGCTCCATGTGGGACATATCACCTATTTGGCCAAGGCCCGTCAGTTGGGCGATTTGTTAGTGGTGGGCCTCAACACAGATGCGTCGGTGAAACGGCTGAAAGGCCCGTCCCGTCCTGTGAACGACCAACAGGCCCGCGCCCAGGTGCTCGCCGCGTTAGAGATGGTGGATTATGTGGTTTTCTTTGAAGAAGATACACCGTATAATCTTATTACCCAGGTGAAACCGGATATCTTGGTGAAGGGTGGCGATTATGCGATAGAACAGATTGCCGGAGGCGATTTTGTCCGTCAGCGCGGCGGACAGGTGCTCACCATCCCGCTGGTGCCCGGATATTCCACAACTTCGATTCTTGAACACGATAACCAATAAGCGATGAGAACGTTTCTAACTCTTTTGTGCTGCTGTTTGTCCTCCCTGCTGTTAGCCCAGGGATTGGATGTGACGGAGTTCAGCCAGATGCAGGCGTTGCAGGACACCACTGCCAATCCGCCGGAGCAGGGCCAGTTCCAGATTGCCCCCTATCCGGAGATTTCCGAAGTGTATCAGATTCCGGCGTATGACTTGTATGACCGGTATTGGGATGTGGCCCATCTGCGCAGCCGTTCGTTAGAAATTCCGTTTTCGAATGACCGGATCATGCTGATTCTGGTGCAGGCAGCCAACAACCCGTTCGCGTTCCCGTGCTCGTATGACGAGGTATCGCAACGGTACGGACAGAACGGAAAACAGGGGTTCCATCCGGGTGTGGATCTCAAGGTGGTCCACCAGACGCTGGTGCGCAACTGCTTCGACGGCGTGGTACGCATGGCCCGATATTACGGGGATTACGGCTGGATGGTTGTGGTGCGCCATTATAACGGGCTGGAAACCCTCTATGCCCATCTTGACAAACTCTGCGTGAAGCCCGGCCAGATGCTGCATGCGGGCGATGTGATCGGCCAGGCGGGCAATAGTGGCAATACGAAGGATTATATCCTACACTTCGAAACCCGTTTCATGAACGAGTTCTTCGACCCTAATTTGCTGATTGATTTTGAGAATGAGACCTTGAATAAAAACACCCTCGTGCTGACTCCGGAAGATTTCCGTCCGGCGACAGAGGTGGAAAAAACGTCCGCCACGCAAGCACCCTCGCCCGTAACAGAAAAACCCATCCAAACCCCAACTCCCAAATCCCAACCAACGACAAATTCGGAATCTCACTCCAAGCCAATAGCTAACGGCCAACAGCCAACGGCCAATTCAGAAACCCAGTCAACAGCCAATTCGGAATCTCTCTCTAAGCCAACAGCTAACGGCCAACAGCCAACGGCCAAAACGGAATCTTCCGTGGCAGAATATTACACAGTGCAAAAAGGCGACAACCTGTATCGCATTTCTGTCAAGTTCCACACAACGGTAGATAATCTGCTGAAAATAAACAATCTCCCGAACGCGGACAGGATTACCGAAGGCCAGCGTTTACGGGTAAAATAGCATCGCCCTACGACATATCACAACGTTATCGCACGCCGTAGGTGTGCGGGCGTTTGGTGTGTGTCTGCGGGATTGGAGGGCAATATGTTCGGGTGTATTCATCCATTCCGCCGCGAAATTACAAAATTATCGTTGTGAACATCGTTTGGCCATTAACAAGCATTGCTTGAGGGCTTCTTGATCCTTCCTTACAAAAAGCCAATCTCCCTCGATGGCGATCAAGCCATCCGAATTAGTCCAATAATAGGATGTCATATCATTATACTCATGAAATATCATTGTCCCATCATCTGTTATATACGGATTCTCTTCGTTGTAATAAGGTGTGAACACAAATTTGTATATTGGATCATTATTGTCGGAACAACACAAACTATCCCATCTAATGGTAAAGCGCTCGTATTCATTTCCTTTTGTGATCCAACTTCCTTTTTGCGAATTGCCAAAGAAAAGCCCCTCTTGTCCATCAATAGTTAGAAACACACAACTATCCTGAAATCTAAAAACAACAGCATCCTTAATGGCCAATTCCCCCTCGAATAAATCAGACACTATTAATACAGAGTCCCCATGCTTGTGAATGGGGAAAATGTATGTATTATCTATATAATCGCATTCAAACTCATAATACAATGAGTGTTGAGCATTTGAGGCTGCGGAACACGTAAACAAATAAACAAATAATAAAACTGACCTTATTCTCTTTATTTTATTCATCTAAATCTCCTCCCACCGTTATAATTGTAATTCTTGATTTAACATAACTATCCTCTTCGTCAAAGGTACGATTGTTTTTTTCTGCCCTGTGTTCTATAAAATCACAATACTCCACGGATTCCTGCAATCCACTCCATGACAAAATCTCTAAATCTTCATTTGAATACTCCAAATTGAAAGTGGAATTATACTCCATAAGACCAGCCAACACTGAAGCCTGATCAAAACCATCATGGTACGGGGTTTTACGTTGAGTTAATCCATCTGCGGCATGAATCGCTTCGTGAAGCAACGTTTGAACCATAGCTATTTCACTTTGTTCTATTCCTTCAGGCCGATAATATATCGAGTTAGCTTTCGTATATGTAATCTTACCATCTTTTATCTTATACGACATATAGTTGCTCCCTGCTTTATATGTGTATTTTGTGCTATAATCAAGTACGAAATCATGAGTGTTGTCCTGATACTTTGAAAGAAGCTGTTGGTATGTGTTCGTCTGAGATAAACTTTGAAAAACTTTATTATAAGCTGAATTTACAAAAGCCTTTAAAGGAATTATTTTTTCCCCATTCGGATCCACCAGTTTGATGGGGTTATTCGCACAGTAAGTATACGGGCTCAAAGAAGGATATTTTGAAGCCTGTGGATCAACGCTGAGCCAGATGGACAAATCGCTGCTGTAATATCTTGAACCAAAGTAAGAAAAGCCTGTTTCTGCGTCCTTTTCTTTCGCGGAGAAGGTGAACATCTCCGCAAGGGTGCGGGAAGACGAGGAACAGGTATATGTAATGCGCTGATTCATATCGGATTATTCGGTGGGCAAAGATAATGTTTTTTCCGATATGGGAAAAAATGGCCATATTTGCGCCACCGTTTTACATGGACATTCCCCAGAACTCGCCTGTCCATGCGGGATTCCCGCCGCTATGACTGCGCCATAACTGCGCCACGGCGGGGAAATGCGCAGTCATGCAGGTCTTTGCTACATCAATACAATATATACAATAAAATTATCTTTCAAACACTTTTCCCTTATGGCAACACCATTCATCGACTACAGGCCCGCGCAGGTGATGCGCAACAAGGAAGTTTACGTCTGCTACTACGTCCTGGACCCGACCAGCAACAGGCTCAAGCGCATGCGCATCCGCTGTAACCGCATCAAGGACCGCAGGGCGCGCTCAAGATACGCCGCCCTGCTCTGCGCGGAGGTGAACCGCAAGCTGTGCAACGGCTGGAACTCGCTCACCGGCGAGGATCCCGGCACCCGGAGAAACGTCACCATCGTGGAGGCGGCCGCCGAATATGTACGGCAGAAGGAGAAGGGCCTCCGCAAGGATTCCGTGCGCAGCTACCGCTCCAAGCTGTCGTTCTTCACCCAATGGTGCGAAAAGGCCGGCATCGCCGACTGGCTCTGCGGGCGTTTCACCAGCGCCCACGCCGCGGGCATCCTCGACGAGTACGGCGGGCACGGGCGCAGCGCCTACGCCTTCAACAGCATGCTCCAGTACCTGAAAGGCATGTTCCTGTCGTTCGTCCGCGACGGCTACGCTTCGCACAACCCGTTCGCGGGCTTCAGGGGGAAACGGCGGGAGGCCAAACACAGGACCACCATTCCCAGACAGGACCGCAGGCGCATTCTCAATTATTTCCACAAGAGAAGGATGGCCGGATATGTGGCCATGATACGCCTGTGCTTCAGGTACCTGGTCCGCCCCAAGGAGATGCTCATGCTGCGGGCGGGCGACATTGACTTCGAGAGCGGCCTGCTGCGCATCCCGCCGGAGGTGTCGAAGAACCACAGGGAGCGGACCGTCGCGCTCGGCCACGACGTGATGAGGTATTTCCGGAAGCTGCAGAGACGGGGACTGCCCTCCGGCACATACATCTTCTCCACGGACTTCAAGCCGGGAAGCCGGGCCTACACCACGAAGAACCTGTTCGCCGTATGGCAGCGGATGCGGGAGAGCCTGTCCATGCCGGACAGCTACCACTTCTACTCGCTCAAGGACACGGGCATCACCGAGATGCTGGAGGCGGGGATGCCGTCGAAGTTCGTGAAGGACCTCGCCGGGCACCACTCCCTGTCCATGACGGAGCGCTACACGCACGTGTCGGATGCGAGACGGATACTGGCGGCCAACAGGGTGCGTTTTTAAGAAAAAATCATGGCCGTACATATCTGAAAATTTTCTATATTTGCCGCAACATTTAAAATAATCCGAACCATGAAAAAAACAATCCTCCTTTGCATCTTCCTGCTGTCAACATTTATCATCGGGGCGCAGGTCCCGCACCCCATCGTATGGCTGCGCGCCGACAGCGCAGTGTTAAATGCGCCATCGTGGCACGATGTGTCCGGCAACGGGCTGGACGCCACGCCCTCGTCGGGTTCCATGCCCGCCGCTTTCTCCCGTATGAACTTCAACAAATGCCTTGAGGTGAACGGTGCGGAGACCTTCACTCTGCCGTTGGGCATCAACACCTCCCGGCAGTCGGACGTGATCGTGGTCTATGAGACCCGCGACACCGCCAATGAGAACGCCCTGTGGCAGATACGGCTGGACACCGCCAGGCGCATCGGGCAGACCACGCGGCGCATCCTCAACGACAACGGGCAGATCACCTACGACACGGCCAACCGCCTGAAGCCCGTCGTCAACTACCTGGCGCAGTCGTGGCGCTCGCCCGAGGTCTGCGCCCCCGCGCTCACGCTCTGCGGGGCGGACTCCCTGACGCTCAACGGCAGGATTGCCGAGGCCCTGTGTTTCGACCGCCGTATCGGCGACACCGCCGTCATCCAGTGGATCAGCTACTTGGCCGTCAAGTACGGCATCACCCTCTCGCAGACCGACTACCTGGACAGCCGGCGGAACGTGATATGGGATCACACACATTATCCCGGCTACTGCGCCTCCATCGCGGGCGTGGGCAGGGACGATTCTGTGGGACTGTACCAGAAACAGACATATTTCGCCGACGGGATGATGGTTATAGGCCTCGACCGCTTGGCAAAGACCAACGAGGACAACCCCGCAGTTGTCGCCGACGGGGACTTCCTCATGTTCGGATGCGGGGACGGTGTGCAGGCTGTCGCCACGATATACATGCAGGACGGGACGACCTGCGAGGCCGTCGGACGCGGCATGGTGCAGGCGACGGGCAACGCGCACATTTACAGCACATTTGTCCTTTTGGACACATCGTCGGTGCGGGACGGCATCGTGCCGGTCCTGCTGATTGACCGCAGCGGCACGGGGGATTTCCCTGCGGGGGAGACCGAACAGGTGCAGGCCATTGGCACGGACACGCTGGGGCACTACGTATATGGCAATGTGCATTGGGACACCGACCGAAACGGCCGCGATTTCTTCTGCTTCGCCGTGGCGATGCCGGACACCACGGGCACGCCGAAGGCGTTGGCGGTGAACGGTGATGGGGATACGGGCAACTCCCCGTCCGCCACACCCCGTTACAGGTTATCACCAAACCCCAACCACGGGAACTTCACCGTGGAGATAACATATCCCGAAGCGCAGGACGTGGTTGTCACGGTTCACGATTCCGACGGGCGGCTCCTGCTCACCATGAGCGGCAAGGGACAAAGCGCCTACCGTTTCGGGAACTCCGTACCGGCCGCCGGACACTATCTTATAGACATCACCTCGCCCTCCGAGCACAAGATCCTCAAAATGGTCGTCAATTAGCGGTGTTTTCAACTTAAAAAACAAACAACAACCAAAAACAAACGGACATGAAACAATATCTGCTTGCCATAATCGCGGTGCTGGCCGCCGTCATTCTCGCCCTGTCCTCATTTGACACGGCGAACAACCCGTATCCAACCCGTTCCTACAGGACTTATTGCTCAAGTCCCGGGCCGAACGCCCG
>JAFYAW010000004.1 GCA_017540505.1 Bacteroidales bacterium | reverse complement strand
ATATTGATGTTCTTGCATGTGAACCTGTTTCTACCTTTCGGGGCCATCATCGCCACCATCCTCCTCTTTCCGGCGTTCATCTATGCGTTTGCACTCATCAATCGGAACCATTACTTTGTGATTGACAACGTGGAAAGGGCATTTGCATACACCGATGACAAATTGGTGGTCATTTCACCAGAAAGGAAGCAGCAGCTGATTGATTTTAAGGATATTGCCTGTTTTTCCTGCGATACAGACGGAGTTGTTCTCATCTTGAAAAACGGAGAAACAACACATCGAAACGGTACCCTTTCAGAATTGGAGGAACTGATTCCTTCTGAGCTTTGGATCCGGGTCAACCGCCAGACCCTTGTCATGCGAGACAGCATCGTGCGCTACAATGACACTGCGCTGTGCATAAACGTGAACGGGCAGGACAAAATCATCCACTATTATTCCACAAAAACGGAAGAGGTCATGAAGCATCTAAAAGCCTGGAATCCAGAACTCTATTCTCACGAAGATTTCAACGAAGCGGATGTGGAAAGCCACAATGCAGGCCTTTCCGAAGATTTGAGACGGCTACGGGACTATCTGGAAAAGAATCCCAGTGCCAATGCGCAGCAGGTGGCAGACGACCTGCATTTCTCCCTCCGCACGGCCCAACGTCGTTTGGCGGAGCTGAAAAAGTCTCAATGAGCGTTTCGACCATTGCTTTAGAACAAAGATAAAAAAACTATCATGCGTGAAAATTTTGTATTTTCGCGGTTGGTATTGTAATATTTGAAGTTAAACACGGATAAAATAGAACCATGTGTACGTATAATATAACATTGAATGACACGCTTGTTGAGCAAGTTCGCAACTCTTTTGAAGATGAACAAGCGTTGGAACGTTGGCTACAAGAACAAATGGAACTGGCTTTATTACAGTTGTATAACAGCCAACGTCAGGCCGTGTTGTCAAAAGCACGTCAAACTATTGATGCCATGCGTCAGCACAGCGAAGAAAACGGCAATTCTAAGCTGACACTTGATGAAATTAACGAAGAAATCCGACAAGCCCGTTTAGGACGCAAGAACACAGCTAATATTTTATGAGACACCTCACCCTTTTCTTCCTCCTGCTGACCTCCCTCGCCTTCAGCAGCATCTCCGCCCAATCGTCGTTTGAGGGCCGGCTGACATACGTGCAAAAAACGTCGGGAGGGATGGCCTCTGAATCGAAATTTGTGGAATATTATAAAGGGGATAATATCGTGTCTGATATGCCCGATATAAAATCAAAAATCATCTATAGGGGTGATTCTCAAGAGCTTGTGAGCATCCAATCCATGATGGGAACTCCGATTGTCACCAGAAAGACGATGGAAAAAAGCTCCGACGACACGCCACTGCTGTTTTCTGACACCCTTGTTCCCGTCAACGGATATTCCTGTCTCCGGGTGGAATACGAGATTGAAACGGAAATGATGCAAGGGAAAAGCACCGTTTGGATCGACACCTCTTTCAAGATACCTTTCAATTATGGGGTTTTCGCAGACCTTCAATATGGGCTCGTGGTGAAATCGGAATCCGAGCTGACGATGAAAGGGATAAGGATGCGCACCTCCAAGGAGTTACAGGACTTGCGCTACGGAGATGTGGATATGGCGCTGTTCGCCCTTCCCGACGAGGAGAAGGCCATTGTCATCACTCTGGACGAGGAGGGCAACATTGTCTATCGTGAATGCGACAGCTTGAAAATCAACGAGATGCTCACCCAGAAAGAGGGAAAGTATGTGGAGAAGATCACCGATGAGGTTTTCGACAAGAAGGTGAAGAAGGGATACGTGCTGTTGGATTTCGGGGCGAGATGGTGCGGTCCGTGCCGGCTGCTGGAACCACGCTTGGAGAACCTTGCTCGCCAGCACCGCAAGACGGTTGCCTTCTTCAAAATCGACATTGACGAGTCCCCCGTGACCGCAAACCGCTTTGGCGTGAAAGTAGTGCCGACCGTCGTCTTGCTGAAGGACGGCGTGGAGGTCAACCGCATTGTGGGCGGCAGCCTTTCGGAAGCGGAGATCGGGAAGTGGATTGAGGAGAATATGCGGTAGTTGGCAGAAATTCAAATATTTTTGTATTCCCCAAAAATGGAAATATTGCCATAAATTGGGAATTAAAACGATTTAGCCAAGTATAAGTATCTGTATAAGATGAAAATAAAGAGTATCTTCGCAGCATTAAATTAAACATCACAGAATGATGAAGAATGAAAGTCGTTTTGCCACCTTGTTTCTTTCCACCGTAATACTGCTGGCAGGCTGTGGGGTGCTCTACGATTTCAAACCCATAAAGCAGTTTGATCAGAAAGAATATGACAAGATAATTACTTCCGTCATAGACCGGGATTTCAAAATCAAACCTATAGTCAGTGATTACGAGCAGTTTGACGCTTATCGGACGTGCATCCAGGACAGTTTATGGCAACATCAGACTGCCGTCCAGCCGATTCAAATCCTCTATTTCAAAAAGGATTCGCTCCTTTCCTATCACATCAACTGCACGGCAAAGGGCGGGTTCTCCAACCTGAACTGGAATACGGACCAACGGTTTGAAACGTTCCCGCCGGCGACGGCTGTCCTCATCACTCCGCAAATGCGGAATCTGTCGAAAATCAGAGACATTTATGGAATTGACGACGATTCCGAGTACCTGATTGTGGTGTTTTGGACCAATATGCTTCCGAAAATCTCAAAAGCGGCCATTGAAACAGTCAAGACCAATTTGCGCGAAAACGGGGCCGTCAACAAAGCGGGCATCGTGTTGGTCAACACGGACAAGTTTTATGTAACGTTGTAGCAATGCCTTAAAAAGAACAAACAGAATGCGATGAATTAGCGAAAAAAACCTTCAGTTCTTCGGTTTCCGCACATAGCACGACATCTACATCGGAATTTCCATGGAGACTTCGATGTATCCGGCAAACTCGCCGTCTTTAAACCAAGGTGACTTGTAGACGAGCTTCTTCTTGCCCCCTCGCAAACTGTAATTATTCCTTCACGAATTTCACCGTATTCACCTTGCTGCCGCTGGCGATCTTCACAAAATAGACACCCGACGACAAATCCGAGACATTTATCATCGTATTGGCATTCGCATACTCAACCAATTTCACCTGCTGGCCTTTCATGTCGTAAATGGCCACATGTGCTTCTTCGGCATTGTTGATACGGATGGTTTCCACCACCGGATTCGGATAAACGGTAATGGTGTTTGTCCTTTCCGCAACACCATTACCTGTAGTGAAATAGCCGAACTCCGTCCAGCCTCCCGAAACAGTTTTGTCGAACTTGGCGTAACCGTAAGTGTTCGGGGTGCCGGAGAATTTCAGTGCGGCGTATCCCGTATTCATACCTTGTCCGGAATAGGTGTCCAAGGTGACCATGTTGTCCGCCCAGATGGCAGAAGCGTTACATGCGTTCCACACGGCATCCAAGGTGGCAAATTCGGCAACTGTGTACATCTGGTCAGCGTTGGGGACGGCCACGGAACCGGCCATCGGCTCCAGCTGGACTTCACTGGGGTCGTAATTCGGAATGGAGATTTGGTTTATTCCGTTCACCACCAGCACTCCGTTGACAGGCGTGATTTGGACAGTAGAATAATTTTGGGCGAAAACGCTGAAGGCACATACCAGACAGAGTGCCACTGTTGTAATAATGTTTTTCATATAGCTATATTTTTTGTTGCAATTATTATAACGTAACAACCGTACTAAAAACTACAAAACCAGAGATCTAAATTCTTTACTGCTTGGGTTTCCGCACATAATGCGGCATCTCCATCGGGATCTCCATGGAAAGCTCGATGTAACCGGCAAACTCGCCGTCTTTAAACCAAGGCGACTGGTAGACAAGTTTCTTCTTGCCGTTCTTCTCGATGGTGTAGGCATTCACATTATGATTCTTCAGCATCTCCGCCAGTTTGGTGCGGGCAGGCTCCGGATGGCAGTCTAATAGGTTCTGGCCGATGATCTGTTGGCCGTGACTGAGCACATTCACCGCCATATCGTTCATTTCCAAAATTTTTCCGTCTTTGTCGCAAATGGTGACGGAATAGGGCACTTCGTTGAAATATTCAAGCATAGTTGAACGCATTTTAAGGGTTTGTAATGAATGGCGCAAAGATATAAAAAATTGCCGCCCGCACATACCTTTCCGCATACAATTAAATTGTATCTTTGCACCCTGAAATAAAAACCGTCAACTTTTTATGAATGAGTTTGTTAGAGGTGTAAAAAAGGGATTTCCCATCTGTTTGGGCTACATTCCTGTGTCCTTCACCTTCGGGCTGATAGCTGTCAAGATGGGCTTCAACCCGTTGGAGGCCACCATCATATCCCTCACCAACATGGCTTCTGCCGGACAGTTTGCCGGCATCCGTCTCATTGAGGGAGGTGCCCCCTACATCGAGCTCATCATCACCACCTTCGTCATCAATCTCCGCTATATGCTCATGTCGCTCTCGTTGTCGCAGAAAGTGGCCTCCGACCTGCCGTTTTACAAGCGTGCCATCATGGCCTTCTGCATCACCGACGAGGTGTTCGCGCTGGCGGCCATGGAGAAGGACGAGGTCGGCTTCCCGTTCTTCGGCGGTCTGATGATTACCCCGATTTTCGGGTGGACCCTGGGCACCTTTCTCGGTGCTGTGGCCTCAAGCCTGCTGTCGCCGATGCTGCAGGGCTGCTTCGGCATCGCGTTGTACTGTATGTTCATCGCCATCATCATCCCGCCGGCGCGCACGGGCCGCAAGGTGGCCATCGCCATCATCCTGTCAGCCCTGCTGTCGTGCCTCTTCACCTACGTGCCGGGCTTGGATGTGCTTGGCAAGAGCGGCGGCGGCGGTTGGGCCATCATCATCTCGGCCATCGTTGGTGCCGCCGTGTGTGCCTCCATCAAGGAGGTGAAACGTTTCCGCAGGAGACAACATCAGGAAGGAGGTGCCCATGTGTAGTATGCAGAACGTGGCCATCGCGATGGTCATCATGGCCCTCACCACCTACCTCATCCGCGTCATCCCCATCGGGTTCGTGCGCCGGAAATTAGACAACGAATGGTTCCAGGATTTCCTCTACTACATCCCCTTCTGCGTACTGTCGGCCATGACCTTCCCGGGAGTCATCTACTCCACCACACCAACGGGAGCCACCACGCCGCACTACGCCTCCGCCATCATCGCCACGGTGGTGGCCATCGTCATGTCGTGGAAGAACCGCGGTCTGGTACGCGTGGCCTTAGTGGCCGTTTTAGTGGCCCTCCTTGTGGAACTGCTGCTGCCTATCGTTTTCTAACCTATTAAGATACATCATCCAACACAATTTTTCTAACATCCTATAAAACCCGAAACCGATGAAATCCAATCTGAAAGACCAACTTATAGCATACACGCTCCTGGTGATTGGCAGCCTGCTGTTTGCCGTGGGCGATGTGATGTTCGTCAACCCGTACCTGCTCGCCCCTGGCGGCACCTACGGTCTGGCCAACGTGCTCAACACGGTATGGCCGTGGAAGATCAGCTTCTACGCCATCTGTATGGATATCCCGCTGCTGCTGATCGGCACCTGGATTCTCGGACCGCGATTCGGCATCAAGACGGTGGTTTCCACCATTCTCATTTTCGCCTTCACCTGGCTGATTGAGACCCTGTGGGGTTACAACCCGGTCATCCACGAAGGCATCGTGGAGCAGGCCGCGGGCATCCACAACGCCGTGCAGATCCCGCACAGCACCCTGTTCTTCATCCCGGACTACTTCCTCAACACGGTGGTGGCCGGCGTCATCTACGGCATCGCCATCGGGCTGATTTTCAAGTCGGGAGCCACCTCCGGCGGCAGCGACATCATCTCCATGATCCTGCACAAATACACGAAGATCTCGCTCGGCACGTTGGTGCTCATCGTGGATTCCTGTATCACACTCACCACCCTCATCGCTTTCAAGCAGATCCGTCTGCCCATCTACTCCATCATCCTCATCGCCATCGAGAGCAAAGTCATCGACCTCATCGTGGACGGTCTCAAATCGTACAAGACGGCCTTCATCGTCACGGAGAAGACCGACGAGGTGCGCGACTTCATCCTGCACGACATGAAGCGCGGAGGCACGATTTTCACCGGTCTTGGCATGTACCAGGGAACGGAGCGCAAGATGATTTACGTCACGCTGGACCGCACCGACCTCATCAAGCTCAAGGCCAACCTGCGCCGGCTGGACCCACAGGCTTTCGTGAATGTCATTGAAAGTTCTGAAATTATGGGATTAGGCTTTAAGGCCCTGCCAGAAGAATAACGATGTCAATTTTTTATCCAAAGATTTTTTAACATATAGGCAATTAAATAATTCTTGTATCTTTGCCGCTTGAAATCATACAAACCGTTTTCAATATGAAACACCGATATATACTATGCACTTGCTTCATGGGACTGCTTATGCTGTTCTGTTTCTCCTGCAAGCGTACCGCCTACGATTTCTCGCGGATGAATGGCATAGACGCCGAAGGTTCGTGGGGAATTCCGTTGGTGAACGCCGATCTTTCGATTGGTGACATCCTCAGCTTGGCCGACAATCCCTCTTTCATCCAAACCGGCAACGACGGCACCCTGGAAATCACGTATCAGTTAGAGAAGGACTCGCTGATTTCCTCCGAACAGCTGTTGGGCATCATGAAAGACAAAGTCATTTCAGCGTCGAAAACCCTGACGGTCTCGGGAAGCCATTTCCCTCATCTGCCGCAGATTTCATTCACGCTGTACAACGACACCACCACGCTGGAGTTCCCCGCTGATGAGGCTGTATTGGACTATGCCCGAATCAAGTCCGGCCTGCTGACCCTGCATCTTGCCCACGACATCCCCATCAATTTCACCGTGGAGGTCTCCTCACCCCAGATCAAAGATGCCGCCAATCATGATTTCCATGTCACATACAACATCAACGCCTACGAAGACAACCAGATAGACTTGGACCTTTCGGGCTACACGCTGGTGCCCAACGCCGTCAACAAGGCGGACATATACCTGCACTTGACCGCCGTCTCCTCGGGCGCGGAGGTGCCGAACAACCCCGTCATCCAATACTCCGTGCTGGCAAGGAAGCTTGTGCTTGAGGAGTTGCGGGGCCGCATCAAAGCCTTTGACATGGATCTGGACGAGAGTCTGGACTTCGACTTGAGCTTTTTGTCGAGCCAGCTTGGAGGCTCCATCACGCTGTACAACCCGCAGGTGGAGTGCCTCGTGCAGAACACCTTCCCCATCGGGGCGGACCTCACCGTTCGCGACGCATCCTTCTCCGGCACGGGTGTCCCGACAACCTCTTTGTTGTCCTCCTCGCCGGTCACCATCCACATGCCGGCCAACACACAAAGCTTTGAGTCCGTACCGCTTCCCCTCACTTCCTCGCTGTTCCTCAACACCAACATGAGCAGCCTGCATTTCGCCGGCACGGCAGTGCTTAATCCAAACGGCATGAACACCCCCGTCCTCACCGTCACCGAACATCAAACCATAAACCTTAAAATCGCCATCACCCTGCCGTTGAAAGTGAAACTCGACCGGATCACCTTCCACGACACGCTGGATTTTGGCGGGGCCGACATTCCGGACATCAACGGGATTTCCAACATCGTGTTCCGGTTCCGCATTGAAAACCAGCTTCCTCTCGGCTTTGACATGCAGGCCTATTTCTACGACAGCCAGGCGCATCGTGTCCGCGACTCCCTGTTCACCACCCCGATGGCCATCCCCGGCTACTATGGCGGCATGTCCGTCCCGTGCGAGGCCTATATTGCCAAGGAGGATGTGGCGCAGATACAACGGATGCTCTCCTGTGACAAAATCATTCTCAAGGCCGGTGTCAACACGGACGACCACCAGGTGGCCATCCGCAGCGACCAGACCCTCAAAGTACGTCTCTCCGCCAAATTCGATGTGGATTTGGGAACATTAGCTAACCAATACCTTCAGCCATGACCATGAGAAAAAAAACTGCAACCCTCGTCCTTGCCATATTTATGGCCATGGTGACGGCCTCCGCACAGGAAGCCCCGCTGACGCATTTCATGTACCTGAACCCCTACCAGCTTCGCACAGACCCTTCTGCCGAAGTGCAGCTGCTCTATAAGGGATATGTGGCCGTGCCTGGCATTGGCAACCTCGGCATCGGCCTGTACAACTCCTCCATCCGATACAAGAACCTTTTTGAAACGGATGCGGAAGGCTATCCCATTTCACTGACAGCCAATAAATTTGCAAACAGTCTCAAACAAAAAAACAATTATCTGGATCTGGAGTTGGATGAGGCACTCTTGGGATTCGGATTCCGTTTTGCCAAGAAATTCTTTTTCTCCTTCGACTATCGTCTCCGAGGCAATGCCAACATTTCTTTTTCCAAAGATCTCATTGGATTCCCCTTGATGGGAAACCTCAACTACTTAGGCGATGAGAACCCTGCAAAGCTTTCCTTAGGCATTCACGCCTCGCTTTATCAGGAGATCAGCTTGGGCATACAGCATCAGCTGAACTCCAAGATGTCATGGGGGGCGCACGCCAAGCTCCTGTTCGGGGCTTTCAATGTCAACACCCGCAACCTGAACGCCACCATCACCACCAACGAAGACGACTATAGCATGTTCCTGCAATACGATGCGGACGCGCGGTTGGCCTCCGCCATTCCCATCCAACTGAACATGGACAATGGCAACTATGAGGTCACGATGGCGGATTTGGAGTGGTCGCTTCTGTCCAACGCTTTCAAGAACGTGGGGGCAGGCATCGATTTGGGATTCCGGTACAAACCCATAGAAAAGGTTACGCTCGCCGTTTCCGTACTGGACCTCGGTTTCATCCATTGGAAGACATCCGCCCAGCAGGTCAGCAGTGCCTTGTCCGACGGCGGCCATTTCTACCACGATGGCGGCTTCCTCTTCTCCGGACTTTCCGAGGACGACATCATGCAGCTCGCCGACGAAGAGGGCAGATCCGCCTTTTTGGACTCCCTGGCCGACTACTTCCCCCTGCACTCGGAAGCCATCTCCGGCTACAGCACAGCCCTCAGCCCCAGAATCCTGATCCAAGGACAATATGATTTGAACAAGTCCAATAGAATCTTTCTGTTAGCCCAAGGCACTATCGTAAACCACAGCTTCCGTCCTGCCCTGACGGTGGCATACAACGGGCATTTCTTCCACGTTTTCGACATCTGCGTCTCCTATACGCTCGCACGGAGATCCTACGGCAACTTGGGTGTCGGACTTGGCTTTGATATCGGCCCCGTCAACGTGTTCTTCACCGCCCATAATATCATCCCGGCCATTGACTGGACCCGCTGGTCGAAAATCACCGCTTCGGCGGGGATCGTCGTCAACTGGGGACATATAAAAGACTACTGGGCTGAAAGGCGACAAAAATAACCTGTGGTTCCCGTTTGTTTTTTTGCTACTTTTGCATGGCAAAACCAACGACCTCCAGCCGACAGGGCTGCAGGTCCAAAACTAACGGAAAATGCAAGGCAAAGTCATCATCGTATCAGCACCTTCCGGTGCCGGGAAAACATCCATTGTGCGGCATCTCCTGCAGGCTGTCCCCAAACTCCAGTTCTCCATATCCGCCACCACGCGTGCCAAACGCGACTACGAGACCGACGGCAAGGACTATTATTTCATCACCTCGGACGAATTTAAAAAACGCCTGGACAACGACGAGTTTTTGGAATGGCAGGAAGTATATGAAAACCAATATTACGGTTCCCTGAAAAGCGAAGTGGAACGCATCTGGCAGAACGGTCAGACGGTCATCTTCGATGTGGACGTGTTAGGGGGCTTGAACATCAAGAAATTCTTCGGCGGGCAAGCCTTAGCCATCTTCATCGAGCCGCCCTCCATCGAAGAGCTGGCCAACCGGCTCCGCAACCGGGGCACCGAATCGCCCGAATCCTTCCAGAAACGGTTGGACAAAGCCGAATACGAGCTCTCCTTCTCTCCCCAGTTTGATAAAATAATATTGAATGATGTGCTGGAGCAGGCGCAGCAGGAGACCATCCAGCTGGTCAAAGACTTTTTAAACGAATAGCGATATGGACAACCTGAACTACCAACAGATCTGCGAAGAGGTGGTGACCCTAGCCCGTCATGTGGGCTTGTGGCTCTGCAGCGAACGGCAGAGTCTCACCAGCGTCAAGATGAAGGCGAAAGGCGTGCATGACTATGTGACGCAGTTTGACAAGGAATCCGAGAAGACCATCGTGGCCAAGCTCAAGGAGCTGGTTCCGGAGGCGGGCTTCATCGCCGAGGAGGATACGGAGCGCGGTTTGGAGGACCAGTACAACTGGATTGTGGACCCTTTGGACGGCACCACGAACTTCATCCACGGCCTGCCGCCCACCGCCATCAGCATCGCCCTGAAGGAATACGACGAGATTGTTGTCGGTGTGGTGTATGAAATATGGCGCGACGAGTGTTTTTACGCCTATAAAGATGGCAAGGCCTATCTGAACGGATACCCCATCCATGTCAGCCACTGTTCCAAGCTGGACGCTTCGCTGCTGGCCACGGGCTTCCCTTATTCGGACTTCTCCATTCTGGATCCTTTCATGCGCTATATGCGCTGGTCGATGCAGCACACCCATGGCCTACGCCGGTTAGGGTCCGCCGCCACCGACCTCGCATACGTGGCGTGCGGACGCTGCGACGGCTACTTCGAGTATGGCATGAAGCCCTACGACGTGGCGGCGGGCGCTTTCATCATCCAACAGGCCGGCGGCCAGGTCTCCGACTTTTCCGGCGGCAACAACTGGCTTTTCGGCGGCGAGATCATCGCCTCCGGACCCGACCTCTTCCCGGAATTCCAACAATCCGTCAAACACTTCCTAATCGATAACCCCGAATGACCCGCATCGCCATCATCGGTGCCGGAGCCTCCGGCCTCTTCCTGACGAAGAAACTGCTGGAACATGCCGACTGTCAGGTATATGTTTTCGAGCGTTGCCGGAACGTGGGCACCAAGCTGCGCGCGTCCGGCGGGGGCAAGGCCAACCTTTTCAACGAACACATCGACCCCGACGGATACAACCACCCCGACGCGGCCCGACAGCTGCTGCAACAAGTGTCGCCCGCCCGTCTTCGGGAATCCTTTGAGCAAATGGGCTTGACGCTGTTCTCCGACGAGGAGGGCCGCGTCTATCCCAGCAGCCAGTTCTCGCAAACCGTCGTGGACCTCCTCTGGGAACCCGAACGGGAGAACTGCCACGCCATCCTTGAACATGAGGTGAAACATCTGGAAAACAGAGAAGGCAAGTGGCACATTGACGACTTTCCCGTAGCCTTTGACCATGTAGTGCTGGCCTCCGGAACTCCGGCCAATATGATTTCCAAAAACCGGAAAGAGTACAACCGTTTTTTGGACGATTTAAGCCTAACGGTTCATCCGTTCCAGCCCTCTTTGGTGGGATTCACCATTGAGGATTATCCGAAATTCCTGGCCGGTTGCCGCACGCGCGTCATTGCCGACCTGTGGCAGGGCGACCGCCTCATCCATCGCGAAGCCGGCGAGGTCACCTTCAAGGAGGACGGCATCTCCGGCATCGTCATCCTGAACCTTTCCGCCTACTACAATCGTCTTCCCTCCAAAGAGAACTGCTTCCTGCAACTCAACCTCATCTACCATGACGAGCACTTCAACGCGGAAGCCCATTGGCAACGGTTCCACACGCTGAAAGGCGTGCTGCATCCCAAACTCAACGCCCTCTACGAGCAGAAACCTTTTGATGTCAACCATTTCAAATTGAAAATCTCCGGCACCTATGCCATCGATTTCGCCCAAGTGTGCCACGGAGGCATCGACCTACAGGAGGTGAATCCGGATTTTTCTCTGAAACGTTTCCCCGGACTTTACGCCACGGGCGAGATGCTTGATATGGACGGCATCTGCGGCGGGTACAATCTGTTTTTCGCCTTCGCCTCCGCCCTCATCGCATATCAGACCATCACCTGTAAACCATAACCCATGTTCACCACCTATTCCGCCTCCGCCGGTGCCGGCAAGACCACCAGCCTGGTGGCTGATTTCCTCGCCCTCTGCTTCCGATACGACAGCAAGCGCATCGGCCAGTCGGACGCGGAACTGCATCTGGATCTGTTTCAGAAGATTCTGGGCATCACGTTCACCAACAACGCCGCTGGGGAGATGAAGGACCGCATCGTGCGCACGCTGACCGCCTTCGCCTTTGAATCGGCCGACCAAATCGAAGGCGGAGCCAAAGCCATCTATAATATGGTGGTCAACAAGCTCTTCGGCACAACCCAACCTGACCCAAACGTGGTTGCCCACTTTATCCAACGGGAATCCAAAGAGCTGCTCCGGCGCATCTTGTATGACTACGCACGCTTCACCATCTCCACCATCGACAGCTTCTTCCAACGCGTCATCCGCTCCTCCGCCATCAGCCTCAAACTCAGTCTCACCTACTCCGTCCTGATTGAGATGGACGAGTTCTACATCGAAGCCATCGACCAACTGCTGAACGAGCTGTCGGCCGACTCCAATCTGGCCAAACGCATCATCGCCCTGTTGGACAACAGCATGGAGGAGACCGGCAACCTCAACATCGACAGGGAGTTGCGGGCCACCTTGGACATTCTTTACGACAATGCGGAAAAGAACTACCAATATCTCCAAATCCTCCGCAACACAAACGCCGACACCATCCGCGAGAACAATGCGAAAGTTCGCGCCTGGCTCCGGAAAACACCCGACGAACTGCGCGAACGCATCCGCCAGACAGCCCAGGAAGGCAGCAGCTGGATGGCCCGCCTTGCGGGACTGAGCCTGAACAGTCCGACCTTCAGCCATTGGTTTGAAGATGTTTTAAACGACCCTGTCACCTATTATCTGGAAAGCCTTGAAAAATTCCAAAATAAAAAAACAGGCGGCTATCTCAAAAAGACAAAGCTCACCAGTGATGAAACCACCCTTCTGGATGAGGTAGTCCCGCACTTAGAAGATTGTTTCTACCGGATTCGTGACCTTCTAAAAGACCCTGTACGCCAATATCGGGATTATAAAATCATAATCAAGAATGCCGACAAACTCACCCTCCTGACCGATTTGCAGAAAAAGATGGAGGAGATCAAACAACAGAACAATTTCTTCATCCTCAACGAATCCAACACCCTGATATATGAAACAATCCAGAATCGGGGTTATGAATACCTGTACGACCGCATCCGTTTCGACAACTTCTTCATTGACGAATTTCAGGACACCTCGCAGATGCAATGGGACGACATGAAGCCCCTCATCGTCAACAACGCCCTCGCCAACGGACGTGACGTGTCGTTGTTCGGGGACGTGAAACAGGCCATCTACCGGTTCCGCAACGGCGACGCCGACCTCTTCTATAAGCTCACCGACCTCGACCGGCTTCGAACCGACCCCGACCTGCGCCTGATTACGACCGAGACATACCATTCCGAACCACTCCAGAAGAATTTCCGTTCCCTCGCCTCGGTGGTCACTTTCAACAACCTGTTTTTCAAATATTATTCCCAAGCCAAAAACCTGGACAAGTATTACGCTTCCGGATTGGAGCAGGATATCGTGAAAAAAGAGCCGGGATTGGTGCAAGTGTATATAGGGACTTCCAATAGCGACAAAAAGAACCTCGCCTCCCGTACCCATTTCCAACCCGGAAACGATTTCATACAAGCCATAAAAGAGGATCCGGACATTACGGTGCCGGATGCAGAGGTGCTCTTTGCCGTCAAGGATGCGCTGATGCGCGGGTATGAGGAGGGCGACATCGCCGTGCTCTATTCCGGCAACGACAACTGCGCCCGCATGAGCAACCTCATGTTGAAACAGGGCTGGCATGTCATCACCGAAAAAGCCCTGACACTCAACACATCCGCAGAGGTGAACCTCATCATCCAAACCCTCCGCCATCTGATTCGTCCGAAAGACCTGCTGGCTCAGGCGACCATTCTCCATTTTCTATCCCGCATCCACCTTCGTGAAAAGAGCATGGAAGAAATCCTGTTCGCACTCCACGCCGACTCCAATTTCCAGGACCTGTTGAAACAGAAATTCGGCCTCCACATACCGCATGAGGAGTGGCGTTCACAGCCCTTCTGGATTCTCATTCGGGAGATTATCGGCTTTTACGGATTGGACAAGCTGCAGAGCCCCTTTGTTGTCAGCTTTGAGAACATGGTTCTCAACTATCTGAAAACCCACACCGGCGAGATCACTGCATTTTTGAGCTGGTGGCAGATGGTCAACGACACCAAGAGCAAACCCGCCATAAAGCTCACTGGAAAACATAACGCCATCACTGTCAGCACTATCCATAAATCCAAAGGGTTGGAATATCCGGTCGTCATCCTGCCCTACACATCTTCTGCCAATAGACTGAAACCCATCTGGACAAAAATCTCGGACTCAGAAGTCGCCTACATTGAATTGAGCGAAAAGGCCTGCATGGGTTCTTCCTACGAGCAGCAATATTTGGATGAAAGTGAAAGCCGTGGCATGGATTCCCTGAATCTGCTGTATGTGGCCCACACACGTGCCAGTGAAATGTTGTATATCATCACCAAACACAGCAAAACAAGCGGGGGCGGCTACGGCGACCACCTTCTCTCCTTCTGCAGCAATGAGAACCATCCGAATGGCGGCCTGCTTTTTGAGCAGGACACGGAAGACAAACAGTTCTACTATTTCGGCGACCGGAGATGGAAGAAAAAAAACAAGAAAGAAACGGTCAAAAATGACCAAGAGAATATCGTGCCCAAAGTTGTCTTGTCCGATTTCTCCATCGACACGCTCCGTTTTGAACATCAGGAGACTTTGTCCGAGGACGACCCGAGGGTGGAAGGGACCTTTGTTCATGATTTCCTGTCCGGATTGGAAGTGTTCCCCTCCTCAATGGCGGAAATCGACACTTTCATCTCCCATGTGGAACCCATGCGGAAGGAACGCCTGCAGACCGTTTTGCAGCACATTCTGGAAGATGACACCCTGCGGCCCTGCTTCGCCCCCGACGCGGACGTGCGCAACGAAATCACCATCCTGGACAGCCACGGCAACCAGCACCGTCCCGATCGCGTGGTGTTCCTGCCTGACAAGGTGATGGTCATCGACTACAAAACGGGCCAGCCACACCCACAATACGAGCAGCAGGTGGAAACCTATTGTTCCCTGCTTCGCGAGATGGGGTATGAGAATGTGGAGGGGAGATTGTTGTATGTTTAACGATTATTCCACTGCCTCTTTCAGGCGTTCGGCGTTCTCGGCCACCTGCAAGGCCTGAAGAACCTCCTCAATATCGCCGTTCATGAAATTGGCCAAGTTGTACATCGTGAAATTGATGCGGTGGTCGGTGACGCGGTTCTGCGGATAATTGTAGGTACGGATCTTGGCGGAACGGTCGCCGGTGGAGACCATCGTCTTACGCTTGGAGGCTATTTCGTCCAGATATTTCTTATATTCCATCTCAAAAAGACGGGTACGCAGCACGCGCATGGCCTTTTCGAGATTCTTGATTTGCGATTTTTCATCCTGGATGGACACCACGATGCCTGTAGGGATGTGCGTAAGGCGCACGGCGGAATAGGTCGTGTTGACGCACTGGCCACCAGGACCGGAAGCGCAGAAAGTCTCCTTCTTGATGTCGCTCTGTTTCAGATCCACATCAAACTCATCGGCCTCGGGCAGCACCACCACGGAGGCGGCGGACGTGTGCACGCGGCCCTGCGACTCCGTCTGCGGCACGCGCTGCACGCGGTGCACACCGGATTCGTACTTCATGATGCCATAGACGCCCTCGCCGTTCACAGCAAAGTCAATCTCCTTGTAACCGCCCACCGTGCCTTCCGTCATCGAAAGGACCTCTATCTTCCAACCCTTCTTATCACAATAATGCTGGTACATGCGGAAAAGGTCGCCGGCGAAGATGCTGGCCTCGTCGCCACCGGTACCGGCACGGATTTCCATCTGGGCGTTCTTGCTGTCCTGCGGGTCGGAGGGCAGCAGCAGGAAACGGATGTCCTCCTCCAACTGGTCCTTTTCAGCCTGGAACGTGTCCAGCTCCAGCTTGGCCATCTCGCGGAACTCCTCATCCTTCTCATTGGCCAATATCTCCTTGGCGTTGGCGATGTTGCCAATCACATCCTTATATTTCTTATAAGCATCCACCACCGCCTGCAAGTCCTTGTAATCCTTGCTCATCTTGATGAACTTCTTCATATCCGTCATGGCATCGGGTTTGGTGATATCCTCGCCAATCTGCAGCCAACGTTGGTAGATAAGTTCCAATTTCTCAAGTAAATCGTTCATAAAAAGTCCTTTCTAAATTCGGCGGCAAAGATACGATTAAATTTCCGTTTTTTAATATTATCTTTGCAGGCCCGATTAACGGGTGCCTTTGGCAAAAGTCATGCCAAAAAAGAACGGACAAATCACACACGAAAAACGCACAGATATGAACGCACGAGTAAGCATCATCATGGGCAGCACATCGGACCTTCCGGTCATGGAGGCTGCCTTCAAATTCTTAGAGAGCAATGAGATACCCTTTGAAGTGCTGGCCCTGTCGGCCCACCGCACGCCCGATGAGGTGGCCGAGTACGCGAAGAAGGCGCACACGCGGGGTGTGGAGGTCATCATCGCCGGTGCCGGCATGGCCGCGCATCTGCCCGGGGTGATCGCCGCCATGACTCCCCTGCCAGTCATCGGGGTTCCCATCAAGTCGTCGTTGGAGGGTGTGGACGCCGCCCTCGCCATGCTGCAGATGCCGCCGGGCATACCCGTGGCCACCGTGGCCATCAACGGGGCGCAGAACGCCGCCATCCTCGCTATGCAGATCCTTGCCGCCGGCGACCCCGCCATGCGCGAGAAGGTGATCCGACACAAGGAGAACCTCAAACAGAAAATCGTCAAAGCCAACGCCGACCTCGCCGCCATCGACACCTATAAATTCAAGACAAACTGAGCCTTTTTCCCCTGTGGAAATAAAAAAATTGCAACTACTTGATTTAATTCAAAAAAAGTGTATTTTTGCACTCCAATTTTTTAGGCAACAAAAATCAAAGATAAAATGAAAAAAGGTATCCATCCAAAAGAGTATAGAACGGTCGTATTTAAGGACATGTCAAACGATTACGCTTTCTTGACCAAGTCCACCGTTGCTACAAAAGACACGATTCAGTGGGAAGACGGAAATGAATATCCGCTGGTAAAATTAGAGATTTCTAACACATCTCACCCTTTCTTCACGGGTAAGATGAAACTTGTTGACACCGCAGGCCGTGTGGATAAGTTCCGCAACAAATACGCCCGCCACTTGGATGTTAACAAGAACAAGTAAATCCATAATATTTTTGTACTTTTGCTGACCTTTTTTGCTTGTCAAAAAAGGTCAGTTTTTTTATACTAATCTTCTATCAATGAACGATATATCTCTAATTGAAGAATTTATGGGCAATGAAGCGAACTTCATCCCGTTATTCTCCCTTGACGATGAGATCAAGCTCCGTCAGGAGGATATCCCCGATGAGATCGCCCTGCTGCCTCTCCGCAATACCCTGCTTTTCCCGGGCATGGTCATCCCCATCAACGTGGGACGCACCAAGTCCATCCGGCTGGCGCAGGACTACTCCCGCACCAGCGAGCCCATCGGCGTGGTGGCCCAACGCACCAACGAGGTGGAAGAGCCCACCCTCGACGACCTCTACCGCGTGGGCACGATGGCGCACATCCTCAAATACATCACCATGCCCGACGGCGGCGTGACCATCATCGTGCAGGGCGTGCGCCGCTTCATCATCCAAGAGCTCACCCAGACCGAACCCTACTTCAAATGCTCCGCCCTCCCCTTCAACTCCAATGACTTCGACAAACAAATTACCGAACATCAGAACTTCAAGGCCCTGATTTCCACCATCCGTGACACGGCCACCCGCATGATGAAGCTGTCGCCCAACCTCCCCCGCGAGGCTTCCTTCGCCCTCAAAAACATCGAAAGCCACGTCTTCCTGCTCAACTTCCTGGCCTCCAACCTCTCCGTTTCTGTGGATGAGAAACAGCAGATTCTGGAAAACGACGACATCGTGGACAGTGCCAAGCAGATTCTAAAACTGCTGCACCGCGACCTCCAAATCATCGAACTGAAAAACCAAATTCAGGACAAATCCCGTCAGGAACTGGACAAACAACAGCGGGAATATTTTCTGAACCAACAGATTAAGACCATACAAGAGGAGTTAGGCGGGTCGCCATCCGAAAAGGACTACGCCGCCCTGAAGGAGCGTGCCGCCAAGAAAAAATGGAACAAGGAGACCGCCGACCTCTTCAACAGAGAGTTGGAGAAACTGCAGCGCACCAACTCCATGGCTCCTGATTACTCCGTGCAGCTCAACTACTTGGAGCTGCTGGTGGACCTGCCTTGGAACGAATACAGCAAAGACAACTTCGACCTGACCAAGGCCCGCAAGACCCTCGACCATGACCATTACGGTCTGGACAAGGTCAAGGAGCGCATCATCGAATACTTGGCCGTGCTGAAGCTGAAAGGCGACATGAAATCGCCGATTCTCTGTCTGGCCGGGCCTCCGGGCGTGGGCAAGACCTCCTTAGGCAAATCCATCGCCGCCGCCCTCGGCCGCAAATACGTGCGCGTCTCCCTGGGCGGTCTGCGCGACGAGTCGGAAATCCGCGGCCACCGCAAGACCTACATCGGGGCCATGCCCGGCCGCATCATCCAAAATATGCGCAAGGCCGGCTTCGCCAATCCCGTGTTCGTGTTGGACGAAATCGACAAAATCACCGGCATGAATGTGCAGGGCGACCCCTCAGCAGCCCTATTGGAGGTGATGGATCCCGAACAAAACAACGCCTTCTACGACAACTACTTGGAAACCTCCTTCGACCTTTCGAGGGTGCTGTTCATTGCCACCGCCAACGACATCGGCAACGTGCATCCGGCCCTCCGCGACCGTATGGAAATCATTGAAATACCCGGATATCTGGCTGAAGAAAAACTCCAGATTGCCAAGCATCACCTCATCCCCAAGCAGCTCAAAGAGAACGGGTTGGACAAGAAGCAGCTCCAGATTCCCGACAAGACCGTAGAGCACATCATCAGCGAATACACGCGGGAGTCAGGTGTACGTACTCTGGAGCGGACCGTAGCGAAGATCATCCGCAAGCGTGCCGCCCAGCTGGTGCAAGAAGGGACCATTGAGAAGAAAGTCAACCCCAGCGACCTCAAGGAGATGCTCGGGTCGCCCATCTTCCAGTTAGAGAAGGCTTTTGACAACACCGTACCCGGCGTGGCCACCGGTCTGGCATGGACTGCCGTGGGCGGCGAAATCCTCTTCGTGGAGGCACTGACCTCCCCCGGCAAGGGCGAGCTCACCATGACCGGCAACCTCGGCGACGTGATGAAGGAGTCGGCCACCATCGCCTACGAGTTCCTCAAAGCCCACGCCAATGAGTTCGGCATCGACCCCACCCTCTTCGAGCGTGTGAAGGTGCATGTGCACGTGCCCGAGGGTGCCACCCCAAAAGACGGACCCTCCGCCGGCATCACCATCCTCACCGCCCTGATCTCCGCCTTCACAAAAAAAACACTTCGCGACAAGATTGCCATGACCGGCGAGATCACCCTGCGGGGCAAACTGCTGCCCGTGGGCGGCATCAAGGAGAAAATCCTTGCCGCCAAGCGCAGCGGCATCTACGACATCGTCATGTCGGAAGAGAACCGCAAGGACATCGAAGACATCAAGGAAAACTTCATTGAGGGAATGCGTTTCCACTATTTCTCCTCCATGAAGGATGCCGTGGCATATAATTTTGGAAAATAAGCAATTATGGAAGACAATTTCCAATCGGCATTGACGGAGCGGGCCGGCATTGAGCAGCCCGAGCAGGTGAACCCGCACTTAGTGCGGCGGAAACGGCGCGTGCTTTCGGTGGACGACTACGTAGAGGGCATTCTCCACGGCGAGCGCGTCATCCTCAGCCAGGCCATCACCATGATTGAGAGCGCCAACCCTGACCATCTGTCAATGGCCCAGGCCATTATCGAGCGTTGTCTCCCCCACTCCGGCCATTCCCTGCGCATCGGTATCACCGGCGTGCCGGGAGTTGGAAAGAGCACCTTCATCGAATCCTTCGGCAAGATGCTCACCGGCATGGGCCACAAGCTGGCTGTGCTGGCCATCGACCCCTCCAGCGAGCGCACCAAAGGCAGCATCCTCGGCGACAAGACCCGCATGGAAGCCCTGTCGGTGGACCCTGACGCTTTCATTCGTCCCTCGCCGTCGGGTAGCACCTTGGGCGGTGTGGCACGCAAAACGCGCGAAACCATCATCTTATGCGAAGCCGCCGGCTTTGACATCATCTTGGTGGAGACCGTGGGCGTGGGCCAGTCGGAAACGGTGGTCAAATCCATGGTGGACTTCTTCCTGCTGCTCATGCTGGCGGGTGCCGGCGACGAGCTGCAGGGCATCAAGCGCGGCATCATGGAGATGGCCGACGGCCTCATCATCAACAAGGCCGACGGCGACAACAAGGCCAAGGCCGTCGGCGCGCAAGCACAGTACCGCGCGGCACTGAAACTGTTTCCCAAGAACGAAAACCAGTGGACCGTGCCCGTGGAAGTGTGCTCCGCCCTTGAAGGATTCGCCATCGACAAGGTGTGGAACATGATACAGCAATACGAAGCGCTGACCAAGCAGAACGGCTATTTCGAGAAAAACCGCACCGAACAGAACGTCAACATCTTCTACAACTGGATCAACTTCACCCTGCAGAACGATTTCTACACCGACGCCGACAAGGCGCGCGAAATCGAGCGTCTGCTGCCGCTCATCCGCGAGAAACGCATATCCCCCTACATGGCCGCCACGGAAGTGATACGGGGATAAGGGCTATGTGATTATTTGGAAATTACAATAATATATAATAGCAAAAAAAACACCGCAGTTGATGCGGTGTTTTTTCTTTTATTCAACAAAACCTGTAAAGGTTATGCAGGAATGGGTTTTAAAACGTCTGGATTAAAGCGTAGCTTTACATTCAATACCCGATTTGGGATCTTCAGAAACAAGTATCGTATAATCAGAACATTTTTTACCTTTTTCCACTTCTTGGGTGGTGGTGGCTGTAACAACGCCTGCAGCATACGCTTTGCATTCGCATTTCTTGTTGCAGGATGTGGAAAGAGCAGCAATCATTAAACCAGCTGCACAGATGCATAATACTTTCTTCATTTCTTTGAAATTTTAATGGGTTAGTAAATGTCTTTTTTTGCGCCGCAAAAGTATAAAAAAAATAATTATCTTTGCCTGTTAAAATTTCTTTCTTTTTATGAACCTGACTAAAACCATTTTACTGACGTGGTGCATCGTGTTGCTTGCCGTGACGACGGCCTTTTCGCAGTCGCTGATGTGGAAGGTGAGCGGCAAGTCGCTCAAGAAGCCCTCCTATCTGTACGGCACCATCCACATTCAGGACCAGCGGGTGTTCAATTTCGACAGCACCGTACTCCTTACCCTTGCCTCCTGTGAGGCTTTCGCCATGGAGGTGTTGATGGATGAGTTGGACATGAAGTTAGTGAAAGAGAGTATGTATCTGCCTAAAGGGAAAACACTTTCTGGTCTGTTGCCGAAGGAGGACTTCGCCCGTTTGGACAGTTTCTGCAAGGCCCGCCTTGGGACGAGTGTGATATTCCTGAACACGCTGAAGCCGATGTTCCTGAGCAGTGCCTTGGAGCAGGCTGCTATGCCCACCGACCAGGAGATGGCGTTGGACCTCTACTTCCTACAGGTGGCCCGCGACCTGGGAAAGCTCTGTTTTGGGGTGGAGGACTATGCCGAGCAGATAAAGGCACTGGATGCCCTGCCGCTGGACCAGCAAATCGACATGCTGATGAAGGTGGTGGACGAGCCCGCAGACGAGAGTGAGAAGATGTACGACTCGCTGCTACAGGCCTACCTCGCTTTCGATTTTGATGAAATGATGCGCTTCTTCGCCGACACGTCGCTGCCTGGCGAGTTCAGCACCATGCTGCTCGACAAGCGTAATATGGTTATGTTGAAGAAGTTTGTATCCCTGTCCAAGACACACACGCTGTTCTGTGCCGTTGGAGCCGCGCACCTGGGCGGTGACAAGGGCCTGATAGCCTTGTTGCGGAAAAAAGGCTATACGGTGGAGCCGGTGGTCTTCGATTGGAAAAAATAATAATAGTCTGTTATTAAAAAAAATATTATTTTTGCGACATAATAAAACAACAGAATCATTCATTAAAACCCCATCGTATGAAAAAGTATTTTCCCCTATTGTTGCTGGTAGCAGTTCTATTGTCGTCATGCTCTGCCATATACACCTACCGCGAATCCACCGCCCGATATGTGGAGCCTATCCGTGCCGGCTTTGTGACCCCCGTGGCCGCCGACATGCGGATTGACCAAAACAAAATCACCTTCACGCAGAAATTCGAGAACACGCTCAGCCGAAGAGCTGTCATGCAGATCATGTCGGATGTGAACAACAACCGCGAGTCGGGCCTCGTGCTTTCATGGAAGAAGAACACCATGGCAGCGGCCCTGAAGCAGTATAAGGCGGACGATATCATCACGCCCACGTTCGAAATCATGCCCAGCGAGGACCTGAAATACATCGAAGTGACGGTGACGGGCTATCCGGCCGTGTATGTCAACTACCGCAAGGCCACCCAAGAGGATGTCAACATGATCACACCGTTCCTGGATGACAACAAGAATCTGAAAACCGACGGTGTGCTGATTATTAAAAGACAATAAAACGTTATATTATGAAACGAATTATCTATTCGCTATTGATTTGCCTCTGCACCACGAGTGTGTTCGCCCAAGTGGGCGTGTACCGAAGTGCCGGTGCGGGTGCCATTAAAAAGGAAAAGAAGCAGCACTGGACCCAGCCCGTGAAAACAGGCTGGCAGAACACACTCCTCCTCAATTACGAGTTCGGTATATGCCCGGGTATCCATTGGAACACCGGCTACCGTATCAACAAGCTGTTGCTCGTGGGTGCCGGACTGGGCTACAATTATGATTGCCGAACTTTGGACGAAGGATACTATATAGAAACCCGATGGGGTTCCAATTATGAACATTTTCGGGTTCTGAATCTTCCCGCCCACCGTTTCCCATTGTATGCGCAACTGGCTTTCTACATCATTGGCGAACGCAAGGTGAACCCTTATATCGGTGTGTCGCAAGGTGTGGATATTCTCTGTTACTCGCAAAATCCAAAATCGGACAAGATGATTGGTTTGGGATCGCACACACGTCTGGATCTGGGCGCGAATTTCCGCCTCCCGAAATCGGGGCACAGCGTGCTGGCCACCTGGGAGTTCGGGCTCTCACCCGTGGGCAGACGATACACTTCCATTATACACCATGCTGCTTTCATGGGTTTTAACCTCGGTTTCACCTTTTAAACAAAGAAATTATGAAAAAGACATATCTGTTTTTAATGATATTGGCCAGTATCCTGTTTTTCTCCTCTTGCACAAAAGAGATTATTGAGGACTCCTCCGTAAAAGTCACGACCGGCGGCTATGGTTACATCTCAACGGACATGACGGAATGTTATGCCACTATAGAGGCCAAAAGCAGTAAGAGCGTACTGCAACGCGGCATCTGCTACGGCTCCCGCCCCATGCCTGCCTTGGAAAATGAAGGATATATATATGACGAAGGATATACATACGTTACGAAGAACGGACAAGGATCCGGTGAATTCACAGCCATATTGAAAGGCTTGCCTGACAATTGCAAAGTTTATTACCGCGCATACGCCAAGACCAAAAAGGGCGTGGTGTATGGAGAAGACAAGGAATTGTATATTGGAGGAAATCCCAGTGGAACACTTTCCTGGAACACCTGTACGTGGACCCATCCGAATTATGCAGATGTAAAAAGCACGTATAGCCGGGATTACTCCTATCAAACAGTATATTCCGACCAGCGTGGCTTCGTTTACTCCGAAGATCCGGATTTCAACTCGTTTGAACGTCTTGTGGTAGGATGGGATTATGTGTATGGGAATACAACTTTCAATGGCACGATCACGGACCTTGATCCCAATAAGACCTATTATGTGAAGTCTTTTATTTTATATAATGGAATGGCTTTATATAGCTCCACCAAGGAGTTACACTATGGATATTAGAAAATGTTGAATGGGATTCTTTCCCAAAACCCTTTCCGTCGGGGATGCGCCAATGCGTGTCCCCGATGTTGTTTTCAGTCTTTCCGCAATTGGATGCGCATGACCGTGCCATGGTCGATGACGGACGATTTCACGAACAGCTTGCCCTTGTGGTACTCGTTGATGATACGGCGGGCCAGCGTGAGGCCGAGACCCCAACCACGGCTTTTCGACGTGTAGCCGGGCGAGAAGATGCGCTTCTGCATCTTGACGGGAATACCCTTGCCCGTGTCGGAAATGTCCACAAACACCCTGTTCTTCTCCTCCAGAATGTCAATGGTGATGGTACCCTTGCCGTCCATGGCATCCACGGAGTTTTTGCAGAGGTTTTCAATCACCCACTCAAACAGATAGCGATTAAGTGGAATGATAATGGAGGGGTTTTCGGGCCGGTTGAAATGGATTTTCACCATAGAGGAAATCCGGCTTTGGAGATATTGGGAGAACTCGTCGATGACAACCACCAGATCCGTGGGCTCTAACACCGGTGCCGAACCGATCTTGGAGAAACGCTGGGCGATAGTCTCCAACCGGTGCACGTCTTTCCCTATTTCCGTGGGTACGGACTGGTCGATGGGCATCTCCTTCAGCAGCTCGGTCCAGGCCATAAGCGAAGAGATGGGCGTGCCGAGCTGGTGGGCGGTCTCCTTGCTCATGCCCACCCACACGCGGTTCTGCTCCGACTTGCGCTGCGTGCTAAACAGCAGGTAGGCGATGATGATGAAGACGAGCACAAAGCCGAGCTCAATGTATGGGAAGATGCGGAGCTTGCGCAACACGGGTGAGTTCTCGTAATAGACAAAACACTTGCCGATGTCAATGAGATTCAGCTCGATGGGTTTGTTTTCGGCGTTCATGCGCCGGAGCTCTTCCTGCAGCGCAACGGAATCCTTGAGCAGCGTGGTGTCCATGTTGCCGGCAGCGATGACGTTCTGGCGCGTGCTGTCGGTGATGATGACCGGCACGGAAGCCGAGTTGATGACCGTCTCCTGGAAGAAAGAGTGTATCAGGTTGTCAATCACGCTGTGAAGGTCCACATACACGGGGTCCTCCTGATAATAGACTTTCACAAAATGCCGCCCGTAATAGGGAAGGATCACACTGTCGTAGTCGGCGATGGCCTCGCCCAGCTGGGTCACATTCTTCATCTCGGATACGGAGTCGGGCACATTGACAGCAGCGGTGATATTGCCGTTGGGCTCGGCCACGATAAGCGGCACGCTGGTGTTCATGGAGATGATGTCCGTATAGAAGGTAATGTCCTCATCGAAGGAGGCGGAGGTTACCTTGCGGATGGCGCGTGCGAGGATCTTGGCGTTGTTGCTCTCCTCCACGCGGATAGAACGGAAGAAGTCCTCCGTCTCGTTGACAATCTGCGCCTTATAAGAGATGGCCCCAGCCCATATCTCGACACGCTGGCGCTCCTCCTGGGCAATGTTCTTGATCAGTTTGTTGGAATAGGCCATGATAAGCACAAAGACTACGGCTGCGGAGATGAAGAGCAGCCATTTCCAATGTGCCTTTTGAAGACCCTTTTGCATGGTTCGGGGCGTTTATTCGGCGGCGGCCAGCAGCTTGTCGATAATCTGCTCGACGGTGATTCCTTCGGCCTCAGCCTTGTAGTTTTTAATGATTCTGTGTCGGAGGATGTTGTAGGATACGGCACGCACGTCCTCAATGTCGGGCGAGTACTTGCCGTTGAGGATGGCGTGTGTGCGTGCGCCGATGATGAGGAACTGCGAGGCACGCGGGCCGGCACCCCAGGAGAGGTAGTCGTTGGCCCACAGGTGCGCACCTGCCGTGCCTGGACGTGTGAGCGTAGCCAGACTTACGGCGTAACGATAGACATTCTCCGGAACGGGCACCTTCTGCAACAGCTTCTGATAGAAGATGATGTCTTCCACTGTCAGCACGCGCTTGGGCTCCTGCATGGCTCCGTGGATGGTACTCTTCACAATCTGCACCTCCTCGTCCTTGGTGGGATAGTCTAACAGGATATTGAACATGAAACGGTCCTGCTGGGCCTCCGGCAGCGGATAGGTACCCTCCTGCTCGATGGGGTTCTGCGTAGCCAACACGAAGAACGGGTCGGGCAGCTGGTAGGTGGTGCCGTTCATACTGACGGAACGCTCCTGCATGGCCTCCAGCAAAGCCGACTGCGTCTTGGGCGGCGTACGGTTGATCTCGTCCGCCAGCACGATATTGGCGAAGATGGGGCCCTTGACGAATTTGAAGTTGCGGCTGTCGTCCAGAATCTCCGCACCCATGATGTCGGACGGCATCAGGTCGGGGGTGAACTGGATACGGTTGTACGACATATCCACCGCCTTGGCGATGG
This sequence comes from Bacteroidales bacterium, assembly GCA_017540505.1. Taxonomy (GTDB): domain Bacteria; phylum Bacteroidota; class Bacteroidia; order Bacteroidales; family WCHB1-69; genus F23-D06. The sequence goes on along the minus strand of JAFYAW010000004.1, from coordinate 18,270 downwards.
TGGTGATCATAAGGGTTTTGGCCAGTCCCGGCACACCAATCAGGAGGGCGTGGCTGCGGCTGAACATGGCCATCAGGATGTTCTTCACCACATCGTCCTGCCCGACGATGACCTTGGCAATCTCCTTTTTCAGTTCGGCGTATTTTTCAACGAAAGCCTCAATAGCTTCCACATCAGATTTAGTATTCAAGTCCATATTTTAGTAATTATCTTATAATCAACTCTAAACTCTATACTCTCAACTCCCACCCCTATTCCGGTATCTGCCATTTGCTAACGAAAGGACAGTCCTTATATTGTTCATTTATCTTAATACTGGTCACTTTCACTTTCTCCAAAACCCATTTTTGCAGAGCGTCGTAACGTTTCTCCTCCAAGGCGGCGTTCTTGATCATGTCGTAGTCCTCCACAATGTTGGCCTTGTGCTCGCTCACTCTCTCTTTGAGATAGAGGAGACGGTAGCCCATGATACCATCCTCGTTGACATAGGGCACACACTCGGAATACTCGCCGGGGATGAGTTTGTTGAGGGCGATGTATGTGGCATCGTCGAGTGACTGGCGGTCGAAGTAATTGGAGTTGGTGTAGGGGTTCACCACGAGGCCGCCATTCAGGCGGGTGGGGCCTTCCGAAAAGCGTTTGGCGGCATCGTCAATGGAGAGTTTCTCGTTGAGGATGATGGCACGCACACTGTCCAGATAGGTGATAGCCTTCACCTGCTCGTCGGTGGAGGGCTTGGGCTGGATGAGGATGTGCGCCACATGGATGGACTCGCCGCGGCGTTCGATCATCTGGATGATGTGGTAGCCGGCCTGCGTCTTGACCACCTGGGAGATCTCGCCGGATTTGAGGTTGAAGGCGGCGGCTTCAAATTCCGGATAGAGGGTTCCGCGCTCCACGAAGCCGAGGTCGCCGCCCTTGGAGGCACTGCCCGGGTCGTCGGAGTAAAGGCGTGCGAGCATGGAGAACTTCTCGCCACGGAGCACGCGCTCGCGATAGCTGGTCAGCCGGTCTTTCACATCCTGGATCTCCGTCTCGCTCACCGGCGGAATCTTCACCACCTCGCCGAACTGGTAGCTGGTGGGCACCACCGGCATGCTGTCGGGCGACAACCGGCTGGCGAACTGCTTCACCTCCGACGGGGTGATGGTTATGCTGCCCGTGATCTTGCTCTGTTCCTGCTCAATCAGGGCCTGGTCGTACATCATCTCCCGCAGGTCTTTCTTAATCTCCGCCATGGATTTGTGGAAATATTCCTCGATGTATTTCTCATTGCCGCCCACCTGCTGGAGGAAATAGGACATACGTGCGTTGATGCGGTAGTCCACCTCCTCGTCGGTGACCTCAATGCTGTCCAGCTCCGCCTGATTGACCAGCAGCTTGTTGAACATCAGGGTTTCCAGAATGAAACATTTGGTCTCAAAAGGGTCTTCCACTGTCTTGAACTGGGAGGTGTAATCCAGGTAGTTCTTCTCCAGATCCGACTGCATGATGATCTCCTTGCCGATGACGGCCACAATGCCGTCCACGGGCGTACCCGCGCTACGAGGCTGGGCCAGAAGCGGCAGAAGGGGGCATGTGAGCAACAGGATGCAGATGATTCTTTTCATTGTATGCGACATTTGGAGACCTTTTGGGGTTTGGAAAAAACTGGGTGCGAAAATACAAAAAAAAGAAGACATAAGCCTTCTTTCTCTTGTTAAAACGCCAAAGGGTTCAGAAATTATTTTCTGCCCAGACTTTCGTCGGAAACCGTTAATTTCTTTCTGCCTTTTGCACGACGGGCAGCCAGCACGCGACGGCCGTTTGCCGTGGACATTCTCTCACGGAAACCGTGTTTGTTTCTGCGTCTTGTGTTTGAAGGTTGGTATGTTCTTTTCATCTCTATTAATGTTTATTTTTACTTCTTTTTAAAGGGCTGCAAAAATACACTTTTTTTGATAACAACCATCGCTGTCACAATAATTTTTTTCAACAGGGTAAAAAACAATGAAAACAACCCTTCAAAAGGAGCCTTTCAGACTACCGCATCACGACAACTTTCTTGGTGTTTCCGTTGCCAGTGCGCACCATGTAAACGCCGCTGTGGGCGATTGGGAACACCCGATGGCTAAGCCCCGTGCTCTCGTCGCGGATGACAAGTCTTCCGGTCATATCGTAGATTTCCACCCAAGTGTTGTCCACGCCGTCCATCACAATCGTGTTCCCAACACTGTAAATGTTCTCTGTTGCAGCCTGATATTCCGAAACGGGGTCGTTGCCGCCCGTCAGCACGGCACGCACCATCCACGTGACATACGTGTCGGAGAAGTCGCTCAACTTATACCACATAGCACCGTCGTAGGAAAGCCAAGAACCCTCATCGGTGCCGGCATAATCGCTGGCTGCCGCCGGAAAATCAGTACCCACATAATATATGACGACCCACAAGGGTTTCGAATGATCGATAGTGACAGGAGTGTTGAGATTCGTCTCATGCCAGTTGTTTGACCCGGACATCTGGAAATTCTGGTTGTAAACCTTATTGCTGGGAGTTGGAAAATTCCCCTGATGGATACGCACTTCGTAGTTGCCGGCCACTACATCCCAAAGGCGGATGGCGGACAACGTTGTGTATGGCGACAGGGTGCCAACAGGGAAACGAATTCCCCAATAGGTGACGTCGGCAGCACTATAGGCACCGGAAAACGTCCCATTGTCATAATGGCGTACGTTGCCGCCCAAGTTGGCGAAGTTGGCGATATAGGTGGTATTGCCTGTCACAACGATAGTGCGCGGGTTTGTGGTCACGCCATCGTTCCATCCCGTAAAGCGGTAGCCGGGGTTGGCGGTGGCCCTCAACTCCACCGTGTTCGAGCCGGCATATACGCCACCACCCGTCACGGAGCCCATGGTACTGTTGGAGGAGGTGGCCGTGATGGTGTATTGCTGGTTGGGGTTGGGTGCGCCTTCTGGCTCAATGCCCACCAGTATCGCCACCCCATTGTTGTAGGTGCCGCTTTGGTTGCCGCCACTCCCACCGCCATTGGGATTAAGGGCATTATGCGCAAAATAGCCATCCAAATAGCTGCCCCATCCCCAGTTGATGTGAAAAAGATCGTTGTTGTCATAGCCGTCGCACACGAAAGCATGACCGATTTCTCCGTCATTACCGGACTCAAGCACGGGTCTGCCTGCATTAAGTTCGTTTTTGAGGGTGGACACCCACACAGCGTCAGAAGTCCCGTTCTTCACAACGGAGTGTAGCGTATTCTTGTAGCCGAAATAATTCTTCAAAGCATTCAAACTGCTTGGTTGTGTCGTAGAATGCATATAGGCAGTGCTTATATTCGTGCCGTAATTCATTTTCACGGCCACGCCAACATGATAGAGGAGGGTGGCCACGGCGTTGATTTGTGCGTTAGAACTGCTGTAGTCAAGGGCATTCGGCATTAGCGACCATTGGTAGGTGGTAGTCCCGAAATTGGCGTACTGGTAGCCGAAATTAGCGTCCGTGTAGCTGTAGGAACCGGTCCCCATGATGGACCATTGCCAGAATCTCATTACCTGCGCGGTGGCGACAGCCACACATCCGGCCAACGCATGCACGCCCGCCGAGTCGGGACACAGGTTATTGTAGAGTGGATACTGGTCCCAAGTGCTGGTCAGCAGAGGCGCCACCGATGTGGTGTTTTGCGGAGTGAAAGTTCCCTGTATCAGACTCCTCCATTGCCGCTCTATCTCTTCGGTCGCCCCTACATTGTTATTCTTATAGTGAAGGATTTCCTCCTCATAGCCTTGCAGAAAAAAGCGGGTGTGCGCGGGTAAGATCTCAGGAACGCGACTGGTAGTGGAATACCCCAAAATCGGCTGCACACAGTCATCGGCGGATACAATCACAAAGCCTTCGCCGTCCTTGTTTGCAAAAACGTAGAACTCTTGAAAGCCAGTCTGCGGTGTGACATCCTCCCAGACGAGGGCAACACCACCCTTGATAGCGGCGAAAAAGTTCCCGGCCACCTGACGGGCCACGGTCTGGTCCACTGGATTCCCCTGGACCGTTCCCCAAAGAAGCCCGCATATAATGGAAAGAATAGAGAATGTTTTATTCATAAAAGATTTTTACGTGGTAACTGATTTATTGTTTTATCTATTATGCTGCAAAGATATAATTTTTCCATTACAATTCTGCAAGAATATGAGGCATTATCTGTAAAATGCCTACAAATCCCCCTGCACGCCTCCGGTCTGCAATCCGTCATAAACATTTTCGGGCGACTAAACACAATACAACATTTTTTCACCTTTTGCCTCACCGTGGTTTGACAAATTTTTCTTATTATTGCTTTCGTTTTGCAAAACCCGTAAATTGTATGATTATGGATAAAAAATTGTCGGCTGTTTTTATTTTTATATTTCTGATATTCAGTAATATAACTTTTTCCCAAACAGAGAACCCATACGCAGGCTTCGACCCGTCGTCGCTGAAGCAAAATGCGCAATACACGCGCAATTTCGCACCCAACAACTACAAACCCGAGATACTGTACAAGTGTCTGACGGACATGATGGACCTGGCCCGTGCACAATACCGCTTCCTCCCGCCACTGGAACACAATGAGCAAATGGATTCCACCGCGCAGTTCCAGGCCGACTACCAAGCCGTGAAGGATGAAAAGACCGAGGACAATGTGGCCCCCTACAGGACACTGCCCTACCGCCTGCGCAAATACAGTCTCGCGGGCAACGGCATCGAGCTGGTGGCGAAGACCAAAGCCTATCTCGGCGAGGTGGAATACACCTACTACGACCTCTGCCTGTCCACCATCCAGCTTCTGCTCAAGAACGTCAAAACTGCTGACATCCTGCTTGACAAGCAACACTCCTTAGTGGGCATCGGATTCAACACCGACAAGATGATGAAGAGCATGTACTTCTCCGTCATCCTCGGCAACGACCGCACCCTCGGCTACAAAACCCCCATCGGGGCCAGAGACCTGCCCTACACCAAAGGCATGGCCGGCCTCAAGGCATACGACGACAAGGTCTGCAAGAAATGCGCCTCCGAGCCGGGCCTGGAAGTCCTTTCCGAATACATCAGCGTGAACAAGAACGGCGATGTCTATCTGGTTTGCAACGACTATAAGAACCTGAAGAAACTCATTGGCAAAGAGGGCGATGCCATCGCACTTGACTACGTGCAGCACAGCCAGTACGACTGCGATGACCTGACCGTGGATTATGACCATGCGCACCGCGGCACCGTCTCCAAGCCCATCACCTACGAGAAAATCTTCGAGGCGAACGAGAACGCCAACCTGAAATCCGGCAAGCTGGTGGCCAAGATCGGCTCCGTACCCGAGACCATCGAGCTGGACCAGGAAATGGACATCAACATCTTAGTGCTGAAAGAAGGCAACTATGTGTGCCGCACGATTTTCCCAAAACATATCGAGACCAAGAACGCCGATTACACCGAGAAAATCAATTTCCTGAAAGACATGACGGGCATCAAGAGCACCGGCGAGTGGGTGCCCTCCACGGAGGATGGCGACTTCAGCATCACCTTCCCCTACGTGCACAAGAAAACCGACTACACGTGCGACGCTTTCGACTCGCTGCTGACCACCGTGAACGTGCCCGAATACACGCTGAAGAAAATAGAAATCATCGCACACAACTCCCCCAACTATTATAAAGACGTGAACTATCAGAAAATACAGCAGAAACGTGCCGATTTCCTGAAGAAGAACATGATGACCAAATATCCCGGCGTGGAAATCACCATATCCTACGATTTCTGCTGGGAACTTTTTAAAAAGAATATTGTAAACAACGGTGAGTATTACGACCTCAGCTTCCTGACCTTGGACGAAGCAGCCAAACAGCTGAAATCGGACAGCTATGCCCTGAAGGTGCTGGACAGCGGCTATCTGGCCCCGTGCCGTTTCTACGAAATCAAATACTACGTCACCTATCCGATTGAGACCAAGGAAAAAGAGCAGAAATTCGTCACGTGGAAGTTCAACAACGCGATGGCCAACAAGAACAAAGGGCTTGCGATGGCTATCGAAAACTACATGATTGACCAGATGGAAAAGGGCAACTACTCCGCCGACCTGCTTTCAGAGATGAACATCCCGACAAAGAAGGAGTTCCAGACGCTGCTTAACAACCGTCTCTACATGCAGTATTACGACGAGACGGCCATGACACCCTCCATCGCCAAGCAGATGACCACAGTATATAACCTCAACCAGGCCAACCAGCCACTACTCTTCAACATCACCGTGTGCGATGTGTTCCAGACCCCGATCCGCTCCACCGCCGACATTGCGAAGATACAGGCCAACATCGACAAGCTCTACGCCATCCCCGGCATCTCGAAGGAGAAAGTCAACAGCCTGAACATGGAGTTCCAGCTGAAGGTCATAAACTATCTGGATACCGTTCCCGTGACCACGGAGACGGCGGCGCTTTCCGCGGCCACCTTCGCCAAAATCAAGGAGATACGCAATCCCAAGATGGACAGCTGGCAGAACGCCTACAAGTTAGCCTCCTACTTTGTGAAGAAGCATGACTACACGTATGCGCTCTCGCTGATGGATCCCTTCTTGGACGAGAAGAACATCGCGGAGGATTTCATCTTCTCCTACATCTCGATTGCCGCCCACCGCGAGCAGACCTACCTGAGCCCGATGTTCACGAAGGCCGTGAAAATGGCTGCCGAGCGCGACATTCCGCGTCTGTGCGGCCTCTTCGACAAGCTGCCGGTTTCTGTCTTGGAGAACGAGGCAGTGCGCGCTATCATCTGCAAGTCCTGCAAATAGGTTCATTCCCGAATTCCTATCTTTGCGCCGAAAATACTGTTTGATGAAAGACGAAAGCCAAATCACGGAAACTGAGGGCACAAACCCAAAAGACGAACTGTACGAGCATTACCGTTTCGTGGTCGATCCCGGCACGGAGCTGCTACGCATCGACAAATATCTGTTCAACCTTATCCGCAACACCTCCCGCAACAAGATCCAGCAGGCGTCAAAGGCCGGCTGCATCTTAGTGAACGGGAATCCTGTACGGCAGAACTACAAGGTGCATCCCAACGATGTGATCTCCATCCTGATGCCCAACCCACCCCGCGACACGGAGGTCTATCCCGAGGACATACCCGTCAACATCATGTACGAGGACGACGACTTCGTGATTGTGAACAAGGAGCCCGGCATGGTGGTGCATCCCGCCTTCGGCAACTACACCGGCACGTTGGTCAATGCCTTATGCTTTTATTTCCAGGACCAGCGGCAGGCCGACGGCACACCCGTGAAGCCCCTGTTGGTGCACCGCATCGACAAGAACACCTCCGGCCTGATGGTGGTCACCAAGAACGAGCTGGCCCAGATGCGTTTGGCCAAGGTCTTCTTCAACCACGACCTCGAACGCAAATACTGGGCATTAGTCTGGGGCGACTTTGAGGAGGACTCCGGCACCATCGTGGGCAACGTGGGCCGCCATCCCAAGGACCGCATGATCATGACCGTCTTCCCGGAGGATGACGAGCGGGGCAAACACGCCGTCACCCACTGGCGCGTGCTCGAGCGCTTCGGCTACGTGACGTTAGTGGAATGCCAGTTGGAGACGGGCCGCACGCACCAGATACGCGTGCACATGCAGCATATCGGCCATCCGCTCTTCAACGACGAGTCGTACGGAGGGCACCGCATCCTCAAGGGCACCACGTTCAGCAAATACCAGCAGTTTATCCGCAACTGCTTCGCGCTGATGCCGCGGCAGGCACTCCACGCCAAATCCATCGGCTTCAAGCACCCCACCAAAGGCGAATATGTGCTGTTCGAATCCGAGCTGCCGGCGGACTTCCAGACGGTGGTGGACAAGTGGCGCGACTACGTCAGCAGCCGCCCAATGGAAGAGAACTAATGCCCTATCCTCCTGCAACAAAAAGGCGGTTTGTGCATTGTTATGATATTTGTTCAACTATGGCCTTTGAGATTTGATAGATTAAAAAAATAATGACCCGGGAACAATTCGATCATATCACAAGCATGTGCCAGCCGCACAAGGTTTTCTCCAGCGAATGGTCGCAGTATTACTCTGACGATTTCGCTGACAGTCTGCTGCCGGATGTCGGCATGCTGAAAGGCGAATCTTTCCGCTTTTATGACGGGGCGGAACTCACCCCCAAGCACAACCGGTTCGTGAAACACAAGCTGATACTTCATTTGCCGGAGATTATGGTGAAATTAGGCTGGTTACATGGGGCATTGTGCCAGATCCATTGGTTGGAGGGAAGCGGCAAGTCGCTGAAATTCCCATACGAGTTCTTTATGAGCGAGAAACGGGTGGAGGACTTTGACGTGAAGAATCTGAAGGAGTATTTCAAGGGGATACGCTACCTTTCTTTTGAAAATCTGGGATATAGCCCAAGTAATCCTGATGGCGAGAATATTTTTCTATATAACGACACCTCCAAACTACCGGTCATATTAGAATCCTTGAAGCTGTTTCACGAAAACCTGTCAAAAAGGGAGGATTGTGGACCTGTCGGAGGCAACGAAAGGTTCAAGACCGAACGGAGTGAAACGGAAAGTTTCGTCAATGAAAATCTTTTCATGTCCTATTCCATAGGATACGAGGATGGTGATTTTGACGACATTGGGGCTGCTTTGGGCAAATACGCGATGAGGTGTTATTACCAAGGATGGTTGGATAAAAACTATCAACTCGGACAATGGGTCTTGAATGTGGAAAGCGTAAAATGCCGTTTCTTTGACGATTTCAATTTTGATGATGACAAGAAAGTCTGGTGGAAACCGTTAACTTGGTTTAGTCAAATGCTTGGGACATGGAATGAGAATCCAAGCAATCCAAAAAATCCAGTTCGTTTTTATTTGACATCTTTATTAAAAGAAGGAGAATGGGGGAAATTAAACAATAAAGTTTTTAGAAGTTTAAGAATAATTCTTCAAAAAAGCATTACAAATTGTTGTGTTGATTATTATATTTTATCACCTATTAAAACCATAGACGATGAATTTATTAAAAGAAGCATCATCATTCATAAAGAACACTGATATTCCATCTTATATTGTGGATTTGCTTTTCCAAATATTAATTTTCTTTTTCTTCTTCTCTATTTTTTGTGTCTTGGAACAAGTTGAAGCTAACATACATTATGCGGAACACGACTTATATAATTTATCAGAAAGGCTATTGATGCTGTGTATGCCAGTTGTAGCAACCTTTATCCTCTTTTCTCTATGTCTCACATTGTGCATTGCTATTTTCAAGAGAAAAAAAATGTTGATAAACACTATTTCATTGGTAGTTCTTGTGTTGTTTGTGGTATTGATGACCGTTTGTGCCATTGGAGATATTGAAAGTTTGGTGATAGTTATATTTTCAGAATTACCGTTTGTTGTAAACATCATTATATGGCATTTCATCTTCCCCGAAAAATATTATGATGCTAAAATTTTTATATTATTGGCACTTAATTTCTTTGTTGGATTAGTCGTTGGAGGTATGACAGCTGTATTTGGCAGTTTTAATTCGTTTGCCGCCATTCCTATATGGAGCACCTCCATCTTGTACGTTATCTGGTGCGCTTGGAGGAAGAAAAGCGAGGTAAAGCGAGAAAGCGAAAAGAACTTCAAGGAACTGATGGGGGAAAAAGATTCGAACCAATTGCAATAGACGATGAATTTGTTAAAAAAAGTATTCTCATCCGCTAAAAGCATAAAGATACCTGTAATCATAAGGGATATGTATGCTCAACTCTATGTGTTTTCGGCAATACTACTACTGTTTGCAGGTCTTTTCGATGGCGTTTTTGCAGTCCTTCCTCTCGCACCGCTGTTAATAGCTCATGCCTACTCTTATCTGCAAAATAAAAAAACGCTATTTCAAATCTGCACTCTCCTTTCTGTATTTTATTTGATATGGGTATGTGTAATGCTTGTTTTAGCAGCGGTAAGAGACGAAGAAGTTGCGTCTTATGAGGTTGTTTTTGTTGTTTTAGGCATTACTCTATCCTTCTGCAACAGTTTCTTTTGGCATTTCCGGCGCAAGATGGAAAATTCCGAAGATTCGTTGTTCCGCATATTTGTCTTGTTGGAGATCAGTTTCCTCCTGTTTCCCCTCATCTCTATCCCTTTTTGGTTTTTTGAAAAGGGGAATCTGTTTTTTTTACTTGTTTTTGAATTCTGCACTCTATTGTATATAGGCTGGAAAATATCATTTACGCAAAATGGGGAAGCGAATATTTATCAAATAGAAAACAAGAATTTCGCAAGACAACGTGATTTATTCAGAAAAAAGCGTAAAACACTTATTCGGAATTGGGAAAAAGAAATCAGGAACATTTCGTTTCCTCAACTGTGTTTTATATTGTTTTTTATTTTCTATTCCTTTTGGGTTATCGGTGTTTTCAATGAAATAACCAAACGAATAGGTTATCACCTCGCTATGCCAGATATGGAAGAAATGCCCTCAATGGAAATGTTTTTCCCTATTTCCATAGGTGTGCTTTTATTTTGTGTGGTCTATGCAACAATTCTTTTGGTCAACCCTGAAGGGAAAGGTGCCAAGATATGCAGCATAATTGCGTTGATGGCCAGTATTCCTATCTTTGTGAATTTACTTTTCCAACTTCTTTTAATGCGTTAACATAAAATAATTCCCGCCCCTTCTGCAACAAAAAAGGCGGTTTCTTCGTTGTTATAATGTTCACCCATTTGTTCAACATTTAAACAACAAGTATTATGGAACCAAAACCCATCACCGAAAATCTGTTCAGCTTCAAAACCTGCGCCCTGGGGGAAAGCCCTTTCGGTTCCGACGACCAGCTTCTGGAAGGCTTGAATAATACTGAAACACAGGAATAGCACATGCAGATATGGACACGGGATTCTGGAAAAGCAGCCCTTTCGGGGAGGAGAGCATCTTTCATCCGAGTTGGGAGGAGAAGCGGAGACAGGAACGACAGGTTCTGTTAAAGACAGGGAAGATCATAGACGTTGTTGTTACAAAAGGGAATGGCAAATATGTAAACCAATATCCAACACAAGACAATCTGTTACCTGAACGATACACTTCCGGGAGCAATAGACAAAGAACATATTCTGTTTATATCAAAGTCTCCGTCATAGTAGAAGGCCATGCGGAAGCAATATATATTGCCATTAACAATCAATATAAGCGTGCAATGGGATGTGAGCAGACTTTTGAAATAAAAGTACCCGCCACATCTTCTGAAGAAACAATAAATGTCAAAGTTAGCCTTACGGATTTTATGGGTAAGGAGGTGTATGACAAGAAAGAATATGATGTTACGATTGATTCAAGTGGCAGTGTCATTGAGAAAAAGGAAGTTGAAGAGAAAAAAGATGATGAGTTAACCTTGGATATTGTTAGAAAAATCGCACCTGCATGCTCTCAAAATGACATTAGTAAGCATTTAAATAGTTTGAATCAGGCCATAAGTACTTACAACATTGATTCATATTTGAGAAAAGTTCATTTTTTGTCACAATTAATTTACGAATCAGGATACTTGAAATACACAAAAGAACAGGGGATAACAGAAAATGATTATAAAGGCTTTTATGGAAGAGGACTTTTGCAATTAACATTGAAAGGAAATTATTTGGAATATCAACAAAATTGTGGAGAAGATGTGACTTCTACGCTCTCAAATAGGCAAAAATTAGAAAAACCTCCACACGCAGCTCTATCAGCAGCATGGTATTGGAACAAATGTAATATGAATTATTATGCTGATAATAACGATTTTATAATGATAACTGCCAAAATAAATGGAGGTTTCAATGGATTTGAACAGAGACTTTTTCTCGTACAACAAGCTGTTAAAGCATTATCCCAATTTTATGATGAAAAAATATCAACCAGTTACTTATTTAGGAATAGTGCTGCTTATACCAATGCGGTTTACTGTTTTGCATGGGGACTTTGGCACGATCCTGGTTTGAATAAAAGCGGATGTAAAAAGGACACTCAAGAGGCTCTTGATGGTTATAAACAGATGCTGGAACTGATTCCCGATGACTATAATGTACATAATAGATATAATGTTCATAAAATGGAAATATTTAATGACTTAAAGGATGAAAAAGGAGATGTTTATATAGAACAGGTTGCACGGAAAAGAATTGAAGGTTTATCACAATGAAACAGACTCTTTATTTTTTACTTTTGTTAACCCTCTTTGGGGCCTGTAATCAAACAAGAAATACTGGTTTGACCAAAGGGAAAGCGTCTTCTTTGGACACAAATCTCATTATCGCTACTGTTGAGAGGAACCTGTCAAATATGGAGGACATCCCAACAGATGACATTGACGAAGAGTCTCGGTATATAGTCGCCGACAGCACTTTGGATATGCTGGTGGAGTTAGTGAATGCTTACCAAATAAACCCAAAGAGGTTTGATAGAATGGATTGTCAGGAATCTGAAAATGGGGAACTCTCTTTTTATACCTTTTATATAAACAGTTTGATTACGAGTTCCTCTGCTTATTCTCTTGTTATGTGGAAAGGATTGTCACAGTTTAGGGCACAAAAGTGGGGTTGGTCAGAAAGAATCCAATCAATTTATGCAATTGACCCCATCAAGAGGTTATATTTGCTCCTATTATCCGAAAAATTATCTGGTTCAGAATACTTGAACACGGCACAGGTCATCCAACTTTGCGCCGACACAATATTCACCGAATATCATGCTTTCGAAGGGAAACCTCGATTGTCGGTAACAAACGGTGTGTTTTCATACGACACTCTGAATAGAGTTTTAACTTGCCACACTATTGATTCGCCCACAGAACGTTCCCTCTCAATGAAATTTGACGGCAGTCTCTTCCAATCTGAAAAATAGTTGTATCCTTATGACGGGATACAAAATGAAAGCACTCCTATGAAAAAACTCCTAAATTCAACTCATTAATCAATGACCCGGGAACAATTCGAGCATATAACAAGCATGTGCCAGCCGCACAAGGTTTTTTCCAGCGAATGGTCGCAGTATTACGCCGACGATTTTGCCGACAGTCTTCTGCCAGATGTCGGTATGCTGAAAGGCGAAGCTTTCCGCTTTTATGACGGGGCGGAACTCACCCCCAAGCACAACCGGTTCGTGAAGCGTCACTTGCCCTTGTCCCCTGACGGCAAGGCTTTGCGTCTGGCCATGTTCTCCTATCCGCAAGGGGTTAAGGCGGAAGAGAAAAAGACGTGCGTTGTTCCCGACCGGGATGAGGTTTGCGTGTTTTTCGAAATAGATGAAAAGGATAACTTAAACGTCAGTATCCGCTCGGGTGAGAATTTCAAGACAAACATCCGTTCTTATGCTGCCCAAAAACGTCAGAAAGACCCGATTTCGGCTATGGAGTCCAAGACATTCATTACCAGCCTTTCTGATTTCCAAGACTATTTCAGGGATGAAATATCCCACTTCAAGATGTTTTGCCTTCTTGGAGAGCTTACGGGTATAGACATGGAGGCGGTTGGTAAGACCTCCGAGCCAAAGCTCCGCATCACCAACGTTGTAGCGTGTACTTCCAAACCTTGCGGCACCCGGAACAAAAACAGTCAGGGAGGCCAACGATGCCAGATACGGGTAGATTTCAGAATCAACAGCGAGGATGTCGCACAATACGAGGTGGAAATTATGCGTGAAGAAGAGAAGCTTTATACGATGGCGTATGTGCCGGAAGTGGTAATAGAAGGCAGTGAGAAACAATCCACGCCAAAAAGCTGTTTTCCAGCAGGAAAGCAAACGGTATATTGGGACTGCACAGACATGATGGGTATTCTTACAAAAACAGAGAAAATAATGGTCAGGGTGGTGGCCAAGAACAAAGATGACAGAACCTCGCTTTCGGAAACGGTTGTCAGCCCCAGAGGGATGTTTGAGAATCCGAGAGAGAACAATTACATCATTGTACTGGACGATGCCGACAATGAGCAAACCATTTATGGGGATGACATAATCCGGCGGCAGGAGAGTTTCATAGAAAGAATCCCCAAGAAAGTATATGACAATCTTTCGGACACGCACAAGCTGATACTTCATTTGCCGGAAATCATGGTGAAATTAGGCTGGCTGCACGGGGGGCTGTGCCAGATCCATTGGTTGGAGGGAAGCGGCAAGTCGCTGAAATTCCCATACGAGTTCTTTATGAGCGAGAAACGGGTGGAGGACTTTGACGTGAAGAATCTGAAGGAGTATTTCAAGGGGATACGGTATCTGTCAAAGTATAATGCAAACAATGAGGGGGATAATCAAAATGAAAACAATCAGTTTCTTTACAACACTGAAAGGAATGCAGTTAAGGAAGCTCTTTACGCTTTCATAGAAGACATAGCTTTAAGAGACTACGACGGTTCCATCGGGGACTTCTTAAAGTTTTATAAGGAGAAAAACGAGTATGATGCTGCCAAGAACAATCCGGAAAAGCAAAAGGAATATATGAATGAGACTTTTTTCCAGTCTTTTGATATAGGCGACAAAGATGGCAATATGGATGATATTGGAGCGGCTTTGGGACGGTATTCTTTACGATGCTATTATCAAGGATATTTGCATAAGGACTTGCAAACAAGCCAATGGTCATTGGACATTGAAAAAGTTGTTTGTCGTTTCTTCGATGATTTTAGTTTTGAAGACAGTAACCAGCTTCTCGGTTTTTGGAAATATGACACAGATAATGTAGAACAACCAATCACAAAGTTAAAAAAAGGGAGGATTCTCTTGACCAATAGAACCTATAGAAAATTACGAGATATCATAACAAAAAGTGTTCCTAACACCTGCAATGACTTTTTTATTTTTTCAAATCAACAAACCATCAATGATGAATTCATTAAAAAAACTATACGAATCTTTTAAGACAATTTCTATTCACGAATCTGTTTATGATTTCTTTCTTCTGGTTCAGTTTTTCTTTATCACCTGTGACTTGTTGGAAATAAATGATATTTGTTACCATTCTTTCATTTTAGAAAAATCAAACAGCGGCAATTATAAAGTATCTCCTGCCGAATTTGTTGAACCTGTCTTTTTTTTACTCGTTAATACCGCGTTAGCGATACTGATGGTGTTATCTGCAACAAGAAAAAAAAACACGCTATTCCTGATGTCCATCATAATTACATTCATTTTTTCACTCTGGTGCTACATCAATGCCTACATCATCATATTAGGGTATGCAACTGTTGCTGTCGTTAATATCATTCTATGGCACATTTTCCTTCGAATATGCTTTCCATATAATCTTATAGCCAAAATAGCGATAGTGTTGACAACGGGACTTTGGACAGGTATGGCAGTTGGGATGTTGATGGCTTGTTTCGGAGGTTTGATAAATATAGAAGCAGCCATAAGTATTTGGCTACCCATCATCTTTTGGTGCTTTTGGAAAGTATTTGTTGCTTTCAAAGAACGAAAATGTCGTATATGAAAGATAGTAAGAACAAACAATATAGCGTCACGTTTTTCAAATACAAAAACCATAGACGATGAATTCATTAAAAAAAGTATTCTTATTTTATAAAAACATAGAGAAACCTTGGTTGATTCAAGAACTGTTTGTTCAAATTTATGTTTTTTCAGCAATCACAGTGTTTTTTGGCGGTATGTCAGGAGGCAATTACATTTGTTTTCCAATAGGTCTGCTATTAGTAGTTCATCTTTATTCATTCTTACGCAAAAAAGAAAAATTATTAGTTATTTGCACTATACTATCGATTCTTTTTTCGCTGTGGATTTTTATTATGGTTGTTATAGTGATGCTACGAGGGGATTGGGACACGGAATCTTTAATAATGTTTTTTTTGGGCATTTTCATAGTTTTTTGTAACAGTTTCTTTTGGCATTTCCATAGAGGGAATGGGAATCAGGAAAACACGCTTTTCAGAGTGATTATATTACTGGGAATCGGTTTCCTTTTGTTCCCTATCGTTTCTTGTTTTTATTGGTTTTTAGAGGCGTGGAATTTGTTTTTTTTGCTTGCATTTGAATGTTGCACGCTATTGTATATAGTATGGAAAATCTCATCCGCACAAATTGGGGACGGGAAAGTTTGTCAAGGAGAGGACAAGGAATCTGCGAGAAAGGGAAGTCTGTTCAAACAAAAATATGAAACAATTATTCTGAATTGGAAAAACGAAATCAGATATTTCACATTACCACAACAATGTTTTGTGTTGTTTATTATCTTTTATTCCTTTTTGGTTATCAGAGTTTTCAATGATACAACCAAAAGAATAGGTTATCACCTCGCTATGCCAGATATGGAAAAGATGCCCTCTATGAAAGGTTATGTCCCTGTTTCCGTTAGCGTGCTTTTATTTTGTATGGTTTGGGCAATAGCTATTTTGGTCAACAAACAGGGGAAAGGTGCTAAAACAGGTATGGTGGTTTCAGTGATAGCCGGGATACCGATATTCGCGTATATGTTTTTCAAGGCAGTTCTTCTTTTCTAACACAAAAACCATCAATGATGAATTCATTAAAAAAAGCATTATCATTCTTGGAGAATATTAAAATTCCTATATTCATTTATGATTTAACACTACAGCTACTATTTATGCTGTTTTTGCTGCTCTTGGAGTCCATAATTGAGAGAGCTTTAAGGGGATATGTAACGATGATTATATTGCCTCTTTTCTTGTGCTGTCTCTTGGCTTTTCTATGCTGCGCTTTGGGATTATCTATATTGAAGAACAAAGGCCTTATTAGCAATTCAATTGTTCTTATGAGCTTCTTGCTGTTCTTATTATATTTAATTTATCTTGTGAAAAATCTTGTGACCAACGACTTTGTTTTCGATGCTGTTGTTGCTTTTTGTCTTTTTGCTGTGCTTCATTTGGTCGCTAATACAATAATATGGCATCTGATTTTCCGCAACAAGTATTATGATGCAAAAGTAATTATAATGTTGTTCGTGAGTTTTTTCTGGGGGTTGTATTGGTGTATGGGTTTTGGTATGTATGGAATAGTTGTGTTTGCTCCTATGTGTATCACCACTGTCACGTACCTTATTTGGTGCGTTTGGAGAAAAAAGCGTGAGGAGGAGCAGGAAAGCGAAAGGAACTACAAGGAGTTGACGGGGAAAATAGAAAAATCGAACCAATTGCAATAATCAGGCGGGGTGTTCGTTGTATTCATGTTCACTTATTTGTTCAACCTTTAAACTATAATTCACATGGAAAACAAACCCATTACCGAAAAACTGTTCAGTTTCAAAACCTTCCGTTCTCCAGACAAAATCTACGAAAATGATAGGGAACGCTTTTTTATTCATCATCCTAATATGGAAGTAAGTGTTTTTGCCAATTGTCCTGAAAGAGGGGAGAGAGCTTCTGAGTATGAGTCGTTTATGGAAGAGTTGAATCAGGCTTCTTATATGGAATACACGGAGACGCTTTCTGATTTTTATGCCTTTTCGTGCCGTCTGATGCGTCAGTGCCAAAACGATAGTTCCAGAGAAGAATGGGATAATTCCCCTCAAGATATGCTGGATGAAGAAGAGGCTTACCCGGGTGTTTGGGAAGAGTTACTGCGGCGGATTGTCACCCGACAGTCCAAGAAGTCACTTCAGGAATGTATTCAGATGATAATTGCACAACAGTATTTGCGGTTAAATGACAATTCTGAATTTGCAGTGGAGGACGTGTCCAAACTGACCGTTGTGATACCCGAACAAGTAGTCCGATTCATGGCAACTTGGCAGCATGGACTTGAGGATGGAGCGTTGTATGGCGTGTACAATCTGGGGGTTCAGGATTTTCGTAGAGTGGAACAAACCCTTTGTTGTTATGTTCCGGGCGAGGTTTCACACATTGAGAATGTGATGGCAAGGGAATTCAAGGAGAAAAGTTCCCGAAATTTGTTACGGACGGAGGAGACTACGGAACTCTCTTCGGAGTCAACCATAGAGAATACGAATGACACCACCACGGCAGAACGGAATGAGGTGAGTTCCGAAATTGCAAAAATTCTGCAAAAAGACAGGGCTTTTGATGTCAGCGGTTCAGTTACAGTTTCCAAGGACTCCAAGATTTTCGGGAGTATTTCCTCTAATGTGAGTACAGGATATTCAAGTTCAAACTCTTCTTCTCAATCCAACACCGAAGCAAAGAACTATGCAAAAGAAGTTACAGAGAGGGCGGTGGAACGCATTGAGCAGAAAATATCTGAAAAACGTACATATAAAATCCTTAAGGAATATGAGGAGATTTACAAGCATGGGTATGACAACAG